>JANMGQ010000158.1:0-13662 GCA_031374735.1 Hyphomicrobiaceae bacterium | reverse complement strand
CGCGACATGTCGGCTGCTGTCCGCATCGGCCTAGCATTACACATCCTGGACCCACTGGTGAAGGACACCATGGGTGTGCCGCCTTTCGAGGGGCCGTTCCCGTATGGTCATGAATGTGTGGCCGAGATTGTCGAGCTTGGTCCTGATGTCAAAGACTTCAGGGTGGGCGACAGGGTCATCGTGCCGTTTCAGTTGTCCTGCGGCCATTGCGGCACCTGCAGACTTGATCTGACTGCGCATTGCGAAACGGATCGCAAGACGCCTATTCGAGCCTTCGGGTTCGGCAAAGCAACGGGCGACCTCGGCGGGATGGTGGCGGATCTGTTTCGCGTTCCGAACGCGTCGCATATGCTGGTCAAGGTTCCAGAGGGCGTGGCATCTGCGTCGGTCGCAAGCGCCAGCGACAACATTGCAGATGGATGGCGAACAGTGGCGGCGCCATTGCGTGCGAGACCGGGTGCCCCGGTGCTGGTCGTAGGCGGCAGGGCAAAAAGTGTTTCGCTCTACGCAGTTGCTGCTGCCGTTGCGCTCGGCAGCGAACGCGTGGACTACTTGGATACGAACGCCGAGCGGCTTCACATTGCAGAGATGTTAGGTGCGACGCCAATCAAGCTGGAAAAGAGTTTTCAACGGATGAAAGGGAGCAGCCATTTTCGCAAGGGCGGCTATCCAATTGTCGTCGATGGAAGCGGCGCAGCTGGAGCGCTCGACTTTGCCATTCGCTCGCTGTCGCCCGGCGGCGTTTGCACGACGGTGTTTTTCCATCTGCGGAAAGGCACGCCAATTCCCCTCTGGCAGATGTACGTCTACGGTAGCACGCTGACGACCGGGCTGGCCAATGTCCGGGCAGATATACCTGAGATTTTGCGAACGATTGAAAGCGGCGGACTCAAGCCGGAGCTTGTGACCACACTGCAGGCGGACTGGCACGACGCACCGCAAGCACTGCTTGATCCGTCGACGAAAGTTATTCTCGTGCGCCCTCCAGTTTCTGGCGGCGCCCCCGTGAAGTCATGAAGGACACGGCCGAAAATGCTAGGCCTCTCATCGTCTGCTTTAAGCGGCAGCGGCTATACATTTGCCAAGCGTTGCAGGATGCATTGGTGACCGCATCGAGTCAGTTTCGCTTGTCGTAGGCCGGCGCCATCATGCTCGATGATGCTCCGCTACCGACTGCTCGACGAATTGACAGTAAGCGGACGGTTAATGCACAAGCCGCCCAAGCGAGGTTCGGTCCGGCTCAATCGGTGTCAGGGCGGCAGAGGTCGTTGCAACCGCGTCCTCGTTTCGGGGACACGGCTCAGCTATAGGTAAGTGTCCCATCGCTTCCCGAGACAGTCCATGCGCCCGACGCAGCAGCCGGGCATCCGCAGGCGGCGTTGCAGACGCCGCTGCCCCTGGATCACTCATCACGCTCGGCCGCATCGCGTGCCGCATCGACGGCGGCCTCACGCGCCTTGGTCAGGACGTCATAGATCTCTCGCAGCTTGTCGATGGGAACGCCGTCGAAATTCAAGGTGGTCTCGGTCTTGATCAGCGCGCCCTTCGTGTCGCCCGCGTGCCTGTGCGACTGCGCGTAGCCGCGCGATGCGCCCTTAAATCGAAGGTAGAAATGGATCGAGTTGTTGTCGACGGCCTCGATCTTTCGCAGCAGCGCGAGTTCAGCGTAGTCCAGCACGAGCCGAGTTATCTGCGCCTTCACGGCCTGCAACCTAGGCGAACTGGCGATGAGCCGCCCCATCGTGTTGACCGAGACGGTGTGCCCGTAAGCGGCTTGCAGGATCGTGCACGCGCCGCTGTGGAAGCCGGCGCCGTGTCTAAGTGCGTGGGCAAGCTGCTCTTCGGTGAAGCGGGTCCTACGGCCCGGCCGCACGCTGTGATCATCGGCTCGGCGAGGCGGATACTTGTTCGCATCGCGGCGCTGGTCATCCGGTCGCTGCTGTGGGCGAGGTGAAGATGCAACGGGCATGGTGGTGATCCGTAAGTGGCTGAGATGCGCATGCACCCGACGTCAGACGTGGGCGCGCGCACGCGAAGGGGGTACCGTATTGAGCGGGGGCGACGGGGGGAGGAGGGCGAGGCGCTGTGCCAGCGCTCAGTCGGATGGGTGTGTGGCGAGCGGTTTCGCTAACGACGCACGTCTCATGCTCAGGAGAAGGCGACGATTTGCTTCGCGGCGCCAGTGCTACCGGGCATCAGTCACGATGGTGCATCTTGTGGCGGCCCGTTCCTTGGCCAGCAGTGGCAGTGGCACCACACTCTACCCCTTGAACACGTTCACCCTGTGCCAACGCAGGAGCTGGCCGTGCGGTTGCAGCGTCCCGATGCTGGGCGCAGCCGACGCTCGGGCACGATCAGGCGGCTGGCGTCGTTGGGAAGGCCGCGCGTCATGGTCAGGCTGGCGTTGTCGTCGTCGATCGCGACGAGGCCGCGGTCAGATATCCTGTGCGCGGAGCTGGAAAGTGCGAAGCGCGTCGCGCATGGAAGCTTGGCCGGCGCCGGCCACCGGGCGGACGTGAGCGGTCTGCTCTTCGGCGCGACTGAAGAATGCCGGCTACGCAAGTTGGTGTGCAACCACAGAGTCCAGATGTGCCGTGATCAGATTCTGTGATTGTTGAACGGTCTGCGAAGTCCGATCGACCTCCCCGTACTGGGAGAGGCCGCAAGCCGGAGTGCGATGACGTCTATGCGATTACCCGACCGCATGTTCGACATCGCTGAACAGTACAGCGGTGCAGTTAGGCATCGCCAGCACACCATTGTCATGGATCTTCATCAAGAACGTAAGCTGGGCCAGCAGGCGTTCCACGCCCGGTGCCACTTCTCCGGTCTGCGATGATCGATCAAGAGTTGCGCGCTCAATGGAGGCTCGCGCCGTCGCGATGGCTGTCACGTCGCTCGACCCCAGTATGGCCCTGAGTGCCGCGGGACCAAGCTCGCCGGAGTTCGTGTGGCGTCGCCGGGCGCGCCGTCGCTGACGAACGGCGAGCCGAATGTTGAATGGTGGGCGGCGTATCGCGCAGCGAGCGGCACGCCTGCGCCACGGTTGATCGGCGGCACGTTCAACGCGCTCGATCACGCGTGGAAAGACTGCCCAGAGTGGCAGGCGCTCGCCGATAACACGCGCCGCAATTATTTAAGCGGCACTGAACGGGTCTTGGCGGCATGGAACGAATTGCAGCTGAAGGCGCTTGAGCCGCGCCATGTGCTTGAACTGCGCGACAGAATTAAGGACACGCCCGAGGCGGCCAACACGATGATCAAGGCGCTCGCCTCGATGATCAGTTGGTCGATCCCGCGCGGGTGGCGAACTGATAATCCGTGCGACTTCGTAAAAATGTTCCCGCCCGGGAAGCCGTGGGCGGTGTGGAGCTGGGAAGCGATCGAGGCGTGGCGAGAATTGGCCGTGCCTGAGCTACGGCTTGCCATGGTCCTGAGCCTCTACACCGGTCAGCGGCGGAGTGACGTGATACACATGACGTGGGCCGATGTCGACGCGGGCGCCGTCCAGGTAGTCCAGGAAGACGGGACTGAGGGGCAGAAAAAGACGAAGAAAAAGGTTTGGGTCCCGATCCATCGCGATCTGCTCAGCGAGTTGCAACGTGTCGAACGTCGCTCGACCCGCATTCTGACCGGGGACCGTGGATTGCCGTTCACGAATGAGAGCTTGAAAACGGCTTGGTCGCGCCAACACGAATGCATCGAGTTGGTGACGGGCGCTTGCCACGGCCTCGTGCCTCACGGCTTGAGGAAGTCTGCGGTTTGCTTCCTCTTGGAAGCCGGCTGCACAGAGGAGCAGGTCGAGGCCATCACGCGGCAGAGCCGCGAGATGATCCGCCATTACGCACTGGAATTGAAGCGCCACAAACTGGCCAAACAGGCCATCGGATTGTGGGAAGCGGCGTCGTTCAATGATGCCGCCGGGGAGAACGGAACGTGACGGAAACATCGTCGAGTTTGTACAACGCTCCCTCTTACATTGTACAACGAGCGGAATGTTCTGGTGCTAAGTCGTTGAAATCATGGTGGGCGCGACAGGGATTGAACCTGTGACCCCACCCGTGTGAAACGTGGGGTGTTGATATTCCGGGCTTTCCTCCGCTTTCCTGCAGTTTCATAATCCGTTGAAATCATTGCAATTCGACGACCAGCGCTTAGATGTGCTGACCACCCGCTTCCCACGCGGTGCTTCCAAGGTGCTTCCAAGTTCGAGGTCGACATGAAGGCAATGAAACTCACCAAGTCGCTGATCGATGCACAGCTGCCGGCCGAGCGCGAGTATTTCGTTTGGGACAGCGACCTGAAAGGGTTCGCCCTGCGCGTGTCGCCGAATGGTCTCAAGAGCTTCTTTGCGCAGTACCGCGTCGGCGGTGGGCGAAGCGGCCAGACCCGCAGATATGCCATCGGGCGTTTCGGTGCACTGACCCTCGAAGAAGCCCGTCGGGAAGCGAAGGCGCTCCTCGGCGCCGTCGCCCTTGGCCGCGATCCGTCTGGTGAGCGGTCGTCACTGCGCCAGGACATCACGATGAGCCAACTCATCGATCAGTACGATGCCGAGGGTACGGCACACCTCAAACCGCGTGAGAAAAAGCAGCGGCTCGCTCGCTTGCGGCACCATGTCAGGCCGCTGCTTGGGACGAGGCGCGCGAACACCGTTCGAGTTGCAGACATCGAACAGATGATGCGGGACATCGCCAAAGGCAAAACACGGGTCGACGTCAAGGTCGGTCCGCGTCAACGCATCATCGTCCGCGGTGGCGACGGCGCAGCGGCAAAGGCCGTCAGTGACCTCTCGGCGATGTTCGCATATGCCGTCCGGATCGAGCTTCTTGAGACCAACACCTGCTCGCCGGTGAGAAAGCCACCGGTGCGTCGGCGCAAGCGTTTCCTGACGCTTCAAGAACTGAACAGTCTCGGCGATGCCATCCAGAAACTTCGCGCATCAGGGATCAATCCGAAGGCAATGGACATCACGCTGCTCTGGGTGCTCACGGGCTGCCGCCGCAACGAGATTGCCGCCTTGCTCTGGACTGAAGTCGACTTCGAAGCCTCATGCTTGCGCCTGGGCGACAGCAAGACAGGTGCGAGCCGTAGATCACTGGCTGCCCCTGCCGCCGCAATCCTGCGGCGCATCGTTCGCGGTTCATCGCCTTTCGTTTTCCCCAGTGAACGCGGGGAAAGTTTCTACCAGGGTACCAAGAAGGTCTGGCCGAAACTTATCGAACTCGCTGGCCTGCCCGGCGTCACGCCGCATACTTTGCGGCACACGGTGGGATCAGCTGCCGTATCTAGCGGCGAGACGCTTGCCATGACTGGGGCGCTGTTAGGCCATACGGACCACCGCTCGACGTCAATCTATGCTCACATGCAGGAACATCCGGCAAAAGCTGCCGCGGACCGGGTCATGGCACCGATTGCCGCCGCCATCGTGAGGGAGTGATCCGTGAGCAAACTCGGCCTGATGCGTTTCATTGCCCTTCCACCCGTCGTCCCGCTTGAAATCTTCAAGTTGACGGAGACCCGAGCCGGGCGGCTGATGACTGGTGAGGAACGGCGCGTGCTTGCCGACATGTTTTCGACGACTGTGGGCGCGTACGACATGTGGGCCAGCAGTCCAAATGCCGTAGAGGTTCGCAAATGGCTCAAATTCATGGTCAGCCGCAGTGCCCTGCCCGCGAACGCCACCTCTCCTGAAGACCAGTTCACCTTGCGGCTTCAGCACGCGCGGGAGCGCGGACTGCCAACATCTGCCGTCTTCACGACTCCGATGGCCGGAGAGGTCGAACTGCTCAAGGCCGTCGACATGGTCGAAGAACATTTGCGGAAGCGGGGCATTGACGCCTGCCAAGCGGCCCCGGCAAGCATTCGAGAGGCGGCGGAGTGCTGTATCGATGCCGTAAACAAGCGCATTCGCCGCGGTCGTGAAGCGCGCACGGATGACTACGCGTTGATCTGGGCATGGGCAGATCTGGCCGAGCACCTCGGCATGCATCCAGGCGCGTCTTACAAACCCGCCAAGAGGAAGCACCATTCCCCTTTCCTTTCCTGGTTGACTGACATTTCCACGCACATGCCGCAGCGCACGCAATTGATCTTCTCCAGAAATCTTGGAGACCGTGCAGAGCACGCTCTGCAGATGCGCCGAGAGCACGAGATCGACAGCGGCCTTTTCGCCAAGAGCTGAGGCCACTGAAAAGAATCATTTCGCCCCTTCTCTACAGCACCGGGCTCAGGTGCCATTTATCCAGCGTGGGACCTGAATGCCCACGTTGCGATGGAGTGGACCATGAAAGTCATGTCGAACGACGAGGCGGCGCGCTATCTGCGCCGCTCGGAATCGTTCCTGAATAAGTTGCGGTGCTCGGGCGGCGGGCCCAGTTTCGTGCGCATCGGCCGCCGGATCGGGTATCTGCAGGACGATCTCGACAAGTGGCTGCTCGCGCAGCGGCGCCGATCGACGAGTGACACCGGCAAGGGCACCGAACCGCGGCCCGCGCCACTTGCATAGTTCGCGAGCCGTTGCCCATCCGGGCACCGTGCCCATCTTCCCTCCCCCAACCTTCTGAAAGTTCAGACACGTCGCGACCCCGCGGCGTGATGGAAACCTTATGTGTTCGGAGTACCTGTCATGCGTAACGAGAAAACCTACCAGCCACCCACAACGTACCACCCGCCGTCTTACACCCGCGCTGATGTCCGCGACGCGATCCTGGTCTGTCGTGAACTGCCGGCGGACGTCGCCGTTGGCGTCGCGCGTGTGTTCGATCAGATCCAGAAGGATGTTGGCCCGCTTGATGCGGGAGTTGTCACGGCGAAGGCGTTGCGCGGCGATCTGCTGCGCCATGGCAAGTCGCGCTTCGGTCTCCCGGAACGCCTCTGGCGCAAGGTTCGCAAAACCATCTCGCTGGCGCTGCACCGGATCGCGCTCGAGCGGGTGCCGCGGCGCGGTACGGCCATATCGGAAGAGTGGTTGGAACCACTCCGTCATGTTCAGAGCGTAGTGCGACATGGCGTGCTCGCTTCAGATCTGGACGCCCTGCGCCGGTTCGCACGCTGGTGCAGCGCCAATGGCGTCGGAGTACGCCATGTTCGCCAGTGCCACTTCGATGCCTTCGAATATGACCTCTCGGCTGACTTCAATCCGCTCCACGCCCGCGACAAATTTCTGTGCTTCTGCAGCGGGTGGAGCCGGGCGAAGGCCGCGCTGCCAGACGTCTGGCCGCAGGTAACGGTCGAATGGAAGCTGCGCCGCCTCTGGGAGACGAAGCCGCTGACTGCCTATCCGCTGACGCTACAGACCGACATCGAAACAATGCTCAAGGCGCGGCGCGATTGCGACCAGGACGCCCTGTCGCCGTGGCGTGCGCCGATCGCACCCATCACGGAGCGAGCAGTGCGCTACCAACTGCGGCAACTGCTTCACGCCATCTGCAAGGCCCAAAAACTCGAGCCAACCGATCTGCCGTCCTTTCTGAGCGCGTTCACCCCGGACAATCTTGATGCCGCGCTTCTCGAACTCGCGGGGAGCAAAAAAATCAAGAAATTCGGAAAAACGAACCGGTGCGAGTACCTGTACGGGCTCGTGGTTGAGGCGCGAAACATCGTCCGCAATCACCTGCTTTTCGACACAAAGGCGATCGAGCAGTTCGACACGCTCGTAAAAACCTACAATCCTCGAATTCTCGGACGGTGCGAGCGTTCTCATCGCGTGATCATGACGTTCAGCGACGACCAATTTATTCAAGCCGTTAAGCGGCTTCCTGAAGTGATGTTGTCCCGATACGGCGAGGCTGCCGTTGATCACGGCCAGCGGGCGCGCCTCGCAGTGGAGGCAGCACTTGCTGCTTACACTGGTGTGATTCTGGCACTTCCGCTCAGCGAGTTGGTCTCGCTCGGAGTCGGCGAGGACTTCATCGTCCACGACGCTGTCGATCATGTTCAGTATCGTGTCCGAGACCTGTATGGTTCGCCGACGTCCAAGCTTCTGGACATGCCGGACGACTGGGTCCGCCTGTTGCGCCTGCATGCAGGAATGTCCGGGGTTGACGTGACGTCGCTTGCGTTCCTGTTCCCTGATCCAACCAGACAGCGGCCCAGGCACCCGTCGAGCCTCAGCCGGCGCGTTGGGGCAGTTTTGAAAAACGAATGTCGACTGCGGATCACGGCGGGCTATCTGCGGGACCTCGCCGGGTTCCTGCGGCTGCATGCCGATCCGACCGATGTCGGTGGCACTGCGGACATGCTTGGTCATCTGAAAGATGCGTATGTGCGGGAGTCATTCGGGTTGTTGATCGATCGTGAAGTCTACGACGAGCACGATGCGTCGATCGGGTCGGTGCCAGTGGCTGCGACGCATGCAGGGAGATCCGCGTGATCCAATTTGCTCCATTGCAAATCGAGGACTGGCCTACCTCCGACCAGGATGCGTGGCTTCGCGCCAGCGACCCGAATGGACGCGTTCTGAGCAAGCCTATAGCTTGCTTGGGATGGTCGCCGCGCACCTGGGTGGGCCTAAAGGAGGCCAACAGCATGTGGCTCGGCTGGCTCAAAGCCATCGATGAACTGGATCCTGATGCCAGCCCAGGTCAGCGTTGCACGCCTGAGCGCTTACGCGAGTTCATTCAGGCGCTTTTGAGTCGGGATAAACCGAGTAACGCTGAGATCAAGGTTCGTCATCTGGCCACCGTCGTAGCCGCTTTCGATCCCGAATCTCCTCGTGCACACATGACCAACGCCACCCGCCATCTGAAGCGTCAGATGCGGTTTCGCGCCATGACAGAGATTCCGGCGATTGACGAATTTCTGGAACTTGCAGATGACCTGCGCGAGCTGGGGCTGACGGGGGCAGACGGTCGTGAGATCGTCGATTTCGCGAGGCTGCGGGACGCCATGGTGACTGCGATGTTGCCGCGGCGACCGTTTCGCCGTTTCAACTTTGCCCATCTGACATACGGCGAGGGGCAGGACATCCAGCTGATCGGCGGCAGGTATTGGATCTACATCTCGCCAAGTACGACGAAGACACGAAAAAGCACACCGAAGCCGTTCCCTGCGAAACTCGTTCCGCAATTTGAGGAGTATCTGGCCGCGCGGGATCGAATTCTGCGTGGCGCGCCACCGACGAATTGTTTGTGGATCTCGAACCGGCGGCGCTTGCTGGCTCCTCCGTCGATGTCAGATGCCATGGCGCGGCGGTCGAAAGCGAAGTTCGGTGAGCCCTATCGGACGCACGTTTACCGGAATGTCGCGGCAAGCCACGCTCGCGACGGGGAGATGGCGGCAAAGCTGCTGGACAACACGCCCGAGGTCGCGCGCGGTACCTATCGGCACGACTGCAAGGCGCAGGCGCTCAGTGATTTCCACGAAATGCTGGGCCTCAAGCCGAAGTCGACGGATGAGACGTTTGACGAGTAGAAATCAAACTGCATGATTGGATCCGGGATCCGGTGGCGGTCCACGCGACGCGCAATCATTTCATTTCGTTTGGCTGTCGTGCCGCTGCCGCCACTGTCTATATGTTGCGCGCCGCCGCCGCGTGTACCTTTTTGGCGCCCCGCGCGCGCAGCGCGCCATGCCTCTCCTCACACTCAACGGCTGCTGATTGCCTCGACAGGAGGCTCGCCTCAAGCCATCGTCCCGACAAGGGTATACTCATGAAACTGATCGGGCACGATCATGTCTGTCAGTTGAGTTGCGGTCATGAAGACCTCCATATTGTTGATATGCTTTGATATTTCAGCCGCGCCGCTTTGCTGGCCGGCTATCCGCAGATAGTAGTCGCCGACAGCGACGAAGAGCCGATCGCCGTGGTAGTTTCTTGGCAACGCGAATCACCGCGCCACTTTCGACGAGGAGCAAACTTGGGCGGGCTGACGACCATCGATGCCGCCTACATGGCGCTGCTGCTCCTGGCGCCCGGATACATTCTGTGCGCGGTCCGGAACCTGTTTCTGACCGGACGCGAGGTTCAGGGCAATGAACAGCTGGTGAAGTACCTGTCGTGCTCCGCGATCAACTACTTGATCTGCAGCCCGCTGATTTACGGTGTCGTCAATACAGGCCCTTCACCGTGGGAGAGAGGTTTGTTGTTGATCGGCACCGGCCTCATCATTCCGGCCATGCTCGGCGTCATCTCAGGGGTGGCCGCACAGCGCGGGATCAGTCGATGGGTCCTGTCGTGCTTCGGGCTTAACCCAGTGCACGCCGCTCCAACGGCCTGGGATTACATCTTCGCGAAGCCACAGACCCAGATGATGAGGGTCACGCTCAAGAGCGGTGCTGAGTTTCTGGGCTGCTGGTCGCCCGAGAGCTTTGCGTCCTCCGACGCCAAGGAAAGGGACCTGCTGCTGAAGCCCCTGTACGAGCACAGTGACGAGAAGGGGTGGCAGCTGACCGATCATGGGCTGCTCGTCGCGGCTGGTGAAATCCGTACTGTAGAATTCTGGTCTCCAAAAAATGAGGACTACGATGAGCGAAAAGAAGCAGCCGGCTCCGCGGAACAACGGCTACCAGCCCCCGAAGATGCCGTCGCCGCCGCCGAGCCGCGAGCAGGCGGGATACAAACCATCGACAGGCCAGTCTCCGCCTCCAAATCCGAAAGTGCCGCCGCCGAAAAAGTGACGGCAGGATAGGGCGCGGGCCCGAGGGCACACTCCGGAGCCACGACGCTGGGGACGCCGGTTCGTCGCGAATCCTACGCTGTGCTATCCTTCGGACTTGCACTGATTTCGCCAGGGCGGCTGACCGGGCTTCGACGACGGGGGACTGATGACGCATTTTGCGGTGAAAAAGCTGACGCGCTCGGACCTGACATTCTTCGAGCACCAGTTCCGGCGCCAGAACGCGGGCAACCAGAAGTCGATCAACCTGAACGCGGACGTCTTCGTCGAGTTGATTTTCCCATATGCCCCCGCGATTGCCGCTGGTGATCGGTCGCGCCAGTTTCTTGTCAGGCTCCAGATCTTCGGCCCTGGCCTACGCCGGACGCCCGACATCAAGGTGCGCAAGGTCATTCGCGGCGACACCTACAAGAATTGGCGGCTGAACGGCGAGTTTGTGCCGGACCCGGATGACGACCCGTCACGCTATCACGGGCTTGCCGCAGGTGACCTTGTTGTGTTCGCATTCGATGAGAGCAGGGTAAAACCGGTGCCGGAAAGCATCGCGCTGGTGCTTGTGTCGCAGGCCGAGGCTGACGACGCGCGCGTGCTCGCCGATCTGCAGGCGTTCCTCGGCACCGGCCGCATGGCGCTGCTGCCGCCCGCCGTGCTGGGGCAGGTGTCCGCCGCGTCGCCGACCGATCACCCCATCCGCGAGCTGCTCGACATCGAGATGGACGTCGCGCTTGAGGAAGCCGCGCTCGGCTCCACTGAGGCAATCCGCAAGCTCCGCACCCGGCCATCGGCCCGGCGCATGTCGGCGGCGGCCCTGGCGAAGGCACGGGCAAGCGCAGAAGCCAACGGCCGCGACGGAGAGGTGCTGGTCAACATCCACCTGCAGAAGGAGCGGGCGGAAGGGCGCATCCGCGCGTTCACCTGGGTGTCGGAAGAGAACGCAATCTCGCCGTGGGATTTCGAGATAACCGAGTTGGACGGCACAACGGTCAGGGTCGAGGTTAAGTCGACGGGCGGCGGGTTCGATCGGCCGATTCACATCTCGCAGAACGAGGTTCTTGCGGCGGCTGAAGCGGGGACGCCGAGAACGGACCTATATCGTGTTTTCACGCTCAGCAATGACGGCGGGTGGTTGCGCGTGTCGCAGGGCATTGCGGGCCTATGTCAGGCGATCTTGGGAGCGATCAGTGGTCTCGGCATCGGCATCAATCCTGATGGTTACAGCATCGACGTGGCGCGAATTGCCGGCTGGTGCGAGCCCGAGAAACTGACAAATGTAGACCCAAGCGATGAATAGGAAAACGTCGGGAAGGTCCACGCTGTGAGGAAAGAGCGCGACGTTGCGACTTCGCGATTGGCCAACAGAAAAGCGCCCGGTCACACCCCGGGCGCTCTCTATAAAGCGTAAGAAGTTTGAAGTACTGCCTATGGCAAGAAAGCATTGATCGAATTGAGCCAACGCGGCAGAGCATCAGGATGTTTCGTGCCGAGCATGAAGCTGGTCAGCGCCAACCCAGCCGGAACGACAACCCACTTGAACAGTCGCGCGCACAGCACGATAAAATCCCAAACCGTGCGTTTGCGCGGATTACTCGCAGCATCGGCGATTCGATCGTTTGTCTTCTGCAGTTCAACGAGTCTGGGCACGATGCTTTCGATCGCTTTGCGATTGCCGTCAAAGAAGCCTTGGAACAGCGGCAGTAGTGCTGTCATTGCGGCAGCAACCTTCCGGAGTTCACGAGCGACGAGGAGATTGTCGTTGTCCGGTACGGGTGGCCTAGCTGACGGCCCACCTGGGCCAGCTGGCGGATCGTCGCCATTGTCGTTGGCACTATGCTCGCTGACCGAAGCGGAAGTTGCTCCGCCTCCGTCACCAAGCATTTTTTCGACATCCGCACCGTTTGGCATCCGGCTTGGATGATCCTTGGTTGCAACCATCGGTGTGGTCGGCTTCATCTCATCTGTCATGGCAGTCTCCTGCGGTTAAGCGAAAACGCAACTGAGAACAACTCAGAGGTAGCCGCTGGTTTACCGACAACCCTAACTGTCATGAGCTTCCTGCCAGTGCCGCGAGGCCAGCCCTTGCGGAGGTTTGAGTGAAGCATGCCGATGTCAGTGCTCATACCCGTGTGCGTATCACAGGAGCTGAACAAAATCTACATAAATCGTATATGATAAACCGAAGTATATAATATGCAAATTATGTTGACATAGTCCTGGCAGTACGCTACATCCCTGCGACCTCCGGAGCCACCTATTGGCTTCTTGATGAGCTGTCGCCGCATCGTTGGTAGGCAGACATCCCGGAACGTCGCCGACGACGCCGCGGTAGGTTTCAGGACCGTGATCTGCCAGGGGTTTCAGGCGGGTACAACAACGCAGGAGCTTAGTCATGCCCGACCCCTTCCCAATCGTGGGGGATGAACCTATCGTTCCCGACCTACCATCACGAACCACGGTAGCACTGGCTGCGGGTTCAATCAAAAACGCCATGTACGTCGACAAGGCAATCAACTTGCGCGGGCTGACCAATACCGTGCGGTACGGCCTCACACTTGCTGCCGCTTTGACGAGAGCAGAGGAGGAAGAGTTCGACATCGAACTTGTCGGAAGGAACAGCGGCACCCGCTACTCCTACAAGCTCAATGATCCAAGGCACATCACGCGTATCCGATCCGACGGTCAGCTCGCGAGCGGTAAACTGGAAAAGCGTTGCTTGCTTGAGACTGAGGATGCTCCGAAGCGCGGACGACCATCGAAGCCCAAACTCAAGGTGTTCGGCCAATGAAGCAATGCTTGTTCCCAGGCGAAAGCCTGGAGCGGGGCAAATGGAAAGAGCCGGCTCTATTGCTGGCTCTTTCGCATTTTAAGATGCGCAAACCGCATTTAAACGATTGAGAATTGTTTTTAATGCCCTTCCACGACGTGTAGGAACGTCTTGCCAACTTGGCTTTGAACATATAGCGAACATGCGGTGCCTTGTGTGGAGCGCGCGGCCATGTTCTCAAGTGACTTGGCGACCGACCTGAACGCCTTCCTCGATCGCTTC
>JANMGQ010000151.1:0-1866 GCA_031374735.1 Hyphomicrobiaceae bacterium | reverse complement strand
TATCCGGTCATCCAGTTCAACGACGACCGGACGGTCGTCGCCGGCCTCAAGGATGTCCAGGCAGCGCTTCCGGGAAAAACGGGTTGGGCGGTTTTGAACTTCCTGATCCATCCTGATCCACGGCTGGGCGGTCAGCGCCCGATCGACCTGCTGCGGCGAGGCAAGACGGTTGAAGTCGTGGCCGCTGCCAAACTGGTCGGCGAGCCAGGCGCGTGACAACGGCGACGGCACCCGAGGACGCGCCTAGACCTCCAAGCGACTTCGCCCGTCGCAGCCTTACGATCCGTGAGTTGGTGCCCGGCACAATCCTGCACCGCTTCTTCAACGTCGCTTACGCACCAGTGCACTTCGACAAGACCACCAGTGGCCGCTTCAACGCGCCTGATGGGAACTACGGGGTCATGTACCTTGCCGAGGATGCCGCCGGCGCGTTCGCCGAGACGTTCCTTCGCCAGCCGGGCCGCACACTGTTGACGCTTGGCGAAGTCACCCGCAAAGGCCACGCCACGTTCGCGCTAAAGCGCACGTTGCGCTTTGCCGACATGTCCGGTGCCGGCCTCGCCCGTCACGGCGCAACGGCCCAGGTTCCGCACGGTGGCAAACCGTATGATGCGCCGCAAGCATGGTCGAAGGCGGTACACGCGCACCCCGACGGCGTCGACGGCATTGCTTACCGGGCACGGCACGACGATGGGCAGATGGCAATCGCGCTGTTCGATAGGGCCAACACGGCTCTGATCGAGCGAGGACGCGAAGTGGATCTCGACGCTCCATGGTTCTGGGATCTCGCAGACACGTACGGTTTGGGATTGTCACCTTAAAAACAGCGGACAGCAGAAGCGACATGACAACCACCGACCCAACACCGCAGCGCCTCATGTTCGAAGACCCGACCGCTATGCAAATGCACGTGGCAATCGAGGGGATCGAGCCGCCGATCTGGCGACGCCTAGTCGTGCCAATGGACTTCACTTTGGCGCAACTGCACCCGATCCTGCAGGCGGCGTTCGGTTGGACCGACAGCCATCTGCACCAGTTCATCATCGGTGGCTTACGCTATGGCGATGCCGAATTCGCCGAAGCCGAACGGCTTGATGACGACGAGCCGCGCACGTTCGATGCGACCGAGGTCCAGCTCAAGGACTTCTGCCTCTATCAGGTCGACACGTTGACGTTCGAATACGTCTACGACTTCGGAGACAACTGGGTGCACCGCATCACGCTGGAGAAACCGCTGGTCGTGAAGCCTGCGCCGAAGAAGGCCGCATGCGTCGAAGGCGCGCGCAGCGGCCCACCCGAGGATGTCGGCGGTCCACACGGATACGCCAATTTCGTGCGCGTGCTGCTGACGCCGGAACCGGATGAGATTGAGGAACAACGCAGCATGAAACGCTGGAGCGGTGGCAAATTCGACCCCGAGCGGTTCGACCTCACCAAGGTCGACAAGGCCGTCCGAGGTGCGCTGCGACGCAATCCTCGCGGATACCCGTAGAGAGGCACGACGGGAGCGGTTGAACATGACGCAAGATCAGATCACGACACGCCTCGGCGAGATCCTGGATGTCCTCGCCGACGATGCAGGCCATCGCGGCGTCTTGTCATCCGGCGAGCGCGTCGCGGCAGCGATCGCCCTCGAACGCGATGACTGGATCAAAGAGGACGGGTTCGCCACGATCGCGGCCGCCCGTGCGTGGATCGATGCCGGCACGCTCGCCTATGACGTCAGCGCGCGAGCCCCAGACAAGCGAGCCCCAATGTCAAACGGGCGCGCGTGCGGCAGCGCGATGTTGATGACGGCTCGTCATCAGGTTTCGAAGTGGGCCGGATTACAATCGCGGCGCCCCGAAGCGTGCCGATACGGGGGAG
>JANMGQ010000134.1:0-102338 GCA_031374735.1 Hyphomicrobiaceae bacterium | reverse complement strand
CATTTGGGGCTATCGCGCCCGGGTTATGGCCGCGCTGACATCGCCACGCGCCTCGTCGGCAACAGACCCTGGGAAGTGCCGGTCAGCTAAGCCGGACGCGCTCCTCGCCGAGGTCGGAACTTTGGACATCCCGACCATGTGTCCCGCCAGCGAGGAGTTGCCTCCCAACCCGGGGCTCGGGTCTTGTATGGCCGAGAAGATGCCGATGATTGAAAGCGCCGTCTACTGGGAGATTACCTAGGTGCCACGCCAATCCCATCGTCTCGCTCAAAGCACCTGCAGGCGCACATTGGCGAGGCCGGCACCGGTCATGCCGATCTCCTGGGCGGCGCGGCGCGACAGGTCGATGACGCGGCCCTTCACGAACGGTCCGCGATCATTGATGACGACATCCACGGACCGCCCGGACGACGCGCTGGTGACGCGCACGCGCGTTCCGAAAGGCAGCGTCTTGTGGGCTGCGGTGAGCGCGTTCGGGTTGAAGGTGCCGCCTGACGCCACTTTCTGTGGCTGCCAGTAGTAGGAGGCGACGCCGCTGCCGGCCTCGGACCCGCCGTATGAGGTCACCGAAGACGCCTGCGATGCGCCTTTGGCTTTGCCTGCTTTGCCGCTCGTCTTTGGCGCGGACGCACCACCGAACGCTTTGCTGAGCCAGTCGCTGGTGTCGGACTCAGCGGCGGCTGGTGTCGCGATCAGCACGAGGGCTGTGGCTGCGAATAGGAAGGTCTTGATCATGGTTGGTCCCCATTAAGGTCTGGGGATCGTTGATCAAATGCCCGCCGCAAAGCCAAATTGTTTGCCAGCTGATGGTTAAGCCCTGTCTCGGCCTGGCGCACGGCTTCGGCGACACAGCGTCAGCCTTTTTGGTCGATTTCCTTGTTCAACTTCTCTTCTTCGTATTGCACGAACCAGCCGATCATCTGCCGCCACAGCGCTTCGCACAGATCCGGCGAGACACCTTCCTCGACAGCCTTTGCGCGCACCTTGTCGATCACCTGCTGATTGCGCCAGGGCACGTTGGCCTCCTGTTTGGCCACAAGCTTGATCTGCCACGCGCGCTCCACATAGCCGAACCGCTCGCCGATCAATTTCACCAGCGCCGTGTCGAGCCGATCAATCTCGGTGCGCACCTGAGAGAGATCCGCACACTCTGAAGGCAAGCGGGCTGCGGGACGGCGGGTTGCTGGGCTGGGCGCGGCGGGCAGCGACGTCATGGGGCACATCCAGGCGGGAAAAGCACAAATGGTGGACCCGCCCTCCGTAATATGTGTGTCCATGAACGTCCATAGCGGCGCACCGAGCTGTTGAAAAATCAGTATGTTACGGCAGAAACCGTCCCAGGGTAATGGCATGAACACTCAAACGCCGGTGTCCCAGAGACAAATCGGCGCCTTCAGCGCTGATCTGCCATGCGGGATACCGAAGTTTTTCTCCGTAATAGGGCGAAGGATTGCGCCAACCGGTCAGCGGAGTAGCCTGCCATTTCGACCGGGGTAGATCCCGGATATTTGTCGTGCGAAGGGCACGCCAAATTCCGGGACACCGACGTTGGGAGTGAATGTCTCCTAAGGGTCACTTTCGACGGTTCCCGACCGACAAACATAGACAGAACCACGACCGGTGCTCTTCGGTGAGCTGCCGCCGAGAGAACGAGATGGGGGCGTCGGTCAACCCTGCCTTCGGCATGGCGGAGCGCTCAACACTAGAGGCTCGGAGATCCGCGTCGCATCTCAGGAACCGTCTGCCGGCCTGGCAGGACGTGGCCAAGTTTACCGCTCAAGATGAAGTAAGCCTGCGCTCGCGCGGTCCGACCGTTTGCACCGATCCGATCGCAACGTTGCGTCTAGCCTCACCTCACGCCCGGCCGGCTGAACGCCAGCGCAGCTTCTCGCTTGCAGCCTCGATCTCTGCGCAAAGCGCTGCAGCGAACGCGACGGTGCGATCGGCCACCAACTGGCGCTGACGGTCGAGCACGACCATGTGGTAGCTGTCTTCGAGCACCATGCTCTCGACGCGGCCCTTCATGCGGCGCAGCAGCAGCAGCGAGTTCGAGAGGTCGCTCTGGTCGTCCTCGCGCGGATGCACCACGAAGGCTGGCTGCGTGATGTCGCCGAGGCGGGCTTTGACATCTTTGGCGAGCCAGCGGAACTCGAGCAGGGTCGAGCCCTTGCGGTTGAACACGTCGGACAAGGGCTTGCCGCCAGCTGTCAGGCTATCGAGCACGATCTTACGCAGGCGGTCGTCCTTGATGCCGTAGGGCGCCGCTTCGGAGAACGTGAACAGCTTGGCGCACCATTTCTGCGTGACCAGCCGGAACAAGTTCAGTGTGCGCGGTATCGCCCAGCCGTTCGGCCAGAAGGTCGGCGAGAACACGGCGATGCCGTTGATGACATCCTTGCGCGTCGCGGCGAGACGTAGCGCGACGATGGCGCCGGCGGAGATGCCGCCGACGATGATGGTATCGCAATCACGCCGCATGCGGTCGAGCGCCATCTCGGCCGACACGCACCACTCCGTCCAGCGCGAATGATCAAATTCAGCGGGCGTGCCGCCGTGGCCAGCCATGAGCGGCAGGACGACGGTGTGGCCGGCCTTGTTGAGGTTTTGGGCGAGGAAACGCATTTCGACGGGCGAGCCGCCGAGACCGTGCATGAGCAGAAAGCCCACGCGACTGCCTTTCAGAACTTCAGTACCCGCTGGATAGTCCATGATTTCAAGCCTCTTTGGCGGTCCGCGTGCCGCCTGCTCTGGTCTTGTTGTTGGATGCGTCTGGGAGAGACTGCGTGGCCGCAGTCACTCCGTCGTTGGTCAGGCGTGTTTCGTCGCGTCGGCCAGCAGCTTGTCGAGCAGCACGATCGCTAAATCGATTTCGTCGCGTGTGATGTCCAAGTTCGGCGCCAATGTGACGACGTTCTTGTAGTAGCCGCCGATGTCGAGCACGCAGCCCATCTTGCGGCCGGGGCCGCCGAACTTCGTGTCCGACATGTCGATCTCACCGGCGAGACCAACATCGACCATGCGGTCGACAAGGCGCTTGGCCGGCGTGAAGCTGTCGTGCGGCTCGCAGATTTCCATGCGCAGCGCGAGACCGAGGCCATCGACGTCGCCGACGATCTTGTACTTCTCCTTGAGGCCCTTCAGCCCTTCGAGGAAGTACGCGCCCTTCTGCGGCACGGACACGTCGTAGTGACCTTCCGCCAGCATCTTCATCGTCTCAAGCGCGACGCCTGTCCCCATGGGGTTGGCGTTAAAGGTCGAGTGCGTGGAGCCAACAGGGAAAGTCGTCGGGTTGAGCAGGGCTTCCCTGGCCCACACGCCCGCGAGCGGGTTCAAGCCGTTGGTGATGGCCTTACCGAACACGAGCGCATCTGGCATGACGTCGAAGTGCTCGATCGACCACATCTTGCCGGTGCGGTAGACGCCCATCTGGATTTCGTCGACCACCATCAGGATGCCGTGTTGGTCGAGAACCTTCTTCATTTCCTTGAAGTAGTTGAGCGGCGGCACGACGTAGCCGCCCGTGCCCTGCAGCGGCTCAAGATACAGCGCCGCGTATTCGCATTCGCCGACCTTGGGGTCCCACAGGCCGTAGTATTCGCTCTCGAACAGGCGCGCGAATTTCTTCACGCACTCGTGGCCGTACTCTTCCTTGGTCATGCCCTTGGGGCCGCGGAACAGGTACGGGAATTCGAGGAACATCGCGCGGTCGCCAAAGTGGCCGTAGCGGCGGCGATAGCGATAGGACGACGTGATCGCGGACGCGCCGAGGGTGCGGCCGTGATAGCCGCCCTCGAAGGCCAGCATCAGCGACTTGCCCTTCTTGTAGTTGCGCACGATCTTGAGGCTGTCCTCGATAGACTGGGAGCCGCCGACATTGAAGTGCACGCGTCCCTTGGCGCCGAACTTCTTCTCGGCATCCTTGGCGATCATGGCCGCGAGATTGATCTTGTCGGCGTGCAGATATTGCGATGCGACCTGTGGCAGCGTGTCGAGGGTGTGGCGCACGGCGTTCGCCAGGCGCTCGTTTTTGTAACCAAAATTGACCGCCGAGTACCACATCTGCAGGTCAAGGAACTGGCGACCCTGGCCGTCGAACATGTAGGAGCCGCGGCAATCCGTGAAGATCTTGGGCGGGTTCACGTAGTGCACGGTATCGCCGTGCGAGCAGTATTCGGCTTCGAGCTTCAAAAGCTCGGCCTCATCGAGGGGGCTCGCACTGGCGAAGCTCGCGGGGTTGAGAGTGTCCATCGGCGCTTACTCGGTTACTCAAACTGAAACAGATGCTGGGGGCGCGGTTTAAGGCTGGCGGGTTTCAGACTGGCGGGTTTCAGGCTGGCGGTGTCTCAGCCAGCATGGTGTCTGACGTGGTCGACGCTGTCCGCGGTTCAAGGGGTATGCCGTCAAGCCAAGCCGCGAGCAGAACCTTCGCCTCGGCAAACGTCTCGAATGCGGCATGCGGGAGGTTGCGCTCGCGTGCGTGCCCGATGAGCTTGGATTTGGCGAGAACGTAGTCGGCTTGTTCGGCGACGCAGAAGTCAGATCGTCCATCGCCCACCACAACGCGCAGGGAGGCCTCTGCCGCGTCGGGGGTCGCACACTTGCAATTGCCTGACAGCGCCTTGCAGTCGGTGCGTGCGTTCGGGAACGACAGTCGCCAGCGGTTATCGCCAATGTATTCGAGATGGTTGGCGCGGATTGGCGCGACAATGCCGTGGCGCGCCAGAACGGCGTTCACGGTGCGATCCAGACCGTCCGACACCACAGAGAGGTCTAGGCCGCGTGCGCGGGCGAAGGCGAAGAAGGCGATGACAGCCGGATCAATCTCCAACCCGCCGATGAAGCGGTCCATCTCTTCTGGCGACGCGCGGATGAGGTCGACTTGGCGCAGCATGCACTCGCGCGAGCCGATTTTGCCGGCCTTCCACTCTTCTTCGATGATCTGCCACTCCGGCAGGGCAAAGTGCTCCAGGAGGGCGTCCGTGGTGTCGACCGTCGCGATGGTGCCGTCGAAATCAACCAGCACATGACAATGCATGCGTGATGACGGCACGGACGAACGCGAACCTGACACCTGGAAGAACCTTTCGGCGAGAACGTTTCGCGAGAAACGTCAGGAAGACTGTGTCGAGACGGCAAGTGATGCCCAAGGCGGGGGGATGCCCAGGCAGGCGTGCCACGACATCTGCACCTCTAACGCACGTGGTGCGGATCGGGGCCGCCCGCGTGCAAAGATCGTTAACACGCCGGGCGCCTCTGACACGTCCGGGGAAACGCTGCAAGATCATCGTCGTCGCATGGGTATGTTCAGAGTTCAACTCAACGTGTGGTGAACGGCATGGCATCGATGTCCGACCCGTTAACGCCGACCGCTGCGCGGGCTTCTTGCGCTGGATCCCGCATCAGCACGCGGCCGAAAGAGGCCGCGCGTGTGCGGGATGACGGCTGATGAGACTGCGCTGCAATGGTGCCTTGGTGCGTTGGTTCGTCCATCGGCTAATAAACGTATAATACTACCTATGATTGCAACGCATTTGCATCGCGAACGTTAACGTCGGCCTTCGCCGGGATGACGTGTGGTGGGAGAGGAGCAAAATATCTGAACACAGAATGTTTAGCACTTTTTGTTCGGGCCATCCTTAGTCGCGGTGCGCGCGTTTGCGCCCCAGCGACGACGCTGATAGCGTCCGGCCATGTCGTCGCCGTGAGGGCCCATGAGTGACACGAGATGAGTGACACGACCGTAACGCGTGCGGAGGCCCCGGGGCGCATGCCGATGCAAGAGGTGTCACCGCTGCGGGCCTTTGCGGTGGAGTTCTTCGAGAGCCGCATCGCGGGTGTCGCTGTCGTTAGCCTCGCGCTGCTGATCACGCTTGCGCTCATCGCACCCTGGATCGTGCCGCAGAACCCCTACGATCTTGCCCAGGTGGATGTCCTCGACAGTCGCATGCCGCCCGGCTCAAAGAGCGGCGCGGGCTATACGTTCTGGCTTGGCTCGGACGGGGCGGGGCGCGACCTGCTCTCGGCCATGCTGTATGGCTTGCGCATCTCGCTCGCGGTGGGCGTGGCCAGCGGCGTGATCGCCATGGTGCTTGGCGCGGGGATCGGTTTGCTGGCGGCCTATGTCGGCGGGCGGACCGAGAGCCTGATCATGCGCCTCGTCGATCTGCAGCTGTCGTTTCCGGCCATTCTCCTGGCGCTGATGCTGATTGCGGTGCTCGGCAAGGGCGTCGACAAGATCATCATCTCCCTGGTCGCGGTGCAGTGGGCGTACTATGCGCGCACGGTGCGCGGCACGGCCCTGGTCGAGCGGCGCAAGGAGTATGTGGAGGCAGCACGCTGTCTCGGACTTTCCAATGCACGGGTGGTTTTCAAACACATCCTGCCCAACTGCCTTGCGCCTTTGATCGTGGTCGCAACCGTGCAAACCGCGCATGCCATCGGGCTTGAGGCGACGTTGTCGTTCCTCGGCGTCGGCCTGCCCCAGACGGAGCCATCGCTCGGCCTGCTGATCTCGAACGGGTTTGAGTACATGATGTCAGGATCGTACTGGATCAGCATTTTTCCCGGGCTGGTTCTGCTGACCACCATCGTCACGATCAATCTGGCGGGGGACCAATTGCGCGACGTGCTCAATCCGCGCCTGAGGCGCTAGGCACACGCGCACCCTGAACCACGCGTTGCGATGGATCACGCGTTGCGATGGACAAGAGTGTTGTCCTGTGGCGCGGGCAATACACCACGACAAGGCCGCGCCAATTGTGTACAGACTAAGGCATATCTGCCAGAGTGACCCATGCAGGCTGCCAACCAGTTTACGCCGGATCAGTTGATCGTTGCCGGCCGTCGCGCCGAGGCGCAGGGCCAACCGGCGTATGCGCTACAGTTTTATCGCTATGTCGCCGACCATTTCCCGGCATCAACCGAGGCTTACGAAGCCCGCGACGCCTTGTTCCGCCTAACGCCGCCCAACGAGCAGCCCGCCTCCCAGCGCCCACCGGCGACGGGGTACAGTGCGCCGCCGCAGACGGTACAGCCCGCTCAGGCGACGTCGCAGGCCTCCCTTGGCGAGGTGCGGCCGCACCACGAGCCGGCCGCCGCGCCAGCGCCGCGCGCGCGTGCCGAGCGCGCAAAGGCCAAGCCGCGCCGATCCGCCGAGGCGGAAGCTTACGAGCCGCAGGTTCTACGGCCGGCGCGTGGCTATCGCATCGGGCGGATCGTGGCGGCGATGTTGAACACCATCGGCTGGCTGAGCTTCATCGGCGCCATATCCATGATCCCGCTGATGATTGCCGCGATGACGGTCAAGGCAATGCCCAAGGGGCTGAAGGAGTATATTGCGGCCAATCTGCTGATCGTGAGCGGCGGCACCTTCGGTCTGCTGCTGATTGGCCTGTTCGCCATTTTTGCGGGACAGGTGGCACGCGCGACCTTCGACACGGCCGATGCGACGCGTGCCCTCTACGAGTCAAACGCGGACGCGGAGTGATGCCTGCAGCCAAAATCCACGTCCGACCAACCATCATCGTCATCCCGGAATGCCCGTCGCGCCGAGGCGCGACCGGCATATCCGGGATCTTATACCAGCGGCCAGAATTTTTGACGGATGCGCCTCCCCACACTGTCATGGCCGGCCATTCGTGCCGGCCACCCATCGCGCAGCGCACGCGGCTGGTGTCAGCATGTTAAGACGTCTCACCACCCTAAACGCCGCCGCGGTTGTTGCGCGATGGGTGGCCGGGCTTGTCCGGCTTGTCCCGGCCATGACAGTGGGTGGGACAAGTCTTCAGTCGGAAATTTTCGCCGCTGGTATTACCTGTCGTGGTGAGGCACTCATGCAATGCGGACGGAGGTAAGGGGCCCGGATATACGATTACGCTGGGCGCGTGACCGTCTTCCGGGATGACGCCGCGGATATGATAGGACAAAAATTCCGCCCGCCGAAATGATAGATGCGCGCGTCGCGCCTGCCCCTCAGAACGGGTTCCAGGTCGGACGCCGCGTGAAGCGGACATAGCCGACACTGGCGCCCAATCGTAGGCCAACGCCTGCACGGAACGGCGCCATCTGCACGCGACCATTGGTCATCAGCGTCACGCCGACGCCGCCCGCCACATAGGCCTGCCCGTCGAGGGATGAGAACGTCGGCAACAGTTCATCGGGCTCGCGCAGGCGATAGACCAGGAACATGACTTTGCTGCCGGCCGCGCCGAAATCGACGCCGAGCGACGGCCCGTGCCAATAGACGGGGATTGTCCCGCCGGAGCGCAGATACAGCGTCCCCTTGCCGTAGCGCAGGCCGGCGAGAAACGCGCCGCCGCCCTCTTCGCCGAGAATGTAGCCCGTCGGGCGCCCTGCGAATGAGAACGAGCGTTCGACGGCGGCTGCAATTTGCGCCGACACTTGGCCGAAGAAGCCGCTCGATGCCTGGACGATCTCGTCACGCGTGTAGCCATCTTCGGGTGGGGGCGCTGCTTGGGGAGACGGCGCTGTGGGCACCTGCGCGACCGGCGCCGGAGGTGCTGCACTTGGCGGCGGCAACGGTGGCGGTGCGTCCACTTTTGTCGTGGTGCTCCAGGTCGGTTCGGGCGCACGCGGTCGTGGCGGCGGCTGCACGGGCGCCGGGACACTCGGCACGTTTTGCGGGGCGGCCGCGACCGGTGGCGGCGATGGCTTCGCCTCGGGAAGCTTCACCTCGGCGGCCTGCGGAGTCTCTGCAATCGTCGCGTCCAGCCGCGTCAAAACATAGTTGGACTTGGCGCGGATGGCCGCCTGCAATTCGAGGCTCGAGGCCTCCACCTCTTGGATGCGCCCGCATTCCGGCGTTGTATTGGAGGGAGCAGCACCAAGAGTATCGATCCGCGCCAGCAGTTCATTGGCCGTGCGGTCCAACTCGTCGATGCGCGCGTCTGCAATCAGGCTCAACGCCTGCTCCGCGGCAACGGCATCGGGCCAGCCGCGCTTCGCCGCCAGCACTTTGATCTTCGCATCGGTCCTGGGTTGGATGGTCGCCATGATGCTGCGCAACTGTGCGCCGGCCTGATCGACGGCTGCACCAAGTTGGTCGGCCGTACACGCCTGGCCGAAGGCCGGTCCTGCTCCGGCGATGGCAGCGCCGAACATAAGTCCACGAAGAAGCCCGCGAATATCCATGTCGCCCTCGTAGTCGTTCGCACCCGGCTTGGTCAAATCGCGCTGTGGACGGCGGGCCCGACGATCGGCAGCACGCGGCGTCCGATAAGCGGCGATTGGTGCGCTAAGTCGGCGGCACTGTCGACGTCGGAGAGGACGGCACCGAGTCCGACCCGCCACCCACTCAGGTTGCGTTCGACATCGGCGCGCGTTTCCGCATGGGACCAGCGCACACGACCGAACGGCTTTGGCATGCGCGGGAAGCGGCGAAAGCCCACCATCCAGAAGCCACCGTCATCGGCCGGGCCGAGTACAACGTCGTTGCGACCAAGCAACTGAAACGCCGCCGCGATGTGGCTGACACGGATCCCGGGAATATCGGTCCCGATCAACACGACGGGCCCGGGGCCGCTCAGTTGCAGAAGGCGCTGCATCCTGGCGCCGAGGTCGCCGGGGCCCTGTGGCAGGCGCCTCAAGCCGGGTGGCAGGCCCCGCGTGGCGACGCCGGCATCGGGGGCAATGGCAAGGATCACTTCGAGGCGCGGGTCGCATGACAATCGCCCAAGTACGGCGCTCGCCGTCGCGCGATAAAACCGTGTTGCCGCCGCCGGCCCGATCTCGCGGCCAAGCCGCGTTTTCACGAGCCCTAGAACGGGCGTTTTGGCCATGACCACGACCCGCAGGCGTGCGGGCTGAGAACGGGTGCGCAGCAAACGGATTGGGGCCGCACGCTGTTTCGCGCGCGGCCCCAACAACCGTGTCCTGATGCAATGCCGCAAGTGGTCAGACCTTGACCGGCACGAGCGCGTAGCCGTTGCCGTCCTTCTTGACGGTGCCAGCGCCGGGCATGCCCCAGTGATAGCCCGTGACAACCATCTTGTCCTTGATCGCCATGTCGAACATCTTGCGGCGGGTGACTTCCGCGGCCGGCTTGTCGGCATCGAACATGCTGTTCCAGCCGGGATTGGCCATGTTGATCGAATGCAGGCTGGTGATGTCGCCAGAGACGAGCATGCTGTTGCGACCCGACGCAACGACGTAGCTCGTGTGGCCCGGCGTGTGGCCGTACGTGGCGACGGCCTTGACGCCCGGGATGACGGTGTCGCCGTCCTTGACCTGGCGCACGTTCTTCCATTTACCGAGCGAGTTCGACACGCGCTCATGCAGGGCCTTATTGGCAGCACCGCCCTTGCCGGCATCGGTCCAGAAAGCATGTTCGGCCGCCGGCACGATGATTTCGGTGTCGCCGAAAATGCGGCTGCCTGTGGTCTGCGAGATCATGCCGGAGATGTGGTCGGGGTGGTAGTGCGTGACGATGATGCCTGAGAGCTTCGAGGGGTCGATGCCGGCCTTGTAGATATTCTTGGCGAGCGCGAGGCCAGCCGTCGGCGCCAGCTGACCACCGGTCGAGCTATCGAACATGTAAGTCTTGCCCTTGGTGCGGATGAACGTCACCGTGAACGGGTTGTCCATCGTGGCGCCGCCGGGCAAGCCGCCCTTCTTCAGAGCCGCTTGAAGCTGCTCGACGGTTACGCCCGGGATGAACTTGTCGTCGAGCGTGCGAGTCGCCCAGCCGTCATAGACAGTGATGACTTCGACATCGCCGACCTTGAATTTTGCAAAACCGATATCGGTCAGCGGCGGCTTGGCCTTGGGTGCAGCCTTGCCCTGGGCGTGGGCTGCGCTCGAGAAAATTTCGAGTGGCTTATCGAGGCCTAGAGTGATGCCGGCGGCGACAGCCGAAAGCACGACGGATCGACGTGATGTGGTCATGGAGTCCTCCCTTTGATCGACGATGTAGGCGGCAAAAGCATACGCCAGCGCATTGTCATAGCGACCGCGCAGCCGTCTTGGCATACGCAATCCCACGCAGTCTTGATCACGACAACGTTACCTGTGGCAACTGTTTTGCGCATGCGGCTCGCGGTGCGGTAGCGGTCAGATCTTCCAGCCAGAGTGGATTGCGGCGATCCCGCCGGAGAGGTTGCGGTAGGACACGCGCTCAAAACCAGCCGCGCGGATCATGCCGGCAAACGCCTCCTGCTTTGGAAACCGGCGGATGCTTTCGACCAGATATTGGTAGCTGGCCTTGTCGCCGGCCACGCGCTCGCCGAGGCGCGGAATGATCTCGAACGAGTGGAAATCATAGAGGCGGTCGAGCATCGGCACGGTCACTTCGGAGAACTCCAAACACATGAACCGCCCGCCCGTCTTCAAGACGCGGAACGCTTCGGCGATGGCCTTATCGATATGCGTAACGTTGCGGATGCCGAAGGCGATGGTATAGGCGTCGAACGTCTTCGGGTCGAACGGTAGTGCCTGCGCGTCGCCCACTTGCAGCTTGATGCGGTCTGAGAGGTCAGCTTTGGAAACCCGCCGCTCGCCGACGGCCACCATCTCAGGGCTGATGTCGACCAAATCGGCCGTGACGCCTGCCCCGCCAGCACCGACCACGCGCATGGCGATATCGGCGGTGCCGCCCGCCACATCGATCAGGCGGAAGGGGTGCGCAGCTCTCGGCGGTGCAAGCCAGGCGACCATGTCGCCCTTCCAGAGCCGATGCAAACCACCCGACATGAGATCATTCATGAGGTCGTAGCGCTCGGCTACGGAGGCGAACACCTCGTTGACGCGCGCCTGCCTGTCCTGCGGCTTGACGCTCGAGAAGCCGAAGGTCGACGAGGTGTCAGTCGACGATGGTGGGCGTGGGTCGGACATAAGGCAATCTATAAGCCTGCGCAGACGGCTGGTCCACTGCCACGCAGATCAGCCCCAGGGCGATCGCATGAACAAAGACCTCGTCATCCCGCACACGTGCGGCCGAAAGGGGCCGCACGTGTGAGGGATGACGGTTCATGCGATCGCCTTGAGATCAGCCCCGGGGCAATCGTGTGAATACGGTCCTGCTCCCTCTCCCCCGTTCTTGCACGGAGAGGGCCGGGGTGAGTTCCCATGTGCGGCGCACACCTTGATCTATGAAACAAGCTGCCGCGCAGCGGCGATTTTTGCGATGCAGCATTCGTGCTGCGCTGCAGCTAGTTACAGGAGAGGGGCGGCCGCATGCCGTGTCGGAAATCGATCCGCTGGCACACAATCAACGTTTTGCCAGTTGTTCAATCATCAGCTGTGGGTATGCCGCCCTTACCCTAACCCTCTCCCCGTGAAGAAACGGGGAGAGGGAGCTTTGCCCATCTGCCCTCGAACCCTCACCGCCGCAAACTTTTGCCCGTCGATGGGTCGAACAGATGCACGGCATCAACATCGGCGATCAACCGCGCGCCCGCCTTTGGCTCCGACAGCGCCGAGGCGGCGACGGACACGACCAGCGGCACGTTGCCAGACAGACCGTGGAACAAGCGCGTGGCGCCGAGCTCTTCGACGAACTCGCCGTCGAAGCCGAGGCCGTTCATGTCGGCCGTTGCCGCTTGCTCGGGTGGCACATACTGCAGGTCTTCCGGGCGCACGCCGACCTGCACATCTTGTCCAACCGAGGCGGCCAGTTTTGATGCCTCAAAGGCAAGCTTGCCGCCGGCCGTCTCAACCATGCCCGCTGCGATCACTTTCCCGGGCATCAGGTTCATGGCGGGCGAGCCGATGAAGGTCGCAACAAACGTCGAGGCGGGGCGGCGATACACCTCGGTCGGCTTGTCCACCTGCTCGATGCGGCCTCCGTTCATGACCACGACCTGATCGGCAAGCGTCATCGCTTCGACCTGATCGTGCGTGACGAAGATGCTGGTCGCCTTCAGGCGATTGTGCAGGCGGCGGATTTCCAAGCGCATCGTCACGCGCAGCTTGGCGTCGAGGTTTGAAAGTGGTTCGTCGAAGAGAAACACCTGCGGCTCGCGCACGATGGCACGGCCCATGGCGACGCGCTGGCGCTGTCCGCCCGAAAGCGCGCGCGGTTTGCGATCGAGATAATCGCCGATGGCCAGCATCTTCGCGGCTTCATCGACGCGCCGCTTGATTTCGGGCTCAGGTGTTTTGCGGTTGCGCAGGCCGTAGGCCATGTTGTCGTACACGGACATATGCGGATAGAGCGCGTAGTTCTGGAACACCATGGCGATGTCGCGGTCTGATGGTTCCACCTCGTTGACGACTTTGTCTGAAATTTTGCACGTGCCGCCGCTGATGGTCTCCAACCCGGCGATCATGCGCAACAGCGTGGACTTCCCGCAGCCGGACGGGCCGAGCAGGACCGTAAACGAGCCGTTGGGAACGATCAGCGAAATGCCTTTTACGGCTTCGACCCCGCCGGGGTAGACTTTCCGCACGCCGTCGAGGGTAACTGAGGCCATGGACGAACCTGGTAAAATACGCCGTGCTGGGTGACGCGCTGCGCCACCCTAGCATAGAAACGTCCGGTTCCCGCGATTGGTCAAGCCGCAGGTCAGGTTGTCGCGCGTTGGGCAGGGCAATCGCATGTAACTCTGGTGGACTTCGCGCACGAATGCTGAATCTGTCCGTGTTCTCTGATTCGAGGGGAGCACGGCGATGGCAGCGACGGCGCAGGCGAAGGCCGATCAAGCATACGACCAAGTTGTTGGCTGGATGGAGCATTTCGAACCCATCGAAGATCCGCGCCAGAGCGGGAAAGTCGACTATCCGCTGGTCGAGATCCTGTTGCTGGTGCTGCTCGCGGTGCTCAGCGGCGCCGCTGGATCATCTGATGGCAGCGATTGGATACCGGATGGCGCGGTATGCGGACGGACAGCTCATCTGGCGGTAGCCTGAACGCGCCAATCGTACCGTCCGACACAACGCCGCCATCGAACAGGAAATGCAGCGCGTCGGGCTGTGATTCTATTCCAGTCGTATGGTCAACGCACAATGCGCGCCCAATCTTGAGATACAGCCCGAGTTCTTCGCGAACCTCACGTGTCGCGGTTGCGCGTGGCGCTTCGCCGGCTTCGCAAACGCCGCCTGGCACTTCCCAGCCGGGCTTGTACGTCGGATTGGCCACTAGAAGACGGCCGGCATCATCTCGAATGATGCACCCTGCGCTCGATATCTTTCGAGCGATGTGCGCGAAGTATTCCGCATCCGACAGCGACGTCGTCATCACTTCTTCCCGCGCGGCTTGTTCCGGCCAGCCCCCGCGCCGCCACGTCCCTCCACAACGCCATGCCCACCCTTGGCCCAGCCTTGATCCACTTTCGCGCCCGCACCGACCCCCGCGCCAAAACCGCTCTTCCGCCCCGTTGAATCCAGCACCGGAACGCCCTTGGTCGTGAACGTCTGCACGCCATGTTTGCGGCCGGTGCGCTTGCCTTCGCCGCCGCCCAAACCTGTGCCGACCGGCTGCCACGTCGGCACCAACTGGTGCTTGCCCGGCCCGATCAGATCGGCGCGGCCCATGGCTTTCAGCGCGTCGCGCAGCAGCGGCCAATTCTCGGCGTCGTGATAGCGCAGGAACGCCTTGTGCAGGCGGCGCTGTTTCAGGCCGCGCACCGTCTCGACCTCTTCTGAGCCGCCGCGACGGACGGCCTTCAGCGGGTTCTTGCCAGAGTGATACATGGCGGTGGCCAGCGCCATGGGCGAGGGCAGGAAGGTTTGAACCTGATCAGCGCGGTATTTGTTCTTCTTCAGCCACAGCGCAAGCTGCAGCATGTCTTCGTCCGTCGTGCCGGGATGCGCCGCGATGAAGTAGGGGATGAGGAAATACTCTTTGCCCGCCTCTTTCGCCGCCGCATCGAACAGCTGGCGGAAACGATCATAAGCGCCGACGCCCGGCTTCATCATCTTGGACAGCGGGCCGTCCTCGACATGCTCTGGCGCGATTTTCAGATAGCCGCCGACGTGGTGGGTGACGAGTTCCTTGACGTAGGTCGGGCTCTTGATGGCGAGGTCGTAGCGGACGCCGGAGGCAACCATCACCTTCTTGATGCCGGGCAGTTCTCTGGCCTTGCGATACAGCGAAATCAGCGCCTCGTGCGACGTATTGAGGTTCTCGCACACGCCGGGATAGACGCACGACAGGCGGCGGCAGGATTTTTCGATGCGCTCGTCTTTGCAGGCCATGCGGTACATGTTGGCGGTCGGTCCGCCGATGTCTGAGATATAGCCGTTGAAGCCCTCGGTCTTGTCGCGAATCTGCTCGATTTCGCGCAGGACGCTGTCTTCCGAGCGGTTCTGGATGATGCGGCCTTCGTGCTCGGTGATGGAGCAGAAGGTGCAGCCGCCAAAGCAGCCGCGCATGATCGTCACCGACGTCTTGATCATCTCCCAGGCCGGGATTTTCGCGTCGCCATAGCTCGGGTGCGGACCGCGCGCGTAGGGCAGTTCGTAGACGCCGTCCATTTCTTCCGTGGTCAGCGGAATGGGCGGTTGCGTCACCCACAATTCCCGGTCGCCGTGTTTCTGCACCAGCGGACGCGCATTGCCGGGATTGCTCTCGCGATGCAGCACGCGGGAGGCGCGCGCGTAAGACTCGCTGTCTTTCGCAACAACGTCGTAGTCCGGCAGCCGCACAACGGCGCGCGTGTTCTTGAGCTGTCGCGCGCCTTCGTCGACGCTCTCGACGTCGTCGGCATGCAGAACGGTGTAATCATCCGGCACGGACTTCTTCATCAGCGCGGCGCCGCGGATGTCATCCATATCGGCGATGTCGTCACCCTTGGCGAGGCGGTGGGCGACCTCGACCACGGCGCGCTCGGCGTTACCAAACAGCAGAATGTCGGCCTTGGCATCGACCAGCACGGAACGGCGCACCTTGTCCGACCAATAGTCGTAATGCGCGATGCGGCGCAGCGAACTTTCGATGCCGCCAAGCACGATGGTGGCGTCGGGGTAGGCCTCACGGCAGCGTTGCGCGTACACAATGACCGAGCGATCGGGGCGTTTGCCGCCCTCGTTGTTGGGCGTGTAGCTGTCGTTGTGGCGGATTTTGCGGTCCGAGGTGTAGCGGTTCACCATCGAGTCCATGTTGCCGCCGGTGATGCCGAAGAACAGGTTCGGCCGTCCGAGCGCCTTGAACGCGTCGGCGTTCTGCCAATCGGGCTGCGCGATGATGCCCACGCGGAAACCCTGGCGCTCCAGCAGCCGGCCGATGATGGCCATGCCGAAGCTCGGGTGGTCGATGTAGGCATCGCCCGTCGCAATGATGATATCGCAACTGTCCCAGCCGAGCAGATCCATCTCGGCCCGGCTCATGGGCAGATAGGGCGCGGTCCCGAACCGCTGCGCCCAGTATTTCCGGTACGAAAACAAAGGCTTCGTACCCGGCGGCACGACATCGGGCGTCGGGCGCAGCGTGCGCACTCCGGTATCGACGTAGGGGGAAGTCGCTGCTGGGACGGGTGGCATTTCAAGGACCGGGCTGACGAACGCGGGCAAAGCACCGGTTGATGCACCCGAACAGAATTTGCTGCGGTCTATCAGGAGGTTGAAGCTTGGGGAAGGGTTGACAGCAGCAACGGCCATGTCACGGCCAACCCGCCGCGCCCTCCGTTAACGATATCTGCAATCCAGCATTAACGCCTGGCCCATTTTGATGCATCCGCGCCCCTCAACCTCCGACTTGCAGGGGCACTCATGTCACGTCCAGCCCGCCTTGCGGCACTCGCCGTCACGCTTTTCGCGCTCATGAGCATAGCGCCGGCAACGGCCAACCGGTCTTGGCAACCTGCCGGCGATTGGCTTAGCGCTGCTTTCCAGAAGCCCGAGCCAGTCGCCACGCGCACCGGAAAGCGCGGCACGGCCAACCGCGGCGCAACCGGCCGTGGTGCAAGCAGTGGGGGCGAAACCCGCTCGACGCCCTCGTCATCAGGCGTAGGTCCTCGCCCCTCGGCCTGGTGCGGTTGGTACATGCGCACGCGTCGCGGCGGCGGACCCGAGATGAACCTCGCCTGGAACTGGAGCCGCTATGGCAGCCCCGCATCGCCGCAAGTCGGTGCCGTTGTCGTCTGGCGCCATCACGTTGGTGAGATTGTCGGCAAATCGGCCAATGGCCAATGGATCGTGCTGTCGGGCAATGACGGCGGCGCGGTGCGGTCACGTCCTCGCTCGATTGCCGGCGCCGTCGTGCGAATGTGAGGCGGACAGGCGTTCGGTCACGGCTCGGAGCGGGGCAACCGTGGGCACGCAGAGGTGCGCCTCGGCAAGCCGCCGTCACTTATGCGGATTCTTGCCTTGAATGTCGGCATAGACGGCCATGATCTTGGCGAGGTCGGCCTGATAGTCGCCGGTCGTGTGCATCATGCCTTTGATGCCGACGGACTTGTTCTTGTAGTCCATGAAGCCGAACACGAGCGGCACCTTTGCCTGATGCGCGATGTGGTAAAAGCCTGACTTCCATTCGAGCGCCTGCCTGCGCGTCCCGGCTGGCGCAATGGTGAGATAGAGCGTGTCGCGTTTGGTGAATTCCTCAGCCATCTGCATGACGGAATTGTTGGCCTTGCTGCGATCAATCGGAATGCCGCCGAGCCAGCGCATCAGCCCGCCAAACGGCCATTTGAAGATCGATGTCTTGCCCATCCAATGAATGCGCAGGCCGAAATGCAGCCCCGCCGCAAGCACGTTCGGCAGATCCCAATTGGACGTATGCGGCGCGGCAACCAGCACGAACTTCGGCAGATCCGGCATTTCGCCTTCGAGCCGCCAGCCGAGCGCCCAGAGCCACAGATACGCGAGCGGCCGAAACACCCTCACGATCCATGAAGGATTGGCGATTGGCTTGCTCGCTGCAACCCGCGTGTTCGGCTCGTCTTGCATGTCGTGTCGCCTTGATCAGCCGTTGCCCGGCCGCGGCGGACGCCAGCACCAAGTCGAGCCGATCCGCAACATGACGTAATCGGCAACTTGCGGCTCGGCGGGGGCAGCGGGCTAATCCGCGATGCGCTTCACCGCTGCCATTAACTTCGCGCGCTGTCCGGTCAACTCCGCTTTGCGTTCCTGCGACTCTTCGATCGCCTCCGGCGCGGCGCGGCTCATGAACGCGGGATTGTTGAGCTTGGCGTCCATCTTGGCGAGGTCGCTGTCGACGGCGGCGATGCCCTTCTGCAGGCGCGCCAATTCAGTGGCCATGTCGATGACGCCCGCGAGCGGCAGGCACACCGTCGTCTCGGCCACGACCATCTGCGCCGAGCCCTTGGGCGGCGCCGTCTCGAAGCGGATCGCATCGGCTCGCGCCATACGCTGGATCGTTTCCTCGTGGCGTTGCACGCGCGTTTTGGTCTCAGCGGACGCGCCGACCAGCAGCAGCGGCACCTTTATGCTTGGCGCGACGTTCATCTCTGACCGCACAGAGCGCACTTCGGAGATCAGCGACACGAGCCAACCGATCTCATCGTCGGATTTCTCGTGCACCAAGCCTTTCAGCTCCGGCCACTGCGAGAGACACAACAGCGATTGACGCTCCACGCCAACTTCCACCAGCCGGCCCCAAAGCTCCTCCGTGATGAACGGCATGAAGGGGTGCAGCAGCTTCAGGATCTGGTCGAGCACCCACGCGGTTGTCGCGCGCGTTTCGAGTTTTGCAGCCTCGTCGTCGCCAGCAAAGATCGGCTTGGCGAGTTCCAGATACCAGTCGCAGAACGTGCCCCAGGTGAAGTCATAGATCGCGCCGGAGGCGTCGTTGAATTTATAGTCGAGGATGGCCTGCGTGGTGGCCTGCGCCGCGCGCTGGGTCTCGCCCGTGATCCACTTGTTCAGCGTCTGCTTGACCTTGTCGGGCTTGAAGTCGCGCTGGCGCACGCACTCGTTCATCTCGGCAAAGCGCGCCGCATTCCAAAGCTTCGTCGCGAAGTTGCGATAGCCTTCGACGCGCTTTTCCGACGCGCGGATGTTGCGGCCCTGCGCGGTTTGACTGGTCAAGGCGATGCGCAGGGCGTCGGCGCCGTACTTGTCGATGATGACGAGCGGGTCGATCGAGTTGCCCTTTGTCTTCGACATTTTCTGCCCCTTCTCATCGAGAATGAGGCCGTGAATGAAGACGTCCTTGAAGGGCACATCGCCCATGAAGGGGATTGACTGCATCATCATGCGCGCGACCCAGAAGAAGATGATGTCGAAGCCGGTGACGAGGCACGAAGTCGGGTAGAATTTCGCCAGCTCCGGCGTCTTTTCCGGCCAGCCGAAGGTCGAGAACGCCCACAGACCCGACGAGAACCAGGTGTCAAGGACGTCGGGGTCGCGCATCAGCGCAACATCTTTGCCGTAGTGCTTCTTCGCCTGCGCTTTCGCACCGGCCTCGTCGTAGGCGACGAAGATGTGCCTGTCCGGCCCATACCAGGCCGGGATCTGATGGCCCCACCACAGCTGGCGCGAGATGCACCAGGGCTGGATCTTTTCGAGCCAGCGGAAATAATCATCCGCATACTTCTCCGGTACGAAGCGCGTCTTGCCCGTGCGAACAGCGTCGAGCGCGGGCACGGCCAGCTTCGCCGCATCGACATACCACTGGTCGGTCAGGAATGGCTCGATGACAGCGCCGCCGCGTTGCGAGTGCGGCACGGCGTGTGTGGTGACCTCGACCTTCGCGACGAGGCCGAGCGCGTGCAGATCGGCAACGACTTTCTTGCGCGCATCAATGCGGTTCATGCCGCGATAGGCAGCCGGCACGGCATCGTTCAGCGCCGCATGCTCGGTGAGGATGTTGATGACCTCGAGCTTGCAGCGCTTGCCGACTTCGGCGTCGTTGAAATCATGCGCCGGCGTGATCTTCACCGCGCCCGAGCCCTTGGTCATGTCGGCGTACGAATCCGCTACAACAGGGATCTCGCGCCCGACCAGCGGCAGCACGACATCTTTGCCAACGAGCGGCTTGTAACGCTCATCGTCTGGGTTCACGGCAATGCCGGTATCGCCGAGCATCGTCTCTGGCCGCGTGGTCGCGACGACGATGTAGGTCGAGGCATCCGCCGCGTTGAAGGTCTTGCCCTTCAGGGGATAGCGGAAATGATACAGGTGCCCGTTCGGGTTCTTGTTGAGCACCTTGCCGAGCGCTGCCAGATCGAGCGGCTTCGGGTTGCCCTCTTTGTCGGTGTCGCCTTCCGCCCATTTGAACTGTCCTGTCGTCTCGACCATGTCGACTTCGAGATCTGACACGGCCGACTGGAACTCCGGGTCCCAGTTCACAAGCCGCTTGTCCTTATAAATCAGCCCTTGCGCGTGCAGGTCGACGAACACTTTCAACACGGCCTTTGACAGGCCTTCGTCCATCGTGAAGCGCTCACGCGACCAATCGCACGACGCACCCAGCCGCTTCAGCTGGCCGACAATGGTGCCGCCGCTCTCGGCCTTCCACTTCCAGACCTCTTCGAGGAACTTTTCACGCCCGAGCGTTTCGCGCTTGATCTGCCGCTCTTCGAGCTTGCGCTGCACGACCAACTGCGTTGCGATGCCGGCGTGATCGGTGCCCGGCTGCCAGAGCACGTCCTTGCCGCGCATGCGCTCAAATCGGCACAGGATATCCTGGATCGTGTTGTCGAGCGCATGTCCCAAGTGGAGGGAGCCAGTCACGTTCGGCGGCGGAATGACGATCGAATAGGCCGGTGCATTGACCCGGTCTGGCCGCAGCGCCTTGAACGCTTCGGCCTGTTCCCAAGCTTGGGCAATCCGAGGCTCGATCTCGGCCGGCGAAAAGGTCTTCTCCAGCATGGCGCTGTTTCTGGCTCGTTCTATAGCAAAGGGAATGCCGTGGTACGGCTGAGGGGGTAGGGTGTCAATCCGAAGGGCAAGGACGCGCAGGGTGGCAAGTGTCAGCCCTGTTGGCCTGTCACTTTCAAGACTGCTTGCTCAATCAGCGCACAGCAACATTTGAAGGCAGGTAGCTGGTTCAACCGGTCCAGGTCAATGTCGTCTCCAAGGCCGTCGGGTATTGTTGGTTGAGAGCTGAATGCCCTGCGCCCGCGACGGTGAGGGTTGGCTCTCGCCGTGACTTCTGCAAGTAGACCCTTCGGGTCGTTCAAAGACTCCGCATGCTCAGGATGATGGGCCAACCTTTCAGGCAGGCCGAGTTCGGCCAGCGAGCGGGTCGTACCAAGAGTGCGACGCAAGGCGTCAACGTCAGCTAGTGCCCAGGCCTCTGTACAGCGAACCGGAATGATCGGGACACCTGCAAACTTTGGTCCGGATATCGATTGTAAAGCGCTAAGGCCGGGGGCGGCAGCATTACTGAGCGCAACATCCGCGTCGCCGTCGGCATCGGCATGGACGAACATAATGGTGGGCTGCCGGTCACTCAATTGCGAGCTGAAAGCTTGCATTAGGCGCAGCACCCGGGTTGTTGCCGTGGTTGGATCAAAACGATCGGGTCTGAGGAACTGCTCCTCGATGTCGATGGAGAAGCTCAATGCATCATGCGCCGCGTGATGCGTCGCACGATACATGAGGCGTTGCAAAAAAGGCAGATCGGATGGCCCCTCTACCCAAAGCGCAAGACGGATTGAGACACTCACGAGGCTTGCTCAGACTGGCGTCGCAACAAACGAAATGTGGCAACCCGTGAGAGCTTCCCCTCAATGTTCGGGTCGTCCAGAGGCAGTTCGTCTGCCATTCCTGCACGCATGCGGGTGCGCCGCGTACCGTTGCCCTGGGGCCGCAGCGTAGCTTCTACCATATCCGCTGCTATCACTTCTTCCGGCTCAAGATGCTGCAACACGATGGGCGAGTGAGAGTTGACGATGATCTGGGATAGTTTCTCGCCGTCTTGGGGGGGGGCAGCGAGATCTGTCGTGAAACGGCGTAACAGATTAATCAATTGCGGAATTCGAGCCTCATGTAGGCCGTTCTCAGGCTCTTCAAAGCACAAAACCCCTCGCCGTCTACCATCGTAGAGTGCGGTGATAAGGGTTAGCAGTCGCAACGTTCCGTCGCTCAAGAGCCTTGCATCGAATTCGGTCTTGTCCCGCAATCGGGCAAACAGCTCGTATTTGCGGGCCGCTTTGTTGTGGTCCACGCGAATATCAGCGATCTCTGGGATGAGTGCTCGAAGTTCTTGTCGAATATCCGACAGCACCCCATCGGGCCTGTCCGACGTGGCAGTATCCGCCACCAGACGAACGATAACGTGAGCGAGGTTGGCGCCGTTTGTGGCCAGTACGTCCGAAGATACGAGATCGACCGCCTCCGCCGCCGCTGCCGGGTCCAGGTGCAAGAAGGCAATTGCCCTCAATTCGGATTGCAGAGCGTACAAGTGCAGCGCCTGCTCTGGTGTGCCGACAGATGCCAACCAGGTCCGGGATGACTTTCCGAGTGGCGCATGCATCTTGCGTCCGCCAGCGCCGTCCTGACGTATTTCGATCGCGGGCTGGCCCTCCCATTCCACTGGCTTAATCAGGTCGCGGATGTTGCGCCTCGCAGGGGCCCATTCCCGCAGCGCTTCGATAACGGCTGGCTTTATCCGTCGATCTCGGAACAAGCGATCTTTGTCCCTCTCGATCAGCTGAGCTTGTTCATGAACAACAACGACGCGTTCGATCGGGCTCGCATCATCTTTTTGCATCGCGAGGCCTATTTCATAGCGCACGCGGTTGCTCTTCAATTTGTGAGAAACACTGAAGGTGTCGATGATATCTCGATCCATGAGGACTTCGACAGCGAAATTCATACGAGGAGAACGCGTTCCATCAGCGTGCAAACGGAAAAGTTCGTGAGGGCGACCTCGGACAGCCCTCGCTGCCTCGGAGAAGTCCGCCTCAGCCAACCGAGAGATAAGCCTCAAAGCGTCAAAAAAATTGGACTTTCCACTGGCGTTCGCCCCAACCACAACTGCGAACGGAGGGAGATCGATCGAGAAGTTCTCGAAGCTCTTGAAGCCATCGATTTCGACGCGCGTCAGCATGAATGGGCCGGGACAAGAACGCACAAGGCGACGTTAGCAGAAGTTCTGCCATGTCCCAAGTGGAGGGAGCCAGTCACGTTCGGCGGCGGAATGACGATCGAATAGGCCGGTGCATTGAACCGGTCTGGCCGCAGCGCCTTGAAGGCTTCGGCCTGTTCCCAAGCTTGGGCAATCCGAGGCTCGATCTCGGCCGGCGAAAAGGTCTTCTCCAGCATGGCGCTGTTTCTGGCTCGTTCAATAGCAAAGGGAATGCCGTGGTACGGCTGAGGGGGTAGGGTGTCAATGTGCAGGTCGAGCCGCCCCACCGAGGTTGAGCTGCGAGCGGGCGGACCACTTGTATTTCTGCTCAAGTTGCACGATTGTCCGCCCGCAAAACGGCCGCCGAGAGCCGCTGTCTGACGAGAGAGGCCGATGCCCAAGGTAACGCCAGAGACGATCACGCAGGCCGTGCTCGAGCAGATGTCGACGACGCCTGATCCGCGCATGAAAGAGGTCATGGCGGCCGCCGTTAAACACCTCCACGCCTTTGCCCGTGAGGTCAACCTGACGCCAGCCGAGTGGATCAAGGGCATCGAGATCCTGACCGCCATCGGCCAGAAGTGCACGCCGGAGCGACAGGAGTTCGTGCTCTTGTCCGACACGCTGGGCCTGTCGGCCCTTGTCGGCGGCCTGCATGACGTGACCGCGCTGGAGCACGCGACCGAGTCAAGCCTGCTCGGGCCATTCTATCGGGTGGACACGCCCGACATCCAGTTTGGCGGGTCGATCGCAAAGAACATCAAGCCCGGCAGCGAGTGCGCCATGTTCGGCCGCGTCACCAACACCCAAGGCCTGCCTATTGCCAATGCCACCGTCTCAGTCTGGCAGACCAGCGCCGATGGGCTTTACGACATCCAGGAGAGCGCCACCAGCATCGACTATCGCGGCGTACTCACCACTAATGCTGACGGCGTTTACGCCTGCCGCACCGTTAAGCCGGTCGGTTACTCTATCCCAATGGATGGCCCTGTCGGCGCCATGGTGAGGGCTCAAAAGCGCCACGGCATGCGGCCGGCGCATGTCCACTTCCTCGTCACGGCGCCCGGATACCGCGAACTCGTGACCGCGCTCTATCTGCGCGATGACCCCTATATCGACAACGACACAGTGTTTGGCACATCGAGCGACCTTGCCGTCGACCTGAAGCCCAATCCTGCATGTCCGATCAAGGGCTTGCCGAGCATGCACTTCGACATGACGATGGCGCGCGAGAGCGAGGCCGACAAAGTGAGCGGCCGGGTTGGGGCAGATCCGTCGCAGATCCTCAAGCCGCAGGACGGCGCAAAATCGTCGTCCTACAACAACGCACCGGCGGCTGTCGCTGTGCAGGCCGCCGCAAAAGCGCCAGAACGTAAGGGCTTCCTGGCCACGCTGCTCGGCCGCTGATCCGCAGCACGACGAACAAACACTACAAAAAAAGCAGTCAAATGGGAGGACTCCAATGAAACGCATGAAAGTCGATCGTAGAACTGTGCTTGGCGGGGCGACGGCGGCAGCGACGCTTGCCGTGTCGGGTTCGTCAGTGCGCGCCCAATCCGCGCCGATCAAGCTCGGTTTCTCGATGGCCCAGACCGGCGGTCTCGCCGGTGGCGGCAAGGCGTCGCTGCTTGGCACGCAGATCTGGGCCGATGACGTCAACGCCAAGGGCGGTCTGCTCGGCCGCAAGGTTGAACTGGTCGTCTACGACGACAAGTCGAGCGCTGCGGAAACGCCAGCCATCTATGCCAAGCTGCTCGATGTGGACAAAGTCGACCTGCTGCTCGCGCCCTACGCCACCGTCCCGACTGCGCCGCTGATGCCCATGGTCAAACAGCGCGGCTTGCTGCTGATCGGCAATTTCTCGTTTCAGGTGAACGCGAAGGTCGGCCACGACATGTGGTTCAACATCGCGCCCTGGGGGCCGGCTGACAGCTGGGCATCGTCGTTCATCGATCTCGGCCAGAAGGCTGGCGGCAAGAACATCGCCATTCTCGCCTCTGACCAGGAATTCGCACAAAACGTGGCTGCCGCCGCCAAGGGCGTCGCCACCAAGCGCAACCTGCCGATCGTGTTCGAACAGAACTATCCGCCTACGACGGTGGAATTCGCCTCGATCGTGCGCTCGCTGAAAGCGGCCAAAGCCGACATCGTCTATGTCGCGAGCTATCCGCCGGATTCGGCCGGCATCCTGCGCGCCATCAACGAGATCGGCATCGGCGACAACGTGAAGGTCTTCGGCGGCGGCATGGTCGGCCTGCAGTTCACGGCCGTGATGGAGAACATGGGCTCGCTGCTCAACGGCGTCGTCAACTACAACACGTGGCTGCCTGAAAAGCCGATGTACTTTGACGGCACGAAAGAGTTCTTCGACAAGTACCAGAAGCGCGCGGTCGAGGCGAAGGTCGATCCGCTCGGCTATTACCTAGCGCCCTACGGCTACGCTTCCGGCCAAATGCTCGAGCTTGCGATCAACGCAACCAAGTCCCTTGATCACAAGGCGCTTGCCAAGTGGATCCGCGAGAGCGAGGTCAAGACCATCGTCGGCAACATCGTCTACGGGCCCGATGGCGAGTGGAAGGAAACCGCGACCCTGATGGCGCAGTTCCGAGGTGTGACTGACAAGAACGTGGAGCAGTTCCGCACGTCAGGTAAACAGATCATCCTGTCGCCCGAGAAGCTGAAATCTGGCGAGATCGTCGTGCCATTCGAGAAGGCGCGGAGCTGAAGTGCCGTGAACGGTGAACCGTGAGGTCGTGAACACATCACGATTTCACGGTTCACGATCTCACGCGTCCCTTGGGGGGATCTGTCACGTGTTCTCGATGGAACTGCTTTTCGAAGCAGTGATCTTTGGCATTTTGCTCGGCTGCTTCTATGCGGCCGTCAGCATCGGCCTGTCTGTCTCCTTCGGATTGCTGGATGTGCCACACGTGGCGCATCCGGCGTTCCTGGTGCTGGCCTCTTACGGCGTTTATGTCTTAAACGACCGGCTCGGCATCGATCCGCTGGTTGCAGGCTTGATCATCACGCCCTTGTTCTTCGTGCTCGGGCTGGTCATGTACCGGCTCTACCACGAGATGTTTGAGAAGCGCGGCTCGGACGCTGGCGTGCGCGGCATCGCGTTCTTCTTCGGCATCGCCTTCATCATCGAAGTGCTAATCATCATGCAATGGGGCGTCGACCAGCGCTCCGTGACGGCGCCCTATGTCGGCAAATCCCTGCGCATCCTCGACATGCGCATTCCCTACCGCCAGATCGTTGCTTTCGTCGTCGCGCTTCTGCTCACCATCCTCCTGACGCTTTATCTCTCGCGCACCTTCACCGGCCGCGCCATTCGCGCCGTGGCGCAGGATCAAGACGCTTTGCGCCTGATGGGCGCCGACCCCATCCGCATCAAACAGTGGGCGTTCGGCATCGCAACAGGTGTGCTCGGCATTGCCGGCGCGCTGCTGATCATCATCGCACCTGTCGAGCCGACGCTCGATCGCGCCTACATCGGTCGCACGTTCTGCGTCGTCGTTATGGCCGGCCTTGGCTCCATGAGCGGCACGCTGCTGGCAGCGATCATCCTCGGCGTCTCGGAAACGCTGGTGCTGACCCTGTTCGGCGCCTCCTGGGCGCCGGCGATCTCGTTCACGTTGCTGCTCGTCATTCTGGCAGTTCGTCCTCAAGGCTTGTTCGGGAGATGAGGATGAGCGCGCATTTGGATTGCCAAGCGCCAGTCGCCCAAAACCTGTCATGGCCGGCCTTGCGCCGGCCACCCATCGTGCAGCAAGCGCGAACAGCTGCTAGATGCCCAGGTTGTGCTACATTGCACTGCTCGACAGTCGCTGCACCATGGGTGGCCGGCACAAGCCCGGCCATGACAGTGTTGTGGTGTTCCGCCGCAATCGCTCTTGAGACCACGGAGGCCAAACCATGACCTCCAAAGGCATCCTATTCTGGCTCGGCGCCGGCCTGTTCCTCGCCGCGATCGGCGCCATGACGCAGCTGATCACCAACGAATACCCGTTTTTTGCGGGCTACGTGATCCTGCAGTTCATCGTGCTCGCCGTCGCGTGGAGCATTCTCGGCGGCTATGCGGGCTATGTGAATTTCGGCACCTCGGCCTTTGTCGGCATCGGCATCTACACGTCCGTGTTCTTGTTCAAGTGGATGGCCGCGCCGCTCCTCGTGCAGATCCTCGTCGCGGCGTCGATCGGCGCCTTGCTCGGGCTTGCGATCGGCGTGTTCACCTTGCGCATGCAGGGGATCTTCTTCTCCATCGCCACCATCGCGCTGACCATCATCATCGAGACGTTCGTCGTGAACTGGCGCTATGTCGGCGGCGCCTCGGGCATCCAGATGCAGCGGCCGCCGGTCATGCCGCCGTTCGACAGCTACGTGAAAATGCTGTTCTTCACGCAGGCCGTGCTGGTCGTCATCGCGGTTGCCACATCGCGCTACATCCAGGGCTCCAAGATCGGTCGCGGCTTGCAGGCCTTGCGTGACGACGAACTCGCAGCCGAATGCACGGGCGTGCCGACACTGCGGCTGAAGCTGATCGCCTGCATCGTCTCGGGCGCGCTGATGGCGGCGGCTGGCGCGCCTTCGGCTATGTACCTCCAGTATGCGCAACCTGCCACGGCGTTTGATCTGAACTACTCCGTCTCAGCGCTTGCCATGGCGCTGATCGGCGGCACCTCCCATTGGATCGGACCGGTGCTCGGCGCGATCCTGCTCGGCGTCACGCAGCAGTGGCTGACCGTGAACATATCCTCGGAAGTGAACGTGCTCGTGCTCGGCATCATGCTGGTCTTCTTCGTCGTCGCCGCGCCGCAGGGGATTATCGGCTTGCTGAAACGCCTAACCGGCAAGGGAGGCGCATGATGCAATGTTCCGTACGGTGTCTGACCTCGGTCAGACACCCAAGCACCACCTTCGCCGCAAGGACACGTGCTGGACGCGTCCCACGTCAGGTGTCTGACCGAGGTCAGACACCAACGGAGGCGCTGGCATGACTGCTCCCCTCCTACGCATCGAAGGCGTCACCAAGCGTTTTGGCGGTTTCACCGCGCTCGACACGGTGTCCGTCGACATTCCCGAGGGCCAGCGCTTCGGCCTGATTGGCCCGAACGGCTCGGGCAAGACGACGCTGATCAACTGCATTTCAGGCGCGTTCCGCCCGGAAGAGGGCCGCGTCGTGTTTCGGGGCGAGGACATCACCGCGCTGCCGGCCTTCAAGCGCACGCGCAAAGGCATCGCGCGCAGCTTCCAGATTCCGCGCCCGTTCCGCTCCATGACGGTGGTCGAGAATCTGCTCGTCGCGCTTGATTTTGCGGGGCAGACACCGGGCAGCGCAGCCCAGCAGCGCGACCACGTGATGAGCATCCTGCAACGCATGGGGCTGGCGGCAAAGGCCAACGCCAACGCGGGCTCGCTGAGCCAGGTCGAACTGCGCAAAATGGAACTCTCCCGCGCGCTCGCCGCCGGCCCGAAACTGCTGGTCTCGGACGAGGCTATGGCCGGCCTCTCAAGCAGCGAAGTCGACGAAGTGCTCGACCTGCTGCTGAGCCTCGGCAAGGACGGCATCACCATCATCATGATCGAGCACATCATGCACGCCGTGATGCGCTTTTCCGAGCGCGTCATGTGCCTCGAAGCCGGCAAGATCATCGCCCTCGGAGCGCCCGCCGAGGTGATGGCCAACCCGCGGGTTCAGGAGGCGTATCTTGGCACTTGAACTCGACATCGCGAACGTCGACGCGGGCTATGGCGCCGTCAAGGCACTCTCCGGCGTGACGATGTCCGTGCGTGCCGGCGAAACCGTCGCCGTGCTCGGCACCAACGGCAATGGCAAGAGCACGCTGATGAAGTGCGTCACGGGGCAGGTGCGCCCGACGCGCGGCTCGGTCACGCTCACGCTAGATGGCGTCAAACACGACCTCACCAAGCTGTCGGTTGAGGCGATCGTCGATCTCGGCGTTGCGCTCGTGCCGGAGGGCCGCCGCCTGTTCCCGAAGCTGACGGTGAAGGAAAACCTGATGCTCGGCGCGTTCCGTCCGAGTGCGCGCAAGGACATCGATAAGAACATCGCCTTCGCCTATGAGTCGTTTCCGATACTGAAGGAGCGCAGCAGCCAGCTGGCCGGCACCATGTCGGGCGGGCAGCAGCAGATGCTCGCCATCGCACGCGCGCTGATGTCGTCGCCGCGGCTGTTGCTGGTCGATGAGCCGTCGGTCGGACTGTCGCCGCTGCTTGTCTCGCAGACGATCACCAAGATCGGCGAGCTGAAGCAGCAGTTCGGATTGACCGTGCTGATGGCCGAGCAGAACTTCAACCAGGCCATCCGCATCGCCGACCGCGGCTACATCATCGTGCACGGCGAAATCGCCGTCGACGCGCGTTCGGTCGACGACCTTAAGGCCAACGACATCGTCAAGAAGCTGTATCTCGGCGGCGTGGCGTAAGCGTCACCCGCCGACGAGCGCAATCCAGTCGTCCTCGGTCAGCACCGTCACGCCGAGTTCACGCGCGCTTGTCATAAGTCGAGAACGGCGAGCATATCGACCCGCTCCGCTTGGTTCAGGCGCAAGAGGTCGGCAAGCTCCATCAGGGCCGCCGACGTATCCTTGTTGTCACTTGTCAGGAGGTGTTGCAATCCGCTCGGCGTGTCGGACCGGCCGGCTACGTGCTCACGACCGACCTGTCGGAAAGCCTGACGGCCCTCGCCGCAGCCAATCTCGAAGCTGCGGGATACAAAAATGCGCAGGCGCGGGTTTTGGACGGAGAGCAGCTCTCACTTGCCGGTGAGCCATTCGATGCCGTGCTGTCGCGGGTCGGGCTCATCTATTTTCCCGACCAATTGGGCGCAGTCGAGCATCAGGTTTCAGCCCTTCGGCCCGGGGGGCATGTCGGCGCAATCGTCTACGCCACCGCCGAGGAGTGCCGGTTCTTTTCCGATCCCGTCGGTGTGATCCGGCGGCGTGCAGCACTGCCGCCACCTGTGCCAGGACAACCCGGTCCGTTCAGCCTGGGTTCGCCTGGACGGATCGAGGCCTTGTTCGAGGCGGCCGGTCTCGAGGATGTGCAGGTGCGCAAGATCAATGCGCCTGTCATCCTGTCGAGCGCTGCGGAATGCTTGCGCTTCGAACAGGAGTCATTCGGCGCGCTCCACCAGATGCTCGGGAAACTCGACGATGCAGCCAAAGCTCGGGCTTGGGCGGAGGTCGGCGAGAAATTGTCCGCATTCGAGACCAACGGGCGTTTCGAAGGCCCCTGCGTGATGCTCGCTGCCGTTGGTCGCAAGCCGTTGTGATGACCGCGGCAGCGATCTGGTTCGAGGCGTTTGTCCTCTGTGGCCAAGCGGACGTCTATTGCTTGGTCACGGGTTGGCTGTTGCTCAAGTAGTCCAACACCGCGTCGCAAAATGCCTGCGGTTCCTGCACCGGCCAGAGGTGCCTGGCGCCATCGACAACCGACAAATGGGCCTTCGGAAGCAGTCTGGCGGCCGTACGCGCCGCGATCTGATAGGCGGCTCTGCTCTCTTGACCGAGCGCGATAGTGATGGGGACCGCGAGTTCTCGCAGGTGCGCGTCTGTAATCGCTGGCGGCGGCGGGCCTGCAAACAGCAGCGGCAACATGCGGGCGTTTTCGATCATCAGCGCCCGCACATCCGGTGGCAGCCGATCAAATGCGCCGACCTCGTCGTTCACGCCATCCATGAAAAGTCGCAATGCGCCAGCAAGGTCGCCTGCCGCCGCCAAGGGTTTGGCAGCGCCCATCATGGCAAGCCTGTCGTCGAGTGCCAGCTTCGCGTCGTCGGGCGCAGTGACAAACGTCGCCAGTGACGGCTCGTAGAGGAACATGCGCTTAACCAGCGTTTGATTGCGGGCGGCCATCGCAAGTGCAACGCCGCCTCCATAGGACCAGCCTACAATCGTCACCGGACCAACGCGCAAGCTGGCCACGAACTCTGCGAGGTCGTCGGCGTGTGTCGACATGCTGAACCTATCGCCCTTGTCGGCCCAAGCGTCTTTGCCGAAATAGCGCTGGCTCATGGCGATGACGCGACAGCCTGAGGCGAGGATCCGGCGATGCCGATCCCAAATGCGATGATCCGAGTTCGAGCCATGGACCAGTACGACCGTCTCGCCCTTGCCCACCTCGACATAGGGCAGTCCGATGGCCGTTAGGCGCGCTCGTGGCAGTGTGTTCCAGTCCATGCGCTGTTCCTCCCCAGTAGCCTCGAAACCTGAAACTCAGCTTGGCACGCGATCCACGCCTAACTGCTTTAAGAGGCTTGGCACATCCAGGAGGCTCCAGCGCTCGGCGACCTTACTGTCCCGCATCCGGGTGATCTGAATCTCGTCGGCAGCGATACGCTTGCCGGTGGCCGGGATGCCGCGGAACGTCCCACTGTGGGTGCCACTGAAGACCGTGCGGGTGACGACTTTGTCGCCTTCGGCAATCTGGTCGTGGATCGTCACGTGGATGTTGGTGAAGGCCGCCGCAAACATGCGCACGCGATCCTTCCACGCGTTGATGTCACTGCTCGAGGCCGGATAGGCGTTGTGCAGGATGGCATCGGGCTGGACGTACGCGTCGAATTTCGACACGTCGCCCTGGCCCTTGATCATGACCTCTTCGATGTAGCCGCGGACTGCGGCCTTGTTGGCTTCGCTCATGACGGTGTCCTCACGATGGGTGTGATCCGCGCTGGCCGCGGATGAGGTCCGCCCCCTTCTCAGCTACCATGATGGTGGGAGCGTTCAGATTTGCGCTGACCATGGTCGGAAACACGGACGCATCGCAGACGCGCAGGCGATCAATCCCCCGGACTTTGAGGTCCGGTGTGACAACAGCATTCTCGTCGATGCCCATGCGGCACGTGCTGCACTGATGCCACGTGGTGCTTGCGTCCGCCCGTATTGCCGCAATGGTGTCCTCGCGGTGCGGCGCAGGTCCGATGACGCGCTCGCGCACATGATCAAAGGCCGTGTGGTTCAATATTTCTAGATTGAACTGAACCAGTTCGATATGACGATCCAGGTCATCGGGCACCGTCAAGTAGTCTGGGTCGATCGACGGGCGGTCGAAGGGGCTGCCCGTTGCCAATCGCAGAGTGCCTGTACTTTGCGGTCTGCAGACGTAGCCGCCAAGCGAGAGGCCAGGCGGTAGCGTGTGCCTAAAGCGTTCGACCGATGTCAGTCCTGCGAAGAGCTGAAGACTCGGGTCGGCGTCAGATTTCCGCGCATGCACAAACGCCCCGGCGTCCATCCCCATCGACGAGAAGGGCCCTGTCCGATCCCGCTCAAATCGAGCGATAGCTTTGTCGCGACCAAGCTTGTCGAACCCAAGTTCGCCTGCATCCCTGACAGCCATTGTGACACGTGGCCCAGCGACATGGTCCATCAGGTGACGTCCGACCCCCGGAAGGTCTACGATCGGTTGAATGCCGTGCGCCGCGATTTCGCCGGATGGGCCAATGCCCGAGAGCAAGAGAATGTGAGGTGAGCCGATGGCGCCGGCAGCCAGAATTGTTTCTTGGGATGCGAGGGCTCGCCGCGCTTCGCTTCCGACGACATAGTCGATACCGGTGGCCCGGGTCCCTTCCATGGCGACCCGCGTGACGTGTGCGCCCGTTTCGATGGTCAGGTTCGCGCGCGACGTCGCCCCAGCAAGATACGCGTCCGCGACACTGAACCTGTATCCGTCCCGGATCGTGCCTTGATAGAAGCCACAGCCCACTTGCATCGCGCCATTGAAGTCGGGATTTCGGGGCACTCCTAGGTCTTCGAGGGCCTCCAGATACATGTCCAGCAGAGGATTGCGTTCACGAAAATGCTCGACGTGGAGCGGTCCATCGGCGCCATGCCACTTGTCTTGGAACGCAGCGTTCGCCTCCGCGCGCCTGAAGTATGGGAGGACATCATCATAGCTCCAGCCAACATTGCCGAACTGCGCCCATCGGTCATAGTCACCGCGGTTTCCGCGCACATAGAGGCACCAATTGATGACGCTCGAACCGCCGAGCGCCTTGCCTCGGTTGAGTAGGATGCGACGACCGTTCAGGGTTTGCTGCGGCTCTGAACGAAATGCCCAGTCGAGTTCGGTATCCCAAAGTTCGTTCGCGGCCCCTGGAGCATGCACCAGCGGTCGGCGCGGCGGACCGCCTGCTTCGATGAGCAGGACGCGACAGGCCGGGTCTTCGGAAAGGCGCGAAGCAAGCACGCATCCCGCAGAGCCCGCCCCCGCGATCACGTAGTCAAAGGATGACTCGACTGGCATGACTGCTCCTGAGGTTGAAATTTTTCGGGATGTTACGGCTTTTCGTCAGATGACGAATTCGATTTGAATTGCGACACTGTTAGACCAGAACGTACGCTGTTGAACCGCCGATTGATCCTGCGTCTTGGTGCGATGTGGACATCGGTTCGCTGTCTGGGACCATCACGCTTTCCGAGCCCTGACGATACTGGCTCCACTCGGGCCCGCTCCGAAAAGGACCGAAACGTCATTGAAGCCAGCTTCTTCGAGCCATGAGCGGTGCTCCGCCTCGGTGTAGGATTGGCCGTCGCTATAGAGGCTGAGAAAGACGAGGTTCATGCCGACGGCGGCCTCTGGCGACAGCCGGGCGTTTTCCAGCACGTGGCCGATGATGATCAGTTCGCCGCCAGTACGTAGAGCAGCGCCGACATGGCGCAGAGCGAGACGCGCCTGATCCGGTGACAGCACCTGCAGCAGATAACGCAGGACCGCCACATCGTGTGTGCCTGCTGGTGGCGCGGCAAGAATATTCGTCGCCAAGACGTCGATCCGCGGCGTCAGGCCGGCTGCCCCAACGAACGTCTTCGCGATTGCCGCCACCCTCGGCAGTTCCAGGACGGTTGCGTGAAGAGCTGCGCAGCTCTGGCAGGCCGCGATCGCGACGCCGCCCGAACCGCCGCCGACATCGAGGAGACTTTTGTAGCGATCGAAATCGTAGGCCGTTGCTAATTGACGGCCAGTCGCCATGGCTCCCGCATGCAGGCCACGGAAGAACGCGCCGAGTTCGTTGTCCGACATCGCACCGAAGTCGTGGCGGGCGTGGGGCTGACTCGATGTGATGGATTTCGCCACGCCGAGTGCCGCGCTCCACATGTCGGTATAGAGTTCATGCGCGCTGCCCATGTAGGTCGCCCGCCCCTTGACCAGATAGGCATCGGCCTCAGGCGCGTTGGAGAAGCGATCCTCTGCGACGGTCAGCAAGTTCGCATGCACCAGTGCGTACAGCAGTGGGCTGAGCTTATCGGGGCGAAGCCCCAGGGTCTTGCTCAGCTCCGCCGCGGTCATTGGACCAGCCGCCAACGGGGTGAACACGTCGAGCTGCATCCCCGCCAGCATCGCCATGGGACGATAAATGGCATAGGCGTGCCCCTGGATGGTCGACGGCGGCGGTAGGTCCTTCATGGGCGGACAACTCCGAATTCGTGGATCTCGTCGGAACGCATACTGGTCGATTGACCAAGAACACTGATGCGATGCCATGGCATCGCATCACGGGACCCGGCCAACAAATACTGTTTGGATCGCTCGAAACTGGAAGTCTGGATTATTTAATAAATGATCAGGCGATTCTAGATCGCCTAATTTTCGCCAAATGGCTTTTTCCTCTAGTGGCAAATCTGTTTGCGCCGCTTTAGCCGCGAGAAATTTGAAGAAGTCTGAAAAATATCTCTTCTCAACCTCGCGTAAGGGCGGAACGCGAACCATCAATGTCGGCCTTATGCGGACATCAGCCAAGCCCGCCGCCCGCATGTATCGTGTTAGATAAGGCATCCGCAATAGTCCCTGATCGTACTGGCTGCCGCCGCGTGCCAGGGCTTCATGCCGACGTAAACACAGGGCGTATGGTAAGGGTAAAAATTGCAAACCCGTCGGGTCGTATTCCTTGATCGCGACAATGCCACCAGGGCGTACCACGCGGCGGAATTCATTGATTGCCCTACTTAAATCATCCTCGGAGAGATATTGCATGGTGTTGGCGCACCAAATGGCGTCGAAGCTTCCATCGTTGTAGGGGAGAGCAAGAATGCTGCCGACATCGACAGAGGTGAGTGTAGACCACGTATTCAATGCAGCCCGTGTCTGAACGGTCTTCACATTTTCTGGAGCCAGGTCGATGGCGCTAATCTTGCCTGCGGGGCCGACAAGTTCGAGCATCAGGGGGAGAAAGCTGCCACCGCCGCAAGCGGCATCCAAGACGTTCCAACCATGGTGAATACCAACCCACTTCAGCATGTCTTCGTATTCGGGTTGCATCGCAAGAAAGTGGGTATCCAGCCATTCAGGTGAGGCCAGAACATGCCCTGTCGAACTGCTGCGTGATGCTGTGTCTTCGTGCGCTGTGGACATGGGTTCGCCTCTCCGGAGAGCCGATCTGCATTAGTGCCCATCACTGTCCTTGTGTCCAGTTGTGCTGACCTCACGATCTCCGACCCCTGACGATGCATTGACGCTATTTGCTCCCATGGCGCTCGCGCGCGAGCTTTTTGTCAGCTATGCTGGACGCCTTTGCTATGTAGGGTGTCCAAGTGGCGGAACCGTCGTTTAAGGACCTTGAGCACGCCGGCTGGAGCCAGCGAGCCGGCGCCTACGACACCTGGTTTTCGCACATCACATCTCAGGCGCACAGGCCGTTGCTCGACGCGATTGGACTGCACCTCAGTGGAACCCGGCTTCTCGATGTGTGCACTGGCACGGGACAGCTCGCGGCTGCCGCGGCCAAGCGTGGTGCGCTTGCGGAAGGCCTGGATTTTTCGCGCGAAATGGTCGAGCGGGCGCGCGCCAACGCTCCGACTGTTTCGTTCCGCGAAGGGGATGCCGAACAGCTTCCGTATGGCGACGGATCATTCGATCATGTCGTGTGCGCGTTCGGGCACCTCCATCTTCCCAACGCTGATCAAGCCATTGCGGAAGCGTTCCGTGTGCTCAAGCCTGGCGGTCGCTATGCTTTCGCCGTATGGCGCGCGCATCCCGACGGATACTTTCAGAACGTGATCGACGCGATCGGCCGATACGGGAAGACCGATGTCGGATTGCCGCCGTCGCCGCCGTTCTTCCGGTTTGGCGATGCGCAAGAAACCGAGCGCGTCTTGCAGGCAGCAGGATTTGCCGATGTGCAAACCCGCACCATCGACCTCACATGGGAGCCGACACGTGCCGAGGAGTTGGTCGAATGGATCTACAAGTGCGGCGTGCGGACGACCATGATGCTTGAGCGCCAAACGCCGGAAGCGCGCGCGTTGATACACGCAGCAATCATGCAGGCGGGCGAAGCGCAACGACGCAATGGCACCCTGCGCATCCCATTCCCCGCCTCGATCGCGTCGGCTAGGCGGCCGTAACGACGGCTGGACGGAGACGCATTCTACCAGCGAGGGTCAGCGCACCATGACGGCATAGTCGTGCTGGGTGTTGGGCTCGAATATCGAGGCGACTGTCTTGAAGCCGAGCCGTTCGTAGAACGCATGGTTGCGCGGCGTGAACGTCTCAAGCCAGCAGACTGTCCCTGCCGCATCGGCTTCGGCGAGTGTCGGCGCCAGCAAACGAGATCCATAGCCTTGGCCTTGTGCCGATGGCGCGATGCCCGCGATCGAGAGATACCACCACGCGTCTTTGACATGCGGGGCAGTCGCTTCGCCCACAAACGCTACAATCTTCTTGTAGGTATCGAGCCCTTTCGGCCCCAACAGACCGTCGATGGCCGCCCGCCGTGCTGACCTTGCAGTCGCAGCAACCGCCGCATCGACCGGAACCGACCACAAAGCTGCCCCGATCTCCGGCGGATCACAGAGAACGAGCTTGCCGGCGACTGCAGCTTGTTGCGCGGCATAGTCGAAGTAAGAGCGCAAAACCTGCGCGGCACGATCCTGGTCGGCCGCAAAGTCGACGAGGATAGCCCGGTAGTACGGATCATCGTGCAACGAGTCCGACAGAGATCGGAGGGTGCGCGGCGAAAGGGCTGTCATGATTGCTTTCGCAAAAAACGAGAATTCAGCGCACGGCAGAATGAGATACGCCCACATGATCATAGCGTCGGCAGTAAGGTCAACAGCGATGGTGCTCAGAGCGAACCATCTGTCGAATGTTCCGCCAGCGTTTGTTTGGTGCGGACGAAAGTCGTCGGGATCGACGCGTAAACGTTTCGGTTGCCGCCCAATTTGGTCGATCGACCGAATTTTCTTGACATCGGTCGTTCGGCCGAATGATATGTCGATATGGCAAAGCCACAGACCAAGAAACCGGACGTCGGACGGGCACTCATCGAGGCAGCCAAAAAGGTTCTGCGCCGCGACGGTTATGCCGGGTTCTCGACGCGCGAGGTGGCTGAGCAAGCCGGCGTCCCGCTCAGCCAGATCCACTATCATTTCGGCTCCAAGACGGGTCTCGTGCTTGCGCTGTTCGAGCACCAGAACAACGAGTTGCTCTCGCGCCAACGCGCGATGTTCGACGACACGTCGATACCGTTGTCGGCACGCTGGGATCGGGCCTGCGACTATCTCGATGAGGACATTGCTTCCGGCTACGTGCGCACGCTGCAGGAGTTGATTGCCGCCAGTTGGTCCGATCCCGAGATATCGAAGGTCGTCCAGGCGGCGCTTCTTGGCTGGCACTCTTTGCTGACCGAAATGGCTGGGCGCGTAAGTGACGAAATTGGTGGCTTCGGTCCCTTCACCCCGAAGGAGGTCGCGATGCTTGTCGCCAACGCCTTTATCGGCGCCGAGACCTTATTCCTTCTCGGCATGGAGAAGCAGGGCTCGCCCATCAGGGACAGCCTGCGCCGCGTCAGCGATTTGATCCGCCTTCTGGAGCAATGGAAAACCTAGAGGTTTGTCATGCGCGCAAAACAGCCGGTCGACAGCGGATTTGTCGAGCGGGACGGCGTCCGCTTGTCCTTTGAGGTCTTCGGCGATGGCCCGCAGACCATGGTCTTCATTCCGGCATGGTCGATCGGACACTCGCGCGTGTTCAAGGGGATGATCCCCTACTTCAGCGAGACGTATCGCTGCATTACGTTCGATCCACGCGGCAACGGCAAGTCGGACCGACCTGAGCAGGTCGAGAGCTATAGCCTCGACACCTACGTGGACGACGTGCTGGCCGTCATGGATGCGACCCAAGCGGGCTCGGCCATTCTCGTCGGACTTTCGTTTTCCGGGATGCTGTCGTCCGTCATCGCCGCGTACCACCCCGAGCGGGTAAAGGCAGCGATCCTGACGGGCACGGCGGCAAGCGTCGGGCCAGGATACCCGTACATGGTGCCGCAGCAATTCCTCAATCCGAAACCGAATGCCGAGGGTTGGAACAGTTACGACAAGGCATTCTGGCACACCAACTACCCGGCGTTCGCGGATTTCTTCTTGCGGCAGATCTTCATTGAGCCGCACTCGACCAAGCAGATCGAGGATGGCTGCGAGTGGGCCGCGGAGACGAACGGGGAGACGCTCGCCAAGACGGTGGAGGCGCGCATGCTGCCGTCACCGTTCGACGTCAGCGAGGCTATGTTCCGCAAGATCAAATGCCCTGTGCTGATGATCCATGGCGACAACGATCGGATCCAACCGTTGGCGCGCGCCAAAGTGGTGGCCGAACTGACGGGCGCCGAACTGGTGACGATCCCCGGTGGCGGCCACATTCCGCAGGGGCGCTTTCCAGCCTTCGTGAATACGACCGTCATGGAATTCCTCGAGCGGCGGCTTGGTCCAGCGACCACGGCTCCGCCCAAGCGGAACGTCAGCCCCCGTGGCAAACGCGCATTGTATCTCTCGTCACCGATCGGTCTCGGTCACGGCCGGCGTGACATCGCCATCACACGGGAGTTGCGCAAGCTGCATCCTGATATGAAAGTGGACTGGCTGGCGCAAGACCCGGTGACGCGGCTGCTCGATTCAGCCGGCGAAACGATCCACCCACTCAGTCCGCGTCTCGCAAACGAATCTCGTCACATCGAACTCGAGAGCGGCGAACACGAATTGCACGCATTCCTGGCATTGCGGCGCATGGACGAAGTGCTCGCGTTCAATTTCATGCTGTTCCAGGATGCTGTGAAGAACGGCGATTACGATCTCGTCATCGCGGATGAAGCCTGGGACGTCGATCACTACTGGCATGAGCATCCGGAACTCAAGAAAGCCAAGCTCGCGTGGCTGACTGATTTCGTCGGCTTCGTGCCGATGGCGTCGGGTGGCGCGCACGAGGCATTCCTGACGACCGACTACAACGCCGAGATGATCGGCCATGTCGAACGCCACAAAGCTGTGCGTGACCGCGCCATCTTCGTCGGCAATGCGGAGGACATCGTCCCACTGTCGTTCGGGACCGACCTGCCGCATATGCGCGACTGGGTCCCGAAGCATTTCGACTTCTCGGGTTACATCATCGGCGAGCACCCCTCGACGTTCGGGCCCCGTGCCGACCTCCGCCGGCAACTCGGCTATCGAGAGGGTGAGCGGGTGGCCATTGTGACGGTCGGCGGCTCCGGCGTCGGCGCGCATCTGATCCGGCGCATCCTGCAAAGCGTTCCAATGGCGCGCGCAAAAATGCCGGACCTGCGGGTGATCGTTGTCACAGGACCTCGCATCGATCCAGCATCGATCAAATTGCCCGAGGGTGTCGAGCTACGCAGCTTCGTGCCCGATCTCGACCGACATCTGGCGGCGTGCGACGTCGCGCTTGTCCAAGGCGGCCTGACCACGTGCATGGAGCTGACCGCGGCGGGAACACCCTTCATCTATTTTCCGCTCAAGAACCATTTCGAGCAGAATTTCCACGTCGCACACCGCTTGCAGCAGTACGGCGCTGGTCACCGGCTCGACTACGACACCGCGACACCTGACGTGATCGCCGATGCGCTCGTCGCAGCACTGGGAACTCCTGTCAGAGGCATACCGGTTGAGTCGAATGGCGCCGCTGACGCTGCATTGATGATTGCGGAACTACTGTAGGCGCAAAACGGATGGTCGACTTGAATTCGACCAGGCCGAAGCACGCTCAAAAATTCAGTCGGTTGACCGAGCAACCTTTGAAGTCGCTGACCGCGTGCAGGCGGGCGGTGGGCAAACTCCAGCAACGCGCCTGCGAAATGGAGAGAAACCATGACTGACGTCAATCCAGACAAGCTGAATGCTTTCGTCGGCAAGATGCTCGGCGACCTCGGCGGCGCCTACAGCGTGCCGACGACCCGCATCGGCGTGCGTCTCGGACTGTTCGACGCCCTGCAAAAAGGTCCAGTGACGGCGGCGGAATTGGCAAAGCGCGCGGGCGGGCTGGCGGAGCGCTACGTGCGTGAGTGGGCGCTCGCACAGGCCTCCAACGGCTACATCACGTATGAAGCCGTCAGCAAGACATTCAGCCTATCGCCCGAGCAGGCCATGGTTTTCTATCACAAGGATAGTCCCGTATACCTTGTCGGCGCTTTCGACCTCGCAGCTGCCATGATCGAAGGCGAGCCCAAGGTCGAACGCGCATTCCGGGACGGGGGCGGAGTCCGCTGGGGCGAAACGGCAGGCTGTCTGTTCTGCGCGGTCGGCGCGTTCTTCCGGCCGGGGTATGTCAACAACATCATGCAGAACTGGCTGCCGGCACTCGATGGCGTCGAGGCGAAGCTCAAAGCGGGCGCCAAGGTTGCCGATGTCGGTTGCGGCGTCGGTTTCTCGACGCTGCTGATGGCGAAGGCGTTTCCGAACAGCACGTTCGTCGGCTTCGATTTCCACGCCGCCTCGATCGCCGACGCAAGGAGGCACGCCAGCACGCACCCGCACAAGAACGTGCGCTTCGAGGTGTCCACGGCCAAGGACATCAAGGATCGCGACTTCGATCTCGTCACGATGTTCGACTGCCTGCACGACATGGGCGATCCGCGTGGCTGCGCGACCCACTTGCGCAATGTGATCAAGCCGGATGGTACCGTGATGCTCGTCGAGCCCGTGGCCAAGGATCGACCTGAGGACAACATGAACCCGGTCGGCCGGCTCTACTACAACGCCTCGACCATGATCTGCGTGCCGACGTCGCTGGACCAGGAGGTCGGCGAGGGCCTCGGCGCGCAGGCCGGTTACGCGAAGATCGCCGAGGTGGTCGGCAGTGGCGGCTTCAAGCGCGTGCGCAGCGCTTTCCAAGGGCCGTTCAACATGGTGATCGAAGCGCGTCCATAATCATCAGGACCCACTGGCCGCTAGGCTCCAACCGCTTTGCTCTGTGTGATACCGTCCCACGAAAGTTCTGACTTTCGTGGGACGGTATCACGCGCGCGGGGTTGGTGGGGCGGCCGCGCGCCAGCAAGGAATCATACCGGCCCGCTGGCTGGTCGATGTGAGTCACAACTTTGCTGGGCCGGTATGAGAGCAGGAACAAGCGGCGGCTCGCGGACTCGATTTACGAACAATCGCGTAAGCAATGGCTACTGTAGTTCAGATGCCGGACGCTCACCCCTCGAATACCTGCCGCGAACAAAAATAGGGTGCGCGTCCAGTTGCCTTCAGGGCTATGCACCGTTCGGGCGACCCACCGCACATCGCGTCACGTCGTCAGCGCCTCGATCAGCCGCGCGATCTTGATTGTCGCAAAATTCGAGAACGTGTCGGATATCGCATAGGGCAGGATGATGCGGTCGCCGTGGCGCATGGCGCCGCAGGTGTAGACGACGTTCGGCACGTAGCCCTCGCGCTCGCTTGGATCCGGGCGCACCAGTGGTTCGTGGGTGCGCGCCAGCACTTTACTCGGATCGGTCTTGTCGAGGAGCGCAGCGCCGATCGAATACTTTCTGACAGGGCCGACGCCGTGCGTCAGCAACAACCAGCCCTCGTCGAGTTCAATCGGCGAACCACAGTTGCCGATCTGGACAAATTCCCACGGAAACGTCGGCCTCAGGATCGCAGTGCCACCGTCCCAGGTGTAAAGATCATCGGAATAGATCAAGTACAGGTTCTCATTGTCCTGACGCCCGATCATGGCGTAGCGACCGTTGATCTTGCGCGGAAACAGACTCATGCCCTTGTTGCGTGCGGCGGATCCCTTGAGCGGCGTCATGCGAAACGTTTTGAAGTCGTTCGTTTCTATGAGTTCGGATCGGATGGCTCGACCACTATAAGCGGTATACGTTGCATAGTACGTCCGACGGCCATCATCCTCAAAGGCGACAAATCGGGCATCCTCGATGCCATTCGATTGTGAATCGGTAACCGGGAACAACACGCGCTCGCTCAGATCGTCGGCATGCTTGAAGGCCACTTCGACGTCATCGCCGTCGGGCCGCGACGTTCGGTTGGTGATCTTTGCCACTGATGCGAGGCGCGCCGTCGGGTCGACGGTTACGTTGCCATCAACATCGATGCTGCCGGAGCGAAACGTCAGCGAAGAAATGTGTCCTTCACCAACGGCTCGAAGACTGAGAATGAAGCGGCAACCGCCATGCGGGGCGCCGGTCTGATCCGGGTGACGCACGATGCTCGGATTGAACAGGGCGGAGGCCTCAAACGAGTACTCGTGCAGGAAGTACGCGCCGATGAGATGGCGTTGCGCCTTTGTGAACACCGCATGCGGCTCAAAAGCGTCCTCCATTTCGGCCGCACGCGCTTCGAAGACATCGAGCAGGTTGCGGTGCCGCCCATCGAAGTTCTCAAGCACGTCCGCCAACTGCCGTGCCGCTGCGTCTTCTGTCATTTCGAGAACGCGAGTGACGATGTGATTGGCGCGCGTCTTGTCGGTCGCGTTGAAATCGCGCGGCTCGGTGGCCGGCTTGAACGGGCGCACGACAACCCGGGTCGGGTCAGGCCTGAGATACAAGGCTTGGCGATTGAGGAAGGTGGGTTGCGTCACGAGAGCCCCTTGGCGGTATTGAAGCGAGCGTCGGCGTTCAGGCCCGCAACGCGAGTGCGTACGGCGACGTCGTGTTTTCAGGCGTTGTGCTGGCGCGCAGCGAGGCACGGAGTTCGACCAGGCTCAGAAGATAAGAGAGAATCGACTCAGCTCCCATGTTACGGTTCGGTCGATCCGGATGCAGCCCATCCATGCACCCGCCCGTGCGCGGGTCGATCAATGTGACCTTGAGGTCGTTGTCACCCTGGAACCAATTGAACGCTCCCATGGCCCGTGCGGCCCAATCAGCGCTCGCTTCGACCCGCGCTGCGGCGAGACAGGCAGATACGGCAGCCGCAACTTCCACAGGTTGCTGGTCAAATGGCTCCGGCGGCATATGTGCACGACCGAAACTGTGCGAGCCAACGGGGCGGAAATGTCCTCCTGGGGCGACCTGCAGATCCATCAGCCATCGCAGTGACTGGAGCCCGACCGACGTGTAGGTGGCCATGTGCGTGGCAGCGCCGGTGCGAATAAGAGCCTCAGACAAACGCGCGTTGTCATAGGCCAGGACCGACTCGAACCAGAGCCAGTCCTTACGCTCATTGGCCTTGAAGAGCGCCATAAGCCGGTCTGCAAGGACGCGACGCAGTCGATCCGCTGCGACGTCACCCGGCATGCGCCGACAATGGACATCCAGTGCAAGGAGGGTGAAAGCCCATGACCGGGGCGATGACAGGGTTTCCGCAGCGCCAAGTGCCGCGCCAAAGAGCGAACCAGCCCAGCGGCGTCGCGCCTCATCTGGATCGGATGCGCCGCAGGCCGCCAGGGCCCACAGCGTTCGACCATGACTGTCGTCAGACCCAGCAGCTTCGAGCCACCGTCGATCATAGCTCATGAAGTTGCGGAAGCGTTTATTGTCCGGATTCCAGGCGTGCTGAACGAAGGCGGCAAATCGCGTCGTGACGATCTCCGGCAGCCCTGGCGCATCGGCTTCTGCAAGGCTTGCACTCAGCAGCAGCGCCCGTGCGTTATCGTCCACGCAGTAGCCATGGCTGCGATCTGGAATGCTGTGCACGGCGTGTTGCATCAAGCCCGTGCTGTCACACATGGACAGCAGATACTCCGACTTGAATTCAGGCAGAGCATGGGCAACTGGTCGCGACCTGAGCGCACTGCGCGCTACAGACAGAACCGTACGCCGCTGCTCAATCGCGGTCTCGAATGACGCCACATAGCGCTTGGCAACTTGTGGCCAGGTCATGGCTCGGCTGGCGGCATAGGCCCGTTTGCGCATGGCATGGCGGCGCACATCATTGCGCAACAGTCCCGCAACTTCCCGCCCGATGGCTGCCGAGTCCCCGAATGGAACCAGAATGCCGAGGCCACCCGCAAGCAGTTCTCGCGCATGCCAATAGGGTGTTGAGACCACAGCCTTGCCGAGCCCAAAGCTGTAGGCGAGGGTTCCCGATGTCATCTGAGCTTCATTGAGATACGGCGTCACGTAGACGTCGCACATGGATATAAAGTCGAGCAGGGTCGGCTGGTCGACGAACTGGTCGAGGAACACCACGTGGTCTTTCAAGCCGAGCGCTGACACGCGTGCGACGAGGCTCTCGCGATACGACTCGCCCTGATCGCGAACCAGATTGGGATGTGTCGCGCCGAGCACGACATAGACTGCGGTCGGACACGCGGCGATGATCTCAGGCATGGCATCAATGACCGCTTCGAGCCCCTTGCTCGGTGACAGCAGGCCGAACGTGAGGATGACGGCGCGACCACTGAAACCCAACTTCGTTTTCGCCTGCATCGGCTCGAAAAACGGATACTCCGGAATGCCATGGGCGATGACATCGATCTTGTCGGACGGCACACCGTAGGTGCCCTGGAGGAGGGCGCGCCCCTTCTCCGACATGACGACCAGCCGAGCCGAAATCGAGGTGATGCGGCGCATCACGCGTGCCTGTGCGGCTGACGGGGCCGCCAACACCGTGTGGAGCGTGGTCACGACGGGCATGTCGAGGCGCGAAATCAGTTCGACGATATGGCCGCCGGCCTCGCCACCGAAGATGCCGAATTCATGCTGCAGCGAGACGACTTGCCTGCGGGACGTGTTCAGAAACGCCGCGGCGCGCTTGTAGTCGTCGATCACGTCATCGCGCACCGTCAGAGTGACCGCGGCAGGATACGCGTACGTCTTGCCGATGTCGTTCATTGCGACGACGGATGTGTTCAGGTGTGGCGACGTCGAAACAATTGCGCCATGCAAATCATGCGTAAACGTTGCGATGCCGCAGCGGCGCGGCAAATGATTGCCGATCAAGGCGAGGCGCTCAAGACGGCTCATGGGTCTCAATCCTTCTAAACATCCGCGTGCCCGTTGCTCTGTGGCAACGCCGCGTGGCCGGTCCCGTGCCGCGACGGGACAACACCTGTGCAGACGGGCCGTCGCGTCCCGAATAGGCAGCAAGACACGCCAAGCCGTCTGGCCCGACGCGCACATCAACCGCTGCTGCCTCGGCGACAACAGCAACGCCAGCAGAAAGACTGTGCCCACCCGCGTCCGCAGACCCCGACAGGCAGAACAGCCACGTCTCCAGATCCGCTTGCACGCACCATGATGAGTCAGGCGACAGTTCGATCCGCTCGAAAACGAAATGCTTGGTCGAGACCAGTAGCGATCGCTCGTCCGATATCCGTTCAGGGCGGAGCTGAAACTCTGCAGGTTCCCCATGCGCGGCTGCGACGGCATGCTCGATATCGAGCGGCCGCCCATGTTCCGGGTCGAGAATTCGAAACGTGGCGTTGCTGTTCTGCTGGATCTCGACCAGAACGAGACCGGCGCCGATGGCGTGGATCGTCCCAGCCGGGATGAAGATCACATCGTCAGCCACAATGGACCGCCACGCAAGATGCTCGGCGATCGACCCGTCTACAATGGCAGATCGAAGCTCCGCCCGCTTGAGCCGCGCCTTCAAACCAACGGCAACCTGTGCACCGGCTACCGCGCTCAGAACGTACCAAGCTTCGGTCTTGCCATGGGCCAAGCCGATGGAGCGCGCATAGCCGTCATCGGGATGCACCTGAACCGACAGCGCTTTGTTCGTCAGCAGAACTTTGAGCAAGAGGCTCGATGGCGCGTCCCGCGCGCCCAGCCGTTCAAACCAGAGTTCGCCAATCAGCGCGCCATGGGGTGCGGCTGTTCCCCATGGACCGGGATCAGCCACGCCCCAGGGTTTCTCGATCGATCGGACCGACGTTGCATGGACTGGCACAAAGGCTCCTTCGGCAAATGTGGATCACCGTAGTTGCCCCCCGATTCTGCGTGCTAGCGCGGCTTCTTGGCCCCGCCCTTTGGCGCTGGTGACAATCCTGCGCGAGCGGCGAACGGGGACGCTTGCGTGGTCGCGGGCTTTGGCTTCTCCGCCTTCGGCTTTCGAACCTCGCGATTGCCCTTCTGGTTGCCTTTGGCCATGGCAGATCTCCTGGTGGACGTTTGTATCAGGCTGCTTCAGCCTACGGCGCGAGCAGACCAAACAAGAAAATGACGACGCAGAGGCTCATTGGAACGGCGAGTGGCGGCACGAACCAGTCCGATCGTGTCGGTAACGGAACTGCAATCGCTTTGCCTCAGCTCATAACTTGTCTGCCACAATGAGTTCGGCGCAGGCCCGCGCCATCGTCGAATCGGTGGATGTCGCGCCCGGCATCTTGGCCCAGCCTGCCTTCTCTACGAGGCTGGTCTGATCCCAGGTGCTTGCCTTTTTCATTTCGATGAGCCGCGCTGACGCATCAGTGCTGCGGCGGAAATTGTCGTGACAGATGGGCGCCAGCGCCGAAACAACGGCCGCCGATACCTTTTGTTTTACCAGCGTCTCGGCCGCCCCTCCCGTCACCCAGCCGCCCCACGTGAAGCCGAGTATCGCGAGACCGATGGCTCCGATGGCCGCGCCTTGCAGCATCTGCACAAGGTTTTCCGGCATTTTCATGGGCAGCATTCCTTGGCTTGATCGCCGGGAGGTCTGGAGCAGGCCTGCCGCGCGAGTTCAGCCGACTTGGGCTTTAGGGACACGCGGTTGTCGAACTGGAGGCCGGTGTACGACAGACGTGCCGTTGGGATACTGATCCAGAGCAGTCTCGGCGGCGATTTCGCAGATCGATTCTATGTGACCGATGTGTCTTGGTCTTGAAAACCCGCCAAAACCTTGAGTTTCTTGGCATCCAGGATGGTCACGCGATGCGCCTTGTACGTGAGAAGCTGTTGCTCGCGCAGCTGCCGCAGCACGCGGTTCACATGGATTGCACTGAGGCCGAGCGCATCCGCGAGGACGTACTGATTGAGCGGGCAAATGAACTCTCGCTCGGTGGCCAAGCCGACCAGGCGCAAGCGTTCGGCCAACTCCAAGAAGAAGTGAGCCATCCGCTCCATGGCCGTGCGTCGGCCGATGCTCACGAGGTGTTCGACGACCATCGCCTCATCTCGCGACGCGGCCCACAATATCGCCGCTCCGAGGCGGGGAAACTCAGAAAATATCTGCATCATGCGCGCGCCATCGACGCCGCAAACGGTCACATCCGTCAATGCTGAGAACGAATGATCTGATGTGCGGAGTAAGACACTGCGCAAGCCGACACAGTCTCCGGGCAGTGGAAAGGTGATAATCTGCCGGCCGCCGTCCGGCAGGAGCTTGAAGCTGCACGCCCAACCCGATTGAAGAACGTAAGCGAGATGGCCGCTTTCGCCCTCGCGCACAAGCGCCTCTCCGGCCTTGATCCGAACCGGCTTCGTCTGCAGTCCTTCAAGGCAGCGCGTCTCGGCCGGCGAAAGCTCCATGAAGGTGCCGAGTTTCCGTGCGAGCAAATGCGGCGCATGCGTCATGCAGCGAGGCCCATTGGTTGCTGCGCATCCGTGGTTCGATCACATCGTCACAAAACGCGAAAAGCTATCCTGCATTGGTCCTTTGCCCGACGAACCGGCGCATAGTAACAGTCGACGTGGAGTGAAACCGCGCCGATCTGACCGGATAGCACACCATGCCAAGATCAGCCGACAAATCCGCAGCCGCAGCCGGTTACGCAGCGCTCTCGATCTGCGAGTCCCTGCTTCTGGCGCTAGACGAGCAGAAAATCCTCAGCGCGAGCGACGTGCGCGGTGTTCTTGAAGATGCTGCCGCCACGCATCAGGGCGCGGCCCAAACGGCCAACGACGCGACCGTCCATCGGGCTGCGGCCGCACTGCTCGAGCAGATGCTTGCGCACCGGAACCGGAAGCTGCGGCCGTGAAGACGCGCAGTGACGACGTCATTACAGTCCAACGCGCGTATCGACTGCACTGTCTCGCGCCAGTGCAGCCGCGAGGCTCTCAGGGCCGATTTCGATCATGTGTCGCCCCCTCGATGCCCCAACTTGGGCCGGTACAGTGATGTCGGTCCGCAAGCGACGATAGGCGAGAACCGACAAGCCGTGAATCAACTCCTCATCCGTCTCGACGACGTACTCTCCAGCCGGCAGCAATTCCGTCAGCCCGCCGATATCGGCGGGCTTGCGAAAGATCACCTTTGCCGTTGTGGTCCGCTCGGTCATGACCAGGTCCTCCGTCGTCACCTCAGGCAGCCGCAAATACAGCCACGCCCGCGTCGCTTCGAGAGCGACACGGGCAAATACAATGCACTCTGAACTCAGGTCGCCGGTCGTCTCTCGAACGGGTAGGCGTCGCTGGCGTAGAGGCGACTGATCTCGTCTGCGTCGATGCGGAGCTCATCAGCCTCGATGATGGTGGTCCGCAGCCGCTCCGCGGCCTGCCCCTCGACGGCGAACCGGAGCGCTTCGGCCCCGGTGGCAAAACGCCGATACACTATCGCCAGCCGCTTGTTCCGTCGACGGTCGCCGGAGAACACTTCGGCCGGGAGGTTCAAATCAAACTGGTGCATCGCGCGTATATGGGGACGCTTTGCTCGGATTGCATCAGCCCGGCGATCCACCGGAATTACCGGCCGCGATCAGCCGGTGCGTGCCATCACATTCGTGCATAACCGTACTTGTTTTGGCGCGCTTTGCCCGCTGCGGTGATCGACTGCGTTTGCGGCGTTCACTTGCCGGTGGCGGCGACAGGTTCTCGGGAACCCGCACACCCCCATGATCGTTGTCACGTCAGACATGGCGAGGCGAAGACCTTCGAAGCGTCACGTCAACTTTTCCCAACGCCCGTACACTCAACGTCGGAGTAACACCATGAAGAAGCTGTTCATCGCCGTATCGACGACTGCCCTGCTGGGGTCAGCCAGCGTGTTCGCCCAAACGACCGCGCCCCCGTCGACACCAACCACACCGCCAGCGGCAATGCCGCCGGCGACATCGCCTGCGCCATCAATGTCGGCCCCGTCGGTCATGACACCGATCACGCTGACCGAACAACAAGCCCGGGACTGGATCGACAAGGTCGTCTACAGCAGCGACGGCAAGAATGTCGGAGAAGTTGCAGCGTTTTTGCGTGATGCATCCGGCGTGGTGACGGAAATGCATATCGACATCGGCGGCCTGATGGGGCTCGGTGAAACGCGCGTTCGGCTCACCCCGGCGCAGTTCCGCCTTTCGAGTGATCGCGTGACGGTCCAACTGAGTGAGGCGCAAATCAAGGCATTGCAGCCGATCGCGAAGTAATTCTTCCAGCAACAATCCGGTGCGGCGTGGGCGGCTCCGTTGCCCGCGCCGTAACCGCCCACTTGTCTGCTCGACTATGCTCTCGCGGACGTGGACCATACAATGCCACTGCACCCTGAATGTCGCCGTCCGAGAGCCCGGCGTCAAGCTCGCGGTACTTGAAAGACATGATATGTCCACGGGCCGCCGGGTGATCCAAGCCAATCACGTGTCCGATCTCATGGCTCAGCGTGTGAACGAGATCATAGACTGCGAGATCCCCATCGTATCCGATCTTCCACATGTGCTGCGGATTCAGACAGATCGTAGCTTTCTCGATCGGAGCGAAAGGGCCAATCGGCGAAGGCTTGATCTTCACATTGGCGAAGGCACGTCCTGCAGGAACCGCTTGTTCCCCGATGATGATATCTGCTTCGCGTTGATCGGAGACCTCAGCGAACGAAATCGCGATGTGGCGCTGCCAAACGGCAAAAGCTGCGCCGGCTGCGCGACGAAACTCAGCGAGCGTTACACGTGAGGTGTGCAGCAACTCCCGCGGCGGCACGACGGAGCCGCAGTTGACCGCATTGGGAGTTTGCACGTCATAGCTGGCAATCGCGTATCTGAGCACGATCGGCGCGCCCTCAGCTGCCACCCATCGCACTTGACGCCCCTCGATAGACAACCACCGGTACGAATTCTGCTCCGCTTCGGCAGCGGTGCCGAACGCCGCGCACAACAACAGCCCCCGAGCCAGTGTTCGCCAGTGTCCCACCATGAAACCGTCCCCCGGCAAGCTGATCGCCGCGAGGACTGCGTATCACGAGAGAGACGGGTCGAAATGTGGCAATCGGGCCTACGAGGCGAATTGAACGGCAAGTGCGGGGCGTAGGCCACATCGTCAGGCTTTGCGAACTGGCTGCGGGGCCAGACAATGAGCCCTCAGTTCCTCAAAAATTCCAGCGAACTTTTCGATCCGTGATAAAATATGCGTGGGATCTTGCGCTTCAATATGTGTGACTTGAGCTTCCTGTTCGCGTCGAGCACGGACTGTCGAACAACGACGCCATCAACCTTTGGCAGCGTCAAAAGGTATTCAGCGCGTTCCAAACGGTAGGCTGTGAAGACCAGCGCACCATCGTCGACAAGTCGATCCTGGATCTCGAGTGCGGCTTCCAACTCCGGCTCGATAATCACAACGATGGTCCCATTCAATTGCCGGCTGGCCATGAAGTTCTCCACTTGTTGCCTATTCAGTGAGCTGTTTGATCAGCCGCTTCGCGGCTTCCCATTGGGCGTGTGACAATGTGGTGTCGCGAACCTCCTCAAGTAACTTGACGATGACAGCGACATCGCTGGCCATGACAGGACGAGCCGTCGTCACCCATGAACTGTTGGCCATGGCGGCCGTCACTCTCTGCGGCAAGTTCAGCGCGGTTGGTTCCAGTGAGATTGCAGTGAGATCTGTCTGATCTGTCTCAACGGGGACAAACCCCGCCCGCGTTTCGGATGCGAGCATTTCACATCCAAGAACAAGCGCCTCATCCTGTGATGGGGCCTCGAGTTCTACCTCGTAGCTCACGTGCTCCGTGAATTGAACGAGAAAACGTTGGGAACGTGTGCTTGTCATGGGCCGGCCTCACGATGCGATCTCAACTGTAGAACGCGCCAGCGCCAGGGGCGTTCCAGCGCTTGCTGAGCTGCGATCATGAGGATCGACGTGGCTGGCGGATTCGGCAATGACCTGCGGGACAGAATCTGAAGGTCGCTGCGGGCTCGCCATGCCGCTGTCGTTCTGGACAGATCGACTGAGAGATCAACAACCGGCCGGTCCAACGCTCAGGGTTAACCCGCTCAACCTCGCCAGGGGAGGATTTATGCTGAACCGCACGCTCCATGGGTGGTAACGCCGCCCGGCTTGATCCGGCCGTCATCGAGGCTTCAAATTCACGTCTGCTACTTTATCTTTGTAATCCTCTTTCGGATCTGATCCGAACAGCATCTTGATGCCCGCAACGAGGCTGAACTCGTTCTGCCAGATTTCAGCCCGGTCAGGATCGAGTCGCAATAGGACTAAATTCGGATCCGTTGTGCCACCGTCGTACCACGCGGCGACGTAGCGGTTCCAAAGCCGATCGACTGTGGCTCGATCAAGGTCGACGGCGATACGGCCGTGGACCGTTGCGAAGAGATCATGACCCTTCGAGGTGAACGTTGCGATGGCGCGACCGCCTGTTCCAAGTTTATTGACGATGCCGTTTTGCGTCGAAGCGAAAAACCAGATCGGTCCCTGGTTGCCCTCGATTTGCGCGGTCATTGGCCGGGTATGCCCGTCGTCAACACCGGCCAACCCGAGCATCATCGTCATATCGGACTTCAAGGCCGTCCAGAATTGTTCGGTGAGTTCTTGGGGCGTCGGCATCTCGATCTCCATCGACACTTGCTCGATGTCGTAACGTGCGAGCCTTACTGCCAGTTCCCGGCCGTTCGATACGGGGTGGGCCCGCTGTCCGCGAACACTTTCCAGAACGCGGTGACCGTCTCATTGCCGATCGCGCCCAAAATGTGCAGGAACTTGAAGACTTCATACACGGCAGTCGCCCTCGACCGGCTCAATGGCATTGCCATCCGCTTTTAAAAAAATGAAGGTCGGCGTCACCCACCGAACTGACGCAGGACTGTCATGACATTGCTTGTCACGTGTTGTCGAACATCGAAAAAGCCACGCCAAGGCGAGCCCCCGGCGGTCGCCGTGTCTGCAACAGTAAATTGGGACGCACTTTGTACGCCAGCCAAGGTTCGCCAGCTCACGGGCATGGCGACGCTCGCACTCGGGCGCGCCCGCAACGAATATGGGACAATCGCCGTCCCCGAGCGCTTGTTGCGCAGCCAATCGATGTAAATGCGCCCTTTGCGCCGCGCCTTGGATGCAGTTGCTACGAAGCGGTCAGCCTCGGCACGCGCGAGCGTACGCGCGATCGCACTGGCGCTCGCTTCGATGTCGGTCCAACTTTGCGTCCGATCAAGCGGCACAACGACGTGGATCCCCTTGCCACCCGATACGAGCGCGTAGCTCTTCAACGCGGCTCTCTCCAGCACGCGACGAATCAGGTCTGCTGCTCTCCTCACTGCAGCGAAGGGTACGTCGTCTGCTGGATCAAGGTCGAAGATCATGCGATCGGGCGCGTCGAGATCGGGGCATGTCGCCCCCCATCCGTGAAACTCGACAGCGCCGAACTGGACCGCCGTCGCGAGGCCATCGGCCTCGTTGATCGACATGTATTCCGCGCGCATTTCGTCTGGCGACGGTATTCGTCGGATACCGCGTCGCATGGCGGGCATCGGGTGACGTTGGAAGAATGTCTCGTGGTCGATCCCATTTGGCGCCCGCAAGAGACTAACCGGTCGATCTTGCAGATGCGGCAGGATGCGAGGCGCGACGCGTTGGTAGTAGGCTGCGATGTCGGCTTTGGTCAGTCCAACGTCCGAAAAAACGACCCGATCAACGTGCGTAAGAGTAACGGAGGACTTCGCGAAGTGGTCAACCGGCTTTGCGTCAGGGCGAGCAGACGTCGTGCCGGAACCGGCAACATCGTCCCGCCAACCGAGAAAGCGCGCAGCGCGCCAGCGCCCATCTGCAGTGGTCCCACCATGCGAGATTGCGGCCGTAAAGCGGGGTGTGACCCACTGCGTATTGTCCGGGGCGGCTTCGAGACCCGAAATGCCTCGTGGCGCACTTTTGCGACCATGACGCGAAAGCTGTTCGAATACCTCTCGCTCGACCCGCGCCGTGAAGCCCGTGCCGACACGGCCGACATAACGCAAGCCCACCGAGTCGCGATGCGCCAGAACGAGAGACGCGAAATGACGCCCAGCCCGCGACGGCAGCCAGCCGACAACAACGGCGTCATCGCGGCGCACGGCTTTGATCTTGAGCCAGGACGACGAACGGCGTGAGTAATATTTCGACGAGACACGCTTCGCAATTATGCCTTCACCACCGGCGACCGTAACACGCGCGAGGAGTTCCTGTCCGCCATCTCTGACAGCCGGCGCGATCCGGATCGCATCGGTGCCACGATTACCGAGAAGCTCTTGGAGAGCGGCTCTGCGTTCGGCCAGTGGCAGCTTGGTCAAGTCGCGGTCGTCGACCCGAAGGAGGTCGAAAGCGACGAACTGCACACCGGCCCCGCCTTGTTTGATGGCCGAAACCAGTTTCGGATAGTCAGCAAGTCCATCGCGCCCGAGGACGACGGCCTCTCCATCGAGCACTGCAATACGCGTCGATAACAGTTGTGCCGCATTAGCGATGTCGGGAAACTTAGCGGTCCAATCGTGCCCGTTGCGCGTCCGCAGCACGACCCTGTTCTCGCCGACGGCCATCTGCAGTCGATAGCCGTCATATTTAATCTCGTACTGCCAATCGTCGCCACTGGGCGGCGATCCAGCCTCGATGCACAGCATCGGGGGGACGAAGTCCGGCGGGTTGCGCCGCTTCTGCAGTTGGCCCTTTTTGCCTTGCAGAATGTGGGCGAAAGTCCGATTGGTGACCACGCTGGTGTCGAAGCGTTGCGCGAGACTATCATCGCCTTCGGCATAGGTGTCGCGATCCTTTATTAGCAGCCAGTTCTCCCGCGCGCCCGCACTCTTCAAACGCACAAGAGCCCAGCGTCCCCGGATGCGCTTGCCCGAGAGCACGAACTTGAGATGGCCGCCGCCAAGAGCAGTTGCAGGCTCGGCACCAACGGCAGCCCAGCTGCCCTGGTCCCAGATCATGACCGGGCCCGCACCATAGGACTTGTCCGGGATCACGCCTTCGAAATCGGCGTATGAAATCGGATGGTCTTCTGTTCGCACTGCAAGGCGCTTCGTTCGGGGATCAGCGCTCGGGCCCTTGGTCACGGCCCAACTCAACATGACGCCGTCCATTTCGAGCCGCAGATCGAAGTGTTCGCGTCGTGCCCTGTGCCGTTGAACGACGAAACGGCGGCCGTGAGCCGCAGTGGCCGCGCTGCCACGTCCGCCCAACTGATCTCCGTGAGGTTCCGGACTAGACGTGAAGTCTCGTTTGGACCGATATGCCTGGAGTGCGCGCGCCATGAGTATCAGCCCTTCGCAACTGTGCCCTTTCCAGCCGTGGGTGACTTTTACGGCTTCGCTGAGCCGGCTCCGCGCCGAGGTATCGATTTGCTTCGTTTCGCCGGCTTGTTGCTGGAAGACGGTTTGGAACTTGGGTTGGATTTTTCACGCCCGGTCGAGCGGCGCAATGCGTCCATGAAATCGATGATGGTTCCGCTCGTTGGTGCATCGTTGCCGCCGGCCACCGCTACGGCCTCCCCACCTTTCATCTTCGACTGCACGAGTTCGCGCAGGGCTTTGGCATAATGGTTCTGAAAGGCCTCGGGCTCGAAGTCGCTGCTGCGGGCCGTGATGAGTTCCTTTGCCATATCAAGCAGCTCCGGTCGTAGCCTGGTCGATGCGATCCCCGCGAATACCTCGTCAGCATGCTTGATCTCGTCTTCGTAACGGAGAGTTTCTAGCAGCATGCCTTGACCGCAAGGTTTGAGCGCCACCAGGTTCTCCCGGCCGCGCATCGTCAACTGACCCACGGCAAACTTCTTCGCCGCGCGCAAGGCATCACGGATGACACGATAGCCTTCCTCCGCGACGTCACCGTCAGGCAGCACATAGTATGGCCGGTCAAAATAGAGCGGATCGATGGAGCAGGCATCGACGAATTGCGTGAGTTCCAAGGTGTGGCGGGTCTCAAGCTTCAGTCCCTTCAGTGTGTCGTCGTCGAGTAGAACGTATTGACCGGGCTCGACCTCATAGCCCTGCACGATGTCCTCCTGAGCTACAATTTTCCCGGTGTCGGCCGCAATCTTCTGATAGCGAATGCGGCTCTTCGAATTGCGGTCTACTTGATGCAACGCGATTTTTTCCTCTGACGAGGCAGCGCTCACCAGGCGGATGGGAATGGTGACGAGCGAAAGGCGGAGGTGCCCTTTCCAAAAAGACCGCGGCGCTGCTGCCATGACAGGTGTTCCTTCAGGATATCGTGTGCTGCGCCACTTGACGGCGACGCCCACGCCTTTGGCCTGAGGGTGGAACTCTTTTCCTCCGAACTTGTTCCCTCTGTTGACGGCGGCTGCGCGCACTCCACCGCGATCACGCGCGTCTCTCACGGGTCTCGGCCAGGGAAGCAGGTCAAATGACGCAAACGAGTGACCACGTGAGCAAACAGCCGACCAACAAGAATAACTTGCGGGGAGGGCGCACACTTTGGGCTGACAGTCCTCACATCCGGATCAGACATCGTCGTCACCTTCAGCGAGAGGCCTGCGATGTGGCGATCGTCGGCGCCGGCATAAGCGGCGCGATCATCGCACTGGCATTGGTAGAGGCCGGCCACGATGTGGTCGTTATCGATCGCCGCGAGCCGATCCATGGCAGCACCCTCGCAAGCACTGCCATGATCCAATTTGAGCTCGATACACCGCTCACGGAACTTGCCGATAAGATCGGCGCCGAGGCCGCCGAACGCGCTTACCGACGGTCGGCGTATGCGGTGAGCGCGTTGGGCCAGTTGATCGGGCGACATAACATTTCGTGCAGCTTCAAACCTCGCTCGGCACTGTACCTCGCCGGCAGTTCGATGGGCTGGCGCGGCTTGCGCGACGAAGCCGCCCATCGCGCGCGCATCGGATTGGACTCGATCTTTCTGGATCAATCGGCCCTCGCCAAGCGGTTCGGCATCGATCGCACGGGTGCCATCCTCTCGTCGGGGGCTTCCGAGTTGAACCCTGCTCAGTGTGCCGCCGGATGCCTCAGGGTCGCGCAGAGTTACGGCGCGCGCGTTTATGCGCCGGTCACGGTCGACAAAGTTGAAGCGTCGAAGGCCGGAACCGAACTGAAGACCGACAACGGCGGTTCCGTCACCGCCCGCCGCGTCGTCTTTGCGACCGGATACGAAGTTGCACCAGGTATCCCGAAGGGCGAGTACGAGATCATCTCATCGTGGGCCATCGCCACGAAGCCCTTGCCGTCCTCCGCTTTTTGGCCTCTGCGCTGCCTGATCTGGGAAGCCTCCGATCCGTACCTCTACTTGCGCTCGACAGCCGACAACCGCATCGTCGCCGGCGGCGAGGATTCCGGATTGATCGACCCGAAGCGCAGAGATCAGGCGATATCGGCCAAAAGCAAGGCCCTTCTAGCGAAGGTCGAAGATCTGTTGCCCGGTCGGGAGCTGGAAATCGACTACGCCTGGGCTGGCGCGTTCGCCGATAGCCCGACAGGTCTGCCGCACATTGCGGGCATCGACAGCATGCCCAACTGCCTGGCGGTGCTCGGGTGCGGCGGCAACGGCATCACGTTCAGTATGGTAGCCGCCGAGTTCGCACGACACTGGGTGGCCGGGAAATCAGACCCGGATGCGGATTTGTTTCGCTAGAGCACGCCGGATGCTCGGCGGGCGTGCTCGAAAGATCGGCCGCAAAATATCCCACGCAGGAACCACAGACGCGTAGGATCGTTTTACTTGAACCGTCAACTCGTTCAGAGCTGGCGGAGCCGGAAGTGAATGCGGCGGCCGCTTGATCAAATTGCGCTTGCTCGTCTGCATGGGCACCCGGCACACAATGTTGCCGGGTGCCCGTTTTATTCAACGAACACAGCTTTTACAGCGCGCCCCGCGTTGCAATTCGATCTGAAATGAACACAACTGCGCCGGCCGTAAAGCCGGACAGAGCCGCGCCCCACAACATGTCGACAATGGAGAGTTTGACAGTCCAGCCGCGCAGCGTGGCGAGGTTGGTCAAGTCATAGGTGGCGTAGGCGACAAATCCGAACAATGCTCCGACCATCAGAGCCCGTGACCATCCGCCGACTGCAAGGCTTGGTTGGATCGCGAAGAACATCAAGCCAGCTGCGTAGACAGCATAGAATATCGCTGCCGCTGGCAGGCTCATCTTGTCTGCCATCAGGGTGCCGATCTCAGCTCGATAGAAACTTTTCGCAACGATACCAAGCCAGATTAGGTCAATGCTGACGAAGAGTACGAGCGTCGCGAGATAGAGTGAGACGATGTTCATGTGATCGTTCCTACGTTTAAGCGATCGGGCAGAAAGCTGAACACACCAAGGCGGTGAGTCGACTTTGCGAGTCCTCGATCACTTTGAATGTTGCGGTGGAGGTTCAGCTTGCGGATCTGCATGTGCGGGATCGACGCCCGGCCTGACCGCTGAACCCGGAAACCAGGGAAAGAACGCTGACGTCCGCTGTTTGTAGGCTTGGAAGGTTTTGTTGCCTGCGTATTTCGCTTCCAGCAACGGAATGCCCGAAACCTTCGCGATGAGGATCGTTATCGTGATGGGAGAGATCATAGCCAGCAACGCAATCGAGACGGTATTGATCGTGGGATATGCGATGGCAGGAGCGACGGCGATGATCCACAGGCCCCACCAAGCCGTCACCTCGCCGAAATAGTTGGGATGGCGCGAGTATCGCCACAGCCCGGTCGTGAGGATCTGTGACCTTCCTCGTGTGGCTCGCACGAACTCGGTGAGCTGCATGTCGGCCACCGCCTCGAACACCAAACCGAACCAGAATACACCACCGCCGATGACAACGACGACCGTCTGATACTGTCGGCCATCGTCATAAAACGTGGCGGCGATGGCCGAAGCCGCCACGAGGATCATCAACAGACCTTGCAGCAGAAAGACTTGGAGGTAGGATCGGACGTAGAAGAACCGCCAGGATGTGCGCCATCCGGCGTAGCGGTGGTCCTCTTCGGGATTGGCTAGAAAGCGACGGCCGATGTGCCATGCAATGCGTGCAGCCCAGATGGCGGTCAGCCCACAAATCAGGAACACCAAAGGCGCCGACGATAACGAGTGACCGCTCGCCAGCAGCGCCGTGACCGACGCAAGGCAGATGCCAGGCCCCCACAGCACATCGGCCAGATCATTGCGCTTCCAAACAGCGGACAGGACGAAACCCGCGCTGACAAAGGCGAGAATAGTGCCACCGACGATGGCTATACTGCTGCTCATCGGAGGCCTTCAGCGGTCGAAAGCGAATGCTCCAGAATGTGTGGAAGAATCTTGTCCAACGTGATCGGAAGTGACCGGACGCGGACACCGGTGGCATTGTGCACCGCATTGGCGATCGCCGCGCCAATTCCCGTGATGCCGATCTCTCCGATGCCGCGCGCACCGAGCGGACTGTGTGGATCGGGGATATCTGTCCAGATCACGTCGATCTCAGGCACGTCGAGATGCACCGGCACGTGATACTCGGCCAAGCTGGGATTCATGATTCGACCTGTCCGCTCGTCGAACAGTGTCTCCTCTGTCAGCGCCAGGCCAATCCCCATGATGATGCCGCCGCGGAACTGGCTCGTCGCCGTCTTCGGGTTGAGTATCCGTCCGCAGTCGAAAGAGCCGAGCATGCGGCGCACTCGAACCTCCCCCGTCACCGCGTTGACACCAACCTCCGCGAATTGCGCACCATATGAGTGCATCGAGTATTTCATGAACTCCAACGGCGGCGGCCCAGCCTCCTCCGCTTCGACCAAGTCCCGCTTCGCGCGCGCAAGTATCGAGACATAAGTCTCAAAACGACCCGTATCCCTCGCGTGAGACAAACCGCCGTCGCGTGCCACCACGTCAGCCACCTTGAGGCCGGCGAGCGGACTGTCATTGCCGGCGAGCTTGAGCATTTTGCTCATCAGCGCCTCCACGGCCGCAGCGACCGCCGCGAGTGTACTGGCGGTCTGCGCGGAACCGCCTGCCATCGCACCGGCGGGCAGTGCACTGTCGCCATACTTAAAGGTCACCTGATCGAGCGGAAGTCCGAGCCGATCGGCAGCATGCTGCACCTGAACGGTGGCGGTGCCCATGCCCATTTCGTGCCCTGCCGTAGCGATCGTCGCGTGGCCCTTGGCGTCGAGCCGAATGCGTGCTCGCACTCCAGGCATGCGGTAGTAAGGATAGGTCGCGGTGGCAACACCCATGCCGATGAGCCATTCCCCGTCTCGCTGCGCGCACGGCTGAACGCAGCGTTTGCTCCAGCCGAATTTTGCGGCTCCATCGATGTATGCTTTCGACAAATGGCGCGACGAAAATGCATGCCCGCTGGTCGGATCTTTCGTTGGCTCCAGGCGACGGCGCAGCTCAATTGGATCAATTATCATCCGCTCGGACAATTCGTCGATCGCGCATTCGAGTGCAAACGTTCCGACCGATTCACCGGGCGCACGCATAAACGTATTCGCAACCATGTCCATCTCAGCGATCTTTTGCTCAAGACGGAAGTTGCTCGCCGCGTACAGATGCCGGGCCGGGAATGTGAACTGCTCCGGGCACGAATTGTGCGCAGTTGTCGCCGCGATACCGGTATGGATCAACGCCGCGAGCGTGCCGTCCTCGTTCGCGCCTAGGGCTACCCTTTGTTCGGTCAGCGTGCGCCCGCCGACAAGGCGATAAACGGCCTCACGGCTCAGCACGAGTTTGACCGGACGCTGCGCCACCTTCGCTGCGGCCGCTGCAAGGATCTGGTGGCTCCACAATGTTTTGCCACCAAAGCCGCCTCCTACGAACGGCGACACGACGCGCACATGCTCAGCCTTGATCCCGAACACGTCAGCGACCGTCGACGCCGTTCCGTTCACCATCTGCGTGGCGTCGTGAAGGACCAACGTGTCACCGTCCCAACGAACGGTTGCGACGTGGAGTTCGATCGCATTGTGACTATAGCGTGGGGTCTGATAAACCTCGTCGACGCGGTGACGAGCTGCGACAAGTGCCTTTTCGACATCCCCGGATTTGACAACCGCGGCCTCGCCCAAAACTGTGTCAGGATGGCGCGCGCGTTGTTTCGCCAAGTCAAATGACGTAACTGCAACGTCGGTGGAATACGTGACTGACACGAGTGATGTCGCTTGATCTGCCTGCTCCTGCGTCTCCGCGAGTACGACCGCGACGGCTTCGCCGTTCCAGTGGATGGTATCGTCCTGCATGACAGGGAGATTGCTTCCGGCCACGCCGCTGCCCTCCAAAAACGCCTGTGGTGCCTTCATTTTTGGCGCGTTGCGGTACGTCATGACCAGCGCCACGCCCGGGGCAACTTCCGCGGCGGACGTGTCAATCGTCGCGATTCGTCCGCGGGGGATCGTCGAGTGCACAAGCGCGGCGTAGAGGAGACCGTCCATCGGCACTTCTGCTGCAAAGCGTGCTTGTCCACGTACTTTGAGTGCTCCGTCGATTCGTGATAGCGGCTCGCCGATGCGGCCGTGCTTCTTCTTGAACGGCACCGGCGTGACCCCGGGGAGAAGCACATCGGGCACGTAGCGCAGCGCTGTTTTGACAATGTCTACGATGGTCATCGCGCGCTCTCCGCCAGATCCAAGAGTACGGCTGTCATCGTCCGTTTGGTGAGTTCGATCTTGAACCCGTTGTCACGCAGCGCGACCGCATCTGTGAGTTCGGCTTCGGCGGCCGCGCGAAAGTTGTTTTCATTGGCTACCCGGCCGCGAAGCACCTCTTCCGCTTTCGACGCGCGCCAGGGTTTGTGTGCGACACCGCCGAGCGCCAGCCGCACATCGCGAACCATGCCGTCTCCGCTGACATCGAGTGCGGCCCCGACCGAGATCAATGCGAAGGCATAACTCGCCCTGTCTCGCACTTTTCGATAATTCGATGACCGTGCAAACGGGAGGCGTGGAAGTTCAATAGCTGTAATCAACTCGCCGATCCGAAGCTCGGTCTCGTGCTGAGGGTTGGCGCCCGGTAGTCTGTGTAGACTAGCGATCCCTAAGGTTCGTTTGCCATCCGAACCCTCGATGTGCACAATAGCATCAAGAGCCACCAGGGCGACGCACATGTCCGATGGATGTGTCGCCGCGCAGCTCGGAGAAGCGCCAAGGATCGCGTGCATGCGGTTGACGCCGTCGAGGGCATCACAGCCGGTGCCAAGGTGTCGCTTGTTACATGCTGCGGTATCGTCATAGAAATAATGGCACCGTGTGCGTTGAAGGATGTTGCCACCGACCGTCGCCATGTTGCGAATCTGACCGGACGCACCGGCCAAGATCGCACGGCTCAGGACCGGATATTGCTCTCGCACGCGCCGGTCAGTCGCAAGCTGAGTGTTGGTGACACTGGCACCGATTAACAGACCACCATCAGCCGTTGGGCTGATGCTGCGCGCTACGGCCGTAACATCGATCAGTGCTGAGGGTCGCTCGATATTCTCGCGCATGAGGTCGACAAGGTTGGTGCCGCCGCCAAGGAACTTGGCATCAGGACGACTGTCCGCGAATTGGATCGCTTGGGCCGTGTCGGCGGCGCGGCTGTAAGAGAACTCTCTCATATCTGCCCCACGGCGAAGGTCTGACTGACAGCGTCAACAATCCCATTGTAGGCGCCGCAGCGGCACAAGTTGCCGCTCATTCGCTCACGCACCTCGTCGCGTGTAAGTTCGATCGACGTATCGTTGAGGTCAGGAGTGATGTCGCTCGGTACACCGCGCCGAACTTCCGAGGCCATACCAATCGCCGAACAGATCTGGCCGGGCGTGCAGTAACCACACTGAAAACCGTCGTGCTCCACGAATGCGCACTGGAGTGGGTGCATCACAGTCGCAGTGCCGAGGCCTTCGATCGTCGTTATCGAACGTCCCTGATACTGAACGGCGAGCGCTAGGCACGAATTGATGCGTTCGCCGTCGACCAACACGGTGCAAGCGCCGCATGCGCCCTGATTGCAGCCCTTTTTCGTGCCCGGGAGCTGCAAGTGATCTCTGAGGAGATCGAGCAAAGAGGTGCGGATGTCCACCCCGACTTCGCGCCACGTGCCGTTGATCTCAAATCGCATCGTCAGCTCCAAGTAGCCCGCGACGCTGCCGTGTGGCGAGCGGAAATTCGCGACCGGCGGATGGGGCGACGTGCCGATGCGCTTGCCAACATCCGTGACGACCAAATCGCCTCGCGTGACGGACCGCCTTCGAGCTCAAATGAAGCCAAATAGCTTGAGCCCGATGATGCCGACGATCGGCACGCCGGCAAGCCAGAGGAAGATTGGTTTGAACATCGTGATCTCCTGCGGTTTTGTTTCGGTGAGTTGGTTGCGTGGCTTTTAGAACTCTGGAGACCCAGACACCCTTCGGCGTCGAGTGGATCCAATAGGTCAACTCGTTCGGTACATCTTCGTTCCGACCCGACGCGCAAAGAAGTAAGCCTCACATAACGCCGCCGCTCGCGTGCGCTCTCCAAGTCGGCAGACGCAGTATCCCAGTCTGCCCAACTGATCGGCGCAAAGTGGCCGGCACTCTTGAGACTGCCGCCACTGCGTTGGAACCAATCGCCCACTCGCTCGTTTCATCATTGCTCATGCACAACCGGAGTTCGACCGATGAAACGTACGTTCCTAATGATTGCCCTCACAGCCCTCGCTCCCAACGTCGCGGTCGCCGCGATGACCGACGCCGAGTGCGCAACCGCGTTCGCGACGGCCGATGCCAACAAGGATGGTGTGCTCTCCACTAACGAAGGTGGCCGTTACTATGCCGCCTTGCGGATTGCACAGAAGCCGGCGGCCGATGGCAAGCTAACGCAAGCGGATTTCTTGGCGCACTGCAAAGCGGACCTATTCAAGACGGCGACGGCGGAAGCCGGCGCTCCGCTCAAGGGGGCCAACAGCTTTACGGAAGCGCAAGCCCAGGATCGTGCCCTCGCCGCAGGCTTCGCAACGATCTCGTCAATGAAGAAGGACGACAACGGTGTTTGGCGCGGCACGGCGATGGACGGAACTAAATCCGTAAACATTGCTGTCGACTTCAAAGGCAACGTTATCGCGAACTGACTTTAGACCAAGGAGAACTCCACATGCAGACCCACACAAAAGTCTACGACAGTTACGCTCAGGCCGAGCGTGCGGTTCGTGATCTCGAACAGGCCGGCGTCCCGTCTGCCGACATCAGTCTCGTGGCGAATAAATACGTCAGCGAGCAGTATGCCAATGTCGACGAGGCCTCGCCCGCAGCGTCGGGCGCGGGCATCGGCGCTGCTGTTGGCGGCGGTGCCGGCCTCCTCGCCGGGATCGGCCTGCTGGCTATTCCTGGACTCGGTCCTGTCGTCGCAGCTGGCTGGCTGGCGTCAACCGCGCTTGGAGCCGTCGCGGGCTCAGCTGCCGGCGGCATCATTGGCGCTCTGGTCGGCGCCGGAACCTCAGAAGATCATGCAAATGTCTACTCCGAGGCGGTCCGCCGTGGCGGTACGTTGGTGACAGTGCGCACTAACGAACCAAACTCTCGGATTGAAGGCATCCTGAACGAATATCGCCCCGTAGATCCTGAGCTGCGCGGGAAAGAATACCGCAATACCGGCTGGGTGAAATACGATCCGAAGGCACCGGCCTATCGGCCAGATCAGGCGGAAATTGAGCGCATGCGCCGTCCCTACGACTGATGCTGTGCCGAACCAGACTGCGCACGGTCAGGCGCAGAGCGGCGCCATTGAGCCGACAACGGCATGGCGTCGATCTGACCCATAAAACGTAATCTGACCCATAAAACGTAAAACGTAACACGCAAGGAGCGTCGACATGAACTGGGATACCGTCACAGGCGACTGGAAGCAGTTTTCCGGCAAGGTCAAGGAAAAGTGGGGCAAGCTTACCGACGATGATCTCACCATCATCAACGGCAAGCGCGAGCAGCTCGAAGGCAAGCTGCAGGAGCGCTACGGCTACGCCAAAGAGCAGGCGCGCAAAGAGGTCGATGATTGGTCACGCATGTGAGCGGCTCAAGTCGAACTGGATGGCTACGCCTCGGCGTAGCCATCGCTCTTTCGAATTCGTGCAACTGCACCAACAGTTCTTCGGAAAGCGTTATCATGCCAAAGCGGCCCCCACGCTCTGCAGTCGACACTTCCATCGGCAGTGGCGGAGAGCTGCACCAAGCCGCGACGAGCGTCAGCGGCACGTTGACAACCAATCATGGCGTTCCCGTCGGCGACAACCAGAACTCTCTCAGGGGTGGCGAGCGCGGTCCGACCCTGCTTGAGGACTTTGTCCTCAGAGAAAAGATCCAGCATTTCGATCATGAGCGCATCCCGGAGCGGATCGTGCATGCGCGAGGATCTGGGGCGCATGGATATTTCGAACTGACGGATTCGTTGGCCGAATATACGCGTGCGAAAATTCTGACCGAAGTTGGTGTGAAAACCGAGGTGTTCGCGCGATTTTCGACCGTGGCGGGCGGTGCGGGCTCGGTCGACACGCCCAGGGACGTCCGTGGTTTTGCTGTGAAGATATACACCAAGGGAGGGAACTGGGATCTGGTCGGCAACAACATCCCGGTCTTCTTCATCCAGGACGCGATCAAATTTCCCGACCTCATCCATGCTGTGAAGATGGAGGCCGACCGAGGCTACCCACAAGCGGCGTCAGCACATGACACGTTCTGGGATTTCATCGGCCTGATGCCGGAGTCGACGCACATGGTCATGTGGGCGATGTCCGACCGCACGATACCTCGGTCGCTGCGGATGATGGAAGGTTTTGGCGTCAATACATTCCGGCTGCTCAACGACGATGACGAGCCGACGTTTGTCAAATTCCATTGGCGCCCGAAGCTCGGTACGCAGTCCACATGCTGGGACGAAGCGGTCAAGATTGCGGGTGCTGATCCCGATTACCATCGTCGCGATTTGTTCGAAGCGATTGCGGCGGGCAATTTTCCGGAGTGGGAATTCGGGGTGCAGCTGCTGACTAAGGAGCAGGCCGACGCATTGCCCTTCGACATTCTCGACGCCACCAAAGTCATACCCGAAGAACTTGTGCCGATCCGGTTCGTGGGCCGCATGGTTCTCAACCGCAACCCCGACAACTTCTTCGCCGAGACGGAGCAGGCGGCTTTCCTGCCGACAAACATGCCGCCCGGCATCGACGTCTCAGAAGACCCGTTACTCCAAGGGCGTCTCTTCTCATATCAGGATACGCAGTTGTCACGGCTGGGCACAGTGAACTTCCCCCAGATCCCGATCAACCGCGCCAAGGGCTGTCCGTTCCAGAACATGCAACGGGACGGTCACATGCAGATGCAGGGGTTCACCGGCCGCGCCAACTACGAACCGAACAGCCTGGCCGAAGTCGGCGAAGCAGGCGGTCCGCGCGAGGATCCGAGTGGTGGCTTTCGCACTGCGCGACATGCGTACGATGGTGAAAAAGTGCGGTTGCGGGCGGAAACGTTCGCTGATCACTATTCCCACGCTCGTCTCTTCTATCGATCGCAATCCGAGATCGAGCAAGCGCATCTCGCGACCGCCCTTGTCTTCGAGCTGTCGAAAGTGGTCCTGGAGCACGTGCGCGTTCGCGTTATGGCGAACCTTCGCAACGTCGACGACACGCTTGCGCGTCGAGTCGCTGACGGGATGAACATGGGGCTGCCGCCGAAATCCAAAGCTGCGATCGAACCGGCCGATATGGACGTCTCGCCTGCTCTTCGCCTGATCGGAAAGTATCCTCCCTCTTTCGACGGGCGATCACTCGGCATTCTTATTACCGATGGCGCAGACGGCAAGTTGATCAAGGCGCTTAAAAAGGCCGTCGAGGCCGAGGGTGGAACCGTAAAGATCATCGCGCGTAAAATCGGTGGCGTGGCGCTCAAAGATGGCTCGCGACAGAAGGTCGACGGCCAACTGGCGGGAACGCCGTCAGTGCTGTTTGACGCCGTTGCGCTTGTTCTCTCCGAACTCGGGTGCGCGGAAGTGTTGCGTGACGGTGCGGCAATTGATTTCGTCAAGGACGCGTTCGCACACTTGAAGGCGATCGGGATGTCGTCTGAATCCCAAGCGCTGCTCGACAAGGCGGGTGTAGTCGCAGACGCAGGTGTCGTCGATGTGACCGTGGACCTCAGCGGGTTCGTCGCTCAGGCCAAGACGCGACAGTGGACACGCGAGCCGACAGTCCGGATACTCGACTGACTGTCTAATGCGATCTGACGGGTCAAAGATTGGAGCGGATTGCGTGTCCAGGCGCAGAGCGCCGTGACCTTGTGAAAAACTGGTCAGAGTAACTTATCGGCACTCACGACCTTTAGGCGTTGGATGCCCCGCCGTTTTTGAAAGGTTGATGTGCCGAGACTTCAATTGAACGCCCTAAAGTCACATTGTTTTGCGCTCGGATTTCAGTATTACAAAATGTCCAGCACTCGCCAGTCTTGTCGATGAATACCGTCCAGTTCAAGTTATGTTCGGGACCGTAATCGATCACAAGGTGGGCCAAGCCCTTGCCCTTCGGCGTGTTCACAGGAAGTGGTGGATTTAGTTGTAGCAAAACCATGTGCATGAACCCTATTTGCAACGGTGTCTGCCGCGGCGCTATTGGCCGCGGCAGACTGTCGTTCAATCATTTCTTCGCGGACTGATTGCTACGGTTCGTTTGACGTTGCTTCGAGTCGTTATCCTTGGTGAACTTGCCATCTTCGTCCCGGTCAGGTTGCGACGACTTGCCGGTTTTGTCGTTGCCCTGATTTTCCTTCAAGCGTTTGTCGCTCTCAGGATGCTGAACAGCACCCTGGCCACTGCTCGATTTCTGGTCTGCCATTTAAAGGTTCCTTGTGTTCAAGTTAGGCACGAAAGTACTCTCTTCGGCCTCATAGTATGAACTACAAGTTTCGGCGTTAGTTCCACCGTAACACGAGGAATAGGCAGCAGAAGTGTCGCGACCGGAACTCACGCTGCATGGCCGTGTCAGGACGGCGACGCACGGTCGGTAACCTTCGACGAACTCGGCATTATTTGCCCTGCAGTCGGCACACGCTCGTTCGGCGAGGTGCCGCCATGTTCAGTTGCGGCCGACGCCCACGTCAACGACCAGCACAAACCGGTCGGCGCGTATTCAAGTTTGACAGTCCCGCCGACAGCTTGAGCTACCATCTGTTCCATCACTGTCTGGCCGAAGCCTTTGCGTGTCGGCGCGACGACCGGAGGACCTCCGGCTTCGATCCATTTGATGGTGTTTTCGCTTTGGGCCCCACTGGCCTCGACACTCCACCTGACGGCAAGCCGTCCTTCTGGTGTGGACAACGCACCATACTTGGCGGCATTGGTTGCCAGCTCATGGAGCGCCAAGCCGATGGCTTGTGCCGCATTTGCGTCGACGTCGAATTCAGGTCCGCCGCAGTCGATACGGTGCCAAGTGTCGCCAACGAACGGGGCGAGCTGCTTCTTTACAAGGGTGTCGAGCGATGCTTGCTGCCAGTCTTGCGAGACGAGAATATCATTCGAGGCCGCGAGGGCATGCAAGCGCTTGCGGAAGCGAGCGTCGAAATCTTTCACCGACTGAGCTGACCTTGCCGTCTGGCCTGCGATCGCTTGGACCACTGACAGAAGGTTTTTTGATCGATGCGCGATTTCCTGCATCAGAAATGTGACGTGCCGCTCCGCTTCCTTGCGTGCCGTGATATCTGCGACGACGCTGATCAGCCGCCGGGCCCTGCCATTGGCGTCGCGGGCAACGACGTGACCGCGTCCAGCAACCCAAACCACCTTCCCGTCACGACCAGCGATGCGATACTCGGACTCAAAAGTGTCTTGCGAGTGCGCGAGCCGATGGAAGCGCTCGACCAAATGCCGATCATCAGGATGAAGTGCTAGTCGGTACTCGTCATTCGGGCCGCCAATGTGCCCAATGCCACCTTTCAGGCGCAAACCGAATAGCGACTCTCCTTCCTCGGACCATATACGTTGCCCGGTATCGAAATTTGTCTCCCAACTGCCGATCCGGCCGACCTGAAGTGCCGATTTGTATCGCGCTTGGCTCGTTAATAGATCGGCTTCGATGCTCTTACGTTCGGTAATGTCCCGGATAACGCCGACGAACCGGACAGAAGTTCCATCTTCGTCATAGTGAAACTCCCCCGTCTTGCGGATCCACGTCGTTGCCCCGGTGTTGGCTCGGACAATTCGGTGCTCAGACTCGTATCGCTGTCGACTGGCCTGTGCCCGTTCAACATGCGCAAGCATGGCCGCGCGCTCGTCGGGTAGCAATCGGTCCCGCCACATCTGCATTGACGCGCGGCCGGACGGATCAGGCTCATATCCGAGGATTTGGAATGTTGTATTGGACCAACGCGCCGTGCCCGTGCGCGCGTCCAGATCCCAGGTCCCGAGAGAGCCAGCCTCCAGGGCGAGCCTCAATCGTTCCTCGCTGTCGCGCAACCGAGCATCGGCTGCTTTCTTCTCGTGCGCCACGTCCGCCGCATAGACGAACGCGGCCGTGATATTGCGAAGTTCGGCGATGGAGTGCTCCGCGCTCGCAGGGCGATGACCATCCACGACTGCCGCTGCGTCATGCTGAAGAGCGATCGCGGCGTTTGCGATGCGACTACCCAGGAGGTAGGCCAACGCGAGTCCGAGTGAACTGAGAACCAGCCCGATGATGCCGAGCATGGTGAGGGCCCGGTTCAGGGGGGCGTTCAAAACCATCGTCGGAACCGCTACGGCTGCTGTCCACCCATATCGCGAGCGGTGGAATGCCGTGGATGAATTGATCCCTTCGAGTGTTACATTGCTGAACACTCCCTCCGTCGCCACACCTTGCGCCGCTGCGATCGCCTCGGCACGTGCGGGCTGGCCGACGAATTGTTCCTTCATCCGGCTTCGCGCGAGTACGGTGCCCTGGCGATCTAAGATCGCGCCGACCCACTCTTGACGTAACCGTGCGTTGGCAAAAAGGGGCTGCATACGCTCGACTGCCACCGCAGCCGAGAGGGCGTAGCGCACCGTCCCTTCGATGACGACGGGGACGCTGACCAGAAATCCAACTGCAGGCGTCAAGTCGAAGCGTCCCTTCGAGACAGCGACGCTGCCGGCCAATACGATCTGCAAGTCTGAGGCGTCGATCGTGCGGATGTTCGGCACCACGGAAAATGGCGGAACGGGCCGTCCCTGGAGATCACTCAGCGCAATGTGGTCGATGCCGGCAATCGACGCCGCGCGTGCCGTATGAACGTCGAACTCGCCAAATCGGCCCGCTGCCAGATCTGGCGACGCCGCCAGGCCTCGCAGCAATGCGGCGATGCTCTCCAACTCCTGGTCGACGAGATCATGGAGGTTGTTCGTGATATCCGCACGCTGCGCTTCAATCACCCGGCGTTCGGCGTCCGCATAGCGCAAGGCCAGAAGGCCTGCAAAGGCGAGCATTGGCAGCAGCAGAGCCAGCGCCAACGCCGTCAGATAGGTGTGAATTCCGGCGCCGGGCCAGTTCCAACGTCCTGTGGGACGTTCAGCGGTTCGTTCTGCGCCCATGAAATCGCTGCCTCGCGGTTCCCGACCACCGCATCCAAACTGCTGAACGGACGTGCTCCGCTTAAATTTCAGGTTGACCCAATCCGACGTCACGACGAGCGGAGGTGGTAGCGTTAGGGTGTTTTTTCAAGGCTGGCAGGCTCGGAATCTACTCACGAACGGTGCGCGCGAGCGATCAGACGGGTGAGTGGGGCGCACGCAAGGCTCATCCAGCCTCTTGGAACTTTACACGTCCCCTCACGTTTTACTCGACACAGCCAAGCGCGCGCAACGGAACGCAGAATCCATGGCAGTCCTCGGGCAAACGGCCCGGCCGAGACATGCGCCAAGTATCGTGCCGTAGCCAAGAGAAGAGAAACGTCATGAACGGAATAATCTATATCGTCGGCTTCATCGTCGTCGTGATGGTCGCCTTATCAGTTCTCGGACTGAGGTAAACCCAATGCAAGATCTTGTTCACACATCTGAAGTCACCACGAACGCTGTCGGCTCCGCCTCCCGATCCCAGATCGACTGGGGCGCAATAGCGGCTGGTGCCGTAGCTGCAGCGGCAATCTCTGTTCTTCTGATCGGCTTCGGGAGCGCCGTCGGTCTCTCGCTCACGTCAGCCCGTCCGTTTGCCGGCCTATCGGTTATGGCGACGGGAGTCCTGATGGCTCTCTGGCTCGCGGCGGTTCACATCGGAAGCTTTGCCACTGGCGGCTACTTGGCAAGCCGCATGCGAGCGCGATCGAGTGCGAGCCAGGGAGAACGTGACTTTCGAGACGGCGCGCATGGATTTCTGGTCTGGGGCATCGGCACGCTGCTAGCCGCCTATCTGATCGCTGGCGGTCTTGGTGCGATTGCACGAGGCACCGCACAAACGGTGGCTGGCGCCGCATCAACCGCTGCAACTGCGAGTGCCCTGCTGCCCGCCGACCCTCTTGCGTACTCTGTTGACGTGCTCCTGCGACGCCAAGCGCCGACGACTGGACAGGCTTCGCCAGCCGTTCGCGACGAAACCGTCACGCCTGAGATTACCCGAATCTTCGCGATGTCGGTTGTCGCGGACAAGCTGGCCGATGCCGATCGTCAGTATCTCAGTACCTTGGTCGGCACGCGTACGGGGCTCTCACAAGCAGATGCGCAAAAACGGGTTGACGATACGTGGGCGAGCTACCGCACTCTCAAAGCTGAAGCGACACAGAAAGCCATTGAGATCGCAGAGACCAGTCGCAAGTCGGCAGTGCTGATGGCGTTTCTGCTCGCGGCGATGTCCCTCGCAGGCCTGGCAGCCGCCACCTGGGCCGCTGCAGTCGGAAGCAGGCATCGCGATGAGAACCAGAATGTCCGCGTGTTCGGTGCCGCACGGCTTTGGTAGCGCGACAACGTCTTCACCCCGAAACTAGTCAGGACCTCAAATGAAAACCCTTCAAGACGCCTTCGAACACACGCTCCACGACATGTACTACGCCGAGAATGCGATCACGAAGGCACTTCCCAAGGTGATTGCCGCCGTCAGCAACGCGCCTTTGAAGGCCGCGCTGCAGCATCACTTGGAGGAGACGAAAGGTCAGATCAAGACGCTCGACCAAGTCTTCAAATCGATCAGTAAAGCGCCCAAGGGCGAGAAATGTGATGCGATCGCGGGCTTGATCAAGGAGTGCGAAGGGCTGATCGAGGATGCCGACGGTCCGGTGGCGAAACACGCGCTCATTATCGGGATCTGCCAAGCCATCGAGCACTATGAGATCGCGCGATACGGCACATTGCGTGAATGGGCGAAAGTGCTTGGCGAGAAGGAGGCCCATGACCTGCTCTCTGAAATCCTCGATCAAGAAAAAGCGGCCAATCACGCGTTGACGCACATCGCCGTCACGAACCTGAATCCCGCCGAGGGCTCAGCCGCCAAGGCAAGACCCAAGGCAGCGTCGCCTGCGAAATGAGCTGCGGCGCGGCCCCGCGCCAACCAAACCAGCGACGCTCACGGTCGGAGCAAGGTGATGACGACTAATTCCACAATTGTACCTGGCGTGAATCCGACGGGGACCGCTGTCCTCGTTGCAGGGAGCGCCAGCCGCTTCATACCGAAGCAGCCAACCGACGAGTCTCTCGCCCGCGTGTTTCTGGGAAGTTCGGTGAGCAATGTAGGTGGTGACACGGTCGGCGACGTGCACGACTTGATGTTCGACCAGAGCGGTCGCATCACCTCAGTGCTCTTGGGGGTCGGTGGCTTCTTGGGTCTCAGCGAGAAGATCGTCGCGGTGCCGTTCACTGCCATTACGATCGTCGTCAGCGACACGGGCGTTCGAACACTCACGCTGCATGCCGACAAACAAGAACTCGAGGCGGCTCCGGATTTTTCTGCCCGGGAGAAGACCGTTCGAGACGCTTTGGGTGACGTGGCAGCGGTGCTCGGGCAGAAAGCCGCGCACACGGCAGGTCAGATGAAGGATCAGGCTGTCAAAGCGGTCCAAGGACTGCGCAAATGACTGTTACTGGGCAGGCGGCCGAAAGTCCGTTGCGTGACGTATTGGATTTCGGGACCAATCGCGGGAATCTGCAGATGTTGGTCCACGTGCCCCAGCAATTGGCAGCCAAGCCCGCGTTGGTCGTTGCGTTACACGGCTGTGGTCAGACCGCAGACGATTACGATAGAGGTACTGGCTGGTCGTCGCTTGCGAACGCGTTCGGGTTCGTCGCGATCTATCCTGAGCAGCGTACCGCGAACAACGTGGGCACGTGCTTTTCGTGGTACTTGCCGGGCGACACGTCTCGTGATCGCGGCGAAGGCTCCTCGATCCACGATCGATCCACGAGATGGTCGGCTATGCCATTGCCAAGTATAGCATCAACACTGACCTGGTTTTTGTAACGGACCCGTCACCGGGTGGCGCCATCGCGTCCGCTATATTAGCCACCTACCCGGAAGTGTATGCGGGAGGAGCCATTGCCAGCTTGCCTTTAGGGACTGCAACGTCGGCTCAGGCTGCTCCTTCTGGAATGCTCAAGCAACAATCCCGGTCATCGCTTGAACTTGGTGAGTGAGCTCGTCCGGGCAGCCACGTCGCACGGTGGACCTTGGTCACGTTGGTCGAGCCGGTCAGCGCCTGTGCCCAGTTCAAAGTCATCGATGCGGGTGCGCGCCGGCACGTGCACGAGGAGACAGGGCGCAGCTCAGCTCCCCAGGAACTTTCTAGCGCTGACTGCGTTCATCCTCGTAAGCCAAACATCGGAGCTACAGATGAAACGTCTCACATATGCCGCCGCACTGGCGGTTCTGGGGTTGTCGGTTCACACCGCCTCCGCCCTCCCGCGTCCACCACTCCATCATGAGTCCTCGCAACCAGCATTCGAGCGCGTCGCCTCCTGGCGCTATAACAACAATTGCGGCTGGCAAGGCGGACGCTGGGTTGTTGATCTCGGCGCTGGCAGACTGGTCCTTTGCCGCCCCAATCGTCCGGGTCGCAACTACAATTGGCGGCGCGATGGAAATCGTGAGGGTTGGTACGACCGTCGCGCCAGAACCTGGCACTTTGATCGCTGGTGATCGGCTCTTGCCAAGATCACAACGACCTCTTCGCGCATCCTGAGCGCGAAGAGGTCAGCAACTGCATATGAAAACCCTTGAGGTGGTTATGTCTGCGGTGCCGGTGCTTGCGACCAAGCGCGTCGTGGAGAAGCCATGGGGTAGGACGGACATTGGTGAATTCGCCGGCAATCTCGGTGTCTTGTCGTCAGCGCGCCAGCCGCGGATCGGTGAAGTCTGGTTTGAACCAGGTGCCGACAAGGTGCTGGTCAAATACCTGTTCACCTCAAAGCGTTTGTCGATCCAGGTGCATCCGGACGACCAACAGGCTAGCCGCATGCAAGGCGCCCGCGGGAAGGACGAATGTTGGCTCATTCTCGAAGCCGACGAAGACGCTTACTATGGAATTGGATTGCGCCGGCAAGTATCAGCCGAAGATCTAAAACAGGCTGCTCTCGATGGCAGCGTCGTCGACCTCGTCGACTGGAGGCGCGCTCGTGTCGGCGATTTCATCTTCAATCCCGCTGGCACTGTGCATGCGCTTGGCCCGGGATTGACGGTCCTTGAAGTGCAGCAGAACTCCGACACTACGCTTCGCTTGTTCGACTACGGTAGTGATCGCGCTCTGCACATTGATGCCGCCGTTGCGGTGGCACGCCGGACACGGCATCACCATCCATTTGATACCCACATCGATTTCACGCGATCACAAGTATTGGTCGACGATCCGAAGTTCGGCCTCGCCTTTTGCAACGAGCGTGTCCCTCGGCTCCCAGAGCATGCGCAAGAGATTCGGCTCGTCACCTGGAAGGACGTGATTTCGCTCGGCGAGCGAGCTGTGCCGCCCGGCGCGATGGCCTCCGTCTCTTGCGTTGATCAGATCAAGGCGAAGTCGGGCCAAAGATTCTTCGTCGTTTGGACGACCGGGCGACGCAACGCTGCCCCCGTCGTTTGAACCTTTTGATCCTCTCACGCGTTACGACTTCACAATCTTCTCCGAGTTCGCGAGACACCGATGTCGTACGCTCACGCATACACTGTTCCAGTTTTGCGCCATCCCGACACGGTGGTTGATGCCAAACCGGCCATACGAGTCGCATTGGTTGGCGGGTTCAGGCCGACGAAATGCGGTCTGGCGACCTTCACGACGGATGTTTTCGAGCAGATGAGTTCGTGGTTGCCGGACTTGCAGATCGACGTCTACGCCATGGTACCCGGAGCGTCAGCACCCGCGGCGCCCGAAGTGACGGCAACAATTCTCCAGCACGACGCCGCATCCTATGCTGCGGCGGCACGGCGCATGAATGCCGATGGCGTGGATGTCGTCTGGATCCAGCATGAATTCGGGATCTATGGCGGTGCCGCCGGCATGATGGTTCTCGATCTGATCAACATGATTGCCGCTCCTGTTGTGGTGACTCTCCATACGGTTTTACAGTCGCCATCTCCCGAGCAGCGACAGGCGATCGACCAGATGCGCGCTAAGGCATCGCGATTTGTCGTGATGTCCAAGGCCAGCCGCGACATTCTGATCGCCACGTATGGTGTCGACGCGCATCGCGTTCACGTGATCGAGCACGGAGCACCGGATCGACCGAACCGCACGGCGGAAGACACGCGCGCAGCACTTGGCATGACACAACGGCCGACCATCATGACGTTCGGTCTGCTTGGCCCGGGAAAAGGCCTTGAAGTTGCGATTCGCGCGATGCCTGGCGTGTTGCAGCGTCATCCGGAGGCCGTGTACCGCATCGTCGGCGCGACGCATCCGAACCTCGTTGCAGCGGAGGGCGAAACGTATCGGGAAGGTTTGAAAGCGCTTGCGGCTGAGCTTGGAGTCGAGCACGCGATCGAATGGGTTGAAGAGTTTCTGGAGACCGACGCGCTCCTCGATCAATTGGCGAGTTGCGATATCTATCTGACCCCTTACCTGAACCTGGGGCAGAGCACTTCGGGCACGCTGTCGTATGCGGTCGCACTCGGCTGCGCCGTCGTTTCCACCCCCTATGCGCACGCGCGCGAATTGTTAGCGAATGGAGTCGGTGTACTCGTCGAGCCTAACAACCCAGACGCCATTGCAGTTGTTGTGAACGAGTTGTTCGACGCCCCCACGCAGCTGACAGCATTGCGCTCACAATCGTATGCGCGCGGTAGAAGCACAATTTGGTCCGCCTTTGCCGCGCGTAGCGGCGGTGTCGTCAAAGATGTTCTCGCCAAAGCCAAACAAGTCCGCGTTCCAGTTAAGCCAGTGATGCCATCAACGGCTGCCTTCCTGGGCCTTATAGACGACGTGGGCATGCTTCAACACAGCGTCGGGATTGTCCCTGATCGCCACCACGGCTATTGCATCGACGACAATGCACGCGCGTTGATCCTGGTGAACCAGATCGGCCGCGATCTCCATCACCTCGCGCCGCGCTTCGCGGCGTTTCTCCAGCACGGCTGGAACAACGATGCGCGTCGTTTCCGCAATTTCATGAGTTACGATCGCCGCTGGCTCGAGCCTTTGGGCTCAGAAGACAGCAATGGCCGCACTCTTTGGGCGATCGGCTATACGGCCCTCACGGCGCATGATCCGCGGCTCCGGAATTGGGCGACCGCTCTGTTTGAACGATCGGGTCCGCATCTTTGTGAACTGACCTCGCCGCGCGCTATGGCCTTCCTGACTCTCGGCGCGGCGCACATGCTGGCACAGCAACGATCGAGCAGCAGCGCGCGCATGATTGTTGATCATTGCGCAAAGCGGTTTGGCGCCCTTCTCGCGCAGCGATCGAAGACATCAGACGGGTGGATGTGGTTCGAAGATACCTTGTCTTACGACAACGCCCGAGTTCCCCAGGCTCTGTTTGTGCTTTCGACGCTGACGGGTGATGGACGCTTCGCAACGATCGCCGGCCAGCAACTGAAGTGGCTGTGTGATCTACAAACCTCTGCTAGTGGCGTCTTCCGACCCATCGGCTCAGAGGGTTTCCAACTCCCGCACGCTTCGCTTCCCTTCGATCAACAACCACTTGAAGCCTGGGCCACCATCGATGCGTGCAGTGCTGCCATGGCCGTTGCGCCGTCGGAAGCGTGGCGCGTCATGGCGCATCGCGCCTACGATTGGTACCTCGGCGGAAATGACCGTGCTATTGTCATCGGAGATCCGGCTTCCGGGTCCTGTTGCGACGGCCTTATGGCCAAGGGTTCGAACGCCAACACCGGCGCCGAATCTGTGCTTTCTTTCAGTCTCGCCTACCAGTCTTTGATACGGCTTTCCGGAGGGCAAACGAGACATGCCGATAGCCTCGCGCAATCCGACCGACAACAGATATCCCGCTCGTCTAGAGGCGACGGGGGTAGGCATAGCAGCATCACCCGTTCCGATCACCTTCCACGATGAGAAATTGAGGGCTGATCCGAAGCGTGTGGTTGTGCGGCCGTTCGAACTCGCCTGGCAAGCGCAACAGAGTGAGCCGGCTCGCGCGCTCATGCTTGTCAAGGATATCTGCGGCCTGAGTGCAGACGAAGCGGCGATTGATCTTGCCCAGATCCTGGCTGAGTTCGGCGAGCGCCATTGGCAGATCGAGCGCGTCTTCGAACGCCGGTTCGCTCATGTCGTCGCGAACCTGCAGTTGGATGAAGCGCTGATAGGTGAAGCACATCGCAAACTCATCGGCGCTTACTTCTGCCATGAGTACAGCTATGCCGCCGCGGCGCTCATGAACCCGAGCATCGTCGCGCATCCGGACCAATCGATGCTGGAACCGGGTTCACTGCGTTTCGTCATGTCCATGCGTGCAGTCGGCGAGGGCCACATCAGCTCGATCGCCTTCCGAGAAGGGATCATTTCAGCCGGTCCGCAATTGCAGCTATGGCCGACCTCAGGGCCCGCATTGTCGGCTGAGGAAGCGCCCTACTTCGGCACAGCGGCTGGCGGGGTCGCGGTCGTGCGCAATCAAGATTCGACGATCGGCAACTGTGTCATTTTCCCGGTGACGGAGGCACAGAGGAATGGTTTGGAAGACTTGCGGCTGGTCAAGTTTACACACGATGATGGCAGCACCGAATGGATCGGCACATACACGGCTTACAGCGGCCGCGGGATCAGATCCGAGCTGATCAGGACCAGCGACTTTGCTCGATTTGACCTCGCTCCTTTGAATGGGGCGGCGGCATCCAACAAAGGTATGGCGCTCTTCCCGCAAAAGATCGATGGCCAGTTCGCGATGATCGGCCGGCAAGATGGCAAACGGCTTTTCCTTCTGCGGTCGAACTCGCTTTACGAATGGTCGACACAGGGCGTCCCTCTCGTCGCTCCGAAATACTCTTGGGAATTCGTGCAGATGGGCAATTGCGGCAGCCCGGTCGAAATCGACGAGGGTTGGCTCGTGCTGACGCACGGCGTGGGTGCAATGCGGAAGTACAGCATTGGCATGATGCTTCTCGACAAAGCCGATCCGTCGCGTGTCCTCGGTCGCACCCCTCGCCCTATCCTCATGGCCTCCGAAGGCGACCGCGACGGTTATGTTCCAAATGTCGTCTACACATGTGGGGCGCTGAGACTGGCCGATACGTTGTTCGTTCCCTATGGATTTGCCGACAGCGGAATCGGCTTCATGAGTGTTCGGATCAGCGATTTGCTGGGATCAATGGCGTAGACGGTGTTCTATATCGCTGAAGGCACCGAGCACAGCACCAAGTCGACCGTCTCAGCCACTGCGGGGCCGCCGGGCGTTGCCGGTACCCGGTGTCCCCCGGGCTCGGTGCCTTCAACATGATTAACATGCATTGATCTAGCCGATGTGTCTGTCGCGTGAGCGACTGAAACTTCACCGCGCGTCCAAAATTGCCTCATGCTCTCGAACCGACGCGTAGCACTCGCAACAGGCGGACTGTAAACGTGCGCGGTCCAGAATCGCGACACAGCCGCGCCGATAGGAGATGCAGCCAGCGTCCTGCAAAGCTGCCGCTGCGACCGAAATAGTGGCGCGGTTTGCGCCGAGCATTCCCGCCAGGAACTCGTGAGTAAGTGCCAAACGAGAGGTATCTCCGCGATCGCTCATCTCCAAAAGCCAGCGCGCCAAGCGCTTTTCAACCGCGTGGCTTGCGTTGCAGGCCGCGGACTGCTGGATCTGAAAGACGGTCGCTTGAACGTAACGAGCGAAGACCTCCTGCAATGTCGCATTTTGCTGAAGTGCCAGTCTCAGCCACTGCAGCGGGACGCGCGAAAATTGCCCCTCGACCTGGACCATACAGCGCGTTGAAGAAATTGGACGACCAAAACTTGCCAAGGCTCCAAACGCGCCTTCATGACCGATCGTGGCCGTCTCAACGTGCGTCCCATCTGCGAGTACCGATAGCAACGATAACACGCAGTCATCAGGGAAGTGAACATGCGACAGGTCTTCACCGGGCTCGGCCAGAACGGTTCCGCGTTGCGCGCTTCCCCGCTCGACCACCGCTGTCAGTTTGTCGGCGTCTTGCGCTTGCAATGCGGTCAGAAGCTTGTTTCGCGGCGCTATCATGCTCGGGTCAACTTTCCGCCTGATTACCAGGGTGTCATTCCGAAGTTGCGAAACAATCGATCCACTTCGCTCGGCAGCAGATGTCGCCTCACGCGGGCGCGCGCGGCGGTGACTGTCAAAAACGTAACGGGAATTGACACGGCGAACGCCAATTGGGCTGTACGGCAATCGGTGCCAAACAATGCGCAGCCGAGAGCAAACAACACCTCGGTCACGATGAAAACGCCGGTCGAGGCGGCCAGCAATGCAAGTTCAACGCCTGACGCAAGCGCGTAGCTCGAATTTAGAAGAATTTTGGTGATGCACCATGATCCACCAGGCGTCAGCTAAGCTCATGGAACGCCCCGGCAGTGGTCGTAGTTCCAATGACGTCAGCCCGCCGATTTTGCCACCACCGTCCGCGACACAGTCTCCGGGCCGAGATCGCTGAGCGAGGTCACCGACATGATCTCGGCCAGTCGGACGCGCGCCCGGTTGACGCGACTCTTAACGGTTCCAACAGCGCAGCCCGCGATTTCGGCGGCCTCCTCGTACGAAAAACCCTCTGCACCGACAAGCAGCAGAGCTTCGCGTTGGTCGGACGACAGCTGTTTCATGGCCTCCCTGAAATCGGCCAGATCGAGATGGCCGTGCTGTTCCGGCGGCGTTGACAGGAGCGCGGCTTTCTCACCATCGACATCCTGGACTTCACGTCGCCGCTTCCGGAAGTCGGAAAAGTAGGTGTTGCGCAGGATCGTGAACAACCAGGCTCTGAAGTTGGTGCCGGGTTCGAACTTGTCGCGATGCGACCAGGCCTTAAGTAGCGTTTCTTGAACAAGGTCATCGGCGAAGTGATAATCCCCGGACAGTGAAATCGCGAAAGCACGAAGGTTCGGTACCGCACTGATCAATGCGTCACGAACATTGGCTGGCGGTATGGAAGAGTTCTGTGTCACTGACCCCGCTCCTTGCGCTCGAGTTCGTCGAGGAGCTTAAGAAATTGGTCGGGGACCGGTTGTTGGACGATTTCACCGTAGACAGCCTTCAATTGCTGTCCGATCATTTGTTGCGCTGCCTCGTCGAGCGTGATCACAGGATCACCCGCGCGCTCTCTATTGGAGTTAGTGTCTTCCCCAGGGTCCCGGGGAAGTTGCGCACCCGGTCCGTCACCTTTTCCATTTGCGTGCATGTCGTATCACCTCTTGCAGCAGCTCAGAGACTCTATGCACCCGCACTCTGAGGCGCTGATTCCCTCAAAACTCCGGAACGTGCGAAAAGTTCCATGATCGAACGGAACCATTCGCCACTTGCGACGTTCCCGACTTGCTCAATGGCGTCAACGTAGGTCTGCTGTGCCAGGAAACTGGTGGCCGCCGGACAACAGGGGTGTTGCACAATGACGACTCTCGCCAAATCAATCCTGCCTCATCTGCCCTATCTCCGTCGCTTTGCACGCAGCCTTACGGGGGCTCAGAAGAGTGGCGACATGTACGTCGCGACGACGCTTGAGACGATTGTGGCCGATCCAACAAGCTTTCCGAGCCATATGCAAACCAAGGCCGCGCTTTATAGGATTTTTCTCAAATCCTGGAACGCAATACCGATCAACGGCAAAAGTGAAACGGCCCACCCGAGATGGGCGGAGGCCGCCGCCGACCGCCGTCTCGACATGCTCACGCCGCGGCCGCGCCAAGCGTTCCTATTGGTGGCAATGGAAGGCTTTACGCCAACGGAAGCGGCTGAAATTCTCGATGTGTCACCGTCGGAGCTGCAAACGTTCCTTGACGCGGCATCCCGCGAGATTGCGGAACAAGTCGCAACGGATGTGCTCATCATCGAAGACGAGCCGCTGATCGCAATGGACCTGGAGAGTGTGGTTACCAGCATCGGACACACAGTCAAACATGTGGCCCGGACGCGCAAGGAAGCGGTTGCGGCTTTCCGCTTGAAACGCCCCGGCCTGATTTTGGCGGACGTTCAACTCGCCGACGCGAGTTCCGGCTTGGATGCGGTGAATGATATCTTGAGCGAAGCGGATGTTCCCGTGATCTTCATCACAGCATACCCCGAACACGTGTTGACGGGGCTGAGGCCTGAGCCAACGTTCTTAATTCCGAAGCCGTTTCAGCACGAGACCGTCAAGGCAGTCATCAGCCAGGCACTATTCTTTGACATGAAGGCGAAGAAACGTAACCTATTGTAGCGGTCGACATTTGACATAGCCTGATGAGCAGTGACCACGAAAATTGGCTGATCGGAGCAGGGCTCTCCGATCAGCCGACGTCAGGTGAGGCAGGCGTCTCCGATCACATCCGACTGAGAAAATCGTCGACATCCTTCTTCACTTGATCTTTGCCGTGCCCGTAGCGCTCTTGGAGCTTACCTTCCAATTGTTCGCGCTTGCCGTTGATCTGGGCGACGTCGTCGTCCGTCAGCTGCCCCCATTTCTCCTTCACTTTGCCGGAAACCTGCTTCCGGTTGCCTTCGATACGATCCCAATTCATGACGCTCTTTCACGATTGTTTGAGTGACTGTGGAGGCGCTCACACGCGTCGTATGAAGCCCGCGACCAGTGAGACGACAAAGAGAACGATGGCGCCCCACATCAGGATGCGCGCGCCCTCTATGGCGGTCCCTGTCACGCCGCCGAAGCCGAAGAGCGCGGCGACCAATGCGACAACGAGGAACACAACTGCGTAGTGAAGTAGACTGCCCATGGCGAACCTCCGAGGTTTGGATATGGAAGGGAACGCTTGTGTTGCAGACTGGTTCCATTCGCCGAGCGGCCACTTCGCAGCGGGATGGTAGCAAAAAATACTTACATCAACAGGGAACGTCGCACGGAGATCAGAGTTTCCTTCATGCCCACGACGGAGCGCCAGACCTTCCCCCCGGCTGGCACCTTGGGTCGCCCGCGATGCACGCCCCCCGGTGCGTCGCGGGCTTCTTTTTGCTTCAAGAACGGCGCCGGACTGTGTTCGACAAACGCAGAGCGGGCCAGTTCGCAAGCGAACTGGCCCGATCCATGTCGATGCACTCCGGGCTACGACTACAAGACGATGGCAATCGTAGGCGGAATTTCGGGGCGCCAGTGGGCGGTTCGATCAGAGGGGAGACGGGGCACGTGCCGCGGAGCATTGGACTGCTCATAATGGAGCCTCGTCAACAGGACCGTTGCACCGGTCGAAGACGCTCGGGCCGGATTGACCAGCGCCAATGCAATGGCGGCGGCGGTCGCCAATCCGACCGTTATGCGCGTGATGAATGCCTTCGCCATAAGCGTACTCCTGGGCATTGATGGCGATGTATGAACGCGCCATCGTCAGTCATGACCAAACGCGTGGGATCTGTTGCAGTTCCAGTCGTGCTGTGGTCGTCAATCGGTTCACAACCAGGCTATCATCCAAGGATGAACGGGCGGTTGGGAGGTAGCGCCACACTCATTCTGCACACGAGGCCATCCGGCAGGAATTGCCGTTCGACGCGCGAATCCGGTATGCCTTTTTCAATCAATGACGTTCCGAACCCGGAGCGATTGGGCGGCTTGACCGTTGGCCCGCCCCGTTCTGTCCAGGTGAGAACCAGCTTGCGCATTTCCTCGTCGCCGGCCGGATCGGCGACCGTCCACGCCAAGCGGACACGCCCGGCGGGAGTCGACCATGCGCCGTACTTCAACGCATTGGTTCCGAGTTCATGCAACGCCAAGCCGAGATGGACAGTCAGCTCGGCGGGAATAATCACCGGCGGTCCATCTTTGGTCAACTGGTCCGAGCCTCTCGGCACCAGGGGTGCCAACTGCTTGTCGATGAACTCTGTCAATACGGCGCCGTCCCAACTGGTCTGCATTAAGAGGTCATTGGCTGCGGACAATGCCCGCAGGCGGCCTTGAAATGCGACGCGAAACGCTTGTGGATCGGGCGTCGATTGCATGGTCTGATTGGAGATAGACTGGATGACGGCCAGCGTGTTCTTCACGCGGTGCGCCAATTCCCTGTTGAGCAAGAAGATGTGCGCTTCACGGCGCTTGCGATCTCGAATGTCTTCGACAGTCAAACTGATGGAGGTGATCTTGGACTTGGTCCGGATCGGGCCTGCGGTCACAGCGACATCGATGACCGTCCCGTTCTTGTGCCGCCATTGCGCGTCCATCTTGAGCACCTCGCCGCGCAGGATAGCATCCAGGTTGGCGCCGAGCTCGTTCGGCTTTGAGAGCGCCGCGAGCTCCATCACCGATCGCCCGACGATCTCTTCGCTCGGGTAGCCAAACAAACTGGTGCCGCCGGTATTCCAGGTCTCGATGACGCCGGCTAGGTCGGTGCTGAACATGGCATCGGGGGAGGCCTGCACGATAGCGGCCAGCTGCGCGAACGCCTCGCGTGCCTTGCGCCGCTCCGTGACATCCTCGATCACCGACGTCCGATACAGGACTTTGCCATCTAGATCACGCACGGCCGCCGAGGTTACACGCACCCAGATCGGTTCACCGGACTTGCGGATGAGCCGCTTTTCAAACTCGTAGTGAGGTGCCTCGCCATTCAGGACCGAGCTGACAAGCTTGTCCTCCGTCTCCCAATCGTCGGGGTGGGTCAACGTCTTGAACGTCTTGGCGAGACATTCCTCACGCGTGTACCCGAGCAGCTTACAGAGCAAGTCGTTGACACCGAGCAATGTCCCATCGAGCGCCACTTGCTCGAAGCCAACGGCCGACTGTTCGAAGACGCTGCGATGACGTGTCTCTGTTTCGGTGAGTGCCCTTGCGCGTTCGCGCAGCTCGATGGATGCGCGCTCCAAGGCTTCCGAAAGCGCATTCGCCTCCAGCATCTGCGACGGAACGGTTGTCACTTTTTCGCCGCGGCCGAGCGCATGTGCCGATCCGACTGCAGCAGCGATAGGCCCGGTCAGTTGCCTGGTCAGGAGCATCATCAGGGGCACGGTGATGGCGAGAAGACCAATGGTCATCCAAGCCAACGTGCGCCATAGCATCACGAGAGGCCCGTCAACGAACGACGATGGAATAAAGGCGGCCGCAATCCACCCAGAGGTCTTTGACCAGACGTACCCACGCACGACCTCCGGTCCAGCCAGGTTCGGTGTCCGATGGACACCCTGTTCGCCACGGCTCCGGGCCCTGACATCTGGGTGCATTTCTCGCCCGACATAGGCGTCATGTTCTTGCGAGCGTGCAATGAGCCGGCCCGTCTTGTCGGACAACGCCACGATCCAGCCGTCCGCAGGCACCGATGTCAAAAGGATACGTTGGAAATGCTTTGGTTCAAGCGACATCGACAGGATGTAACGCAACTCGTCGTCTTGAATCACCGGCACGCTCACGGCGATGACCCAACTTTGCAGGATGGCGCCGGTCACGAGGTCGGAAACGACAGGCCGCCGGGATGCAACGAGTTGCTGGTCTGATGACGAGAGTGCTTGTTTCGGGATGACGCTCCCAAACGGCACGCGCGTGTTGAGGATCTGCTGACCGTCAAGCCCCCTCAGCAGTACATGAAGTTGGCGATGGCTCATCGCCTGTGACGCTTGCTGGTAGAATGCTCCGAGATTGCCCTTCCTCAATTCCGCAGAGGTTGCGAGCGCGAGGAGACTTTCGATGTTGCCGTCGATCTCCCGGTCAATGTCCGCCGAGACGCTGATGGCGACCTGCAGCGCTTGATGGTCTGCGCGGTCACGATCAAGTATGCCGACGCGGGTGACAACCACCGCGCCCAAAATCAATATTGGCAGGAGCAACGTCAGGAGCAGCAATGCAACGAAATGTCCAAGTGGGCGCGGTCTGGAGGCACGGGTCATTCGCGGTGTACCCTCCTGCGCATTGCCGTCCAGAATTTCCAGGGCGGGCGCTGCACCCTGCATCGCTCACTCTACACCACGAACGGTGGAAATGGATCACTTCGCACCGCGTCCATTGCATTGTCCAAGAAAAAGCCGAGTGTTGAATTCCGCGGCAGACGGTGCGACAGATAACGGGGAGGTTGAACGAAAGGGCTTACAATGCTCGCCGGTAAGCACATTCTGGTGGTCGAAGATGAGCCCATCATTGCGCTAGACCTGGAAGCCGCTGTCCAGGATCAGCAAGGGATCGTCATCGGACCTATAGGCGAACTCACGGAGGCTGTTCGCATGGCGCAAACCGCACAGCTCGACGGCGCCATATTGGATCTCCGGCTTCGGCAGCAGATGGCCCGTCCCGTTGCTGACGCGCTGCTCGCCCGAAACATTCCGTTTGTGTATCACTCCGGGCAAGCCCACATGACAGGTCCGGACGACTGGCCGTCGGCTCCCGCGATCATCAAACCCGCCGCAGCCGAGCATGTCATTAAGGTGTTGGCGGCGCACATGGCGAAGCAGCCAACGTGAAAGGCTGGGCATCAGCATGTGGCTGCGTGCGTGGGCTGACCGGCGAAAACGATGCCGGCGCTGTTGACAGTCCAAATGGCACCCATCGGCTGCGGAGGCGGCTGTGGTCCTGGGGGTAGAATCGGTTGAGGTGGCGTGGGGTCGACCGGATCACCCGGTGGCGGAAACGGCACGTCTGCGGGTCTCGGCGGGCTCGGCACAGGTTGTGGCTGGGGGGGATTTGGAGTTGGATCGATCATGTTGCGGCCTCTCCTTTTGGCTGGGCTGCACAGCGAGCGGCGCACGCCGACCAGCGTGCGGCGCTGCTAGGGCGAGCTTTACAGTCCTGTGGTCTCTCCCGGCCGATCTGCGGGTTTCATGCCGTCGTCGGTGGCGCGATCTTGACGACGCTCCGTTTGTCGCACCGGGGTCATGCCGGCATTGTCGGCATCCGGGCGCTGAACGTCGTCGTCGCGATCATCCGGTGCGTCGTGATCACGTTTGGGGCGGCTCTGATCGGGCTCATCGCGCGTGTAACGCTTGTCGTCGTCTGGGTTGTTGGCCATTTGATGTGTCTCCTGCGAGGCGGGGTTGCCTGGCGAGAGAACGCAGACGTGGTTGTGAGGTTCCCGATTTAATCAACTCGGCACCGGGCCGGCACCTCGGTCTTCGATCGCATTTGGTGGCCGGGCATGCGCCCTGTGCCGTGCTGGCGCGCCTTCGGTAGCGATCAGCTCAGCATCGTCGACAGAGTGACCGCGAGCCAATCGCGAGGTGATCGTCAGGGCGTCGGCCAGAGTGGCAGCTTTGTACGTCACCCCAATGCTCTTTGCCATGTCGGCAGTCATTACCCCATCCCAAAAGCCGCCGCAGAGGATCACATCCGGTGCGGAGCGCTTGAGGCGCCGGATGATGTAGCGAATTTGAGCATGAGCCTGCGCCGCATTGATCGAAGAAATCCATACGACGCGCACATCACTGAGTGCCAAGCCACGGACGTCACCCAAGCGGCTTACCGATGTCGATTGCGATCCGATGCCATGACGTTGCAGGACCTGCGCCAGGATATCCGAAGCCGACGCATCGACGATCGACCGGGCCGCTAGACACAGCACCGGCGATGGCGCATCGCGCCAGTCGGGTCGCATTTCCATCGACGCTACTGTCATTGAAGGCTGTTTGACTGCCGAACCGTCGCCGTTTTCATTCACAGCTTCAGAATTGGTCTTCTGAGTTGGCTCGAGCGGATGGTCCGACAGGTCATCGAGCAAGAGTGCAACGCCGTCCTTGACGGCGTCGATACGCTCTTCGTCGAGAAGTCCGCGCTGGACATCCTGAGCCGCCAATCTCAAACCGGCGAGGGCGACGTCGTCATAGTAGTCGAGCAGTGATGATTTTTTCAGAACCTGCTGCGCGTGCTCGGCAGCTTCGGCCGTCGTGCCGGCGAGCATGCGCTGATAGAACACTTCGGGCGGCGATAGCGCCGGTTCGTCCCCGAGAATGATATCGAGAAACGCCAATCCTTCGACATGGCGGCCCAGCACGACCAGGCACATCGTGAGCGGCGTCGCGAGGAGAAGCCCGATCGGACCCCACAAGGCCGTCCACAAAATGGCCGAGACAACAATGGCGAGAGGTGACAGCCCAGTTGTCTGGCCCTGTAGCCAGGGCTCTATCAAATGACCAACGATCGGCTCGACTGTCAGATACAACGCAAGCGTCCATAGAGCCATCGACCAGCCGGGATCAACGGCCGCTGCGAGCAAAATCGGGAAAATGGCCGCCAGCAGCGCCCCGATGTATGGAATGAACCTCATCAGCGCGGCGATGATGCCCCACAGGAACGGGTTCGGAACCCCGATCAGCCACAGGCCAAGGCCGATCACAACGCCGAAGGTCGCATTGAGCGCGGTCTGCGCAAGGAATAAGCGGCTCAGGCGAAATGCGGCGTCGTTCAATGCCGTCGTCGTCGACTCGATGTCGCCCGCGCCGACCAGCCGGATGACCCGATCGCGGATGTCCTCGCGCTGCAGCAGTATGAAGATGATCAAGAGCAGTACGATCCCCGTCGTCGTCACCGGGGCGAGCAACGCGGTAGCGATCCGCTGATAGGTATCCAGTGGCCGTTCCGGTGGCTGGCGGATCTCGACGGGGATGGGTCGACCCCTATCAGGGTTTCCAGAAGTTGGCGCCGCCCCTTGCGAGGCTTGATCCAGCTCCTTGCCGAGAACCTTGAGGGTGGCTGTTGCGCGATCGATGACGCTGGTCTGCGCCGACCCTGTCCGCAAAGATCGCAGTTTCTCCCTCAATGTCGTCTCATACCTCGGCAACTCGCCGGCCAGGTCGGTCACCTGACGTGCCATGATCATCCCGAGACCGGCGACGGCAACCACCACGCACATGACGACAATGGCAACCGCGACAGGACGTGGAGCATGCGTCTTGCGCACTGCAAGGACGAGCGGGCTAAGGACGAAGCTCAGCAGGACGGCCAACGCCAGCGGAACTAGGACCGAGCGACCGAAGTAGAGACCGGCGACCAAAACCGCCGTCAGCGTCGCGGCATGCGCAGCCGACGGGAGGACAATGGCCCGGCTCCGCCGAGGCGATGCTGATGACATTGGAAAAATCCCCACTCAACGTTTCGAAGCTGAGCTTGAAAAACGCGCGATCGCACAACGCGTTCCACGGCTGACAGCGACTTTGCAACCAATCGCGCGTTCGAGCGTTTCATGTTGGCAAACTGTGGGGATGAGCCATGCAGAGCCCGCCGGAGTCCGCTGCGCCACGTGAAGGTGACACACCAGACGGGAAGTCGGTTCCCAGCAATGAAGCGCGTGAGCGGGCAAGAGGCGGCACTGAGGCGGCCGCGGATAATGCCCAGCCCCCCGTGCCGGTCATTTGGCTGATCGGAAAGGTGCAGAGCGGCAAGTCGTCGATCGTCCGTGCCATTACGCAATGCAGCGCCGCAGAGGTCGGAAACGGCTTCAAGGCATGCACGCGGTCCGCCCATGCCTTTGACTTCCCGGCCGACTATCCCATCCTGCGCTTTCTCGACACGCGCGGGCTTGGAGAAAGTGCCTACGACGCGACGGAAGATCTCGCTGTTGCAGAGCGACAGGCGCACGTTCTCCTTGTCACGATGCGCGCGATGGATATGGCGCAGGACGCCGTCATTGAGGTCGTAAGATCCGTCCTGCGCAAGCACCCGAACTGGTCGATCGTTGTCGCACAGACCTGTCTGCACGAAGGCTATGAACCGGGCCAAGGGCACATTGTGCCGTATCCGTTCGCTGCCGACGCGCCAGACGACCAAGCGGCGACTGCTATTCCACCCGACCTCTGGCGATGCATCCACTTTCAAAGAGGCATGTTCGCCAGCTTGCCGCGTGCCGCACGCATCATCTTCGTGCCAATCGACTTTACGTTCGATACCGATGCTCTCCCGCCCGTCGACTACGGCTTGGACGCGCTGGCAGACGCACTGGTCAGCGTTGCTCCGGCTGCCATAAAAGCGGCATTGGAAGCATTGCCGATCACAGCAACTCATGATCAAGACCGACGAACTGCTCCGGTCATCTTGGGTCACGCCATAGCCGCGGGAGGATCTGATCTGGTGCCTATCGCGGGTGCAGTGACCGTCTCCGCAATTCAGGCCCGCCTGCTGCAACGCATCGGCCATATCTTCTCGGTGACTTGGGATCGTCGGATGCTGGCCGAGTTTGCCGCCGCAGTCGGAGCCGGTGTCGCAGTGCGCACAGTGGTCGGCATGGGTTTACGCCAAGTGGCCAAGCTCATTCCAGTGTACGGCCAAACGCTCGGCGCGGCGACATCGGCTGCGATGAGCTATGCCATCACGTTCGCCATGGGCAAGGCCGCCGTTTATTTCCTCTCGCAACGGCAACGAGGCCTCGCAACGGCTGGCACCGCCGCGGCTTATCAAGCGGCTCTGCGCGAGGCGCTTCGACGTACGAAAAACCCAACATCCGCGCCGACTGTCGAGCCTGCGCAACCATGAGCGAGCAACCGAGCCGTTATCCGTATGCCGTGCCGATCGCCGTCGGGGTCGGCCTGCTTGTGCCGACACTCTCCCTGGTGCCGCTCGGAGGTGTGTGGCTCTGGCAGAACGGCTATCTCCTCTATTGGGCGCTAACCGCCGCCGTCTTTGTCGCCGCCACCTCTCTTCTCCAGCGCCGGCTCTTGCGACCACGTGACGGTCAAGCAGAAATGAAGTCTGACACAGAAGTCGCGAGTGAGCGGGAACCGGCAGGCACGTCGTGGACCCCCGCCGAACAGTCCGCCTGGGCCGACGTGCTGAAGATTGCCAACACCGCCGATGTGCAGACCTTGAATTCTCAAGATGCATTCTTGGCATTGGGTGCCGACACGATTCGCGCAGTGGCCAAGCGGCTACATCCCGAAGTGGCTGATCCCCTGTGGCAATTCACCGTGCCTGAGGCTTTTGCCATCACTGAGCAGGTCAGTCGGCGGCTTGGAGCCTTTACCATCGAACACATTCCACTCAGCGATCGTCTGACCGTGGCTCAGGCACTGTCGGTATATCGATGGCGCGGTGCCATTGGTGTTGCCGAGAAGGCGTACGACCTATGGCGCCTTGTTCGCCTTGCCAATCCGCTGACGGCGGCGACGCACGAGCTGCGGGAGCGCCTGTCGAAGCAGATGATGCAATGGGGAAAGGATCACGTCACTAAGCGACTGGCCCATGCTTACGTCAGTGAAGTCGGGCAAGCCGCTATCGATCTCTATGGCGGACGGCTCAAGGTCTCGGCAAGCGATGCGACGGTCAGTCCTGCGCCGCCGTCCGCGATGGACAGCGACTTGAGGCCGATCCGCATTTTGATTGCCGGGCAAACGGGTGCTGGCAAGTCGAGCCTGCTCAACGCGCTCGCCGCCGAAGTCCATGCCGCCGTCGACACCCTGCCCACGACAGAGACATTCAATACGTACGAATTGCAAAAATCAGGATTTCCGGCCGCGCATCTCATCGACAGTCCGGGGCTTTCGAGCGCCGGGACCGACATCGCTCGCCTCGCGGAGCAAGCCCTGCAGTGCGATCTCATACTGTGGGTCGCACTGGCCCATCGCGCAGATCGTGAGCTTGATCGTCGCGCGCTTGTCGCCATACGCTCGAGCTTTGCCGCGCGCCTGGATCGACGCGTACCGCCGATGTTGCTGATAGTGTCGCACATCGACAAGTTAAGGCCGTTCGCTGAATGGCTCCCGCCTTATGATCTCGGGGCCCGTGACCGTCCAAAGGCTCATGCAATCCGTGATGCCGTCGAACAGATGGGCCGCGAGCTGGGCTTTGCCGACGACACGGTTGTGCCCGTCAATCTGGCGTCTGTGCCCTCGTATAATCTCGACGCCGCGTGGGCACGCATCATGCTTGCCCTGCCCGAGGCGCAGAGCGCGCGGCTTGTTCGTCAACTTCGCGACGGCGAATCGGCGTGGGATTGGTCGAAAATTCTGCGTCAAGCAGTGGCCGGCGGCCGTGTACTCGGAAATACGCTGAAAAAGCCAAAACAATAACTTTTCGTACGCAACCTTCGCCGCTTCTCTGCGTTCACACTAAGTCGCACAGCATATGGTGCGTACCATCTTGCAACAGGAGTTTCGTCATGGCCCAGGGCACTCAGTATTCGACCGACAATGGCAACGCAAAATCCGACATACGCGACAAGGCAACGGAAGGGTTCGATCGCATGGCCGATACGGTCGAAGGGATGGCCAAGACCGCGGCCGAGCGTGGGCGTGAAATCGGCAAGGATGTTGAAGCGGTTGCTGGCAATATGAAGTCGGCCGTCGACACCTCGGTGAAAGAACAGCCGATGGCGACACTTGCCGTCGCGGCAGCGCTCGGGTTCGTGCTCGGCGCCATCTGGAAGTCGTAAACCGAACCAGCTGCCTCCAAGTAGAGGCGTCACACCGTAAAAGGGGTACTGTCATGTTCGAAGGCCTTGTCACTCGAGCCCAGCGATCGGTTGATTCACTGGTATCGAAGTACGTGACGCGCTTGGTCGTGGCAGTACCCTTCTTGGTGGCGTTGGGGTTTGGTACTGCAGCAGCAAGCGTCAAACTGACGGAAGATTATGGCAGCACCGCCGCCCACGCCATCATGGCTGCGAGTTTCGCAGGGCTCGGTCTGATCGCGGCCGTTGTGATTGCCTTCAGCGGGCCCACTACACCACAAGCATCCACGGCCGAATCTGAGAGTGCGGCGCAAGCAGCGGCCAGCGATGCGCAGCCAACTGCGAGCGCGTTGACGCCAGAGCTGGTGCTGACCGCTCTCGGTGCGGCAGGACCGGCCGCGATATCTCCGCTCATTCGACTGGTTGTGAGGAATTTACCGGTGGTACTGCTCGCACTCATTCTCGGATATATTCTGTTTTCCGAGCGGAAAGCAGGCGATGGCGTGGCTGTCGACTGAAATATGTCGCCACCCTTTCGGTATTGTGCTGGCCCGTCCGAGTAGGACGGGCCTTAAATCGTTCCGGGGTCCTGCTTGCGGAACTTGATCGAACTGACCGCGTTACCTTCACAGAACCAGCGAAGTCGCTGTTTCAGGGACGATCCACACTCAGGAGATGAGACATGAAGAAACTGTTGATGACGACATGCTGCGCCTTCACGCTCGCGCTGACGCCAGCTTGGGCTCAAACGCAAGCTCCTGGCACCGCCTCCGGCACGGCCAAATCGGCAGCCGATTGCCAAGCGAACTTCAAGTCCGCGGACAAGAACAACGACGGACGGCTCGACAAAGGTGAAATCGAAGCTTCGAAGATCATGGTCCCGACCACGTTGTCGACGGTCGCGATGGTGTCGATGCAGGATTTCGTGAGCGCTTGTTCAGCAACAGTCGACACGAGTCCTCGCAAGTAACTCGCTCCGAGTGCCGCGTCGTTCGCGAGCGGCGCGGCACTCACCACGTTTGTTCTGTATCTCTGTTTCACGCATTACATGTTACCCGTGGCAGCCAAATGGCAAGGGTATTTCATCACATTCAGCTCTCTCACTTGAGCAACGGCCAGACGAACGCGATCAGCGGTACACCGAGCACGACGATCAATAACGACAGCGGTAGTCCGAGCCGCACATAGTCACCGAAACGGTAGCCGCCGGGCCCCATGACCAGCGTGTTGCACTGATGGCCGAAGGGCGTAAGGAAATCGCAGGATGCGCCGACGGCGACGGCCATCAGAAAGGGGTCTGCGTTCAGTCCGAGCTTCGTCGCAAGTCCGGCCGCGATCGGCGCCATGACCAGCACCGTGGCTGCATTGTTGAGAAACGGTGTAACGAGCATGGCGGCGACCAACACGAGCGCCATCGCGCCGACCGTAGGTAAGTGCTGGGCGATGGTCGAGAGCCAGCCCGCAAGCAAGTCTGTGCCGCCAGTAGCTCTGACGGCGTCGCTGACCGGAATGAACGCCGCGAGCATCACGAGAATGGATCCGTCGAGGTTGTCATAGGCCTCGCGTGCTGGCACAGCCCCAACCAGCAGCATGACGACGACAGCGCCGAAGAACGCAATGGCCACCGGCAGCGTTCCGGATACAGCCAATCCGATCGCCACAGCAAAGATGCCTACAGGGATCAAGCCGTTTCGGGATTGCCCGAACTGGATCTTGCGTTGAGCCAGCGGCAGACAGTCGAGTTTCTCGAGAACATCGGAAAACTGGTTGATATCGCCTTGGATGATTACAACATCGCCGGCGCGAAGCTGGGTTGACCCAAGCCGATTGTCGATGCGCGCGCCGCTACGGCTCACGGCAAGAAGATTGATGTTGAAACGATCGAACAGTCGCAGTTCCTCTGGGGTGCGGCCCACAAGCATCGATTGCGGGTTCACGACGACCTCGATGACAGCAACATCGTCCCCGGACTGCTCCGCGGCAGGCGTTGCATGTTGGCGTACCAAAGCAACTTTCGATTTCACGACCACGCGCTCCAGCGCTTGCGGCTCACCCTCGACCAGCATGATATCGCCTTCCCGCAGTGTGGTGCTTCTGCTTGGCCGAAGGCGACGTCGGCCATCCCGGATGAGTGCGACGATGACCACTGCGCCATCCGACAGCGCCTCGAAGTCACTGGCGGGTTTGCCAACAATGATCGAGTCGCTCACCAAGCGGACCTCTGTCGTATAGTCAGAGATATTGAACGCGACATCGGTGGTTCCGCTGGCCTTGCGTCCACTCGGCAACAGCCGATAGCCGAAAGCGAGATAACCTACGCCGGCGAGTGCTAGGGTTGCCCCAACCGGCGTGAAATCGAACATTGAAAACGGGTTGCCCGTGAGTTCGGTGCGAACGCGCGATACGATGATATTCGGAGACCCCGCGATCAAAGTCACGAGCCCACCCAGGAGCGCAGCAAACGACAGTGGCATCAACAGCATCGACGGCGATGAATTCGACCGTTGGGCAAGTTGAATGGCGAGCGGCATCAGAACAGCCAGTGCTGCGATGTTCTTGACGAAGCCGGAGAAAACCGCCGCGAGCGCAGTCAGGGCAATGACTTGTGATCTCGTGCTGATGATGAATGGTGCAAGACGTTGAAGTAGCACATCCATCACGCCAGATCGCGCGATGGCGCCGCTGATGATGAGTGCGCAAGCCACCAATATAACGACATCATCCGTCAATCCGGAGAATGCCTTCTCAGCGGGCACTACCCCTGCCAAAACGGCGGCGAGGAGCGCCAGCATGGCGACGACATCGTGCCGAAAACGTCCCCAAACGAACATGACCATCGCCATGGCCAGGATGGCGAACACCGTTATTTGCGCACCGGTCATGCAATTGTCCTCCCCGTGTCCCCGCGACGAGTTGCGTCCGAGTCAGGCTGCCGGCCGCAGCGCGACTACCCAACTCCAAATCGCAACTTTGACTGGTCTGCAAAGTCAGTTGAGCAGTCCGACAAGATGCAGGTCGAAGATTGCAACGATCGGAACGTTCGCAAGCTGGAGGATGATGACCCGCATCACTGCCTCCCCAAGAACTCTTCGCGCTGCTCGCGACCGCCAGCCTCCACACGGCCGCGCCGTGCGCGCCCCGAAAGTCAAACTCCGTCTGAGCGGCACCGGCGGCGAGCGATCCCCGTGTGCTCGTCCACGGCGATACGGCACTCCATCCAACGGCCACACCGAAAGTCTCAGCCGAAAGCCAAGGCTGCTCGCGCGGCTGCAGAGGAGCCGAGGATGCTGGTTGTTGTCGCGTCGACCATGACCACCATCCTCACCGAAGCCCGAACAGAGTGAGCACTGCCATTACCACAACAACCAAGCCGACCAGATAGATGATGCCGTCCATGACAAACTCCTCATGCTGTTGAGATACGGATTCCGAATCGGCAGTCCCGTTGCGCGCTCCGCTGATCACTGGGCAGGGACGCGCGCGCAGGCCACACGCCCCTTGGCGCCGCCATTCTCCGGTCGATCGGAGTAGTTGTCGCCGGCCTCGTGAATGATCAGGGTTCGAGCTCTGATGTCGCTGAACCGTAGGCGCGGCGCGGTAACGGTCTGATCGATGGCTTGGGCCGTCGACGAAAGCCTCGGCAGGTCACCCTTATGCCCGGCAGCATTCGGGCCTTTGTGCGATTTCTTGCCATCGGGGTCGTAATGACCGCCGGCAGCCTCGCCTGCGGTCATCTTGCTGTCCTTCATGGCGGGGCCGCAGTCTCCATTCTGGTGAACGTGAAACCCGTGTTGGCCTGCTGCCAGGCCCTGGACCGCGACCTTTAAGCGAACGCCAGATTTGCTTTCGGTGACGGTGATCGTGCCGATTTTTTCGCCGACCGCAGTATCAGAGATTCGATTGACCTCTAGAATCGTCGGTGATTGAGCGTTGGCCATTGTGGTCACTGTGATCGGCGCTGACACGAATGCGGCCAACGACAGTGTTACGAGAAGCATGGACCGAGCCATCGACAATCTCCATGTGAGGGGCGGAAGGGCCTGAGATGTGACAATCAAGGTCACAACGCGGAAGTGTCGACGGGAGTTCCAAGCGACACTGTGATACCGAGATGCCCCGCCGGACGCATCACGTCAGCTGGTAGCGGCCGTTGCGCGCCGCGGATCGAGAAACCAGCAAAAGCCGCTGGCCTTTCTCATAGCTCACCGCACAGGCTGTGCCATAATGCTGGCGTCGGGTCACCCGGGAGGGCTCAGCGAAGCATTTGATCTGCGCTGCTGCCCGGGCAACCACCTTTTTTGTCCATCGCGAACGCTCGTTGGCTGATGTTCTACTCGGCCAACCGACGATGCTTTTCGTCGCGGAAACGCGCGATGTGCTCCAGCTCCTGACTGTCGAGCTTCGCGAGCTCGGTTTCAGCGTCTGGGTCTGAGCGAAGAAGCTCATCCAGCTTGGCGTGAATCGCCTGTGTGTCACGGGCGGCCGTGCGCGTGATGAGCAGCGTCATGAACCAGGTCGCCAGCGTCGCAATCGCGCGCCAATCGAATGTTTCCCGGTCGAACACGTACCAGAGAGCCGCGAACACGAGCACAACCAGATACATTAATGGATGTGCGAACAGCTTTCCAAGCTTCGTCAGATGGGGCAGCATTCGCTTCCTGTCCGGTTGATTTCGGGTGTGCAACTTCACTCACGCACCACCGGTTAAACGCGGTCGCATGTGGAGTGTTCCCGGTCCTGCTCCGGCGGACGCGGAACCGATTGCAGGCAGGGTTGTCGTAGTTGGAAAGTAATGGTTGCAAGAAAAGAGTCCCAGAAAAGAGTCCCAGTGGCGATGTCCAGCTGTTCGATGGCGAAGGACGAGCGATCCTACACGGATGAGGGCCGGGTCGTGATCCCAGTTCTGCTCGTTGATCGCGGGATCACGCCGCGACGGGTGACGTACAAATTCATAGAAGTAAGTGTTGCACGCCATGCCCGGCCATTCGCAAGCCGAGTTATCTGCCACGGGCGTCAACGCAGCTCGACCCGTCCCAGAACCAGTAGGTCCCGCAGCCTCCCGGAGAAATACGCAATGTTGGTTGGTCGTTCCGTTGGACGTATCCATACACCCGCGGACTGCGGCGCGGCGCATAACGCTCATAACGCCAGTCATCGTCTCGATAGTAGCCTCCACGCCTGCCATACTGGTAGTAGTCGGGCCTGCTGTAAAAGCCACCATAGAACCCCGGTACGCCGATCCTGACGTCGACACCTTGGGCTTGCAACGGAGTAACGCTTGTTGCCATGGCGGCAACAAGTGAGAGGGCGGCAAGAGCGCGGATGGTCATCAGTGTCTCCTATTTGATGGCACTGGGATAACGCCTGACCGCAGCGCCGGTTCCTTGACGCTCGCATTCGCGCTGCGTGAATCAGGTGAGATAACAGGTGCGGTCGCGGCGTTCCGACCGGCGTGAGATACCCGCCGCGATCTCTATGTGCTCAGTACAACTGAGTTTCAGTCCAGTACGATTTGCGTGTCTTTGGTCAGCCACGCGCGGCTCGAGCGCAGTGGCTGCCCATGTCGATCGCCGGGTCGCGTAGCACGAACACCCGTCGTTGAAGTACGACACGACACTCAATGGTTTCGTGACCAACGTGAATGAGCAGCAATTGCGCGATGCGCCTGAGTTCAGCGACGATTCATGGGGTGATCGCGGCTGGGAAACGCGCACTCATCAACACTATCAGGCTCCCACGTAATGGTGAGCTGCGGCGTTGACAACGACAACACGCAAAACGCGATGGCGTGATTTGTTTTGTCCGCGGTCAAATCAAGTACCGCTAACTTCTGCGGGCGGCCACTGTTGGCCGTCCGCGACATATTGCTTAGCGTGCCGCAGACTGTGCCTGCCCCTGTGCGGGTGCTTGCATCTGCGCGATCTTGGCTGCCGCGGCGTCGAACTTCATGCCGTTTACGGCCTGGTAAGCGGTCTGTGCGGTATCGACGGCCTTCGTGACGCGCATGAACATATCGCTCGAAAGCGCTGCGAGACGAAGTGACGACGACTTCAGGTGTTCGGCAGCTTTCATCTCGCGCATGTCGGCGAGTTCGGTCGGCGTGAACGTGCGCGAGACGAGCTGCATGGCGTTCTCAACATGGCGCATGTTCTTTTCGTCGAGTGGCGCGCCGTTCGGCTGCGGCGTTTTTTTCAACGCGGCGATCTCGTTGCTGGTCAGGCCGCGTTCTGTCGGTGTCGCTTGCAGGGCCTGACCGGTGAGGTAGGTGCCGAGTTTCGTGAACACCTCATTGAGCTTGCCGACATTGGCGTCGGTGACCTGGGCGCGCCAGACGCTGGACTGTGGCTGCCACTGCATGCCTGCGTCTTTCTTCAGCGCTTCGCAGAGCACCGGATCGCGCGGTGACACGACCGACAGCATCGAACCCTTGACCGAGAACTGCAGCGCCTCGTGCGGCGACTTCAAGCTTGTGGCCAATTCACGACTGTGGATGCGCTCGGCGAGTTCGGACGACGCGATGGTCAGTGCAGCTTGTACCGACGGTGGTCCGCCGGCCGTGTGCAAGGGTACGATTTTGTCGGACATCGTCAGTGACCAGTAGCCGCCAGCCTTCCCGATCTCGCCGGTTTGCCTGTTGGTGAATGCGAAGTCGGTCTCCTTCTTCCAGGTGGCGCCGAGCATGGACACGGCATCGACCTGCTGCGGCATGAAGATCGCGAGGTTGCCTTGGCGCACGTCAAGCCGGATGCCGGGAAACGCGTCCTTGAACTGGTTCATGAACGCCGTAGCGTTTTTGAAACTCTGCTCGCGTTCGACGAGCCGCGGGGCGTGTCGCTCCGCAAACGCTTTCAAGGTGTCATAGTTGGTCTTGCCGGTGAAGCGGATTGCATAGAACTTGTTTGCGGGATCGTCCTGTTTGAAGGTCACGTTCTCGCGGCCGAAGGTATTTTTGAGGTCGTCGCTGGCGACTTTGTCGGCCGGGTATTGGGCCAGCGCGAACTCAGGCGCTTTAGACATCATCGAAGGGGATGACATCGTCGAGGCCATCGTCTCGGGCGGTGGCGGCGAGGATCGCTTCCGGATCAAAGTCTGGCGCTGCTGGCGCTGCGATCGTGGTGTCAGGCATGGCGGTACATCCTCGGTTGAACGCGGTCACGAATGGTGGCGACGCAAGGGACGCTGGGTGAACAGGGCATCACGACCGAGGTTGCCGCATGGCGGGGGCACCGCAACGCCCACAACGCCAAAGCCAACTGGCACTTCACGACAGCCGACGCCCGTGTGAAGCTGAAAAGCCTGTATCCGGCGATTTAGGAGATTCAGGCGACTAGGTACTTACCTAGTCGCCATCGATCCTCTGTCATGAGATCTTTGCTCCCGGTGACAACCCGGAGGTTCCATGACGGATCGAGACAGGACGAAGTGGATCATCGGCGGGCCGCTCGGCGTTTTGCTGATCCATGGCCTGGGCGGCTCGCCAGGCGAAATGGCGCTGCTCGCGCGCGCGCTCGGCGACGCAGGTCACACCGTGTGCTCGGTGCAACTTGCGGGCCACGGAACCGGCGAAACCGACCTCGCCGCCTCCTCAGCCGAGGACTGGTGCGAAAGTGCACGGGCAGCCCATGCGGTGCTGGCGCGGCGTTGCCAACGGATGCTGGTCGTTGGCCTCTCGATGGGTGCTGTCATCGCCCTCGATATCGCCCGGCTCAGGCCCAAGCGCGTCCACGGTCTGGTTTTGCTTGCGCCGGCTTTGCGTCTCGATGGTTGGGCTATGCCGCGTTTGGCCCGCTATGCGAGGCACCTGCCGTCGGGTCTTGTCCCTGCGCACATGTCCGTTGCCGAGCGTCATCCCTATGGCATCAAGGACGAGCGCATTCGCGGCCTTGTGCTCGCCGCCATGCAAGACCGCACATCGGGCGCAGTGTTCTCGACGCCGCTGCGCGCGCTGATCGCGTTTCAGGCGATGGCCGACCAGGTGCGCCGCCACCTGCATGAGATCCGCCAGCCGACACTGATCATTCATCCGCGCGAGGACGATATGGCGGATCTGTCGAACGCTCAGGACATCGCAGCCGGCATCGGCGGGCTCACCGACATGCTGATCCTCGATGACAGTTATCACCTCATCACACTCGATCGCCAACGCCGCCTGGTGCAGCAGCGCGTCGTCGCTTTCGCGGCCCGGATGGGCGCAGCCGAGCGCGACGATCGGCCCAGGCATCAGCGTCATTATCCCGCGGTGTCAGCGGCGGGCTGATGAAACGCGAGCCGCTGCGACAAGCACGGCTATCCCGGCCAGCGCCGACAGCGTCGAGCCGAGCAGCACGCCAACCCGCACATAGGTCAGCAGATCGCCATCGCCGAACGCCAACGTGCCGATGAACAGGCTCATGGTGAAGCCGATGCCGGCGATGCACGTGATGCCAAACATCTGCAGCCACGACGCGCCATCAGGCAATTGCGCGACGCCGGCGCGGACACACAGCCAGACTGCCAGTACAATCCCGACCGGCTTGCCAAGCCACAGGCCGAGCGCAATGCCCGAGGCGACGGGATGTGTGAGATCCGCGAGGCCGAGCCCAGACATCGACACACCCGCGTTGGCGAGCGCGAAGATCGGCATGATGCCAAACAGCACGGGATACTTCAGGGTCGTGATCAAGCCATCCAGCGGTCTGACGCCCCCGGGTCCGACGCTGAGTCCGCCGGCGGGTCCATTGAGCGGCACGAACAGGGCGGTGACGACACCGGCGAGTGTCGGGTTGACGCCGGACTTCAGCACCAACACCCACAAGACAAGCCCGACACCAAGATACGCCCACACATTCGTAATGCCGCGTCGGTTCATCAGAGCCAAGCCCGCGATGACGAGCGCTGACAGCACGAGTGCGAAAAGTCCGAAGCCGGATGTATAGGCGACGGCGATGATCAAGATCGCGCCGAGATCATCGATGACGGCGACGGCCAACAGGAAGGCCTTGAGCGCTGGGGGCACCAGGCGCGTGCCGAGCAGGCCGACGACGCCGACGGCAAACGCAATATCTGTTGCCGACGGGATTGCCCAACCGGCGACGTAGGCGGGCTTTGCGCCCGCGAGCCAAAGATAGATCAGGGCGGGGGCGAACATTCCGCCAACTGCGCCCGCAAACGGCAGGATCGCACGGCGGCGATCTGAGAGCGCACCCTCGGCGAACTCGACCTTGATTTCCAGGCCGACGAACACAAAAAAAACGGCCATCAGCGCGTTCTTGATCCAGCCTTTCAGCGTGTCAGCCAGCGCGTAGTCGCCAAAGCCGATTTTCAACGGCGCTGCGAGGATGTCCTTGTAAATCGGCGCCAAGGCCGAATTGGCGATCACAAGCGCCAGAACCGTCGCCGCAAGCAGCGTGAGACTGGCACGGATCTCAACCTTCTGCGTCCCGTCAGCCGCCATGGATGTCATGCCCTCGCCGTCTGTCCGTATATAGGTACTGTTGCGCTGGGCCGGCGCTAGAATCGGAAACTGCGATCAAGCAAGCATGTCGCGTTGCACAACCCGGTTATGGACGATCGAGTCATGAAACTTGACCCGTCCGTTGCCCCGACCGACAAGGAGCGACGCGCAGCGCGCTCTCACATCAGGGATTCGACATGATCGATTTCAATCGCGTCATCAACCGTCGTGGCTCTCACTCAGCCAAATGGGACATGGCCGAGACGTTGTCAGGCATCGCCGCGGGCGACGTCATCCCCATGTGGGTCGCCGACATGGACTTCGTGGCGCCACCCGGCGTCACTGAGGCGCTGCGCGCCGACATCGAGCGCGCGACGCATGGTTACTACGGTGATCCCTCGAAAAGCTGGGCCAATGCCCTCAAGGAGTGGTTGGCCCGTCGTCATGACCTGAAGATCGAAGCCGGTTGGGTCAGCCAAGTCCCGGGAATCGTGCCTGGTCTCGGCCTCATCCAGCAGGCGCTCACCGAACCCGGCGATGAGATCATGTACTTTTCTCCGGGCTATCATGTGTTCCCGAAGATCATCCTGCTCAACGGTCGCAAGCCTGTCGCGTCGCCCCTGGTGCAGCGTAACGGTCGCTATGAAATGGATTTCGCTGACTTGAAATCAAAGCTCACGGCCCGCACCAAAGCTGTGTTCTTCTGCTCGCCACACAATCCAGGCGGCACCGTATGGACCGGCGATGAGGTTCGCGCGTTGGCCCTCTTCTGCCGCGACAACAACCTTCTTCTCGTCTCCGACGAGATCCACTGCGATCTGATCTTCGCGGGCGCGCGGCATGTCCCGGCTCTGTCGGCGGCCCCCGAGATCGCCGATCGGCTTGTTTCGTGCTTCGCCGCCACCAAGACCTTCAACCTGGCCGGCGCGCATGCCGGCGCCCTCGTGACGTCGAACGCTGACCTAAAAAAGCGCATTGACGCACGCATCTCGGCAACCGGCCTCGACAGCTACAACAGCTTTGGCATGCTCGCGACAGAAGCAGCTTGGCGGACGGGCGATGCTTGGCTCGACCAACTGCTGGCCTACCTCGCCGAAAACAGCGACATCTTTGACAAGCGCATCGAGGCGGCCGCCCCTGGCGCGCGCTCCATGCGCTTGCAGTCAACCTATCTCGCCTGGGTTGATTTTGCGGGCACAGGCTTGCCGTTCGCCGATATCTCCGAGCGCATCAAAACCCGCGCCCGCATCTTTGCGAGCCCCGGTCCCCAGTTCGGGCAAGGCGGCGAGACCAGCTTCCGCTTCAACATCGCGACGCCACGACCCATCCTGCTCGAAGCCCTCAATCGGCTTGATGCGGCGTTCGCGGATCTCCGGCGCTGAGCCAATTGATCGGTCAAAGCGAACGCCGATACCGAATATGCCTGTCGTGCCGATCTGCGACAGGCCTATTCTGGGCATACGCGCTAACATAACAAATTTTCCGCGTCATTCCGGACAAGCGCGGCCACTTCTGGCCGCGCGCAGATCCGGAATCCAGCCGATCTGTCCGCGAAGCGGTCGATGTATCGCGTGCTTCGCACACCCCTGCGCTGGATCCCGGCTCGGCGGTCGGCCTGAAGGGGCCTCCCTTGGCCGGGATGACGAAAAATTGGGGTATGGTAGCGCCAATGCCTATTATGGGGGCATCGAATATTGTATTGCGAGAAAGAGATTGATTTTCTGCTTGACCATAATTCGGTGTTGTGATTATAACATTTGCGAGCGTCTGTCCGATGTTCGACACGCCGCTCGTGCAGTCGACGTTCCAACAGCCACAGTGCAAAGCCACAGTGCAAAGCCACAGTGCAAAGCCACAGTGCAAAGCCACAGTGCAAAGCCACAGTGCAAAGCCACAGTGCAAAGCCACAGTGCAAAGCCACAGTGCAAA
>JANMGQ010000108.1:0-19982 GCA_031374735.1 Hyphomicrobiaceae bacterium | reverse complement strand
CGCGACATGTCGGCTGCTGTCCGCATCGGCCTAGCATTACACATCCTGGACCCACTGGTGAAGGACACCATGGGTGTGCCGCCTTTCGAGGGGCCGTTCCCGTATGGTCATGAATGTGTGGCCGAGATTGTCGAGCTTGGTACTGATGTCAAAGACTTCAGGGTGGGCGACAGGGTCATCGTGCCGTTTCAGTTGTCCTGCGGCCATTGCGGCACCTGCAAACTTGATCTGACTGCGCATTGCGAAACGGATCGCAAGACGCCTATTCGAGCCTTCGGGTTCGGCAAAGCAACGGGCGACCCCGGCGGGATGGTGGCGGATCTGGTTCGCGTTCCGAACGCGTCGCATATGCTAGTCAAGGTTCCAGAGGGCGTGGCATCTGCGTCGGTCGCAAGCGCCAGCGACAACATTGCAGATGGATGGCGAACAGTGGCGTCTCCATTGCGCGCGAGACCGGGTGCGCCCGTACTCGTGGTGGGCGGCAGAGCCAAGAGCGTGTCGCTCTACGCGGTCGCTGCTGCTGTTGCGCTCGGCAGCGAGCGCGTGGACTATCTTGATACGAACGCCGAGCGGCTTCGCATTGCCGAGACGTTGGGCGCGACACCGATCAAACTAGAGAATAGCTTTCAGCGGATGAAAGGCAGCAGCCTTTTTCGCAAGGGTGGCTATCCCATCGTCGTCGATGGAAGCGGCGCAGCTGGAGCGCTCGACTTTGCCATTCGCTCGCTGTCGCCCGGCGGCGTTTGCACGACGGTGTTTTTCCATCTGCGCAAAGGCACGCCAATTCCGCTCTGGCAGATGTATGTCTATGGCAGCACGCTGACGACCGGGCTGGCCAATGTCCGGGCGGGCATTCCTGAGATCTTGCAAACCATTGCAAGCGGCAAACTAAAACCCGAGCTGGTCACGACGCTCGTGGCCGACTGGCGGGACGCGCCGCAAGCGCTGCTCGATCCGTCGACCAAGGTCGTGCTCGTCCGTTCGTGAGCTCAACTCGCACCATTGCAGGCCCAAAAACGGTCGGTAAATCTCAGTCGGCGTATGCCGCTTCGACCTTCGAGAGTAAGTTCAAGATCACGCGCCGTGCCGCAGGTATCCGAGCGCAGCTTTGACCGATTGTCGCTCTGCCGAGCGGAAATCTGGTTCTGCGCGGTCGACGTAGTGGTCCACGACGGCCCGTACGATCGTTCGCAGAACATCAGCATCGGTGCGGAGCGCGGCCTTGGTCTTTGCCGGAAAATGCTCGGCCAAGAAGGTCACGAGGGCTGCGATCTGGTCATCACCAGTCCGAGACAGGATCGCGGTGATTGGCAAGCGGTTTTCCTCGTAGTCAATCGCTGCGTTGAGACGCGGGGCGGCGCGCTGAAGGTCGATGGCCGCGCGTACCAAGTGGCGCACGCCGTGCCGGAGTGATCTTCCGCTTGATGCTGCTACCGCTTCTGAAAGCGTGTCGCCCAGCTCGCGCTGTTTGAGCGCGATCAGGGCCGCCATCAGCGCATCCTTGTTCGGGAAATACTGGTAAAGCGAGCCAATGCTCGCGCCCGCGCGTTCGGCTACGGCGTTGGTGGTAAACCCATCGAGCCCACGCTCCTCCAAAATGTGAGCAGCCGCCTCGATCAAGGCGTCATCGGTCGCACGTGATCGCGCCTGCAAAGGCTGCTTCTTCGGCGTCAGCGGAGGTTTGGCCGTTGCCATCAGCGCGCTCCGGAAATGCGAGTTTCAAAACCCGAGGGTCTGCTCACATACTCTCCTTGCAAACAGACTGGCAAGGAGCCGCCAATGACTACAGCCCACACATACTTCATGCTGTTGAAGACAACGCTGCCATGGCTCGCCATGACGGAACAGCAGCGCTTCAACTATCTCGGCAGTGCCATCAAACCGATCCTTGATGCTCACCCAGCAGTGACACTGCGCTTTTACGACAGCGAGTTTTACTCGGCGCGCGTCACCGATATCGCGGTGTGGGAGACCGCCGACCCGAAGGCATGGCAGAAGCTCGTCGAGGCCCTGCGTGAGCAACCGTTCTGGGGCCAATACTTCGACATCGTCGATCTCATCCCGGCCGTCGAGAATGCGTACGCCAGCAACTACGATCGCAAGCCGATCCAAGCGTCATGACCACGCCTCGCTCGAAGCGAACGAATCCATCGAAGGTCAAACGCGCAGCAGTTCACCCGAATCGCCCGGGTGAGGCGTGCCACGCAGCTGCTGGTAGGTTTCGACCTTTCATCACGCTGTCTCGCTGCGAAGGCGCGGGCGATTGTGTTGAAGTCTGCCCTTATGACGGGTTCGACATCACTCGCATCGATGAGAGTGCGTATCGATCCTTAACGTTCATAGCGCGCATCAAGCTGCGCGTGCACGGCATGAAGATCGCGACAACACCGCGCGCCGATCAGTGCCGTGCCTGTGGCCTGTGTGTGGTCGCCTGCCTGGAGCGCGCGATCCGACTTGTCGAAACCTCGTCCGATGAGGTGCTGAAATGATACCTTCAGCTGTGGTTTGCCGCGTGCATCCCTGGCAGACGCGCCTTGTGCACGCTGTCGCTGGCGGACTGGTCATCTATGGCCTCGTGTTCAACGGTGAGGACAAACCAATCGTAACAGATGCCGCGTTTCTGACCCGCGAACTCATCGCAGCGGCTCTTATCCTGATTGCGACCGTTGTGCGGGTGATGGTCGTGAGACGCGCGGGGTGGCAATCCGCGCTGTCCGACGAGGCCCCAGCTTGGGAGCATGTAGCCTCGCGGTTGGTGCATCGCGCAACCTACGTGTTGCTCGGCGGCACGCTCGTCACCGGCTTTGCCATTGGTGTTTTCGCGCCCGCCGCGTTGAACGTGCCGATCTGGCGGCTCGTCGCGGCGCGGGACGTGGAGCTCGATGACAGCGCCGGCCTTTGCCAGCGCCGTCATCGACCGCAACAGGTTCGCGAGCTTCGGTGCGAAGGCTACCTCATCCAGCGTACCGGTGACGCTCGGCCACCTCGCCAGCGTCAAGGCTAACTCTTCCGCTCGCGCGCGATATGTCGGTGTCGCAGCTGCCATGGTCGTTCCGATCGTGCACTGCCGTTCAGCTTTCGGGCGTGCCAGCTGACGCTGTCACGTTCGGATCGACATAGATCGTCGCCCAGGGTCCGACGGCCGTACCGATGATGAGTGTGTCCTCGTCGGCACCGTCGTAGTGGATGGCGTTAGCCGGCACGAGAACGAAGGCACCAGGGCCGAACACGTCCGTTTCGCTTCGGTCAAAACTCGTGCCGTAGGCGAGTTTCAGCTTGCCGCTGATCACGGCGGCACGCGCATCCGCGATGTGCCAATGTGGTGCATCCCAGAAGCCAGCTGGAATGAAAAAGGCATAGGTAAAAGTCTCCCCTGCTCGGTCACGGCGCCCTTCGAGAAGCGCGTACTTGGTGCCGTCAGTGCCGATCTCCTGCCACGGAATGTTGTCAGGAGACCAAGCCAGTCCCGTGCGGGTCGGGGCGATACTGGGGCTGTTCATGAAGCGCTATCCTCGTCGGTCGCTGAGCCGCACGAGCATTCCCCTTCACCTGGGCCCCGCTCGTACGTGAGAGCGCCATATCGGGCCGGTGTCCGCTCAGAGCGACCCGAATCTTGCGCTCCAATTGCTTTTCCAGTCATTTTTATTGCGCAGCAAGAAACGGGTCGTGACGCGTTCGTCCGCCCCGTATTCGGTCGGCTCATCCAACAAGGAGTGAGCCATGACCACGCCAGCCGTCGATCCTCCAATCTCGAATCGCCTCTCATTGAAGATCGAACCATTGACCCGCGAGGCGTTCGCGCCATTCGGCGTCGTGCTGCATCCAAGCGGGCGCGAGCGACTACCGGTCAACACCTATGGCGACAAGTTGAACCTGTTCCGTGAGAGCTTCGAAACGGATCAGCCGATCGAGTGGTTCATCGTTGAGGGCAAGCGGCGGCCAATGAGTGCGCTGTTTCTCGAACGGCACATGCAAATCTCGCAAACCTTCATCCCGATGAACGGCGATGGCTTTTTGACGATTGTCGCGCCGCCCGGCGTGCGTGACGAAGCGAGTGGCCTGCCGGCCTACGACCAGACGCGCGCCTTTTACGTGCCCGGCCACATGGCGATCCAGTTGCATCGGGGCACGTGGCACGAAAATCCGTTCCCGCTGAAGGACGGCCAGTGGTTCCTGGTCACGAGCCACGCCGCGCTGACCCGCGGTCACCAGAAGAACCCGCAAGCCGGGCTTGAGGCTTTGCCTCTCGATCTTGAGCGTAGGTTCTACGCCAAAGCCGGCGTGGAACTGACTGTTAACGGCATCTGATCAACGCTGACCAAGACACGGAGATACCCATGACCGACACAGCGCCTCTCTCACGACGCGACATGTTTGTTGCAGCCGCAGCCGCCGCTGGGGCGATCACACTTGACGCCTATTGCGACATCAGCGTGCCCGGCTCTGCCATGGCGCAGCAGGCGGCAGCGCCTGCCGGGGGCTCGCCGTTCACGACGCGAGGCGCAGCTCCCAGGGAAACCCTTGCGATCCACACGCGACTTGCGCTGAAGGCCGAGCCGATCACGCCGGAAGCATTTGCGCCGTTCGGCGTTGTTATGACCGAGACGGGCCGCACGCGTCTGCCGATCAACACCTACGGCGATAAGTTTGACCTGTATCGCGAAGATTTCGCGTCCGACCAACCGATCGAATGGTTCATTGTCAATGGCAAGCCGCGCTGGAACGGCGTCTTGTTCCTCGAGAGACACATGCAGCTGACTCAAACCTTCATCCCGATGGGCAAACCGTTCCTGACCATCGTCGCACGCCCGGACGCCAAGGAGGAAAACGGCTTTCCAATCCTCTCAGAGCTGAAGGCGTTTCTCGTGCCCGGTGACACGGCCTTTCAGGTCAAGCGTGGCACGTGGCACGAAAATCCGATGCCACTCGCAGACAACACGCGACTGCTGGTGACCAGCCACACCAACCTGACCCTCGGCCACCAGCAGAGCCCCGACCCGAAACTGAAGGCGCTCCCGGTCGATCTCGAACGCCGCTGGTATAGGGCTGGCGGGTTCGAGATTGAGATTGCGACGGTATAGTCATCGTTACCGCATCGGGGTCGACGTAGTTCGCCCCCGATGCGTCTTTGTGGAGTTGGTATTCCGACGTCAGTTGTTTGAGCCAGGGCGTGGATCGACGCCGCCATTCATCAGCCGCGACAGATGCGACTTACGCCCATCGAGAAATGCACATAGGCGCGCGTCGTAGTCGTCGCCGACAGCTGATTTGATGGATGGCCGCAACGCCAGCGCCTTTCGCCATGCCGACACTCTTGGCTTGCCGGCGAGCACCCCGAAATCACCGATCCTGTCGAACACATCGAAGTAGCGGAAGACAGGCCCGAATACGGCGTCGACCAGCGAGAAGCGCTCGCCATCGAAATACGGCCCGTTGCCAAGTCGGAGCTCGATCTGATCGAATTTGGCGGCAAGCGCTTTGGCCTTGGCTTCGAACGCCACAGCATCCGGCGCCACGTAGAAGCCCCAGATGTCATTGAGCACGGATGAGCCGAACTCGATCCAGGCGCGATGCTCCGCACGCGTCAGCGGATCGGTCGGATGCAGCGGATGGGGTTGCGTTTCCTCGAGATACTCAAGAATGACGGCGCTTTCGAAGATGGCGCGGTCGCCGACTTTCAGCACCGGCGTCTTGCCGAGCGGCGAGATCGCGCGAAACCAATCCGGCTTGTGCGCAAGATCCACGTTCACGCGCTCGAACGGCACGGCCTTCTCGTCGAGCAAGATCGCCGCACGTTGGACGTAGGGGCACAGATGATGGCTGACGAGTGTGAGTGCTGGCGTTGTCATGGGAGCCTCAAGCGCTGCGGGTGGTGTTGGATGCAGGAAGTGGCGTCGAGCGCATCAGCGCATATCCGCCGTCGCCGAGCATGACCTGCACCGCGGCGAGCAGTGTCAGATAGAGCGGGTATTCCCAGCCGCCGTTGGTGTAGCCGAACATCCAGCCGTTACCCCAGTGGGCCCATGTCGCACCCGCGAGGATCGGAACCAGGGCGAGCGCAACCCAACGCGCCTGAATGCCAAGCACGAGCAGGATGCCGCCGACCGCTTCCGCCGCGAAGACGGCATACGCGAACCACTCCGGCAGGCCGATCGAGCCGAAGAACTTCGCAGTCCCAGGCAGGGTGAAGACGAACAGCTTCAACAGCCAGCTGTGCGCGATGAACATGAAGCCGAGCGCAACGCGCAGCAGAAACGTGGCCGTCTCGGTCAGTTGGGGTTGGGTCATGGTGACATCCTTCTTTATGCATCTGCATGCAAATGTAAATGCATGTGCATGAACATGTCAAGCTTGATGCAACTGCATTGACATGCGATCATACGGACATGACCGAGAAACCGAGCCAAACTGTTGTGCGGGCCTGGGCGCGACTGATGAAGGCGCAGCGGTCGGCGCTTGCGTCGATCGAGCACGCGCTTAAGGCGGCCGGGTTGCCGCCACTCGATTGGTACGATGTCCTGCTCGAGGTCGAGCGTGCGGGGGACAACGGCCTGCGACCGTTCGAGCTGGAGCGGGCCATGCTCCTGGCGCAATACAATCTGTCACGTCTCGTCGACCGCATAGAACGAGCTGGCTATGTCGAGCGCCGGGTCTGCGAGGAAGATGGTCGAGGGCAATTGATCGTCATCACCGCCGCGGGCAGGGCCATCCGTCGCAAGATGTGGCCGGTCTATGCGAAGGCGATTGAGTCGGCCGTCGGCCAACATCTCACGGGCAAGGAAGCGGAGGCCCTGGATAGTTTGCTGGGCAAGCTGATCGAAAAGAACACGCCGGTGGATGCGCTGGCAACCGCTCGGAAATTGTAGCGGCTGCCGCCGCCGCGACTTCGTCTATCACTCCGCACGCGCCAAGACGGCGGAACGAAACTCGGATGCTTCGATACCACCTTAGAACGTCTTTGGACTGGGCCAGCAGCGCCTTACGATCGGCAAGCCGAGAGCTGACCTAATCGACCGCAACCCGTTCAATACTTCGAAGCTTCAAGTCCGATGGCGCTAGGCCGAACATGTCGCGAAACGCGGCGCTGAAATGGGCCGAACTTGAAAAACCAGCGCTGTGTGCTGCATCAGTCAAGGAAGCCCCCTCGCTCGCGTGCCGAAGTGCAGCGCTCATCCGGCACCAAGTCCTGTAGCGACGCAAAAGGACGCCTGTCGCCTCTTTGAACAGATGCTGGAAGCGAGACGGCGATAAGCGGGCATCGGTGGCTAAAGCGGTCAGTCCGAGTGAAGCGGACGGCTCTGCATTCAATCGGGTGAGTGCCTTTGTAATACGTGGGTCAGCAGACCCGATCGGACGAGAATCAAGCAGGCGGCCAAGCGGCTCTCGCACGTCGCGCCAAGCTGCGCCGTCAGACGCAACGGCTCGCAGAAGGTCAATGATCCGATCTTCGTTGGCCAACTCGTAGCCGAAACGTGGATCTCGGCCTCGCCATGCCAACAGCAGGTTTCGCAAGTCCGTGCTCAGCGCGTCGAGGTAGATGAACGCAATAGGCGACTTCGAGGTCCGCAAGTGATGCAGGGTGTTCGGCATAATCACTGCCGTGCGGCACGCACGATACTCCGACGCAGGATCGAGAGGATCGTACGCCACGCCGAACGACTCTTCGAGGCCGATAACGAGGACACCAACGGCATTGCGATGCGCGCTAAGCCCCAAGGCGTGGCCGACATAGACAGCACGTGCGCCCCAGAGCCGCATGAACGGCCGCGTATGCAACGCGTAGCCGGTTTCTGAAAGCGCAGGCGACGCGATGCTCATAAGTTCACTCGATTGATTGACGGTTCGACAGGAGATCACGGCCATGAAATCACAGCCAGATAGCGGCATCTACACGGTCGTCAGGCGATACGCGGATGCGTGGGCCGCCAATGACCTTCGATCTATCGTTGACTGCTACCACGACGAGGTCGTGTTTCACTATTTTGGGCGCAGCCCGCTTGCGGGCACTCATCGAGGCAAGGCCGCCTGCTTGGCAATACTGAAGCAGGTGCGTGAAAAGACCAACCGCAAGCTCGTCAGTGTTCGAGATGTGTTGGCCGGCGAACACTTCGGCCTCATCGTGGCTGCCGAGCGATTTGAGCGCAACGGTATATCGGTCGAAATTGAGAGAATGCTCCGGTACGGCGTGCGCGATGGCAAGCTGGCCGAGTGCTGGGTCCATGTCGAAGACCAACGGCTCGTTGACGAACACCTAATCTAATCCGCGTCGCGCCGTAGCGGTCTTTCACCGAGCCATTCTACAGGGACACACCATGCATATCGTCATCAAGGCCATGCTCATCGTCGCGGGTGTGATCCATATCCTGCCCTTGCCGGGCCTGATCGGCGCACCGCATCTTGAGCGGCTCTACGGGATCACATTTGCCGAGCCCAATCTACGCATCATGATGCGCCACAGAGCGATCTTGTTCGGCCTGCTCGGCTCATTCATGTTCTGCGCCGCATTTCGCGCAGAACTCGTGTCGGTCGCAATCGCTGGCGGCTTGATCAGCGCGGCAGCCTTCATTTGGCTGGCGTCGTCGGTCGGAGGCTACAACGCAGCTATTTCGCGGATCGTGATTGCAGATTGCGTTGCCGTTACGTGCTTGCTGATCGCTGCCGTCTGCCACTTTCTATCCGGCCAGAAATTCTAGACATGTGTCCGCTTCGGAGACGCGCCAAGCGTGGTTGGGCCTCCAGCAAAGGGTCTCGGCGATCTGTGGCAACGTCCTGGCAGCACTCACCCTGCTCATCTGAGAGAAATCGTCGAGCGCACTTCGTTCGCCGACCGGCACAGGGAGGCGCGGCGGCGGTCTCGGGCCGCAGCGTAGCCCCCAACAGAATGTCACTCCTCATGCACGGCCGCGAAGCGCGCCGCATCAACGGCAGCTTCACGGGCCTTTGTCAGCGTATCGTAGAGGTCGCGCAACTTATCGATGGGGACACTGTCGAAGTTGAACGTGGTTTCGGTCTTGATCGGCGCGCCCTTTTTGTCGCCCGAATGCTTGTGCGACTGCGAGTAGCCGCGCGCAGCACCCTTGAATCGCAAAAGAAAGTGGATCGACTTGTCGTCGCCCGCTTCGATTTTCTTGATCAACGCCATCTCGGCGTAGTCGAGAACAAGGTCGCCGGCCTGCTCCTTGGCCGCCTGCAGGTTCGGCGACGACGCGATGAGTCTTCCCATCGTGTTGACCGAGACTGTGTAGCCGTAGTTTCGCTGCAGAATGCGGCAGGCCTCGGAATTGATGCCGCCTGACTGCCTAAGGGCCACCGAGAGCTGCTGCTCAGTAAAGCGCGTTCGACCGCCGGCACCGGGCCTCGGCGGCTCGCCACCGCGCCGAGGCGGATGCACGTTCGGCGTCTTCACGACGCCGGATACTCGGCCGAGCGCATCGGGCCCTCGGCCGGGTGTGCCGGCGTAGGGCTGCTTCGGTTTGGGTGGTCGCGCAGCTAGCGAGCGGGCGCGCGCGGATCTCGGCGTCGCTGGTTCGTCGTGATCCGCCTCAGGGATCGGGTCGCTGTGGTCTAGATCGAGCAGCGGCGCTGTAGCGTCCTCGATCTTGCCAAATGGGTTACTCATCGAGCACCTCCACTGTGCCATCGGCAACGACGATTTCGTAGCTGTCAGCTTGGTCGCCGGCGACGTCGGTACCGGCGGTCCGAGCGAAGTCGCTGAACGAGAGCATGCGTGACGTCCCCGGCGTGTCGGCTGAGAACCCGAGTCTGGTCGCAAGCTGGGCGATCTGGATGACGGCACCATCGCTGACGCCGCTCCAGGACGACGGGAACACCGACTTGCCGACACCGGCCAAGCGGCAGTGCGCTGGATTCTGGCGGGTCACGTCGTGCCAAGTGGCGCTATCCGCGCTGGGGAGGGTGAGCAGGCTCGGGTGTTCCTGAGCTGGGGTGTTGAGTACTTCGCGTCGATGCAGAAGCGGATGCCACTTGGCTTTGGCCGCGGCACGCATGCCGCCGGGCGGCATCGCGCCGTCTTGGAGAGTGAGGCGAGACATATGAGGTTTCCTGGCGCCAGGGCATTGCGCCGCTGGCTGATGAGGGCTGACTGATGTGCCGGCCGAACCCGGCCGACACCGAGCACGGTGCGCGGCCGACGATCCAACAAGGCTGATGAGGGTTGCCGGGAGAAAGGAGACAGAGCCGATGAAGCCGAGCAGGGGAGAGGGCGGAGGCCCGTCGCTGCCGCGCCAGCGAGATGACGCCGTCGAGCGGGTAGGCCAAGCGTCACTCAGGCGGACAGCGCGCGCACGCGCGAAAGCCATGCCATGTTTCACGTGGTCCGCCGCCCGCCAATCGGGTCCAGGCGGGGCAGAAAAGGCTCAAGGACTGGGCTGGCGACCGCTGTTCAGCTGCCGACCGTCTACACGAGGACGCAACATGTGACGCGGACATGATGAGAACTGCACCCGAAGGAAGATCACCCTTGATGATGCACTCCTCCCCTCCAAGTTCACGCTCTCCCTCCCTTGGAAGCGGAGTTGCCATCGGATCGGGTCTCGCGGTTGGCGAGGCTGTCGATAGGCGTGCGCGACGGGCGGGCGACAGCCACTGCCACGCGAGCAATGATGGACTGAGGCCCGGTACCGAACTGGCCAGCCACTAGTCAGGAAGGGAGGCCACTTACTGGCCGCGCCGGCCGGACATGACCGGGTTGGACGGCCGTCACTGTCGGTCGCGACGCCAGCCGTCGTGGCTAAAACCGCGGAGGCTGTTGCCCGGGGTGCCGGCCTATCGTCTGTGGCCGCGCCGGCCGATTTGGTTGTCGCGGTAGCCCCGCCGACCCGTTCGCGGCATCCCCCTTTTAGTGGACGCGGTCCGAACGATGGAAACCCAATCAGAACGCATCCAACACATGCAGCGAGCCCTCAGCGAGTGAGGGTCAATGCGGTTGAGTCTGACCAGTGCGACTGGGGGGCCGACAAGGCGGTAGCAGAGCTTGGACCGGGAGCGCTCGGCCACCGCCACGGCCGCCTTAGAGTTACTGCGATCGCTTCGATTCCGATAGTGACAGCGGGCACCACCGCCAACTTGAACTGTACGAGCGCGTCGTTCGTTTTGTGGCTGTGCTCGCGCGGTCACAGGCGCGCGCGGGTTCGGTACGTCAACGCCATTTCACACTGCCGAAGGGCGGCAGGGTTCGCTGCTCTTAAAGGAGACGGCGGCATTCCGCTCCTCCGCGCCACCATTGGTGCGATGCTGTCGGATCTTTGCTCCGGAACAGTGGGCGTAGCAATCTGGCCGCGCGCCATGGCGCGTCGCCACGTCGCCACGGCAGCGTCACGCGGCCGGCGGCCGAACTCGGTCTCACGCGAAGCGCTGTCAGCCATCGCTTGCGCAAGCTTGCAGACCCCGTCGGAGCGCCGCTACTGCTCTTTCAGGCCATCGGCATCGCGCCGTCGCCGGGTGGGCTCGCACTGTCGAAGGGGCTTACGTGGCTCCGTGATAAAATGGCCGATCTCCGCGGGCATGGCTGGCAGCCACGACTGCGGGCGATGACCGGATGACGCCGTTCCTGCGGTGGATCGAGGGGTCGGCGCCGACGGGGTAGGTCGGAGGCCTGGAAGGGGAGCAAGCAGACAGGAAGGAAGTTCCTCCACTGGTCAGATCACCGACGGAGAATCCAGAACATTTGTAGACCTTCAGCTTGATCTTGGCCGCGGCATTCCTGATTGACACTTGTGCGCCGCTGCACACCGCCGACGGGTTTTTCGACATCGCCCGCGCCGTGCAGGTGGCACTGTTCAGCATTTCCAGACGCGCAATGGCCCATGTTTTGGAGCGACCGTTCGGGCTGCGAAAACGATAAACTCTGCTCACGTCACATCAGCGCCTGTGCACACGGAAGTGTGCACGGCACGGCTAAAGCCTTGATCTACCGTTCATCCCTGTCCAATCCATCATGGGGGCTACAGCGAACGTATGTGATTGATTTTGCGTCATTTTTTCTGTATTTTGAAAAAGCTAGACCGTGAACGTGTGCAAATCTGTTCGCACCTGTTCTCGTCCCTACGCACCGCTACGCATGCCCCGTGCACACAGTTTGCACACGATCGTCCGAGGCCTGATAGTTGATCCACAGTCATGGCACCAATCGGCAAGTTGCCGTCTGGCTTATGGCGCGTCATGGTTCGCCGCAAGGGCAAGTACGCCTCGCGCACCTTCAAGCTGAAGACTAATGCCGGAGGGTGGGCGGCCAAACAGGAGGATCGCGCCTTTCGCGGCCAGACCATCAGCAAGGCCGGACCGACCCGGTCCGGCAACATCCGGCTGATGTTCGTCAGGCGGGCAGCCGGAGCAGGCGACGGGCCTCGGCTGGCGTGGCGGGCTTGCGGCCGTACTCTGTGCATAATGCGGCGACCCGCTTTACAAGCGCGGCATTTGAGGGCGCGAGCGTCGCCTTGTCCCAGCGGACGTTGTCTTCAAGGCCCGTGCGACAGTGGCCACCGAGTTCGAGCGACCAGCGATTGAGTGTCAATTGGTCCTTGCCGATGCCGGCCCCCGTCCAGGTCGCGTCGGGTGCCAAACGCTTGAGCGTCGCAATGTAGAACTCGAACACCGTGCGATCGACCGGCATCGCGTTCTTGACGCCCATGACGAACTGCACATGCAGTGGCGTCGCCAACTTGTCGGCTTTCGCCATAGCAGCGGCCTGGAAAATCATCGACAGGTCGAAGGCCTCGATCTCGGGCTTGATAGAGAAAGCCAGCATCTCCGAGGCCAGCCAGTCAACCAAGTCCGGCGCGTTCTCGTAGACACGCGTCGGAAAATTCACCGACCCGGTCGAAAGCGACGCCATGTCCGGCTTGAGCGACAGCATGCCGCCGCGCTCCCGGCCGGCGCCTGACCGGCCACCTGTCGAAAGCTGGATGATCATGCCGGGACAGTGCATCCGCACACCCTCCATGAGTTTTGCAAAGCGCGCCGGATCCGATGTCGGGTTGCCCTCGTCATTGCGGACATGGGCATGCAGCAATGAGGCACCAGCCTCGAACGCCGCGTGGGTCGATTCGATCTGCTCGGCAATCGAAATGGGCACCGCTGGATTGTCCCGTTTCGTCGGCAAAGAGCCCGTGATGGCCACGGTGATGATGCAAGGGGTGGTCATAACTGGTCTCCGATCGGCGCTGCTTCAGACGTCAAAAAATTCAGTTTCGCGTTCGCCCTGCATGTGTTCGCAACCCCGGCCTTCAGTGACGATCGAGCAGGAAGCTTCCGAAAAAGCTGACGAGATCGGCGTGCGCATGGAGGGGCAAGACGTGGGCGACGAACTGATCGGGGCGAACGAGCACAATCGCGCCGGCTTTGCGGTCGATTCCGCGCAAGTCGAAGATGTCCTGGTTGGGCCTCACGTCCGCTGAGAACGCCTTCTCGTAGTCGACGAGGCCGAACTTGCCCTTGCGGGGCAGCAGGACCTGCGGCAGCGCTTCGACTTTGAGGTCGCGGTGCCCTTGCTGGAAGACAGCGCGCACGTCGATGACACTGTCGATCTCAGCCCCTCTTGGGGTAAACCGATGGATGGGCGACTTTGGCGAGGCAAGGAAGTCCGCCAATGCCCGCAGGCGTTGTCCGCTCGCATCGGCAAACGCATACAGCCGCCACGCGGCGTCGGCCCGCGCGACGTGGCCGAGGTGCATGGGCTTGGCGTCAGCAAGGCGCACAACAGGGGCCGAGTGGAAACGCATCCCAACCGTAAAGCCCTTCGCAAGGTCTTGATGGGCTGCTTTGGCTGTCAGCACCGTTGCGGGTGGGTAGTGTGCGGCAACGCCAGCGGTGTAGCGCCCAGACTTGACGAAGTAGGCTTGCAATTCGTCGGGATCGATCCCGCCGCGTTCCGGGTGCTTTGGATCCTTCGGCGGCGATGCCATGATCTTCGACCATTCCTTGTCGAAGTCGATGAGTTCTTGCGCAATTCGATGCCGCTCGATGGTGTAGGTACGCAGTAGCTCAGGCTTGGCGCGCCCATCAAGAACTGAAATGAGCTTCCAACCGAGATTGAACGCATCCTGCATCGACACGTTCATGCCCTGGCCAGCCTTGGCGCTGTGGGTATGACACGCATCGCCCGCGATGAAGACGCGCGGCAAGCGTGCCCCCTTTTGCCCGTCTGGCACATCGTCGAAACGGTCGGTGACACGCTGGCCGACCTGATACACGGCGAACCATGCGACATCGCGCACATCGAGTTTGTAAGGATGCAGCACGCGTTGCGCTGTCGCGATGACCTGCGCTTGCGTGATCGAGCGGAAGGCATCGCGGTTATCGGGGTCGATCTCGCCGAGATCCACGTACAGCCGTGCGAGATAACCGCCTTCGCGCGGAATGAGAATGATGTTGCCGTCCTTCGATTGGATTGCGGCTTTCAGACGGATATCGGGGAAATCGGTGACCGCCAGCATATCGACCACGCCCCAGGCGTGGTTGGCGAAGTCGCCGCGCGGCTCCGCACCAATCGCGTCGCGCACAAGGCTACGGGCGCCGTCACAGCCAACGACGTACTTGGCGCGGACCGTCAGGAGTGTGCCATCGCTTGGCCGCCGCAGTGTGACAACGACTGGGTGCTCGCCCTCAGTTTCAACTTTCAGCGTCACAAACTCGAGGCCGTAGTCGGCTTCGAGCCGCGATGGCGAGCGACGCATATAGTCGAGCAGATACTGCTGCAGGCGGGCTTGGTTCACGATGACATGCGGAAACTCCGACAGGCCATCTTCCGTGTCCTGAACGCGGCCGGTACGGACGATCCGCGATCCGTCCTCAGGCGACGGACGCCAGAAGACGGTCTCGTTCACCCAGTAGGCTTCGCGGACAAGCTTTTCGCTGAGGCCGAAGGCATCAAACATTTCGACCGTGCGGCAGGCGACACCGTCCGCCTGGCCAAGCTCCAGCGGGCCGTCGCGACGCTCGACCAGCCGGGTTGCGATGCCAGGAAACGTAGAGAGTTGCGCCGCCAGCAACGTGCCGGCCGGACCACTGCCAACGATCAGCACGTCGACTGCGCCGGGCAGGGCTGCCGATCGGTTTACGACGCCGGGCGCGGCCTTGAGGATATCGGGATCACCGGGCGTGTAGCCATCAAGGTAGAACTGCATCTCTGTCTCCGAAATGGGGGCCGCATCAAGCGGACAGTGTCCAGGCGTCCGGCTGCTTGAGTGCTTGAAGCGTCGCGTGCGCGATCCGTCAAAAGTTAAGGCATGGTTGGTGATGGAGCGAAGGTCGCGTCATCACCAAGCCAATCAGAACGGCCTGCGACGGTCATGCGGCGGCAGCGGCGAGCTTGAGGGCGCGAATCGCGTTCTGCTTCAGGATCAGTTCATGCACCTCAGGCTTGAAGCCTGTTGCCGGATCCTTGAAGTCGGCGATCCAGCGGTCGGGTTGAATGAGCGGGAAGTCCGACCCGAACAGCATCTTGTGCTTGAGCTGACCGTTGGCCCGGCTGATCAGGTCTTTCGGGAAATACTTCGGGCTCCAGCCTGAGAGGTCGATGTACACATTCGGCTTGTGCAGGCACACCGACAGCGCTTCGTCCTGCCACGGCCATGACGGGTGGGCGATGATAACAGTCATATCGGGAAAGTCGGCGGCCACGTCGTCGACATGGATCGGATTGGAATACTTGAGTTTCAAGCCGCCGCCGCCGGGCATACCCGTGCCGATGCCGGAATGGCCCGAGTGGAAAATGGCCGGCAACTTGTATTCGGCGATCACTTCGTAGAGCTGGTAGGCCATCCGGTCGTTGGGAAAAAAGCCCTGCACGGTCGGATGAAACTTGAAGCCCTTGATAATGCCGGCTTTGATCAGGTCACGGGCTTCGCGCACGCCCATTTTGCCCTTATGCGGATCGATCGAGGCGAACGCCATCATCATGTCGCTATTGGCCGCGGCGGCCTCGGCCACTTCCTCGTTGGGAATGCGCTTGTTGCCGATCAGAAATTCACTGTCGACCGTGAACATGACCAAACCGATCTTACGCTCTCGGTAGTACGCCACGGTCTCGGCGATGGTCGGTCGCTTGCCGGCCTTGAAGTATGTGTTGGCGGCGTCCTCATAGGGCTGCCAGTGCGCGTCCGCCGGCTGGCGGCAGGACACTTCGGCGTGCGTGTGGATATCGATGGCGATGAGATCTTTGACATTCATGGGTAAGCCTCCTGATCATCAAGACTAAGCAGTTGCCGCTCAATTTGCTCGTGAGAACGCGGGGTCCTCAAACTTACGGGCGTGCGCGAACCGAAGACGCCGCTCGAATCGCACATCAGCATCTACCATCCCGGACAACAAATACGACAACGTGCCCCGCCCCGCGGTCCGCGCTCTCAAGGTGCACAATCCCTTGCATGTGCTCAACTAAATTGGGCACAGCCGAGCGGCACCAAGCTGCCGCTCGATGGTCAGTGCTGGAGGATCTTCGACAGGAACATTTGCGCACGTTCGCTGCGCGGCTTGCCGAAAAAGTCTTCCTTGCGGGCGTCTTCGACGATCTCGCCGCGGTCCATGAAGATGACGCGGTCGGCGACTTTGCGGGCGAAGCCCATCTCATGCGTGACGACCATCATGGTCATGCCGCTCTTGGCGAGTTCGACCATGACGTCGAGCACCTCGGTGACCATTTCAGGATCAAGCGCCGATGTCGGCTCGTCGAACAGCATGACGATCGGGTCCATGGCGAGGGCACGGGCAATGGCCACGCGCTGTTGCTGGCCGCCTGAGAGCTGGCCCGGAAACTTGTCGATGTGCGCGCTCAAGCCGACGCGCTCGATCAGTTGGCGCCCCTTGGCCTCCGCCTCCTCTCGCGTGCGCCCGAGTGCTTTTTCCTGCGCCAGGCACAGGTTGTCGATCACGCGCAAATGCGGAAACAGCTCGAAGTTCTGGAACACCATACCGGCGCGGGCGCGCAGCTTCGGCAGATCCGTTTTCGGGTCCTTCAGGCTGATACCGTCGAGAATGATGTCGCCAGCCTGGAACGGTTCGAGGCCGTTGACCGTCTTGATCAACGTCGACTTGCCCGAGCCCGACGGGCCGCACACGACGACGACCTCACCTTTCGCAACCGTCGTCGTGCAGGCCTTGAGCACCTGTATCGCGCCGTAGAATTTGTCGACGCTTTTGATCTCGATCATGGCTTGGACCTTAACGCGCAATGGCCGTGCGCGCCTGCAGGCGCTTCACCAACCGGGACAGGGCAAACGAGATTGCGAAGTAGATGACCGCCGCAAACAGATACATCTCAACCAAGCGACCATCGCGCTGCGCGATCTTCGAGGCGGCGCCGAGGAAGTCCGTGATCGAGAGCACGTAGACCAGCGACGTATCCTGAAACAGGATGATGGTCTGCGTCAGAAGCACTGGCAGCATGTTGCGGAACGCCTGCGGCAGCACGACGTAGCGCATGTTCTGCCAATAGGTGAGGCCGAGTGCATAGCCAGCCGACTGCTGGCCGCGCGGGATGGATTGGATGCCGGCGCGCATGATCTCGGAAAAATACGCCGCCTCAAACAGCGTGAACGTGACCAGCGCCGACGTGAACGCACCGACTGCCATGGGGCGAGACGCGCCCGTGATCCATTGGCCAATGTAGGGGATCAGGAAATAGAACCAGAAAATAACCAGAACAAGAGGCAGTGAGCGCAGCGTGTTCGAGTAGGCCGCCGCAATCCACGACAGCGGCTTGATGCTGGAAAGGCGCATCAGCGCGAGCAGCGTGCCGAGGATCACGCCGCCAGCAGTCGCAAGCAGCGTCAGCATCAGCGTGAAGCGCATGCCGTCGAAAAACAGGTACGGCAGTGAGCGCCAGATGACATCAAAATCGAAGGTCGCGAACATGTGCTCACTTCCCCACGCTATGGCCAGGAATAGCGACGCGCATTTCGAGGAACCGCATGCCAACCACGACAACCGCGTTGATCAACAGATACAGCAGGGTCGCCGCCGTGAAGGCCTCGAAGACTTGGAATGTGAACTCCTGCATGGAGCGCGCGCGGCCCGTCAACTCCAGCAGACCGATGGTCAGGCCCACGGATGTGTTCTTAATCGTATTCAGGAATTCAGACGTCAACGGCGGCAGGATGATACGGAACGCCATCGGCAGCAGCACATAGCGGTAGGTCTGCGCCGTGGTCAGGCCAAGCGCTTTGCCGGCCATGCCCTGCCCGCGCGGCAGCGCATTGATGCCGGCCCTGACCTGCTCGGCGACGCGCGCAGACATATAGAGCCCGACACCGAACGCCGTGGTCCAGAACGCGGCATTGGGCAGTTGCTTCATCCACATGCCCGCCGCACGCGGGAGCAATTCTGGCAATACGAAGTACCAGAGGAACAGCTGCACCAGGATCGGGATGTTACGAAAGAATTCGACGTAGGCGGTCGCAAAGCCGTTGGCCCATTTGGACGGCAATGTGCGCGCGACGCCAATAAGTGCGCCAAAGGTGAGCGCGATGATCCAGGCGATCAGTGCCGTGACAATCGTCCAGCGCGCGCCGGACAAGAGCATATCGAAATAGTTTCCGGTGCCTTCGGGCGAGGCCTCCCAGAATATGCCCCAGTTCCAATTATAGCTCATGCCACACCCGCCCAAATGGGCGCGCCGGTGAACCGCGTGTGTTCAACCGGCGCGCCGCAGCCTCCGTAAGCTGCCTTAGTATGCGGCTGGGTCAGCCGAGTCGCTCGGCGTGTCGTAGATCTTCTTCATGGCCGCGCTCAGTGGCACATTCAGGTTGAGGCCCTTGGGCGGGATCGCCGCGGTGAACCACTTGTTGTAGATAGCAACGCCTTCCGGGCTCTTGAACAGCGCCGCGACAGCCCCATCGACGACCTTCTTGAAGGCCGGATCATCCTTGCGCAGCATGATGCCGTAGGGCTCGGGCGGCGAGAATGCATCGTCGGAGAGCTTGTAGGCCTTCGGCTCCTTGGAACCCGCGATCAGGCTCGCGATCAGAATATCGTCCATCACGAAGGCGGCCGCACGGTCCGTCTCGACCATCAGGAACGCTTCGGCGTGATCCTTGGCGGGAATGATGGTCATGCCGAGGTTCTTGGCCGCATTCGCTTCGGTGGCCTGCTTGATGTTGGTCGAGCCGGCGGTCGAGACGATCGTCTTGCCCTTCAGGTCGTCGATCTTGTTGATGTTCGCCACGCCTTTTGTGACGTACCGGCTCGCGGTCAAAAAGTGTGTGTAGGTGTAGCTGACCTGCTTTTGGCGCTCGGCGTTGTTGGTGGTCGAGCCGCACTCGAGGTCGATCGTGCCGTTGGCCATCAGCGGAATGCGTGTTGCTGAAGTGACGGCGTTGAGCTTCACTTCAAGCTTGTCGGCCTTGAGCTCCTTTTTCACGGCGTCAACGATCTTGGCGCAGATATCCATGGCGTAGCCGACGGGCTGCTGCTTGTCGTCGAGATAGGAAAAGGGGATCGAGCTTTCGCGGAAGCCGAGCGTGATGCTGCCGGTTTCCTTGATCTTCTTCAATGTGCCGGTCAGCTCCTGGGCTTGGGCTGCGGTCGCGGCAAAGCCCGCGATCAGTGTGGCGAGTGCGAGACGTTTCATAAAGTCCTCCGTGGTTATCTGACGGGATGAGCCAGTTGGGCATGGGCGCGTTCGCTTGTCGATTGGCGCTGCGCGCGACGTGGCGGATAGAATCGGCTCTCGTCTTCTCGCTGTACTGGCCTATGCTCATCTCGTCGAGCATGCCCGCGGTAGCGGGTTCGTTCTTTGGCCCATTGCTGTCATTGCCACGAAGGCAATCAGAACAGTCATATACTGCGGTAAGCTGACGCACCAGAGCACGGCTTGTACCGGCGGGCAAAATTTCTGACTGACGAACTGTCTGCTCCCTTTGTCATGGCCGGGCTTGTCCCGGCCACCCATCGCGAAACGAGCGCGACGATATCTGTAGTGCTGAGCCGTCTAAACGTGATGGCAACCGACTCCGTGCGTTGCGGAA
>JANMGQ010000106.1:0-14312 GCA_031374735.1 Hyphomicrobiaceae bacterium | reverse complement strand
TTCCGCAACGCACGGAGTCGGTTGCCATCACGTTTAGACGGCTCAGCACTACAGATATCGTCGCGCTCGTTTCGCGATGGGTGGCCGGGACAAGCCCGGCCATGACAAAGGGAGCAGACAGTTCGTCAGTCAGAAATTTTGTTCGCCGGTATTACAGCGGCGGACGTAGACCGGCTTGTTGATTGGCTTTCGCTCGCACGACAAGTTCGTCCAGGCGCCCCGCTGCCGCGTCCGTCTCAATCTTCTGATCGAACAGCTCGGCATCGCGCCCGTCCAGCCAGCGCTTCAGCGCCGTTTGCTCTGCCTCCGGCAGAGCGTCGATCGCGGCTTTAATGTCGGTGATGGTGGGCATGGAGGCGAAAACGTACTTCAGCAGTCGGCGCGGGGCAAATTGCTCTCTCGGATTCCCTCTCCCCGTCCTTCACGGGGAGAGGGTGAGGGGCGGAAGCTGGGTTAAGGCGGAGATCGATCCGCTGGCAAACCGTTTGCTGTGATATGCGGCCGCCGCTCGTTCACCAACGAAGCAAGCGGCCGCCCCTCTCCTGTAACTAGCTGCAGCGCAGCACGAATGCTGCATCGCAAAAATCGCCGCTGCGCGGCAGCTTGTTTCATAGATCAAGGTGTGCGCCGCACATGGTAACTCACCCCGCCCTCTCCCCGTGAAGTACGGGGAGAGGGAGTGCGCTCATTTTTAAGCGGTCATGTCTAAAAGCACTCTGTTTTCACGCTGTGGAATTGAGTCAATCAGCGCTGCCGCCATGAAGCCTATGGCAGCGAATTGAACACCAAGAGTGCAGTCCCGCAACGGTCGCCGTGGTCCTGGTCCGACGCCCATACAAAAAGCCAACACATCCGCCTTCTTTCCGAAGACACCAGCAGCCTGAGAACACAATTCGTCCAGATCCCCCTGAGACAATCGAGTTTTCATATCTTTTTTTACGTGTGTGACGATGTTTCTAATTTTGTTAACTTGGTCGGCGATCTGAAGAGCCCCTCCTGTCATTCCCAAGGAACGAAGCGCCTTAAGATGCTGGGCAAAACTATTATGATTGAGGGCAGCATAGTTTGGAAACTTCACCTCGAGCAATCTGATCATTGCTCGCTCAATTTCAAGATGCGTGCGCAACACAATTCCCAAATCGTCATTCGATCCAAGACATTCCAGGAGCGCGGCCGCATCAATTTGAGTCATGTAGATTGGCGGATCGTTTGGCAATTGAAGCCCCCTCACAACGGAATATTATCGTGCTTCTTCCACGGGTTCGTCACCTTCTTGCCCGCCAGCATGTTGAGCGAGCGGCAGATGCGGCGCCGCGTTGAGCTGGGCTTGATGACCTCGTCGATGTAGCCGCGTTCGGCGGCGACGAAGGGGTTGGCGAAGCGCTTCTGGTACTCGTCGATGCGCGCCTTGATCTTCTCCGGATCGCCCAACTCCGAGCGATAAATAATCTCCGCCGCGCCCTTGGCGCCCATGACGGCGATTTCGGCTGTCGGCCAGGCATAGTTCACATCGCCGCGGATGTGCTTGGAGCTCATCACGTCATAAGCGCCGCCGTAGGCCTTGCGCGTGATGACGGTGACTTTCGGCACCGTTGCCTCGGAATAGGCGAACAGCAGCTTCGCGCCGTGTTTGATCAGGCCGCCGTATTCCTGCGCGGTGCCCGGCAGGAAGCCCGGCACGTCAACGAACGTGATGATCGGGATGTCGAAGCAATCGCAGAAGCGCACGAAGCGCGCGGCTTTGCGCGAGGCGTCGCTGTCGAGCACGCCGGCAAGCACCAGCGGCTGGTTGGCGACGATGCCGACCGTGCGGCCTTCCATGCGCGCAAAACCGGTGACGATGTTCTTCGCAAACGCTTCTTGGATCTCGAAGAAGTCCGCCTCGTCGATGACTTTGTGAATCAGCTCTTTGATGTCGTAGGGCTTGTTTGGATTGTCCGGGATCAGCGTGTCGAGTGAGGGATCGACGCGATCCGGCGAGTCCTTGGTCGGCAGGATGGGCACGCCCGCCGTATTGTGCGCGGGGAGGAAGTCCATCAAGCGCCGCATCTGCAGCAGGCACTCGACGTCGTTCTCATAGGCGCGGTCGGCGATGGAGGTCTTGGTGGTGTGTACGCGCGCACCGCCGAGTTCTTCGGCCGTCACGGTCTCGTTGGTGACGGTCTTCACGACATCCGGGCCGGTGACGAACATATAGCTCGTGTCTTTGACCATGAAGATAAAGTCGGTCATGGCGGGAGAATACACATCGCCGCCCGCACATGGGCCCATGATGACGGAAATCTGCGGCACCACACCCGACGAGAGCACGTTGCGCAGGAACACCTCGCCATAGCCGCCGAGCGCCGCCACGCCCTCCTGGATGCGCGCGCCGCCGGCATCGAACAGGCCGATGATCGGCGCGCGGTTCTGCAGCGCCATATCCTGGATCTTCATGATCTTCTTGGCGTGCGCCTCGCTGAGCGAGCCGCCGAACACGGTGAAATCCTTGGCGAACACATAGACGACGCGGCCGTTGATCGTGCCCCAGCCGGTGACGACGCCGTCGCCCGGGATCTTGGTCTTCTCCATGCCGAAATCGATCGAGCGGTGTTCGACGTACATGTCGAACTCTTCGAACGAGCCTTCATCCATCAGCAGGTCGACACGTTCCCGCGCGGTCAGCTTACCGCGGGCGTGTTGCGCCTCGATGCGTTTTTCTCCGCCGCCAATGCGGGCCACGGCGCGGCGGCGCTCGAGTTCGGCGAGAATGTCTTTCATGGGGAGGCTCTTGGGATAGCAGGCGGCGAGGAGTTTTCGCTTACCATGCAGCCGCCGATGCGCAAGTGTGCTATCGGCGTAGCGTCAACTGAGCGATGAAAGGCGGCCAGGGAGAGCTGAAATGACTGCCGTCCAGCGAACTGATCCTCAACCCATGACCGTGGACGAATTCCTTGCCTGGCGCGGCGGCGAGCCGGGTATCATCTACGAGCTTGTTGATGGCGTCGTGCGGGCCCAGGACGCGCCGTGGTCGACTCACGGCAGCGTGCATTCAAATCTCACGTACCATATCATGGCGCGCCTGAAGGCCCATTGGCCGCGTTGCCGGTTGGTGACCACGCCCGGCATCAAGCCGCATCTGGCGGCGACCTGGAATCACCGCATCCCCGAGATGGCGATCACCTGCACGCCGAGCAAGCCGAACGTCCGCGACATCGAACACCCGATTGTCATTGTCGAGGTGCTGTCGGAGAGCAATTTCCGCGACACCTGGAGCAACGTCCCGCTCTACGCGTCGCTGCCGAGCGTGATGGAAATCCTACTGGTCGAGTCGACGGCGGTTGGCGCACACATCTTGCGCCGCGATCCCGACGGCGTCTGGCCGGCAGATGCCGTGCCCGTTGATCCGAAACACGGCTGCCGCATCGAGAGCTTTGATCTGACGCTGCCGTTCAAGGAGATCTACGCCGACACGTATCTCGAAGATGAGGCTCTCGCGGTTCAGGCTGGCGACTGATCCATGCATTTTCGAGATCTCGATCGGGTGACGCCCGCCGGCCAGCAGCTCATGGCGCGTCTTGCGGAATGCCACGGCGAACCGATCGCCGATGCCGCACGCGCGCTCGATCGCCTGTTCCTGCTCGGCTCCGATTGGGCGCCCGGGTTTTGCTTCGTCGGCGGGCGCACGGCTGAGGGCGTACTTGGCTCCGCCGGCGTGTTCAGCGTGGCCGGTGCAGGCGCCGAACTCGAAGACGCGTTGGCGTCTGCGAGCGGCGAAGCCATCGAACGGATGGCGCAGGTGGAGCGGACAGGGGACGTCAGCCATCAAACCTCACTTGACCAAGCAGACTTACCGCCAGACCTTCAGGCTTTGGCCGCGGACATGGCGCGGCCGGGCTCCCCGATCGATCTCGTCAGAGGCAGCGACGCGCTGACCGGCGCGGCAGTCCATGTGCCCGCCGATTGGTGCCTGCGTCGCACAGCGCCAGGGCCATTGCGGATGCCTGGCGCCGCGTTGAGCACCGGTGCCGCTGCGGGCCGGACTGCTGATGACGCGGCGACGCGCGCCATCTTGGAACTTGTCGAGCGCGACGCGGCAGCTCTCTGGTGGGTGGGCGGCAGGCCAGCGCGTCGCGTGGTCTTGGATGAGCCAGCACTGGCGCCGGCGATACAGCTTCTGGCCACCTACCGTCGCGGCGCGACGCATCGCCAAACCCAGCTGTTCGACATTTCGAGCGATCTCGAAATCCCGGTTATGGCAGCCGTCTCGACGGATGCCGACGGCGGCATGTTCGCGTGTGGTCTGGGCTGTCGCCTCAGCCGCGCCGACGCAGCTATGTCAGCCCTCAACGAACTCTGCCAGAGCGAGATCGGCATCCAGTTTGCCGACGCAAAGCGCGAGCAACTCGGCGAGGCCGCCCTCAGCGAAACCGACCGCAGCCACCTCGCGCGCGCCGCGCTCGTATCGGTGTCCCACATGCCTGTCTACGATGCACCGGCGCGTCCTGAACCGGATTTGCCCCAAGCGGGAACACGCATGTTTGCCCTGGCGCAGCATCTTGCGGCGCGGGGTGTGACGGCGGTGCTGGTCGATCTCACACGGGGCAAACTCACACAGGGCAAACTCACACGGGGCAAACTCACACGGGGCGCCGTTCCGGTTGTTAAGGCCGTTGCGCCCGAACTGCAGCAGTACCCGAGCGACCTGATCCGCCCTCGTCTGCAGCGCACGCTGCGCGATTTTGGCGGCGCTGCGCACTGGACCTCGGGCTGTTCCCTTGTCTGAGACTGCGTTTGAAGTTTGCCTGCGACGGATGACGCCGCGTGCTGTCGGTTATGTGAAGTTAGCCGGTGCGCGCCGACACTTGAGCGTTGCGTCCGGCATGGCAACACGACCAACCACCGAACGAGGTAACAGCATGCGCAACGCCTTTCTCACCGCCATCGCCATGGCCGCAGTCGCCGCCGTCCTGACGGTCGACGCACAAGCTATACCGTCTGCGCCAAAGAGCATCGGCCAAGACGAAGCCAGCACCTTCACCGTCGTGCGCAACGGCTGCGGCATAGGCCGCTACTACAGCCCTCGCCTCCGCCGCTGCGTCTGGAACTGGCGCTGATTGAGCATCGCCGCGTCGCCCGCCTTCTGTTCGCCAAGTGTTCGTGCGACGCGCTCTAGGGTGGCGTCAAGAACAGCATTCGCCGTTGCCTTCGAGTCAAGGTGCAAGCGATCGTCCAGTAGACGAGAAAGCGTCACCAACGACGCCGGACAGGAGAAGCGTGCCGTACCTGCTCCAGCCCAGCCCGCCCCAACCCGGTCACGCCCACTTGACCCTCCGTCGCTCCCCCGCCACAAGGCCGCCAACCCAACACAACCTGCTTAGCTGAAAGGCCTTCACCCATGTTCTCCCTCACCGGCAAGACCGCCCTTGTTACAGGTGCCACGGGTGGCATCGGCGGCGCCATCGCCAAGATGTTCCACAAGCAGGGCGCGACTGTCGCCATCTCGGGCCGGCAGGTTGACAAACTTGAGGCGCTGAAGGCCGAGCTCGGCGATCGCTGCGTTGTCGTGCCATGCGACCTCGCCGACAAGGCGCAAGTCGGCAAGCTCATCGACGAGGCCGTGAAGGCGCTTGGCGGGCGGCTTGATATCCTGGTCAATAATGCCGGCTTGACCAAGGACAACCTGTTCATGGTCATGAAGGACGAACAGTGGGACGACGTCATCGCAGTCAACCTGACGTCCACGTTCATGCTCATGCGCGCCGGATCCCGCCATATGATGCGCTCGAAAACGGGCTATGGCCGCATCATCAACATTTCATCAGTGTCCGGCATCATCGGCAACCCTGGCCAGGGCAATTACGCGGCCTCGAAAGCTGGCATGATCGGCATGACCAAGAGCCTCGCGCGCGAAGTTGGCAGCCGCGGTATCACCGCCAACTGCATTGCGCCGGGCTTCATCAAGTCTGCGATGACGGACGGACTGGCAGACACGCTCAAGGCCGAGATCATGAAGAACATCCCGACGCAGGCGTTCGGCGACGTCGATGACATCGCAACGGCGGCGCTGTATCTCGCCAGCGCCGAAGGGCGCTACGTCACAGGCCAGACGCTGCACGTGAACGGTGGCATGGTCATGCCGTGAGGTGGGATTGGCGGCTTCGGGGAACAGACGAAGTTGTGATTCTCAACTCGGCTTCGTGCAAGGCAGCTTTGGAGCGCTGACCAACCGTGGCGGTTTGCGAACAGCCATTGCGCGATCGCAAGTCGACGTGCGCCCTCGGCCACGCCCTTCAAATTGTAGCAAATGGCATGCGCTTTCAGTCGACGTCGCGGATCGGCGGGACGACACGCCCAACCAGGGTGATGAGATCGATCTGGCGAACGGTATCAGTCTTGCTGAAGATCTTCTGGAGGTGGGTCTTGAGCGTCGCTTCCGTGATCGAAAGACGCTCGGCCGCCGTGTGTATCGAATCGCCACCAACGACACGGCCGAGGACACGGATCTCCGCTGCCGTCAGGCCATGCATGCGGCCGAAAGCTTCGACCAGGTGTAGCCGGCTCGATGTGCCCGAATTGATGAACACGGCCGCTGTAGCGCTCGACATCAGGCGTGTTCGAACATCGCCACGCGACAACGGCAGGACCGTCGCCATCAGCAGTCCGTCACTGCCGGTGAGCGAGACGCTGATGCCTCGACCAGCCATAGCCGTTTCGTTGCTACGCGCCATGTCGATGACATGCAGAAGCTCGGCAGCCTCAGATTTGTTTGTACCGACGAGACAGCCGTGACGCTCTCCAAGCGGACCATCAGAGCCGATCATGGCCACGGCCGCGGCATTCATGTGCAGGATGCGCGCGTGCTCACCGACGATGACAACGGACGTGGTCAACTCGTCGAGTGTGGCCTTGAATGCTTGCGCTTCCAGCCGCTTAACATCCAGCAAGTCACTGATCGTGATGGCCCGGCGGATGTGCGGCGCCAGACGCCGCAGCGTGGCGACTTCGTGGTTGCCGAATTCGCCGCGATTTTGCTGGCGGGTGATGCTGAGCAGCCCAAGCCGACGCGGCTCGCTCAGGGCAACAGTCTCTAGGACCTGATGAATGCCTTGCGGCACCGCCCATTGCGCATGAGCGGGTTCGGCCAAGCTTGCACTGGTCGGGGGAAAGTCGCGTGGCAGCAAAATCGGCTCATCCAGTTCGGTAAGGCTGCGAGACAGGAAAGGCCGGTGGATCCGCTTCAGCGACTGGAACACGTCGACCAGGCGCTGGCCCCAGCCCGTCACAGGCCCGTACTGCTCGACAAGTCGGTCTCCGATGGCGCCGGCTTGGCCAGCGTCGTAGTCGAGCACGAGAATGCCGGCCGTGTGACCGTCCAATTCATCGCAGATCAGGCCAAGGGTCGCCTTCCAAAGCCCCGGGTCGATGGCACAATCGTAGATCGATCCAATCAGCGCGGACAAACGATCTAGATCATTGGTCTGCATGCGGCACATCCTTGGTCGAGCGCATCTCCCGCAGGAATACTTGCATGCCAACGGACGGATTTGTCGAGAGATAACTGTGCTATGCTTTCGTTGTCCGGCGGTGTGGCGCGGTGCTGGCTCGTGTGACTGCGACACGCTCAACACCGGCAATGATGATGGGCAGATCCATGGGCCTAGCCTTCGGGCTCGATGGGGCGCATCGGGGCGCGCGAGAAGGTGTTGTTGCCCTCGACGAGGCGCGTGAGCAGGCGGAGAAATGTCGCCCGTTCGGCCGCGGTGAGCGGGTCGAGAATGCGATGCTGCGCTGCGTCCACGGCTGGGCCCGCGCGCTTCATGAGGCGTTTGCCTCCGGCCGTGATTGTCAGCCGTTTGACGCGGCGATCCGTGGCGTCCGCCGTGCGCGCAACAAGCGACTTGGCTTCCAAGCGATCGATGACACCGCCGACGGTCGGTTTGTCGAGCGCGATCAGTCCGGCGAGCCGGGTTGCGTCGATGCCGGGATGCGTGAGGATGGCAGACAGGGCCGCGAATTGAATGGGCGTCAAATCGAACGCGGCGCACTGGTCCATGAAAATCGCCACGGCGATCTGCTGTGCACGGCGGATGAGGTGACCGGGCATGGCAACGAAGGCCGGATCATCCAGATCCGCAGCGGCTCTCAGAGTGTCGCGGTTGACGTGCTGCATTCAATTAGCATACTTTCTTTCTCGTCACCGTCAATCACGCGCGCATCCATCCCGTGCGCACAGTCCAACCTGGAGACGCTGCATGACCGTCCCGCCCCTCGACACACCCGAGCGCCGCGCGTTTTACAGCAAGATCGACAGACAAGCGCTGACGCCGCTGTGGACTGTGATGGGCGCACTCATCACGCCAGAGCCGAAGAGCCCGTGCGTGCCGTTCCATTGGCACTTCGCCGAGATCCGCGATGCCATGGTGGAAGCTGGCGGGCTGATCACGGCCAAGGAAGCCGAGCGGCGCGTGCTGATCCTCGAAAATCCAGGCATGCGCGGGCAGTCGAAAATCACCACTTCGCTGTATGCCGGCGTGCAGTTGGTGTTGCCCGGGGAGGTCGCGCCGGCGCATCGCCATTCGCAGTCAGCCCTGCGCTTTGTGCTCGAGGGCTCGGGCGCGACGACGTCGGTCAATGGCGAGAAAACGCGCATGGAAGTGGGCGATTTCGTCATCACGCCCACAGGCCAGTGGCACGATCACGGCAACGCGTCGGATAAGCCCATGTTCTGGCTCGACGGGCTCGACATTCCGCTGGTGCAGTTTCTCGATGCATCGTTCTCGGAAAATCTTGGCGAGGACGAACAGCCGATCGGCAAGCCCGAGGGCGATGCGCTGGCGCGTTATGGCGCCAACATGCTGCCCGTTGGTCACCCGCGCGGCGGCACGACGACGCCGATTTTCAACTATCCCTATGCCCGCTCACGCGAGGCGCTGGAGCAGTTGCGTCGCACGTCCGCTTGGGATCCGTGTCATGGCCTGAAGATGAAATACATCAATCCGGTCACCGGCGATTTCGCCATGCCGACCATGGGCACGTGTCTGCAAATGTTGCCCAAAGGCATGGCGACCAGCCGCTATCGCTCGACGGACGCGACGGTGTTTTCCGTTGTCGAAGGCCGCGGCACGACCCGCGTCGGCGACACCGTCATGACCTGGGGGCCGAAAGACGTGTTTGTCGTGCCGAGCTGGAAGCACGTCGTGCACGAGCCCGCCGAAGACGCCGTGTTGTTCTCGTTCTCTGATCGCCCCGTGCAGGAAAAGCTCGGCCTCTGGCGCGAGGATCGCGGCAACGTTTGATGTGGGCCACGGTCGGCCCTAGCATGCAGCCCCATCTTGCCGATCGTATTGCCCTTCTCTACCGGTGGTCCATCGAGAGGTCGGCACCGATGAGACTTAGTTACTCGACGACGCTTCTAGCCCTGGCACTGTCCACCGCAGCCCTCGCCGTCGAGCCGGGTGAGCAGCTTGCCGATCCGCGCCAGGAGGCGCGCGCGCGGGCGCTGTCGGCTGAGTTGCGCTGTCTGGTGTGTCAGAACCAGTCGATCGACGACAGCAACGCGCCGCTGGCGAAGGACCTGCGCGTGCTTGTGCGCGAGCAGATCACGGCTGGGAAAACCGACAAAGACGTGATCACCTACGTTGTTGCGCGCTATGGCGAGTTCGTGCTGCTGCGGCCGCGGCTCACATGGTCGACGGCACTGCTCTGGCTGGCGCCGTTGCTGCTGCTAGGGGCGACTGGATATGCACTTTACACGCGGGCTCGCACGTCCAGCACCGGCGTACAACCGGCGCCATTGAGCGAAGCTGAAGAAAAGCGGCTCAAGCGGCTGCTGGACGAGAAAACGTGAGCCCTATCGACCCGCCAACTGCTTTTGGCCCTCAACGCGCTGATCGCGCTCGCGGCTGAGGCGGTCGGCCTCTTGTTGCCAGCGCATGGCATCCTGCGACTTCGCGCGTGCGGTCTTGCGCCAGCGGCCTTGGGTCATCCAGGTCGAAACACCGCCAAGGATCACGCCGAGGATCAACGCCCCCAGCAACAGCCCATACAAAGGAATCGGCGGCGTCGTCAGGACGGGCGCCTCCGGTCGGAACGGATCGAGCACGAGGCGCACGCGCTGAGTATTGGCAATGGCAAGCGCCACAGTCACCACCGCCACAGGTATCCCGAGGACAATCCACAGCAGGCGGTTCAGCACGCGATTTCTCCGAATTAGCCACTAACGGCTCAAGCGCTTACGGGGGCTTTGGCGGACGATCCGGTTGCAGCGCGGGCGCGGCCTTTGCCCTTCTTGGGGCTGCTATCTGCATTCAGCCGTTCGCGCAATTCCTTGCCGGTCTTGAAGAACGGTACAAACTTCTCGGTGACCGAGACGGACGCGCCTGTGCGTGGATTGCGACCCGTGCGCGGCAGACGATGTTTCACCGTAAAGGCGCCGAAGCCGCGCAGCTCAACCCGATCGCCGCGCGACAGCGCCGACACGATCTCGTCAAACATCACGTTTACGATCCGCTCGATGTCCCGCTGGAACAAATGCGGATTCGCCGCGGCAATCTTCAGAATAAGTTCCGACTTGATCACGCTACACCCCTTTTCGCCGACTGACTTTCTGGCCACTCAACATCCAGTGTTGCGCTCGTCTCCCCTGAGGTCGAACGCGGCACCAATCCACACGGCAAGACGTCATTAGGAGTGATCGTAGCGTGCCTAATGCACGCCGGAGGCCCGATGCGGACGCCCGATGGCCCCGCAATTCCGCCTGCTTACAATCCGTCACGGATATGTCGATGCTTTCGCACCGGCCGCCTCCGCTCACCCTCCCGCTGACCAGATCACCGCGGCGTACCTGACGTTTACCACGGGCGCGCTGCAAATGCCTGTAATCTCACTGCTTTTCAATAGGGTGCCAAACCGAGACAAGGCCGTCAAGGAGGTGCGGCGAGATTCTGGCGTCCATGTTAAGAAGTGCCGCATCTGTGCCCGCGCCGAATATCCCTTTGAGGGCGGAAAGTGAAAACCGCCACAGACTGAAGTCGGTCTCGCGCCGCGGTTTCCAATCGACAATGCTCAGCTTCTTCGGGGTGTTGCGCACCTCTTCCAGATAGCGGATCACCTCCGCTTCTCCGCCGACGGCATCGACCAATTTGTGCGTCAAGGCCTCTCGGCCCGAATAGACGCGTCCCTGCTCAAGCCCGGGCACTTCAGCCGTTCTGATTTTTCTCCGCTCGGTGACCAGACCCAGAAACCATTTCTGTGATTCTGCCACCATCGCCTCAGTCACCTGCCGGCCAGCGGGCGAAAGCGGCTCGAACATGGACGGCACGGCTTTGAGATTGCCGCTCTTGATCTCGTTCACCTTGACGCCGAACTTATCGAGCAAACCCGTCACTTCCGGCCATTGGAAAATTACCCCAACCGAGCCTGTGATCGTGTTTCCGCGCGCCACGATGTGATCCGTGCCGAGGCCCGCGATATAGGCCGCAGATGCCGCGACCGTGCCGAATTGCGCGACAACCGGTTTCTTGTCCGCCATGCCACGAATGGCCTCGAACAGCGCTTCGCCGCCCGTCGTGGTGCCGCCGCCCGAGTTGATGGTCAGGATGACCGCTGTGATGTTCTTGTTCTCAGCGACGCGTTTCATCAGCCGCAGCATGTCCCGATCTTCTGTGATCAGCCCTTCAATCGCAATGCGCGCGATCTGCTTTTGGTCTGCAAGGCCGGTCGGCGACAGGCGGGCCGCAACCGTCGCCGCAGCGACAACGGCCGCTGCGATCGCGGCTCCACGCCAAAACCCCAGGCGGCGTTTGAGGTTGCGGCGGTCGAGCACGCTTTCGGTCTCGAGTGACATGTGGCCGGGCCCTCATTCGGTTGACCGTCTGTTGACAGCGCGCCCCTGTACAAGACGCGGGCCCCTGATTCAATGTCGCCGTTCGAGGTTGGTGGGCGAGGACAGTTGAGGACCGGCCGGCATTTGTGTCGACAGCGCTAACACGCTCGGCCGCAATTCAGCCATGCCGGCCTTCTCCAACTCCTCTCCGCAGGCAACGGGAGACACAACCTCATGACCACGCCGGGCCCGAGTTCAAGTCTGACCGACACCAACCAGATCGCCATCGATTCAGCCAGCCGCCCCGGCGATGGCTGGAGCGGACGGATTGCGGCCGTTGTGTCTTCGGTCGCGCTTGCGTTTTCGGCCTGGAGCCTATGGGAGACGTCGCTGCGCGCGCCCGATGTGCGCGTGTTCATTCCGCCCGTGATTCACTACGCGGCGCCCTACAACAACTCGAACTTTGAAATGGTCTCGCTCCCCGTGACGCTGATCAACGACGGCGCACGCACTGGCACGGTGTTGTCGATGGAGTTGGAAGTGACAGACCCACGCACGAAGCTGACAAAGCGCTTCTACGCCGCAGACATCGGCCGCTGGTCCATGGAGCGCACACGCACGCAGGCTTATGCGCACTTTGCACCGTTCGCCCTTGCCGGACGCACATCGAAGACCGAGAATGTCCTGTTCTATACGCGCGGCGAGGCCGAGAAGCCTGAGCAGCTGATCCGCGAAGTTGGCGCCTATCAGTTCAAGCTGTCACTCGATATTGCCGAAGTCGACGACTTCGGCTGGCTCGACCGCATCTGGAAGCGGACCGACCCGTCGCTCACCTTCGAGCGCAGCTTGCGCTTTTACGATGCGCGGAGCTTCCAGACCACCACGATCCCGATGGATGCGAAAGACTGGAAAACCGCGAAGTAGCTCAGGCCGAGACCGCCAGTGGCGCTTTGACGTCACGGCCTATCGACGGCCTGTCACGGTGCGTTGGGCCGCGCGATCGCCAGGGACGCCACAGCATCGGCCGTGGCAGCCGCCCCGTCAAGAACGGGGGAAGAACGGGGAGAGGGAACTTCACCCGATTGGCCTGGGCAGCAGCGCCCCCCGACTTGACCTTCACGGTATGGCGGGCGCACACCGTCAATCGTACGTCGCCGCGTGAGCACACCCATGCCCAACCAACCGTCAAACCTGAAACGCATCGAATACTCGGAAGGGCGGGGCTTTATTTCCTCGACCGACGAGATCCTGGAAGATCTGCGCAACGGCCGTATGGTCGTGCTGGTAGATGCCGAGGACCGTGAGAACGAAGGCGACCTTGTCATCGCGGCCCAGATGGCCACGCCTGACGCCATCAACTTCATGGCCAAGAACGGCCGCGGCCTGATCTGCCTGACCATGACTGAGCAGCGCGGCGAGCAGCTGCGGCTGGAGGCCATGTCGCGCCACAACAAGGCGCGCATGCGCACCGCGTTCACGGTCTCGATCGAAGCGCGCGAGGGCATCGCGACGGGCATCTCGGCGGCGGACCGGGCGCGCACGATTGCCACCGCCATCGACGCCACCAAGGATCACAACGACATCGTCTCGCCGGGCCACGTGTTTCCGCTGATCGCGCGCGAGGGCGGCGTGCTCGTGCGGGCGGGCCATACCGAAGCCAGCATCGATCTGTGCCGCATGGCGGGGCTGACACCCGCTGGCGTCATCTGCGAGATCATGAATGACGACGGCACCATGTCGCGCATGCCAGATCTCGTGCCGTTTGCGCAGCGCCATGGGCTCAAAATCGGAACCATCGAGGACCTCATCAAACATCGCCTGCGCCACGACCGCATCGTCAAGCCGGTTGCCAAGGCGCCGGTTGAAAGCGCGTTCGGCGGCGCGCTGATGATGCACATCTATGAGACCACCGTCGACCCGGTGGAGCACGTGGCACTGGTCAAGGGCGACCTGACCAAGCCGGGTCCGATCCCTGTGCGCGTGCATGCCGTGAGCCTGCCGGGCGACATGCTGGGCATCCCGCCTGAAATGGGACGCGACACACTGCTGAAACGCGCCATGGAGATGATTGCCAAGGAAGAGCGCGGCGTGGTCGTCCTGATCCGCGACCTGCAGCCGAAGGCGCTATCGCAATGGCTGACCGAGCGCAACAACCCAGCTGCCACGGCCAAGAGCGGCGAACGCCGGCAGATCGAAACGGGGATCGGCAGCCAGATCCTGCGCGATCTCGGCGTGCGCCAGATGACGCTGCTCTCGAACTCGCCGGCGTCGGTCTACGTCGGCCTGGAGGGATACGGGCTGGAGATCGTCGGGACGAAGCGGATTGAGTAAGGCTGTCTGTCGAAAGAGCAAGGACTAGGAGCCCGTCCAGATAGCCCCAGCGGCTCCACGATTTCACAACCATAGTCCCTCAGGCGGCCCTGAACAGCTGCGTGAGGTTGTGGGCGGTGCACACCAGGGCCCATTCCAGGCGCACGGTCTCGACGCCCCGCAACAGGAACTGGCG
>JANMGQ010000079.1:0-5410 GCA_031374735.1 Hyphomicrobiaceae bacterium | reverse complement strand
CGTTCTCGATCTTCCAGCGTGCCAGAAAACTAAAGATGGCCGCAGGCGGCCAACTCGACCACGTTGTCTTTGTTCACAGGCAGATTGGTGACGAAGCTGTTGCGGTATGTGACCTTGCCGGTTGCGTCGTGCTGGAAGCGCGTCTCCGACACGACAATCTCGATTTCGAGCCAGTTGACGATCAGTGCGTCGTCCCCGTCGCGGATCGGCACAGCCTCCTTCCAGCGATAGCGATGCGTCACGAAACGTGCGCCCTGCTTGATCTTCTGCTCCATCGAAGGAATCTCGACGCCATCGAGCCATTCGTACAGCGTCTTGTGCGAAGACGGTTTTGCCGTGAACAGAAAATGCGCACCAAGCGCGATGACCGCCTCACAGGTCGGCTGCCGTGAGGCGAGATCGTCGCCGAGATAGATCGGCTTCAGCCGTGCGTATTTCGGCCCATGCACCGCAAGCCAACGGGCGGTGGCGCGGCTTTCGCAGTCCTGCTTTTCCGCCCCATCCTGCGGCATGATGAACTCTGGCTCCGACGGCGTCCATGCGAAGCATGACTCCGCCATGACGCGCGGTCATGCCCCGGCGCGACCAGGGCCGCCGAAACCATCTGGTGGAAATGCTCGATTGTGTCCTTGCCGCGGACACGTGACGAGCAGTTGGGGCACGACAGTTTTTGCGAGCAGAAATACTCGGTGCCATCGAGGGCGATCAGCACGTGCCCGCCGAGCCGCTGAAACGGCACGAGCCCACCGTTCTGCTCCAGCTCACATCCACGAAACGATCCTGTCAACGCTGTGGCATTTGGAGCACAAGGGGAGGTCGGGGCTGCCGGAGTTCGTGCGATTCGTTCGGTGTTGAAGCAGCGGTTCCGGGTTTCGAAGAGAGTTTGGACCTGATCCGGCTCTCGTGAACCGAGCCCCTGAAGCGGGTCTCGGCCCTGCGGGCTTCGATCCGGGGTAAAGAAGTGGCGACCTTGAAGCGGACGGTGCACTGACGCTCCTTCGCGGCGCATCCACGTCCGCCGTCGCAGCATGATCTCAAGTTGCACAGAATTCAGTGCCTCGCAGTGAAACGTCGCCCCTGCCGGGACGGGCCGTGCGGCGCACGACGCGACCGCGCGATTCTTCCTGCGATCCTTCCGATCGCGTTCCGATCATAGCGGTGCCGACCCCACTCGAAGGCCATGATGCGGCGAGACATTGTCGTCGCGCAGTACCGATGGTCCATCATCACCGGTTCCAGTGCTCAGCGACGAGCAGGTCGCAGCTGTCCACCACGTCACTGGATCGGGTGCCTTCGCGGCCGTCGTCGGCTACGCTGGCGCCGGCAAGAGCACCATGCTTGCCGCAGCACGGATCGCCTGGGAGAGCGCCGGCTATCGCGTCGTCGGCGCGGCGCTCGCAGGCAAAGCCGCGGAGGGCTTGCAGGTATCGAGCGGCATCGCGGCGCGCACGCTGGCGTCGTGGGAGGCAAGCTGGTCAGCCGTCAAAGACAAGCTCGGCCCGAAGGACGTACTTGTCGTCGACGAGGCCGGCATGATCGGCTCACGACAGCTGGCAAGGGTCGTTGAGGCAGCGCACGTTGCAGGCGCAAAGTTGGTGTTGGTTGGCGACCATGAGCAGCTCCAGGCGATTGGGGCTGGCGCACCTTTCCGCGCCATCGTCGAACATATTGGCGTTGCAACGCTGCAAGACATCCGCCGCCAGTGGCATGACTGGCAGCGCTCCGCATCGGTCGCATTTGCCCGACATGCAACGGCCGCGGCGCTCCAAGCGTACGCCGCGAAGGACGCCGTCCGGCATTGGATTGATCGCGACAAGGCGCTCGACGGTCTAGTCCGCGACTACGTCGATGACCTCGCCAAAAATCCCGGTGCATCACGCGTTGCGCTGGCACATCGGCGCATCGACGTGCACGCCATTAACCTGCGCCTTCGCGAGGCGCGCAAGACTGCGGGGCAGTTAACCGACGGCAAGATCCGCGACGACGTGACGATTACGACGCGTGACGGAGTGCGCGAATTCGCGCCCGGTGATCGGTTCGTGTTCCTCGAAAACAACCGCGATATGGGCGTCAAGAACGGCATGCTTGGTCCGGTGCGGGCAGTCTCGGCCGAACGGATCGACGTGCAATTGTATGCCACAGGCAGCAGCAGCGAGCCACGCACCGTGCAGGTCAATACCAGCGCCTACAACGCCTTCGATCACGGCTATGCGCTGACCATCCACAAGACGCAGGGCGCCACCGTCGACCCCGCGTTCGTGTTCGCGTCTGGCACCATGGACAGGCACCTCACGTACGTCGCCATGACACGCCATCGCGAGGCGGCAACTCTTTGCGTCGACCGGCAGGAGTTCGCGAACCATGCGGCTTTGGTCAAACGCCTCGGGCGTTACGGGTCCAAGGAAACGACGCTCGACTACGTCGAAGCGTTCAAGGAGCGGCGCGGCATTGGTGGCATGATTGATCGCGCCATCGAGCGCGTGCAGGCGCTGGAGATTCCCAAGCGTGTGGCCGGTGCGGTCGAAATGGTGCGGAACAAAGTCGCCAGGGTCGGAGCGGTGCGACCTGCGGTCGCCAATCCAGACAAACCCTATCGCGTTGCGCTTGATTGCTACGGCATCGCATACCTCGACGTTGCGCGCATGGATGGGAAGGCGGCGGTGTATCAGACGGCGCGGCTCGACAAGGCCGGGCAGGACCTTGAGCGCGTGAAGCCGGGAACGCTGGCGACGCTACAGTCGGCGTTGAAACACAGCCTTGAAACGCGCGTCGCAACCGCGAAATTGCGTGGCGACAAGCGCGTCGATGTATTGGACGCAGCAATCGAGAATGAGCGGGCCGCACGTCTCGATCCGGTCGTCCGTGCAGGCCGGTTCATTCATCGTTGGAACGCCGCACTGCGAAACTTCGTCGTGCTTCAGGACGACTACAGGCGCCAGCAAGAGCGCGAGCACGTCGAGCGAAGTTTGCGCGGCCTGACCGAGGAACTCGACGCTGACAAGCCGATGCTGGCCACGATCCAAGCAGATCCGACCCGCTTTAAGCTCCACCCACAGTCGCCACTCGCCCAGGCCATGCGCGAGCAACATCCCGTCTACGCGCTGCAGATCGGCATTGCTCAGGGCTTTGCGGCGCCGTCGCGCGGCTTCTCACGATAGATCTTGAAAGGCATCACGCCATGACGACTGCGACTACGATTGAAAATGCGCCGGATGAGACGACCGACCTCGTCCTTGCCGAACTCGACCGCATGCAAGAGCAGCTCAGCGCCATCGAGGCGGCGCTGCCAGATTACGGCCCATCCTTTAGCGCGCTCGAACAGAAAACCGCGCACATCAAGGCGCAGATGGACAAGATCGCCGGCTCGCCGTCGGTAAAGCTGTCAGCCGAACAGCACGCGTCCAAATCCGCGCAAGCTATCGCGGCAACGATCGCGCCGATGCTGGCAAAGCTGCAAAAAGCTGTCGAGAGTACCGACTCCCACCAGTCCGAACTGGCCCGCCTAACCAACGCGCTCCACGTCCGATCGATACACCGGTCGTTTCCGCGGGCATGGCCAGCCGTCGGATTGATGCTTGGCTTCTGGCTCTACCCATTCGTTGCGATGTCTGTTCCGGGCGGCGCCAACCTTGCCGCACTCGCCACCGGCCATCGTGACCGATGGGCTGCCGGCAGCGAACTTATGAGCACCGCCAATCCGGACGCTTGGGCCGCGATCGTCAGGGCGTCGCAGGTTTTGGCCGAGAACCAGGATGTCTTCACGCGTTGCGCTGCCGCCGCCGACCGCGCTAAAGCCTAACAGTCCTGCACCATTCAAGTCGGACCGCCGGTCGAGCGAAAGTGAGCAGCTGGCTCTGGTTTGGAACACCAATGTGAATACCCACGAAATGAAGGGCTGTCTCTCAAGGCAGCGCCGGCAGTCAGTTCATCCGGGCAAGCATCGTTGCCAATGCGTGCACGCCTATGGCCGTGACCTCTTGGCCGAGTGAAAATGTTTCTGTGCCGCCGTAAACAACCCAGCACCGGTCCGGGTTCAAATCCGTGCGTGCCGTATGAAATCCGGACTCGACCTTTGGGGCCTGACCGCGCTTCACCTCGATCGCCCAGACCTTGCCCCCAGGCAGTTCAAGAACGAGGTCAATCTCCGCACCGGTCGCCGTGCGATAGTAGCTGCCGACGGTCCCGTCCGGTGCCGCGGTAAGAAGCGTCTCAACGACAAAGCCTTCCCAACTGGCCCCGACCACTGGGTGCCCCACCAATGCATCGACATCGGGAATGCCCAACAGCGCGTGCACGAGACCGCTGTCGCGGACGAACACCTTCGGTGATTTGACGAGCCGCTTGCCGATGTTGCGGTGCAGTGCTGGCAAGCGTCGCACCAACAACAGGTCGACGAGCAGCTCCAGATAGCGCGCCGCCGTCTTGGCATCGACGTCGATGTTGCGCGCGAGTTCGGCGGCATTGAGTGGTGCCGATTGGCGGTGTGCCAGCATCGTCCAGAACCGCCGAAGGGTTTCCGCCGGAATGCGCGGGCCGAACTGTGGCACGTCACGCTCCAAGTAGGTGCGTATGAAGTCCCGGCGCCAGCGCAGGCTTTCGGCCTCGTCGACGGCAAGGAAACTGTCCGGAAAGCCGCCGCGCAGCCAAAGTTCATCGACGTGATCGGCGCCGACTTCCAGAAGGTCCAGTGGGCCAAGTTCGACGATGGCCACGCGTCCCGCAAGGCTCTCGCCGGACTGACGGAGCAAGTCGAGGGACGCAGCCCCCAGTAAAAGGTACTGTCCGATCCGCCGCCCCTTGCGCCGGCCCTCGTCGATCAGACCGCGTAGGGGTTGGAAAAGCTCCGGCACCCGGTGGACCTCGTCGAGCACGACCAGCTTGTCGCCAAGGCGACCCAGCGTGTCCTCGATGTCGGTCAGCTTGGCGCGATCGCGATCGCTTTCGAGGTCGAAATAATCGGCCCCCCCCTGCTCGGCGACAGCCCGGGCAAGCGTCGTCTTTACCGACAGGCGCGGGCCGAGCATCACCACGGCTGGCGAACGGTCCAGCAGGCGTTCCAAAGTCTTCAACTGGCGACGGATGATCATGCGTGCAATTGTGGAATCAGATTCCCGATTTGCAAAGGTGCGGTCTCGACGAGGGTTGCAGCCTGTTGTCGTCCGGCACCAGCGATGGTCGAGAAACAATCCAGAGGGCGAGGTGGCGTGGCAGTCCAGAGGCAAGCTTGGCCATAACTCCCGCGACGCTGCAGCCTCATAAATTTTTAGACGTGGAACGCTCTGCAATCGTGAGCGACAACCCGCGACACCCCACGGCCCTGAATTGAGCTTATGTGGGAGAATTTGTGGGAGAGGTTTGCGAAAATGTCGAAATATTCAATGATTTTAACGGATCTTGGCGGATGGAGAGG
>JANMGQ010000060.1:0-86308 GCA_031374735.1 Hyphomicrobiaceae bacterium | reverse complement strand
GGCGTCTTCCGCTCGCCGATGACGACCGTCCGTGGCGTGGCTGAGGTTTAGTTGGCGGCTTGACCCTGAGCAGATATCGGATGTGCAGAAAAAACGCGGCTCCCTCTCCCCTCACTTCTGAGGGGAGAGGGTCGGGGTGAGGGGCGGCTGCTTGCTCAGTCGGGATCGAGCAACAGGCACAAAATCAACAATTTGCCAGCTGATCAATCTCCGCCGGTGCGGATGCCGCCCCTCACCCTAACCCTCTCCCCGTGAAGGACGGGGAGAGGGAATCCGTCCTGCTCTCGACGGCAGCAACTGGCCTACAACACCATCCACCAGCAATCGGAACAAAACCGGTCTGGACGGAACTGCGGACGCTGCGGTTTCTGGCTTGCGGCGGTTCTGATTGCGTGGGGATCGGCGGATGGACGGCAAGCCCCCCCTTGATCAGCGGGCCGCAATAACCGATCACGGGGTATGACCCATTTCGACTATGATCTGTTCGTCATCGGGGCCGGCTCGGGCGGTGTGCGTGCCGCGCGCATGTCCGCAAACCACGGCGCCAAAGTTGCCGTCGCCGAGGAATATCGCGTCGGCGGCACCTGCGTCATTCGCGGCTGCGTGCCCAAGAAGCTGTTCGTTTACGCCAGCCGCTTTCATGGCGAGTTCGAGGACGCCGCGGGCTTCGGTTGGAGCTTGCCTGAGGGAGCGACCTTCGATTGGGCTAAACTGATCGCCAACAAGGACAAAGAAATCGACCGCTTGGAAAAGGCCTATCGCGCCAATCTCGAGCGCTCGAAGGTTGAGATCATCGCCTCGCGTGCGGTGCTTCACGACCGCCACACCGTGCACTTGACGGCGAATGGAAAGACGCTGCGGGCCAAGACCATCCTGATCGCGACCGGCGGCAGGCCACACCTGCCGCAGATCCCGGGCATCTCGCACGCCATCTCCTCCAACGAGGCGTTCCATCTGCCGGCCCTGCCCAAGTCGATCGTGATCGTCGGCGGCGGCTACATCGCCGTGGAGTTCGCCGGCATCTTCAACGGCCTCGGCGTCGAGACGACGCTGGTCTATCGCGGCGATAAGATCCTACGCGGTTTCGACGACGATCTGCGCGACGACCTGTCGGCGGCCATGGTGAAACGCGGCGTGAAGATCGTCACCGGCGTCACGCCCTCGGCGATCACCAAGCGCGATGACGGCACGCTCGACCTCGGCCTGTCCGACCGCAGCGCCATCCACGCGGGCGCCGTCATGTTCGCCACCGGCCGCGTGCCAAACACCCGGAACCTCGGTCTCGACAAAGCCGGCGTTGCCGTCGGCCAAAACGGCGAAGTTCTCGTTGACGCACACTCGCGGACCAATGTTGAGAACATCTACGCCGTCGGCGATGTCACCAACCGCGTCGCGCTGACGCCCGTCGCCATCCGCGAGGGTCACGCCTTCGCCGACAGCGTGTTCGGCAACAAGCCCTGGGACGCGGATCACCATCTCATCCCAACGGCGGTCTTCTCGGAGCCCGAAGTGGGCACCGTCGGCTTGTCAGAAGCCGATGCCCGCAAGACCTTTGGCGAGATCGACCTCTATAAAGCGCGATTCCGCCCGATGAAGTACACGCTCTCGGGTCGCGACGAACGCATGCTGATGAAGCTCATCGTCGACGCCAAGACGCAGAAGGTGCTCGGCTGTCATGTGCTCGGCCCCGACGCGGGCGAGATCGTCCAATCCGTCGCCATCGCCATGAAGATGGGCGCGACCAAAACCGACTTTGACCGCACCATGGCGCTGCATCCCAGCGCCGCCGAAGAACTCGTCACGATGCGCGACAAGTGGCTGCCGCCGAAGGGGTGAGCCGGATGGTCGCGCAATTTTGGGGGCATTCACCGCTCGGCGTCGCCGTACTGCGCTGACATCCGACCTTGAGTGTGGTGACCTCATCCACACTTATCATCCGCTCACGAACAAAATTGCACTCCGCTTCCCTCTCCCCCACTTCTGGGGGCTTCTGTGGGAGAGGGGCGGCTGCTTGCTCGAAAAGCGTTTCATCGGCTTGCGCCGTCCGCGCGGATTGAGGACGGAGCAAGCGGCCGCCCCTCTCCCACCAAACAACAGTCGCACGCGACCGTTGTTTGGTCGCCCTCTCCCCCTGAAGTAGGGGGAGAGGGAAGTGAGCCGTCAGAAATCCAGCACCGTGTAGTGCAGCGGCGGCGGTGTGCCGGGCACGCGTTCGGCCAGCAACGTGCGCATGGTCGGCCGCGACTTGATGCGTGCATACCAGTCTTTGACGTTGGGGTGCTCAGCCCATGGCACTTCGCCGAGATAATCAAGGCACGACAGCTGCGCCGCTGCCGCGATATCGGCAAAACTCATGGCATCGCCCGCGAGCCAACGCCGCTGGTAGGCGAGAAAACCGATGTAGCTCATATGATAGCGCAAGTTTGTCCGGCACGCCTGCAGCACAGCGGCATCAGGCACGTGAGCTTGCCCGCTGGTCGCACGGCCGTAGACACGCTCGGCGATCATTTCGCGCGTCACTTCGCGCTGCATCTTGATGAGAAACCAATCCACCAGCCGTCGCACCTCGGCGCGCTGCTCGCGATTGCCGGGAAACAGCTGCGGCTGCAGAGCCCCTGATGTGGTTGCCGGCGGATGGGCTGCCACTTCCTCGGCCAGGAATTCCGAGATGGCATAGCTGCCCGAGATGACCGGCCCGTCGGCCAACTCCAGCACCGGCAACTCGCCGGCCGGGTTGAGCGCCAGAAATGCCTGCCGCCATTCCCACGGCCGCTCCTCGACCAGCGTGTAGGGCACGCCGATCTCGCTCAGTGCAACACGGGTTGCGCGTGAGTGTGGGCAGAGCCGGAAATGCCAGAGTCTGTGCATTTGAGGCGTACTTAGCCTGATTCGGGCAAAAAATGGGGGGCGCTGCGGCGACACCGTATGCACGGAATGGGACGGCACGCGCCGCAGGGCCGCCGTTTACACTTGACGAACGGCCGCACGAGCAGCGCATCTTGGGCCACAAGCGACCACCAGCAGAGATCTCTCATGACCAAGTCCGACACGAAACCCATGAACGGCGCCGAAAGCCTCGTGCGCACGATGGTGGGCGGTGGCGTTGACGTGTCGTTCACCAATCCCGGCACGAGCGAGATGCACTTCGTGGCAGCGCTGGATCGTGTCGATGGCATGCGCTGTGTGCTGTGCTTGTTCGAGGGCGTCGCGACGGGCGCCGCCGATGGCTATGCGCGCATGGCCGAAAAACCAGCGGCAACGCTGCTGCATCTCGGCCCCGGCATGGCCAATGGCATGGCCAACATCCATAACGCCCGCAAGGCCAACTCGCCCATGCTCAACGTCGTCGGCGAGCACGCGACCTACCACAAGCGCTACGACGCGCCGCTGACGAGTGACATCGAAGGCCTCGCCAAACCCCTGTCTGACTGGGTGCGCACGGGCGCGTCATCGCTGACGGTCGCCGAGGATGGACGCGATGCGATTGTCGAGGCGCGCCGCGGTGCCGGTAAGATCGCGACGTTGATCCTGCCGGCCGATACGGCGTGGGGCCCGGGTCAGGGCGCGGTTTCTGTGCCGTCCAAGCGGCCGCGCAATCGCGTGTCCGAGCAAGCCGTCAAGGAGGCGGCAGCCCTGCTCGAAAAGCATGGCAACGGCGTCGCGCTGTTGATTGCTGATACGGCGCTACGCGAAGTGCCGCTGGCGCACGCTTCTCGCATCTCGGCCAAGACCGGCTGCAAGATCTTCTGCCCCGGCTCCAACGCGCGCGTGCAACGCGGCGCAGGTCGGGCCGATATCGCGCGCGTGCCTTACGTCGTCGAGGCGGCGCTGCATGTACTGCGCGAGACGCAACACGTGATCCTGGTCGGCGCCAAGGACCCGATCGCTTTTTTCGGCTATCCCGGCAAGCCAAGCCGGCTCACGCCAGCGGGCACCACGTTCCTCTCACTCGCTGAAATCGGCGATGACCTCGGCGACGCGCTGGCGCGCCTCTGTGAGGCCGTGAATGCGACCAAGGAAAAGCCAACCCTGCCGAAAGTCGAGCGCCCCGCGATCCCAACAGATCAAGCGCTGACCGCCGATAACATCGGCCAGGTGCTCGGTGCGCTCATCCCCGAAGGCGCGATCCTGGCCGACGAAAGCGTCACCACCGGCCGCAACTTCTACAAGTCGACAGCCGGCGCCCCGCCGCATGACTGGCTGCATCTGACGGGCGGCGCCATCGGCGAGGGCATGCCACTCGCCATCGGCGCGGCGGTTGCGTGCCCAGATCGCAAGGTCATCAACCTGCAGGCCGACGGCTCCGCCATGTACACGGTGCAATCGCTGTGGACGGAAGCGCGCGAGAACCTCAACATCCTCACGCTGATCTGGGCCAATCGCGCCTACGCCATCCTCAAAGGTGAATTGATGAACGTCGGCGCGGAAAATCCCGGCCGCAAGGCGCACGACATGTTGAGCCTGGAAAACCCGACCATCGACTGGGTCTCGCTCGCCAAAGGCATGGGTGTTGATGGCCGACGCGTCACGACCATCGACGACCTCGCCAAGGCCATCAAAGCGGGGCTCACCCACAAGGGGCCCTATCTGATCGAAGTCGTGATGTGACGGGTGGTGCGGCGATAAGAGAGTGAGGTAGCTTTGCCCCGGACCACCGAGACATCCCGCAAACGCATCGGCATGCTGACGCCGTCGTCGAACACCGCGTTGGAGCCGATCACCTCGGCCATGCTCGCCCAGTTGCCAAACGTGACGGCGCACTTCGGTCGCTTCAAGGTGACCGAGATCGCTTTGTCCGATTCAGCGCTCCGCCAATTCGATGACAGCGAGATCCTGCGGGCGGCAGAGTTACTCGCCCACGCCAAGGTCGACGTCATCGCCTGGAACGGCACATCGGCAAGCTGGCTCGGTTTTGATCGCGACGCGCGGTTGATCGGACGTATCAAAAGCGCGACCGGCATTGAGGCGTGCACCTGTGTGCTTGGCTATCGCGATCTGCTGCGCCGCAACGGTGTCTCGCGCGTTGGCCTTGTCACGCCCTACACCGCGGATGTGCAGGCGCGCATCAGCACGGTGTGGGGCGCCAACGGCCTGAGGATCTCGGCCGAGCGGCACGCCAACATTTCAGACAACTTCTCCTTTGCCGGGATCGGCGAAGCGGACATCGAGCGCATGATCCGAGCCGTGGTGGCTGATGGCTGCGATGCCATCGCAATCCTGTGCACCAACATGCGCGGCGCAGCGCTGGCCCATCGGCTCGAGGAAGAGCTGGGCGTGCCGATCTACGACAGTGTCGCTGTAACACTGTGGGCGTGCCTTGACCGGCTCGGCGTGCCGACGACGGCGCTGCGCGGCTGGGGCCGGCTGTTTGGGTAACCGTGGCGACATCCTTTCGCAGGATGTCCCGGAAAAACCTTGGGATGACCTGGCTGCGCCGTTTGCATTGCCGCACGCCCCTTGATACAGACCGCGCCATCACCAGAGCGCGTCCACGGGAGACCTGCCCCATGCCCTTCGATCAAGATGGCAGCGGGGAACCGCGCTCCGTGCCAGAAATCGTGCTGCTGACGGGAAATTCCAACCGCGGGTTGGCCGAAGCTATCGCCGCCTACCTGAAGCAGGACCTCACCAAGGCGACCATCAAGACCTTCGCTGACGGCGAAATCTTCGCCGAGATCCACGACAATGTCCGCGGCCGGGACGTCTACATCATCCAGTCGACCTCACGGCCAGCCAACGATAACCTGATGGAACTGCTCATCATGGCCGACGCGTTGCGTCGCTCCTCGGCCAAGCGCATCAACGCCGTGATCCCCTATTACGGCTACGCCCGCCAAGATCGCCGCCCCGGGCCACGCACGCCGATCTCGGCCAAACTGGTCGCCAATCTGATCGAGGCCTCCGGCATCGACCGCGTCATCACGCTCGATCTGCACGCGGGTCAAATCCAGGGCTTCTTCGACATCCCCACCGACAACCTGTTTGCAGCGCCCGTGATCCGTCGCGACATTGAAAGCCGCTTCAAAGCCGCGGACCTCGTGGTCGTCTCTCCCGACGTCGGCGGAGTGGTCCGCGCGCGCGGCCTCGCCAAGCGCATCGGCACGCCCATCGCCATCTGCGAAAAGCGCCGCGACGAAGCCAACAAGAGCGAGGTCATGAGCGTCATCGGTGAAGTTGCGGGCAAGCGCTGCATCCTGATCGACGACATCGTCGACACCGGCGGCACGCTGGTCAACGCCGCCAATGCGCTGCTCGAGCGTGGCGCAACCGAGGTCTATGCCTACCTGACCCATGGTGTGCTGTCGGGTGGCGCCGTGTCGAAGATTGTCAACTCCAAGCTCAAGCAACTGGTCATCACCGACAGCATCAAACCCACGGAAGCCGTGCTGGCGGCGAAGAACATCCGCATCTTGCCCATGGGCTCGCTGCTCGGCGAAGCCATAGCTCGCACGGCACGCGAAGAAAGCGTGTCGTCGCTGTTTTATTGAGGCTGTGCTGATGGCATCTTCGCGATGTCGCAACGGACATCGTGATCGGGGCACGTGCCTGGGCCGAACCCTGGGCCGAACCATAGACACGTCCGGCAAGCACACCTACATCAGGTGCACCGCTTCTCATCCCCCGGATATGCCATGTCGTCCCATCTCCCTGCCGTCTTGAAGGCACTCGACACGTCGCAAGACGCCGCCGTCGAGCGACTGTTTGAATTGCTGCGTATTCAGAGCATTTCAACAGACCCGGCCTACAAGGCGCACTGCCAAACGGCGGCCGAATGGTGCGCAAAGCAGCTGAAGGACATCGGCTTTCACGAGGCAAAGGTGGTGCCGACGACAGGTCATCCGATGGTCGTCGCCCATGACCGCGCCAAGGTGCCGAAGGGCATGCCGCACGTGCTGTTCTATGGCCACTATGACGTACAGCCCGTCGACCCGCTGACGGAATGGACCACGCCGCCTTTTGAGCCTCGGATTGCGACTGAGAAGAAAAATGGCAAAGTCATCATCGCGCGCGGCGCCGAGGACAACAAAGGCCAGCTGATGACCTTCTTCGAGGCGGTCCGCGCCTGGAAAAAGGTGGCAGGCGATCTGCCCATCGCCGTCACCGTGATGCTGGAGGGCGAGGAAGAGTGCGGCTCGCCCTCGCTGCCGGGCTTTCTGAAAAAGCACGGCAAGGAGGTGACGCGCGACTTCGTGCTCGTCTGCGACACGGGCCAGTGGGACAAGGATACGCCCTCGATCATGACGCGGCTGCGCGGCAATACCGGCATCGAGATCGTGCTGACGGCTGCCAACAAGGACCTGCATTCCGGCCTGTACGGGGGCGCGGCAACGAACCCGATCCGTGTGCTGACGCAGGTTTGCGGCGCCATGCACGACAAGTCGGGCAAAGTCGCGGTGCCTGGTTTCTACGACGGCGTGAAGAACCCGCCAGCCAAGATCCTGAAGCAGTGGCAGAGCCTTGGCTTCGACGACAAGGCGTTTCTCGGCGGCGTTGGCCTCTCGGTGCCAGCGGGCGAGAAAAATCACTCCGTCATGGAGCAGGTGTCGTCGCGCCCGACACTGGAGTTCAACGGCATCACCGGTGGCTATCAAGGCCCCGGCACGAAGACGGTGATCCCGTCCAAGGCCTCGGTGAAAATCACCTGCCGTCTCGTGCCTGGCCAGGACCCGAAGGCGGTCATCGACGGCATCAAGACCTTCGTCGAGGCGCGCGTGCCCGACGACTGCAAGGTGTCCTACATCGGGACGCGCGGCGACGGCAGCGAGGCGGTGGTGGTCGATGACAGCCTGCCGTTCATCGCCAAAGCCGCGCAGGCGCTCGAAGAGGAATGGGGCCGACCCGCGCCGCTGTTGCCTGTCGGCGGGTCGATCCCGATCGTGCTGTCGTTCAAGCGCGATCTCGGCATGGACGCGTTGATGGTTGGCTTTGGCCTCGACGACGACCGCATCCACTCGCCGAATGAGAAATACAACCTTAGCTCGTTCCGCAAAGGCGCGCGCAGCTGGGCTCGTATTCTCGCTAAACTTGCCGAGGCGTAAGGCGCGCTCGCCAAGGCGACGCCGCCTGACCGCCCCCACCTTACCGCCACCTGTACATCCGCCACAAAACCAAGTCTAAGCTCGGGCGTGTGTGAGGCCAACCAGTTCGGGGTAGACGATGAGCGACACCGGCCAGCTGCCGCTCGAAGGTGAACATCCAGTCAATCCGTACAGTCTGCTCGAGGCGGTCAACCGCGCCTCGGACACGGTGAATACGGCGTGGCTCATCTTCCTTGGCGTGATGAGCTACCTGCTGATCACGGCGGCGGGCGTGACGCACAAGGACATGCTGCTATCGAATGACATTCCCCTGCCGATCCTGCAGGTGAAGATCGATCTCGGCCGCTTCTTCTTCTTTGCGCCGATTATTCTGTTGCTGTTTCACACAGGTGTCGTGGCGCAACTCGCGCTGCTCGCCCGCAAGGCGCTCGAGTTCGATACCTCAATCCGGATGCTGGAGACGACCGAGCGGCGTAGCCATCCCTTGCGTCTGGAACTCGACAACTTCTTCTTCGTGCAGGGCATTGCCGGGCCCGAGCGCTCGAAGGTCATGAGTGCGTTCCTGCACAGCCTGTCGTGGCTCACGCTGGTGTTTCTGCCGGTGCTGATCCTGCTCTACACCCAGGTCGTGTTCCTGCCCTACCATGACCCGATCATCACGACCGCGCATCGGGTGGCGCTGTTTGCTGACATCATCATGTTGGCGACCATCGGCACGTTCCTCGCGCGGTCTGAGAACTCGTTCTTCACGGCCTTCCGCCGCACGCTTGCGCAGCATCCCAAGACAGGTCTGTTCACTGCTGTGTTGTTCATCAATGTGGCGATCTTCTCGCTGTTTATTGCGACCATTCCCGGCGAACGGCTCGACCGCATGACGGACGCCATCACGGGCCGTGGTGCCAAGGCCGAGCGCAATGCCGGCTATCTCGGCTTTGCGCTGCCATTTGTGAAACCGAGCGAGGACGGATCGCTGTTCGGACTGTTCTACCGCAACCTCGTGGTGCGCGACGCCGACCTTGTGGTCGACAATCAGGTGACGCCTGGCGAGTCGACGATCAACCTGCGTGGTCGTGACCTGCGCTATGCGCGTCTTGACCGCACGGATCTGCATCAGGCGGATTTCACAGGTGCCAATATCGAAGGCGCGAGCTTCGTGCAGGCAGACCTGCGCAACGTGAGCATGACCTGCGCCGACATCGACCGTCTCTTGCTTGGCGACAGCCGCAAAGAAGTAAAATGCATCTCCGCGCGTGGCGCCAACTTTACGCGCGCGCGCATGACGGAAGCCAAACTCGCAGGCGGCGATTTCGGCGGCGCCGTCTTCGACCACGCCAACCTCGAAGGCTCCGACATGCGCTATCTGCTGGCGCAGGGGGCAGATTTTACGTCGGCCAACCTGCAGCGGGTCGATCTGTCGGGCAACAGCGTCCTGCACGGCGCGTCATTCCTCACCGCTTCGCTCCAAGGTGCGGACATGACCACGGCGGAACTCGCCATGGCCAACTTCGTCAGTGCCAATTTGCACGGCGCAATCCTGTCGTTCGCACGTCTCGAAGGCGCACGCCTTTTGGATGCCGACCTGGATGGCGCGGACATGCAGAACGCCCGCTTGTTTGGGGCCGATCTCACCAATGCCAAGATCGTGCATGCCGATCTGCGCGGCGCCACACTGTGGAAGACCAAGCCGCCTGAAGCCGACGGCGCCCTCATGGCAGATCTTGCGCCGATCACGTCACGCCCGCCTGATCAGCTCGATCTGGCTGGTCTCAAGGACATCATCGCACAGACGACTGTTCCCGGACTGAAGGCCCGCCTCGAGGATGGGCTCAACCCGCTGATGAACGCGCGGGACGGACAAGCCTGGGCATCATCGAGCGAAGCGCAGCGCTGGGGCCAGTTGCAATCGGCCAGCAAGACGTCCGCCGACGGCTTCAAGCAAACGCTGAGTGAGGCGCTTTCAAAGCTCGCCTGCCGGGCGACCTTTGCCAACGGCGCCGTTGCCACAGGGATTGCAAAGCGCGCAATGCGCCCGACCTTCAAGGGCGATATGTCCGCCATAAACGCGCGCATCCGAGCCAGCGATTGCCCCGCATCGCGCGCGATCCCGCAGAAATTCCTCATCGAGTTCAGCCTCGCCGCCGACATCGCACGCGGTCAGTGAGGTTCGTCGGCGTCTGTCTAAAGCGGCGAGACTAGAGCAGCGTCGCCTGTCTGAGCGCCGCGAGATCGGCGCTGCCGGTGCAGAAGCACGCGATGCGGAGCTGCGCGACAAGGATATTGACATGCGCGACGATGGCCTCAGGCCCGGCAATGGCAGCAGGCAGCACACCTGCGGCCTGGCCGACCAGATCGGCGCCCAGGCGGATGGCTTTCGCGGCATCGACACCGTCCCGGATTCCGCCTGAGGCAATGATGGACGTGTCCGCACAGGCGCGCCGCACATCGGCGATGGCCGTAGCTGTCGGTATGCCCCAGTCGTGAAATGCGGCAGCGATAGCCTTTTGCGCTGGATCAGGCGCACGCGCGCCCTCAACCGCAGCCCAACTCGTGCCGCCAGCACCAGCCACGTCAATGACCGCGACGCCTGCATCGACAAGCCGTCGTGCCGTTGCGCCGGAAATGCCGTTGCCGACCTCCTTGACCACGATCGGCTTCGATAGACGACGCGCAATCTCTTCGATCCGCTGGAACAAGCCGGACCAATCCCGGTCGCCTCCCTCCTGCACGGCTTCTTGCAGGGGGTTGAGGTGAATGATCAGCGCATCCGCATCGATCATATCGATGGCACGCTCGGCCATCATGAGCCCATCCCAGGTTTTCAGCTGGGCCGCGCCAAAGTTGGCCAGGATCGGCACCGGGCCTGCCACTTGTCGCAGACGTTTGTCGAACCCTGCGCTGCCAGCCGCTTCCAAGGCCACGCGCTGAGAACCGACGCCAAAGGCGATGCCAAGCGCGCCGGCCGCCTCTGCAATTGCGAGGTTGATCGCGGCAGCCCGCGCCGGGCCGCCTGTCATGGAGCTGATCAGATACGGCGCTTTCAGGCGGCGGCCCAGGAACGTCGTGGAAACATCGACGTGATCAAGATGCAACTCGGGCAATGCGCAGTGCTGGAACCGAATAGCGTCAAAACCCGTGCTGCCGGGCTTGCCAGCCGCCAGCCCGTCGAGCACGATGTCCAGGTGCTCGGATTTACGCTGTCGGATGTTGGCCATTGGTGCTTTCTTCAAGATGCGGCACAGATGTAGCTCCGCGGCGCCCGCCGGACCAGCGCCATGTGGCCGGGTGGTGAAGCAAGTGGTAGAGGGTCTGGTGGTCGTTTGTGCTGTGTGAATCGTATACCACCCAGTAACGATACGTGCCGATGAAGCTCCCCGATGAGGGTAACCAGAGATCGGGAACAGGAGTTGCGACGACACTTGGCCGATCCCGCGCAAAACCGCCGAATGCCGGCGCAACCGAGTGACCAGGGACCTCTGCGGGCGCAGAGTCTCATGGTATTGCTCAAGGCCGCTGTGGATCATCGCCTTGATACGCTGCTGCCCGGCACGTCAAAAGGCCCACCCCGTTTGGTCGAGGCCATGCGCTACAGCTTGTTGTCCCCGGCAAAGCGTGCGCGAGGCGTGCTCGCCTGTCTGACGGCGCGCCAGTTCGGCTGCGATCCCGCGTTGGCCGAGACGTTTGCGGGCGCCATCGAAATGGTCCATGCGGCGTCCCTCATTCTCGATGATCTGCCGTGCATGGATGATGCAGAGCTGCGCCGGGGGCGGCCAGCCTGTCACCGCATTTACGGCGAAGATACCGCCACGCTCGCGGCCATCGCGCTGATGAACCAAGCCTTCCAGTGCGTCGCCGCCGATGCCGCATGCCCAGCCTCCGTGCGGGTGGATCTCGCGAGCCGCCTCGCAACCGCAATCGGCCCCGATGGCCTCACAGGGGGGCAGGAGCAGGACCTGCGCGACGCCGCCGACCTGCAGACGGTCGCTGATGTCGAACTCATGCACTTACGCAAGACCGGCGTTCTGTTCGGACTAGCGGCCGAAGGTGGCGCGCGCATCGCTGGCGTCAGCGAGGACACGGCCCGTCACATGCGCGCGTTCGGCGACAAATTGGGCGTCGCCTTTCAGACCTACGACGATGTTCTCGACGCGCATTCAACGATCGAGATCGCCGGCAAGGATGTCGGGCAGGACACGTCGAAAGTAACGGTCGTGACATTGCTTGGCGTTGGTCGTGGCAAAGCTCACGCCGACCAGCGCGTCACCGAAGCCCTCGCCCATCTCGAAGCCGCCGGCGGCGACATCGGCCCCACCGCCGGGTTTGTGCACGGTCTCATCGACCAACTGGCCGCCCGCGCGCCGCGCATTTCCGGCGGGTGATCACCTAAAATCACGCAAAAAAGCTATGCGCCTTGGCCAGCGCCTCAACCAGCGCATCGACCTCGGCCCGCGTGTTGTACATCGCGAACGAGGCGCGGCAGGTGGCTGTCACGCCGAGGCGTTCCATCAGTGGCTGTGCGCAATGGTGGCCGGCGCGGACTGCGATCCCAGAACGGTCAATGATCGTGGATATGTCGTGCGGATGCAGGCCGTCCATCGAGAAGGTCACGATCGCACCTTTGCCCGGCGCACGGCCGTGGATCTTGACGTAGTTCAGCGCCGACAGCCGCTCATGCGCGTAAGCGCCGAGGTCCGCTTCATAGGCCGCGATCTTGTCCCGGCCGACTTGCATCATGTAGTTCAGCGCGGCGGCCAAGCCGATCGTGCCGACGATGTTGGGCGTGCCGGCTTCGAACTTGTGCGGGGTCTTGGCGTACGTCACGCCATCAACGTGCACGCTTTCGATCATCTCGCCGCCGCCGTGATAGGGCGGCATCATGTCGAGGTGCTTCTTCTTCGCGTACAAAACGCCGGTGCCTGACGGGCCGTAGGTCTTGTGGCCGGTGAAGACATAGAAATCAGCGTCGAGATCGCGCACGTCGACAGTCATATGCACGGCGGCCTGCGAGCCATCGACCAGCACCGGAATGCCCTTGGCGTGAGCGATGCGGCAGACCTCTTTGATCGGCACGACAGTGCCGAGCACGTTCGACATATGCGTCAGCGCGACGAGTTTGGTCTTCGGTGTCAACAGGCGCTCGAACTCGTCGAGCAGGAATTCGCCGTCGTCGCTGATCGGCGCCCACTTGAGTACGGCGCCATTTCGCTCGCGATGGAAGTGCCACGGCACGATGTTGGAATGGTGCTCCATGATCGAGAGCACGATCTCGTCGCCAGGCTTGAACATCAGGCCGCCGTACGACGTCGCGACGAGGTTGATGGCCTCCGTCGTGCCGCGCGTGAAGATGATCTCATCCGTCGAGCCAGCATTGAGAAAGCGCCGCACGGTCTCGCGTGCCTCCTCGAACTTCGCCGTCGCCGTGTTCGAGAGATAGTGCAGCCCGCGGTGCACGTTGGCGTATTCCATGCGGTAGCCGTAGTCGATCGCCTCAAGCACCGAGCGCGGTTTTTGTGCGCTCGCGCCGTTGTCGAGGTAGACGAGCGGTTTGCCGTACACCTCGCGGAACAGAATCGGGAAGTCGGCGCGGATGGCGGCGACGTCGTAGGTGCTGGTTGAGCGGGTCGTGGTGGTCATGTCTTCACATACGAGATGAATTCGAGAAGCGATCCGTCGGGATCGCGGAAGTAGACGCTTGTGCCCTCACCTGCGGCACCGTGTCGTGTCACCGGACCAAGTTCGATCGGTACGTCCACAGTCTTCAGGTGCGCGATGGCGCCATCGATCGGACCGTCCCAGCGAAAGCACAGATCGCTGTTGCCGGGCATGACCATGACGCGCGCCCGCGGTGTGCCGATCTGGTCGGGGCCATGGCAGTTGAGCTGCGCATTGCCGAACCGAAACACGTAACCCTTGCCGAATGGGATCGCCGTCGCGTTGAGCACACGCGTGTAGAAGTCGCGCGCGGCTTCCCAATTCGAAACGTGGATCACGCAGTGGTCAAATGAGATCGACATCTCAACCTCTCAACCAGCCCTGCGCCATTTCGCCGAGTGCTGCGCGAAGCGCTTCGTCCTGCACCTTGTCCAAGGCTTCGCCGATGAAGCTTTCAATCAACATGGTGCGCGCCTCATCGCGGGGGATGCCGCGGGACAGCAGATAGAACATCAGGTTCTTGTCGATGTCAGCGACAGTGGCGCCGTGACCGCAAACGACGTCATCGGCATAGATCTCAAGCTCCGGCTTGCTGTCGAACTCGGCGCGCTCGGAGAGCATCAGGGCATTGGCCATCTGCTTGCCGTCGGTCTTCTGCGCGTCGGGGCGCACGATGACTTTGCCCTGGAACACCGAACGGGCGGTGTCGTCGAGCACGGTCTTGAACAGCTCGCGGCTTTCGCAGCCCGGCACGGCGTGGTCGATGACCAGCGTGGTGTCGCAATGCTCGCGCGCGCGGGCGAGCATGACGCCGGAGATGTCGAGCTTGGCGCCTTCACCGGCGAACAGCGGAAACACTTGGTTGCGCACCAGGGACGATGCGGCCGTGTAGTGAAACAGGCGATACTCGGCTTCGCCCTCAAGGGTCGGGGCGCAGGATGAGATGTGCGTCCCAGCCCCGACCGTCACTTTCAAGTGGGAAACCTTGGCGCCGTTGCCAAGGCCGATTTCTGTCGCGGTGTTGACGCAGCCGGCGTTGGCGCCAGCGAGCCGGACGAAGACTTCGACGATGGTCGCCTCGGCCTCCGGCAGCACACCGATGGTCGAGCGCGTGACGGTGTGGCCGGGTTTCGATCCAGCTTCAGCGTGGATGATGAAGATCGGCCTGGAGAGGCGACCGGCAACGCTGATGACCGCGCCATCGCTGGCGAAGGCGGTGTTGAGCGCGACCACGCTCTCGGTGTCGGGGCCGGCACCACGCAGCATGCGCGTCGCGGCATCGTCGGGCATGACCTTCAACGCATTGGACAGCGGGCGCACGTCGGCATCGGCGATGCCGTCGTGTTTCGACAGCTCCTTGCGATAGTGGCCGTTGACCAGCACGATGCGGTACGCCTCGATGGCAGCCAGGGGCCCGAGCGCCGCGTTGAGTTCCTTCGCCGAAACGTTCGTGTCATCGATGACGCGCGTTTCCAGAGGCTCCTTCAACAGCGCGCGCAGGTCGGTGTACTTCCATTCTTCGACGCGGCGGTGCGGAAAGCCGCGCTCGCGGAAAATGGCCATGGCCTGCCGACGCAGCGCGCTCACCGCGCGGCCACCCGGCAGTTTCGTACCGAGGCGATCAAACTCCTCAGCGAGGGCGAGTTCGGTGTCGGTTTTTTTGAGTGACAGGTTCATGTGACGATGGACGTGAAATTGTGAAGCCGTGAAGTCGTGACGTCGATTGCGGCCTCACGATTTCACGTTTTCACGAACTCACGCTGCTTTCCCTTTAAACTCAGCGTACCCGGTCTTCTCCAGCTCCAGCGCCAATTCCTTGCCGCCGGTCTTCTGGATACGGCCGTGTGCGAGCACGTGCACCTTGTCTGGCACGATGAAATTCAGCAGCCGCTGATAATGCGTGATGACCAGCATCGCGCGGTCCTTTGAGCGCATGCGTGTCGCGCCTTCCGAGACGATCTTGATGGCGTCGATGTCGAGGCCGGAGTCCGTCTCATCCAACACACACAGCGTCGGCTCCAGCAGCGACATCTGCAGGATTTCCATGCGCTTCTTTTCACCACCCGAGAAACCCGTATTGAGGGGGCGCTTCAGCATGTCGTCGGTGACGCCGAGTTCGGCAGCTTTCGCCTTAGCGAATTTCATGAACTCGGGCGTGGTCAACTCCTTGGTGCCGCGCTTCTTGCGCGTGGCGTTCACGCTGGCGCGCAGGAACGTCATGGTGGCCACACCTGGGATTTCCATCGGATACTGGAAGGCGAGGAACACGCCCTTGGCGGCTCGCTCGTCTGGCTGCATCTCGATGATGCTTTCGCCATTCCACAGGATGTCACCCGACGTGACCTCGTAGTCGGCGCGGCCGGCGAGCACGTAGGCCAGCGTCGACTTGCCCGATCCGTTCGGGCCCATGATGGCGTGCACTTCGCCTTTAGGAACGGTGAGTGAAATCCCTTTTAGGATCTCCTTGTCCTCGTCGGCGATTTTCACGTGCAGGTTTTTGATTTCAAGCATTTCATAGTTCCGTTCAGACGTTTGGTGTCTGACCTCGGTCAGACACCCTATTGCCGGCGATGCGAGCCGCAAAAAAACGGCACCTCGCAGTGGTGTCTGACCAAGGTCAGACACCGAACTCACTTCTTCGCCACTTCCACCACTTCGATTTCGTTGAACGAGACGACGCCCATCCAATCGCAGCTGTCTTTCTTGGGCTTGCCGCCCTTGTTGAACTCGACCAGGAACGACGAGCCGCTGTCGAACGTCTCGACCACGGTGACGACGTCGCCGGTCTGCAGCTTCAAGCCCGGCTTGGTTGCCGAGAGCGCGTTGCGCTCACGGGCCTCATGTTCGCTGAGCGGGCGCAGAAGCCGCGCTGTCATCACTTTACCGGTCTCAAATGCTGCGTCACGCATTGCCGTCCTCCTTGGGGGTCGTTTCGCTTCGAGCCTTCGCCCGTCGCGTCGTCACTGCACGTGCCGGGTTGTCCCGGTCTTTCGTCTCACCGAACGCCGAAGCGGATAATCGCCGCGAGAAGGGTCAGGGTTGCCGCCCCCACTGCGCCAACAATCCACTTCACAAGTTCGAATTTCATCTCAGCCAATCGGGCATCGAGTACCTGCTTCATGCTCTCGTTGGTGACGAGATCACTTGCGACATAGTCTTCGACAGCTTTCGCATGTGCCCGGGCTTGAGGCTCAGGCACACCACCAGCTTGGAGCGCTTCCTGGAATGCAATCGCTTTGAAGGCCATCACCCCACACTCCCCTCGAGCGAGATGCCGATCAGCTTTTGCGTCTCGGCCATGAACTCCATGGGCAGCTGCTGCAGCACGTCACGCACGAAGCCGTTGACGATCAGCGCGACCGCCTCCTCGCTCGAAAGGCCGCGCGATTGGCAATAGAACAGCTTGTCGTCCGAGATTTTCGACGTCGTCGCTTCGTGTTCGAAGTGCGAACTCGAATTCTTAGCCTCGATGTAGGGCACGGTGTGCGCCCCGCACTTGTCGCCAATGAGCAGACTATCGCAGTTGGTGAAGTTGCGCGCGTTGGTCGCCTTGGCATGTGTCGAGACGAGACCGCGATAGGTGTTCTGCGAGCGGCCGGCGGCGATGCCCTTGGAGATGATGCGACTCGACGTGTTCTTGCCGAGGTGGATCATCTTCGTGCCGCTGTCGACCTGCTGGCGGCCGTTGGAAATGGCGATCGAATAGAACTCGCCACGGCTGCCGTCGCCGCGTAGAATGCAGCTCGGATATTTCCACGTGATGGCGGAACCCGTCTCGACCTGGGTCCAGCTGATCTTGCTGTTCTTGCCGCGGCAATCGCCGCGCTTCGTCACGAAGTTATAGATACCGCCCTTGCCGTCCTTGTCGCCGGGATACCAGTTCTGCACGGTCGAGTATTTGATCTCGGCATCGTCGAGCGCGATCAACTCGACCACGGCGGCGTGCAACTGGTGCTCGTCGCGCATCGGAGCGGTGCAGCCCTCAAGGTAGCTGACGTAGCTGCCCTTGTCGGCGATGATCAGCGTGCGCTCGAACTGGCCGGTGTTTTTCTCGTTGATGCGGAAATAGGTCGACAACTCCATCGGGCAGCGCACGCCCGGCGGGACGTAGACGAATGATCCCTCCGAGAACACAGCCGAGTTGAGGCATGCATAAAAGTTGTCCGACTGCGGCACCACAGTGCCAAGATACGTCTTCACGAGTTCCGGGTGATCGCGCAGCGCCTCTGACAAGGGGCAGAAGATAACGCCGGCTTTAGCCAGTTCCTTCTTGAATGTGGTCGCGACGGAGACGCTGTCGAACACGGCATCAACAGCGACGCGGCCCTTCATCTGGGCGAAGCCATCGCGTTCATCGTCCTCGTTTGCGGCTGCCGGCACCTCTTTCTTCACGCCGGCAAGGATTTCCTGCTCACGCAAGGGAATGCCGAGCTTGGCATAGGTCTTGAGGATTTCCGGATCGACCTCGTCGAGCGACTTCGGGCCGCTCATGCTCTTTGGCTGCGAGTAGTAGTGCAGCTTCTGGAAGTCGATCTTGGGATAGTCGACCTTCGCCCAGGTGGGCTCGTCCATGGTCAGCCAGCGGCGATAGGCGTCGAGACGCCATTCCAGCATCCAGGCCGGCTCGTTCTTCTTGTCGGAGATGTATTTGACGATCTTCTCGTCGAGACCCATCGGCGCGAGTTCGCTCTCGATGACGGTTTCGAAGCCATACTTGTACTGGTCGACGTCGAGCGCCTTGACCTGATCGATGGTTTGCTGAACTGCGGCCATATCTCTCGTACTCGTTTTCTTGTTGTCTCGCGCTCTCAGGCGGCTTTCGCCGCGGTGCGCGTGATGGATGTCCAGGCAGCGAGGAAGCGGTCGACGTCGTCGGCCGTCGTCGTTGCCCCAATGCTGATACGGATGGCTGCGCGGGCGAGATCGGGCGGTGTGCCCATTGCGCGCAGCACATGACTGGTGCCGACCTTGCCTGACGAGCAGGCAGAGCCTGCGCTGACGGCGATGCCCGCAAGATCCAACTTGATAACCAGCGTTTCGGCTGAACCGCCCGGCAACGCGACGCAGGTGGTGTTGGGCAGGCGCTCGACATCGCGGCCGATGATCACAGCATCAGGTGTCATGGCCAGGATATGGTGTTCCAGCCGGTCACGCAGGAGGCGCTGGCGATCGATTGTCGCAATCTCTGCTTTTGCAGCGGCCGTGGCCGCGCCGAAGCCCGCGATACCCGTGATGTTCTCGGTGCCGGCGCGCCGACGGCGCTCCTGCCCGCCACCCAGCAGCAGATTTGGCAAAGGCGCACCATTGCGCAGGACCAACGCGCCAACGCCCTTCGGACCGCCGAGCTTGTGAGCGGACAGCGATAGATAATCCACGTCGAGCGCATCAACATCAACGGTGAGACGGCCACAGGTCTGCACGGCGTCTGTATGCATGGCGATGCCATGTGCACGGGCGAACGCAGCCACTTCGGCAACGGATTGGACGATGCCGGTTTCGTTGTTGGCGTGCTGTAATGTGATCAGTGCGCGGCCGAGGGAATGGCGACCGGTGAGCACTTCGTCTGCGATGGCGCCGGTCTCAACGATGCCATCGTGCCCAACGGGAATTTCGACAATACGGGCGCGCGTGGCTTTGGCCGCGTGTAGAACGCTCTCGTGCTCTATGTCAGAGACAAAGATCGTGTCCCAACCACCGGCCATCACAGTCGCGTTCGCTTCCGTCGCGCCCGACGCAAACACGACATCGGCTGACGCCGCGCCGACCAGCGCCGCCACTTTTTCGCGAGCGTCATTGACGAGCGCGCGTGCCTTGCGGCCTTCGGCATGAATGGATGAGGGATTGCCGGTGAGATCGAGCGCGGCAATCATCGCCGCGCGCGCTTCCGGCCGTAGCGGCGCCGTCGCGTTCCAGTCGAGATATGTGCGCGGCGCGTTCATCGCGGCAAGACTCCGCCGCTGAACAAGACCGCCGGGGCGGTCGGCGCGCGTGCCGGACCACCTTCGATCACCTGCTGCAACGTGACGGATGACAAGAACGAATTGATATGTGCCCCGAGCGCATCCCAGAGGCCATGCGTTATGCAACGTTCGCCGGGCAGGCAGGGCGACGCGTGTTCGCCGCTGCAGCGGGTCATTTTGACGTCTTCGTCGACAGCATCCATGATTTCGGCAACCGTAATTTCGGTCGCGGCCCGCGCAAGCCTATAGCCACCGGCGCGACCACGCGAGCTATCGACGAGCCCTGCGCGGCGCAGCTTGGCAAACAGCTGTTCAAGATAAGCGAGGGACAGCCGCTGGCGATCCGCGATGGCCGACAAGGGGACGGAACCCTCTGCCCCAGCGATGCGGACGTCCACGACGGCCTGATGGGCAAGATCCGCCATCGCCATCACCGCATAACGACCCTTTGTATTCAACTCCACAGGATCACTCCGACGCGCTACTCCAAATCGGCAGTTCCACGCGACACGCCTTGCAGCAGCGGGGCTTCGCCCCTGCGCTTGCATTTCCCATCACGAGATGTGTAGAGAACGGCCTCACGACCAGACGAACGCGACGTGGAAGCGCCATTCGATCGCAGGAAGCTTTGAACCGTTCTAATCTGGCGCGTATATGGAAATTCCGAGCACCGGAGTCAAGAATAATCGCGGATGATCTCCAGCGGCTCTCTCATCGTTTGCAGCGATGGGCAAGCGGCTCCATCTGAGATTAACCGTGCTGCCAATATCTTGCCTCGCCTTGCTCATCCGCCACCACAAGAGGCCCTGATGCCCGAACTGATCATCCCTGGCCCTGCCGGCCGCTTGGAAGCCCGTTATCACCACGAGGGCCGCCGCGACGCACCCATTGCGATGATCCTGCACCCGCATCCCCAGTACGGCGGCACGATGAACAACCAGGTCGTGTATGCCATGTATTATGCGTTCGTTGAGCGCGGCTTCTCTACCATCCGCTTCAACTTCCGCGGCGTCGGCAAGAGCCAGGGCTATTTCGACAATGGCCCCGGCGAACTCGCGGATGCCGCGTCGGTGCTCGATTGGCTGCAGCTGCAAAACCCGGATAGCTCGTGCTGCTGGGTGACAGGCTTTTCGTTTGGCACCTGGATTGCCATGCAACTGCTGATGCGCCGCCCCGAGGTCGACAGCTTCATCTGCATTGCTCCGCCAGCGAACCTCTATGATTTTTCGTTCCTGGCACCCTGTCCGTCTTCGGGGCTGTTGATTAACGGCGACAAGGACAAGGTCGTGCCGAGCGCATCCGTCGCCGACATGAGCGTCAAAACCAAGGTCCAGCGCGGCATCAAGTTGGAGCATCAGATCGTGGCCGGCGCCAACCACTTCTTCCAGGACAAGATCGAAGACCTCACCGCGGCCTGCGGCGAGTATGTCGACCGCCGCATGGTCGACATCATGAAGGCCAAACGCGAGGCCAAGGAATAAGTCCCGCGGCGCATACCAAGCTGCGCCGGTGGGCTTTGAATTACCGCTGTCCCTTGCTGACTGCTGACACGCGGGCGCCGAGCGCGAGGCGGAACGCGTCGCCATCGACCCCATCGACAGCGCCAGTATAATGGCCTGCCGCTTTCAGTCGTGCTTGGATGGCTTTGCGAACCGGCAGTGCATAGTCGGTGAAATCGTCAAGAATGCTCCAGTCCTGTGCCGCGAGCGCTTTCAGGAAGGCGTCGGCAGCTTTCGTGGCGTCACGTGGCACTGCCTTGCCGCGGTCGTAGACAGCCGCGAGATCACGAAAGGCCAACGGTTCGCTTTGCGCGGCCGCTTTGGCAAGTAAGTCATAGCCACGCGCTTGGTCAGCCTTGCCGTCTCGTGCCAACAGAAGGCGCGCTAGACGGACCATGCCTTCCGTGTCGCCCTTCGTCGCCGCCTTCTCGTACCAGGCCTTGGCGTCCGGCAGGGCGACGGGAACGCCGACACCATACTCCTGCATGAAGCCAATGCGTGTCGCAGACGCAGCGTGTCCGCCCTTGTACGCCGTCTCGAAGTGTTCGAGCGCGTCGGTGAAGCGTGATGGCGGCAGCGGACCCTTGTAAGCACCCTGCGCGCCAAAGAGCCGCTTCATCCCCATGTCGTACCAGTATTTGGGGCCTGTTTCTGCCGTCTCGCTCTGTGAGATCGCCCGCGATGTGTCGAGGGCTACGATCGCCATGGACGGCGCAGCCCGCTTGGCATCAAACAGCGCCGTCGCGAAGCTTGCGCCCGTCATTTTCAGCACGGGGAAGGTGCGCGCACCCGAGTTGGCGTTGGCAGGGCTGAGGATGGGGGCGCCGCTGATCAAGAGTGGTCCCGGCGTGCGAATCACGAGGATCAACTCACGTGTGCCGGTCGGCGTGTCCGCGGTTTCCTGCACGCTGTATAGGGCGTCGGGCTCTGGAACCTGCACGACGTGCTGTGCGGGCGTGGGCCCGCCTGCCAGTTTGGTGTTGGGGTACAGCACCAGAACATTGCCGGTCGGGCCGATATTGAGAATGGTGATTTCGCTGTCCGTCGTTGGCTTGGCGAAAATCGTCAACGTGTAACGCGAGCGGCGCAGCCACGCCTCTACGTGCGCGGCGGCATCGTTGCTTGCCAGGGCCGCAACGCTGGCCTGAACAGGTGTCAGAGCTGTCGCCACAGCGGTCTTGGGTGGCGTCTCGATGACCTGGTCGGCCCGCGCCACGCGTTGCGCGAAAGCCTGATCCACAACGCCAAAAGAGAGGGCATGTGTGGCCAACGCAAGCCCAAAGGGCAGCGCGGACAATGCTGTCATTTTCATAGCAGACGTCCCCAAAAGATCGATATTGAACCTTATTCAATATCTATGAACGTCATTCAATTTGATTGGGGCAAAACTGTGATGACTTCGCTCGCAAGGGCAGAGCAGTGTTTCGTGCCGTCTTAGCCCCGGCGATCGGTTCTGGCGGCTGGGGGCTATATTCATGAGCAAAGCCGTGCTGGAAGAACGTTTCACAGCCTTGCCCTTGAGATGCGCTACACCGCCCCATGCTCGACCCGAAAAACATCTGGATGGCTCTCGCAGCGTTCGCGCTGGTGGTCTTTGGTTGGCAGGCCATCTCGCCAAAGCCCGAGCCGTCGAGCGAAGACGCCTATGCGGTGGCGTCCGTCGGTTATGGGCCAGAGCAGCGGCTGGAAAAGATCACGCAGGCGCAATGTACGGGCGACCGGCTCTGGATTGCCCACAAGGAGGGCTATGATTGTCTGGCGGTCATTCAACCCGCGTCCCTGACCAGTGGCAATGGGGCCACAGATATCGCCGTTGTATTTATCGATGGCGACGTGCCGGACGCCGACATGAACCACAGCGGCGACGAGCGCATGCGCACGACCTACAAGCGCGTGACGGAGGAGTTTTCGGCCAAGTTCGCGATACCGCTGCTGGTCGTTGCGCGGCCTGGGGTTCTTGGCTCAAGCGGTGTTCACAAGCCCGGCGGCCGACGCGAGGACGTGCCAGCGATCGACGCGGCTCTGGATGCCTTGAAGCGGCGCTATGGGTTGCGGCGTCTGGTTCTGGCCGGCCAATCCGGTGGCGCGCGCATGATCGCGCAATTGTTGGTTTCGGGCCGCACGGACATCGCGTGCGGCGTCATGGGGTCAGGCGCCTACGACGTGCCGCGGCTCGTGTCGGGCGGACGAACGGACACAGACATTTTCGGCGATCCGGGCCGGCGCTTCATCGTGCCGATGCTGCGCGCAGCGGAGATCCCGGCATCGCCAGCGCGACGCCTGTTCGTGGTCGGCGACCGGCGCGATAAGGTCACGCCGTTCGATGAGCAGCAGGCCTTTGCTCAGAAGCTTGAGCAACTCGGCCATCACGCGGTGCTGATCGAAGGCGAGGCGCGCGATGACAAGTTCCACGGCGTCTCACGCCTGTCGCTCGAGGCCGCCGGTCAATGCGCCAAGGGCGCAACCGATGCCGACGTGATCGCTGCCGCTGGCAAGCGTGTGTCGCTCACCAAACCCTGAATTTCACCCGGACACTTGCCCGTATCTCGTCATAGCAAAACTCGAACGCTTGTTTGTCACCACCGTTTACCGCGCCGCCCTCATGCCCGGGGCAATCGGCGAGACGTTGCGCGACGACCTGGCCACGAGCGCCCGCGCAATTGCCGCCGAGGATCCCGCCGGGCAAGCTTGGTGCCGCAAGCACGGCTACAAGGGCTATACGTCCTATGCCTCGCTGCAAGACTTGCCCTGGCGCGATCCCGTCATGGCTGATCAGGTCAAGCGCCTCGACGGGCATGTCGCCCGCTTTGCCGATGCGCTTGACTACGACCTCGATGGGCGCGCGCTGGAGCTCGACAGCCTGTGGGTCAACATCCTTCAGCCGGGCGGACGGCACACCGCACACATCCACCCCAACAGCGTGATTTCGGGCACCTACTCTATGTGGGCCTGCCCAAGGACGCCGCCGGGCTCAAGTTTGAGGATCCGCGCCTGGTTCGGATGATGGCGGCACCGCGCCGCAAGGCGGATGCCAGCGACGCCAACCGGACCTTCATTGAGGTGACACCGGAGCCAGGCACGGTGCTGCTGTGGGAAAGCTATCTGCGCCACGAGGCGCCGGAGACCCGCGGCCGAGAAAAACGCATCTCGATCAGCTTTAACTATCGGCTGGTCTAGACGCGCGTGGTGCCGAGGTGCCCTTCCTGACACACATGTAACTTGGAAACGCCACACGTCCGGGCCATATGTTGGGTTGGCGTCGCGTGTGGCGCGGCAGGCCTGCAGGAGCTATCCCAATGAGCATGCGCCGGTTTGGATGGACGCCTCTCCCTGTTGGTGCCCTCTGTGGTGCCCTCATTGCGTCGCTCGCGTTCGCCCAAGGGACGGTTGCGCAGGACAAGCGGCACCACGCCCTCTCGCTGATCGGCGAGCCCAGGAAGGGGCCGGATTTCAAACATTTCGACTGGGTCAATCCAGACGCACCCAAAGGCGGGCGCGTACGCCAGTATGCTGAGGGGTCATTTGACAGCTTGAACCCGTGGCCCGTGCAGGGTGTTGCGGCCGGCGGCATAGGTCTGCTGACGGAATCGCTGTTCAAATCCAGCCCCGACGAAGCCTCAGCGGAGTACGCCTACATCGCCGAGTGGGCATCCTACCCGTCTGATTATTCGTCCTGCGCCGTCTCGCTGCGTCCGGAAGCGCGCTGGCACGATGGCAAGCCCATCACCGTCGACGACGTGCTGTTTTCCCTCGACGCGCTCAAAAAGGTGTCGCCGCAGCATGCCTCCTATTTCGCTGACGTGGACAAGGCCGAGAAGACCGGCGAACGCGAAGTCACCTTCCGTTTCAAGGTCAAAAACAATCGTGAACTGCCACACATCGTGACGCAGTTGCCGATTCTGCCGAAGCACTGGTGGGAGGGCAAAGACGCGAACGGCCAGGCACGCGACATCTCGAAGTCTTCCATGGAAGTGCCGCTCGGATCAGGACCGTACAAGGTCAAAGCGTTGGTTCCAGGTCGTGAGATCACGTTGGAGCGCGTGAAGGACCATTGGGCCAAGGACCTGCCGCTGCTGAAGGGGCAGTACAATTTCGACGAATACCAGATCATCTATTTCCGTGAGCGGATCGCGGCGTTCGAAAGCTTCAAGTCTGGAGCCCTCGACTATTGGGTTGAGAGTTCCGCCAAGGCTTGGGCGGTCGACTTCGCCTTCCCCGCAGTCGACAACGGGCTGGTGAAGAAAATCACGCCTGCCCGCAAACGCGTCACGCCCATGCAGGGCTTCTACATGAACCTGCGCCGGCCGCTGTTTCAAGATGTGCGCGTGCGCCGCGCCATGAACCTCGCCTTTGACTTTGAGTGGGCGAACAAGAACCTGTTCTACGGTCTTTACACGCGCACCGGCAGCTACTTTGCCAACTCAGAGTTGGCCGCGACCGGCCTGCCGCAGGGCCGCGAACTCGAAATCCTAACCGAAGTAAAGGGCAAGGTGCCGGTCGAGGTGTTCACCACAGAGTGGAAGAACCCCGTGAACAACTCACCGGATGACGCGCGCAAGAACTTGTCTGAAGCGGCCAAGCTGCTGGCTGCTGCTGGTTACACGCCTAAAAACGGGGTGTTGACGAATGCCGCCGGCAAGCCGCTCGAAATCGAAGTGCTGCTCAATTCGCCGGCCTTCGAACGCGTGCTGCAACCCTACAAGAGCACGCTGGAAAAGATCGGTGTGAAAATCAACATCCGTGTGGTCGACAGTGCCCAGTATGAGCGGCGCGAGCGCGACTTCGATTTCGACATGACGGTCCACGTGATCGCCCAATCCGAGAGCCCCGGCAACGAGCAGCGCAGCTATTGGGGCTCGGCCATGGCCAAGAAGCCAGGCAGCCCGAACATCCTGGGTGTCGCCGATCCCGCCATCGACGCGCTTGTCGAAAAGGTCGTGTTTGCGACCGATCGCGCCGATCTTGTCGCTGCGACGCGCGCCCTCGATCGTGTGCTGCTGTGGAACCATTTCGTGGTGCCGAACTGGTCGCGCAACGAAGACTGGATCGCCATGTGGGATCAATATGCCGGCCCGAAGACGCCGCCGGAACGGCAGAATGCCTTCCTGCAGACATGGTGGTGGGACGAGGCAGCCGCAGCGAAACTCAAGGCCGCCAGGGGGAACTGATGGGTATCCAAGTATTGTCATGGCCGGCCATGACAGGGCTCTTTCTGTTGGTCCTCTCGCTCGATCTATCAACACCCGCCCACGCAAACTCCGGCGCAGGCCAAGTGCGCCACGGCCTGTCGGCCTTTGGCGACTTGAAGTATCCACCCGACTTCAAACATTTCGACTACGTCAATCCCAACGCGCCCAAGGGCGGGCGGCTGACCACCGTCGGCACTGGCGCTTTGACAACCTATGACAGCTTCAATCCCTTCATCCTGAAGGGAGACGCGGCCCAGGGCGTCGAGCTGACCTTCGACAGCCTGATGGTGCGGGCCACAGACGAACCTGACAGTGCCTATGGCCTCGTCGCAGGCAGCGTTGAACTGGCAGCCGACCTGAAGTCGGTCACGTTCAAAATCCGCCCTGAAGCCAAATTCTCCAACGGCAAGCCGATCATGGCAGCCGATTGTGTGGCGACGTTCAACATCCTCAAGACAAAGGGCCACCCGTTCTACAGCCAGTCGCTGCTGCGCGACATTTCTGGCGTTGAGGCGCTTGATGAGCGCACGGTGCGCTACAGCTTCTCAGGGACCGAAGTGCGCAGCCTGCCGGCCATCGCAGGCGGTCTGCCGATCCTGCAGAAGTCCGAGATCGAAAGCCGCGTGTTCGAGGATTCAAGTCTGGAATCGTGGACCGGCTCCGGGCCATACAGGATCGCGGAATACAAACAGGGCGCGTTCGTCATGTATGGTCGGCGCGCGGACTATTGGGGCCGGGATCTGCCGGTCAATCGCGGCCGCTTCAACTTCGATGAGATCAAATACGAATACTTCCGCGAACGCACCCTTGGCATCCAGGCCGTCAAGGCGGGCGTGTTGGATGTGCGTGAGGAATTCACCTCCAAGGACTGGGCGACGGGTTACGATAGCCCAGCCGTCACAGAGAAACGGCTCCTGCTCGAAACGCTGCCCGACAAGAACCCATCGGGCACGCAGGGCTTCTGGATCAACACGCGCAAATCGAAGTTCGCCGACATCCGTGTGCGCCAGGCCATTGATCTCGCCTTCGACTACGAGTGGACCAACAAGAACCTGTTCTACGATCTCTATCAGCGCACGACGAGCTTCTTTGAAAACTCGCCGATGAAGGCAGTCGGCCCCCCTGGGGCAGACGAATTGAAACTGCTGGAGCCGCTGCGCGACAAGCTGCCGAAATCTGTGTTTGGTGAGCCCTACATACCGCCCGTGTCTGACGGAACTGGCACGGACAAAAAGCTGATGCGACAGGCGGTCAAGCTGCTCGATGAGGCCGGTTGGGCCTTGAAAGACGGCCGCCGGACCAATGCCAAAGGTGAGGTGCTCGAGATTGAGTTTCCCATCACCGATGTCACATCGGAACGCTTGCTGACGCCTTACGTGAAAAACCTGCAGGCGATCGGCATTGTCACATCCATCCGCAAGCTCGATCCGGCGCAATATGAGCGGCGCCGCAAGTCTTTCGACTACGATATCGTCTCGGGGCGCTTCACCATGAGCCTGACGCCCGGAGCGGAGCTCAAGTCCTACTTCTCGTCTCAGTCAGCCAAGATCGACGGCACGCCCAACCTGTCAGCCATATCTGATCCCGCGATCGATGACCTGCTGACCAAGATCGGGGAAGCCAAGTCGCGTGAGGAACTGAACACCGCAGCCCGCGCGCTCGATCGGGTCCTGCGCGCCGGCAACTATTGGGTGCCGCAGTGGTATAAGGCGAGCCATACGCTTGCCGTGTGGGACAAGTTCGGTCGCCCCGCGACCAAGCCGGCGTACGATCGCGGTATCCTCGACACGTGGTGGATCGACGCTGAGAAAGCCAAGAAGCTCAAACAGAACTGACGGCAGCGCGGTCCTCGTCGACGGATTTTGCCGGCAACCATGTGCCGCTGCGCACGAGGCCCTGCGGCTCATAGGCGGCGCGCGGCCATGAGATCGCGACGATGGCGCCCGTTTGCGGCTTTGGGCGATTTTCCAGCGTCAGCGTCGCGCCGGATCGCTCAAGCAACGTCTTAGCGATGAAGAAGCCGAGACCGAGACCGGAGGCTTCGCCGTCGGCCTTCGAGGCACGTGAGCGAGAGGGGCGCGTGGTGACATAGGGGTCGCCGATCGAGTCGATCAGATCGGGCGGAAAACCCGGACCGTCATCGACAATGCTGACCGTGACTGTATCGGCCGACCAGCGCGCCGTGACCCGCACTTCGCCTTTGGCAAAATCAACGGCGTTTTCCAGCAGATTGCCAACGCCGTAGATGACACCCGGCCTGCGCTCGCCAACCGGTTCGATGCGGCCGTTGCCGTTCGCGCCCTCGGCGGGGCCGATATCCAGCACCACCTTTGACTTGTAGGCGTTGTATGGGCCGGCGGCTTCCTCGATCAGCTGCGTGACGGTCAACATCGAGTGCAGCGGATCGCCTTCGCCGGGCGAGCGGGTCAACTTTTGCAAGATCTCACGACAGCGGATCGCCTGCGATTGCAGAAGCGCCAGGTCTTCCGCCATCGCCGGATTGGCCGGCAGGCCGTGCCCGAGGTCCTTGGCAAGTTCCTTGGCAACCAAGGTGATGGTGGCGAGCGGGGTGCCAAGTTCATGCGCCGCCGCCGCAGCCAGCCCATCGAGTGCATGCAGCTTTTGCTCACGGGCGAGGATCTGTTCCGTTGCGGCGAGTGCCGCCGACATGAGGCGCGATTCCTTGGTCAGGCGCCACGCATAGAGTGCCTGGAAAGCCATGCCTGCGAAAATCGCCGCCAACACCCCCAGCTTGTAGAGCTGCGGCAGTGCGAACGTTTCGCCCGAGGGCCAAGGCAACGGCAGGCTGAACGAGACGAGCACTATGGCCAGCAGCGACGTCAAAACGCCAAGCAGTAAAGTGTTGCGTGGTGGCAAAGTCGCAGCCGCGACCGTCACCGGCGCGATGATCAAGGGCATGAACGGGTTTTCGATCCCGCCGGTCAGATACAGCAGTCCGCCGAGCTGCATCACGTCATAGGCGAGCAGCGCGGTGCCAAGGCGGATCGACAGGCGATGGCGCACCGCATATTTCAAGCGCAGATAGATGTTGAGCCACGCGGACGCTGCCACCAGGGCAAGTGTTGGCCCGATCGGCATCGGGCACTGCAGCCCGAGCGACACGAAGGCGATCGCAAACAGCTGGCCGCCGACGGCAAACCAGCGCAGCCGCAACGACGTTTGCAGCCGCAACCGGCTTTCGTCCGAGCTCAGATTGTCGCGATCGCCGATGCGCATGGGCCGCTCCTCAAGCAGCCGTAGCAGGCAAACGCACGGGGATGCCGGCGGCGGCCATATGCGCCTTGGCCTGTTGGATCGTATAGGTGCCGAAGTGGAAGATCGAGGCCGCCAGCACGGCACTCGCGTGCCCGTCTTTCACGCCCGCAACAAGATGATCGAGCGTGCCGACGCCACCGGAGGCGATCACCGGCACCGCCACGGCGTCGCTGACGGCACGGGTTAACGCGATGTCATAGCCGGATTTGGCGCCATCCTGGTCCATGGAGGTGAGCAGGATCTCCCCGGCGCCGAGCGAGACGACCTCCATGGCGAACTCGACGGCGTCGATGCCAGTGCCCTTGCGCCCACCGTGGGTAAAGATCTCCCATTCGCTCTTGTTGTCGCCTGCCGACGCGCGGACCAGGCGGCGCTTGGCATCGATTGCAACGACAATGCATTGCGCCCCAAACTTCTCGGACGCCTCGCGCACGAACTGCCGGTTGGTCACCGCGGCGGTGTTGATCGAGACTTTGTCGGCGCCAGCCTTCAGCAGGCGACGAATGTCCTCGACGGTGCGCACGCCGCCGCCAACTGTCAGCGGCATGAAACAGCGCGCGGCGGTACGTTCGACGATATCGAAAATGGTCTCGCGATTGTCAGACGACGCCGTGATGTCGAGAAACGTCAATTCGTCGGCACCGGCCGCATCATAGGCGGCAGCGGCTTCGACGGGGTCGCCGGCATCGATGAGATCGACGAAATTCACGCCTTTGACGACACGGCCGTCCTTGACGTCGAGACAGGGGATGATGCGGGTCTTGAGCATGGCCGCTAAAGGCCGATGCGCGGTGCTTGAGTCAACCCATTTGCCAGCGAACTTGCCGACAGGCCTGCGTTGCAGTTGGCGCGAATTGTCTTCGCCCGACGATAGGCACATAGTCAATGCAAACGCCCCCGCAGCAGCAAGGACAGAGCCGATGCCCCAGCACATCACCAAGAGCGCCGCCGATCTGGTTGAAGAGGCCCGCGGTCAAATCGAGGAAGTCAGCGCTTCCTATGCCATCGAACTGGCCAAGGATCCAAACGTGGTGTTGGTCGACATTCGCGATCCGCGCGAAGGCGAGCGTGAGGGCGTCGTGCCGGGCGCCTTCCATTGCACGCGCGGCATGCTCGAATTCTGGATCGACCCGAAGAGCCCCTATTACAAGCCGAAATTCGGCGAAGACAAAAAGTTCATTTTCTTTTGCGCGGGCGGGATGCGGTCCGTGCTCGCGGCCAAGACGGCGCAAGACATGGGCCTGAAGCCCGTGGCGCATATCATTGGCGGCTTCAAAGCGTGGCGGGAGGCCGGTGGCGACGTTGAGCACATCAAGCCCAAGGGGACCTGATCGATTCCTCCGCTATCCGCCGCGTGCGCCGCGAACGCGCAGGCCCGGTTGCAGCTTCTCCAGCAGGCACGCCTGACGGAAGCGGAACAATTTGGCGGGACGCCCACCGGTGTGCGACTTTATCTCATTGGTGGGCTCAACCAACCCCATGTGCTCGACCAACCGGCGGAAATTCTGCTTGTGCAGGTGTGGCCCGAGAATGGCTTCAACAGTCCGTTGCAGCTCATAAAGTGTGAACTGCGCCGGCATCAGGTCAAAAACCAGCGGACGTGATTTGATCCGGCCGCGCAGGCGACTCATGGCGACAGCGAGACAGCGCAAATGATCAGCCGCAATTGCCTCATTTGAGCTGCCTCGACCAATCAAACCCGCTTCTGACAACAAATCGAAACGCTCGACGACCTTTTCTTCGTCCCACATCTGCTCGTTGTCACCAAAGCACAGATGAATGCGATGGCGGCGTGGAACCTGCGAGGGCTCGAGGTCGGCAAAGACCTCCTCTTGTGCCCAGCTGTCGAGCGCCGGCAAAATTCCATCCCGCAACGTGCTCGGCTGGCCGCGCCGCCAATCCTCCCACGGGAAATGATCATACCAGGAGTGCCATGAAGCGCGTTCGCCATTGCTGAGGTCAGATCCACGGGCAAGCGCGAGGTAGCCGATGCAGAACATCGGCGCGCCGGCGGAGCCGTCCGTCACCGTTGCCAGCAACTGCTCGACATGGCCAAGTTCCAGGGTCGTGTCCTGGTGCACAGCCATGCGCAAGCACTCGTCTATGCTGGACTGCCGCTCAGTGCCCGACACGTCGGGGCGAAACACGGCCGTTGGCAAATGGCGCCCGGATCGGCCGTCGATCAGGCGGATCATCGGCTGGTCATCAATGACCGCAATAATCGCTACAATAAGCTGCGCTGCTAAAGACGTCTCAGACGTCATACTGCGCATTGGCTGATGTCGAGCCGCATTCGCCGGCTCGGACAAGCGAGGCATTTGTACTGTCATGGCGCTCCTCGACCCAGGCGGCTGCACGCCCACACGAATCGGATCACTATTGTTACGGAAAAACAGTTACGCTCGTTTAGGCGCAATTCACTCCCCGGCGCAAGACAAATTGCATTTCAACTGGTGTAAACCGATTGAAATGCAACGGGTTGTAAGCGGTGACGGCGGATTGTCAGGGCTTCGTCACAAGCTCAAATGGCTGACCGTGCGGCGCCAATTCGCCAACGCTCATGTCCGAGACGGCGTCGAGCAGCCGCCCGGCCCGCCCCAGCATCAGATCGGCCATGCTGATCATGCGGATATTCGGCTTTGCCGAGGGTGACACCTCACGCAGCCGCTTTGCCAGCACGTCGTCGTCGAGATCCGGGTTGATGGTGATGGCAGAGATCAGGGCTGCCGCCGTCGATCGGCTGATGCCCGCGTAGCAGTGAATCAGCATCGGCGCCTCGCGCTGCCAGCCGCGGGCAAAGTCGATCACCGCCTGCACATCAAGCCGTGAGGGCGCAATGAGGTCATCGATCTCGGCATCGATGTCATGGAAGAGGCGGGTCAAGTGTTGGTCGGGCGCGAGATGCTCCGGCCGCTCTGGCATGGCCCCATACGGAGACAGCAGCGTGACGAGGCGCGAGGGCCGCAAGCGGCGCGCCTCATCCGGCACCAGATGCAGGGGGCAGACGTGAATGGTGGGCATGTCCAGGCTCCGGCAAAGGCGGTCATGTGGGTCGGGAATGTGGCATTTGCGCGAGGCGTGCGAGAAGGGGCTTACGGTCCGGCGCGAAGTCCTGATCCATCCACCACGCTTCCAGCGCGCGCAATGTCTCGCCCATGGCGGGGCCAGGCATGAGGCCGCGTTCGATGAGGTCTCTGCCGCGGATGGGAAACGTTGGCCGCGGCCACGTGACGGATATGTTGCGCAGGCGCGGCCATGTGGGATCGGCGCCGCGGCGCGTCTCGGTGATGTCGAGCGCCTCGCGCAATCGCTCAGCACCATGCGTGTAGATCCAGCGATGTACCGTGTTGTCAGGCATGGCATTGCCTACGCGTTCCACCATCCAAGCACAGACCGCAAGGCGCTCCCTCTCGGCCGTCGAAAGGCGAAGGCGTTGGGCAATCTGCCCTGCGTCTTCCAGCGTCGCAATCGACAGGGCAAAGAGACGCAAAAGCGCGTCACTCTGCGGGGTGAGCGCAATCAATCGCTTTGCGTGCTGCGGCACCGGCGCCAAGCCCAGCAGCGGCACCCAGAACGCGTGGTCATACATGACATCGATCATCTCGGGCGCCCGCCGTGCCGTGAGGATCTTCAGCACCTCAACGCGGATCCGCTCGGCTGACAAACGCTGCAGTCCCTCGCGCAACTCACACGATGCCTGCAGCCCGTGCGGGTCGATCTCGCCCTCGGCATACTCCGCCGTGAAGCGGAAAAAGCGCAGGATGCGCAGATAGTCCTCACGAATGCGCGCCTGCGCATCGCCAATGAAGCGCACCCGGCGGGCCGCAAGGTCGGCATAGCCGCCGAGTGGATCATGTACGACGCCGGCCGCATCGCAATACAGCGCGTTGATCGTGAAATCCCGCCGGCCCGCGTCAGCGGCCCAATCGGCCGTGAACGCCACAACAGCATGCCGCCCATCTGTCTCAACGTCGCGCCGCAGCGTCGTGACCTCATGCGGGGTATGCTCCGACATCACGGTGACGGTGCCGTGCTTGAGCCCGGTTGGCACGACGTTCAGTCCTGCGGCAGTGGCAGCGTCGATCACCTGCTCCGGCGTTGCGGGCGTGGCGATGTCGATATCCGCGACGGGCTTGCCGATCAGCGCATTGCGAACCGCGCCGCCGACCACACGCCCCTCGTGGCCCGACCGCGCGAGGGCTGCGAACACGGCCTGCGTGGCGGGCCGCGTCAGCCAATCAGCGTCGATGCGGGGAAGGCTGATCATCGTGACATCATAGCAAATCCCGCAGCATCGTGCGCAGCGGCTCGTCTGCTGGCGGCATGTCGTAATCACCGAGACGGTTCGCGCGCACCCAGGCGATGCGCTGGCCTTCACGCGGCGTCACCTCGCCGAGCCAGTTGCGGCACACATACAGCGGCATCAGCAGATGGAAGTCGTCATAACTGTGCGAGGCAAACGTAAACGGCGCCAAACACTTCGGGCGCACCTCGATCGACAGTTCTTCGTGTAGCTCGCGGATCAGCGCGGCCTCCGGCAACTCGCCGGGCTCCACTTTGCCACCGGGAAACTCCCACAGCCCGGCCATGGAACGGCCCTGCGGCCGTTGTGCGATCAGCACGCGGCCGTCGACATCGATGAGGGCGGCTGCCACGACAAGAACGACCTTTTTGGTCACGGCAGATCCTCGCGCGGGTAAGAATGCGTGTTGCCGTCGGGATCGATGACGATGCCATCGCCGACGTAGTCCGGCCCGATCGGCACCTTCGCCACGCCGCCGGGAATATCGAGCACGTAGGTCGGCTGCGCGAGGCCTGACAGTTTGCCCCGCAACGCCGTCATAATCGCGCGTCCCTCGGCAATGGTCGTGCGGAAATGCGCTGTGCCAGGGGCAAGGTCAGCGTGATGCAGATAGTAGGGTTTGACACGCAACGAAACGAACGCACGCATCAAGTCTGCGAGTACGGCTGCATCGTTGTTGACGCCTTTGAGCAGCACGGTTTGGCTCAACAAAACGATGCCTGCATCGACGAGTCGACGGATGGCGTCGCGTGCGGCAGGCGTCAGTTCGCGCGGGTGATTGCAGTGGATGGCAACGTACACGGCCTTGTCATGATGGCGCAGCGCCTTGATCATCGCGGCATCGATCTTGCCTGGGTCGACCACGGGCACGCGTGTGTGCCAGCGCTGCACCCTCACATGCTCGATCTCGGCGAGGCGATCACGCAGCAGCGCAATGCGCCGCGGCGACAACGTCAGCGGATCGCCGCCGGTGAGTATCACCTCAAAAATCTCGGGCTTCTTGGCAATGTATGCGAGGGCTGCTTCAAGCTTCGCACCCGCCAGCGCCTGCTCGCCCCCGGGCCCGACCATCTCGCGGCGAAAGCAGAACCGGCAATAGACCGGGCAGGCGTGCGTCACCTTTAGCAACACGCGGTCGCGATAGCGGTGAATCAGGCCGGGCACCACTTCGTGCCGCTTGTCACCAATGGGATCGGCGCTTTCGTTCGGGCGTGAGACCAGTTCATCCGCGGTTGGCACGAACTGGCGGGCGATGGGGTCATCGCTCGGCGTGCCTCGGATCAGCGCCGCCATCTCGGGCGTGATCGCGATCGCATAGCGATCGGCGACGCGCTGCAGGTCGACATCGGTCGCGCTGCCAATATGCCCGGCGCGCGCCAGCGCATCGAGCGCGCGAAGGGTTTCAGCGGTCATGGGGTGGCGATCGCAAGCCTCACACCGAGCGCCTTCAAGACCTTGAGAATTGTCGCAAACTCTGGGTTCCCGTCACTGCTCAGTGCCTTGTAAAGATTTTCGCGAGCCAAGCCTGTCGCGCTCGCGACTCTCGACATGCCGCGCGCGCGGGCCACGTCACCGATGGCGCGTGCAATGAACGCGGGATCCTCAGTCTCCAAGGCGTCTTCAATGTAGGCCGCAACCGCCTCGTCATCGTCGAGAAAATCAGCAGGGTCGAACACGGTGGTTTTAACGGCCATCGTCAGTGCTCCTCAAGTGATGCGGCCAATGCTTTCGCGTCCACGATGTCAGCGTCTTGTGTGCTCTTGTCGCCACCACACAGGAGTACGACCACAGCTTCGCCAAACCTGACGAAGTAGACCCGGTAGCCGGGGCCGTGATGGATCCGAAATTCGCTGATCCCTTCGCCGACCGGTTTCACGTCGCCTGCGTTCCCATCTGCAAGCCGCCGGATGCGCGACGCGATTTGGCTTTCGCACGGCTGTCACGCAGCGCCTTGAGCCAAGATTTGAAGCGATCCGTCTGTCTAACCTCGATCACGACTGTATCTCATAACTTACAAAATACCAACCTCGTTCTCACGACCCAAGCAACACCTTGGTCGCGGCCGTCACATCCGCCTGTCGCATCAGGCTTTCGCCAACCAGGAACGTGTTGACGCCGACCTTAGACAGGCGCGCAAGGTCGGCCGGCGTGAAAATCCCGCTCTCGCCGATCACGATGCGATCCTTGGGCACAAACGGGGCAAGCCGCTCCGTTGTCGCAAGCGTGACTTCGAACGTCTTCAGATTGCGGTTGTTGATGCCGATCAGACGGCACGGCAGGCGCAGCGCGCGCTCCAACTCCGGCGCATCGTGGACTTCGGCAATGGCATCCATGCCCCACGCGCGTGCGGTTTCGGCCAGCGCCAGGGCAGTTGCGTCATCGACCTCGGCAAGGATGATCAGGATGCAATCTGCGGCCCAGGCACGGGCCTCGACCACCTGGTAGGGATCGATCATGAAGTCCTTGCGCAGGGCGGGCAGAGTGCAAGCGGCTCGGGCGGCCTGCAGATACTCAGGCGCGCCTTGAAAGTATTCACGGTCCGTCAGCACCGACAGGCAGGCGGCCCCGCCGTCTGCGTAGGCTCTGGCCAGCGCCGGCGGGTTAAAGTCGGGCCGGATAAGCCCCTTGGACGGCGACGCCTTTTTGATCTCAGCGATCAGCGCCGGCTTGCCTGCCGCATGGCGTGCGGACAGCGCATCAGCGAACGGCCGCACGGCAGACGCTTTGCGCGCGGCTGCCTCAAGCACGTTGAGCGGTGTTGCCGCTTTTGCGGCTGCCACTTCGCGCTCTTTCGTGGCGGTGATCTTGGCGAGGATATCGGTCATGGGCGCGCTCTAGCATCGTTGCAGGGCAGGGCAATTCAATTTTCACCTCTTATACCAGTGGCCAGAATAACTGACGGATGCGCCTCTCCACACTGTCATGGCCGGCCATTCGTGCCGGCCACCCATCGCGCAGCGCACGCAGCCGTGCCTGCGTGTTGAGGCGCGTCAACACCATGGGCGCTACCGCGCTCGTTGTGCGATGGGTGGCCGGGACAAGCCCGGCCATGACAGTGGGTGGGATAAGTCTTCAGTCAGAAATTTTCTCCACTGGTATTACTGTCGCGTTGGTTTGTCGTCCGTGCGCATTAGGGGCGTCGGCGTGACATGGATCGAGATACACAGTATCACGCGCGCCCCGCGCAGGTTCGCGCCATCAGCCGAGATTTTGCGCCATGCCAGCTCCCCCTCAGGCCACGAGCCAAGTTCTCGGCCTCGATTTCGGCACCACGAACACCGTGCTCGCGCGGCCAAAGCCGGGTGGTGGGGTCGAAGCGCAGATGTTCCGTCATGGCAACGACGCGTTCTCGGCCTTCCGCTCCGTTCTCGCGCTCTGGCAGGAGCAGGATGAAGCGGGCTTGTCGAGCCGAACAGAGGCGGGGCCCTGGGCCATCGAGCAGTTCATTGCTGATCCCGAAGACTGCCGCATCCTGCAATCGTTCAAAACTTTCGCCGCCAGCGAGGCCTTTCGCTACACCACGATTGCAGGTCGCAACTACACGTTTGAAGACCTGCTGGCGGCCTTCTTCCGCAAGTTCCGCGAGCATGCCGGCAGCGCGCTGGACACGTTGCCAAAGCGCTTGGTCCTCGGGCGTCCCGTGGCGTTTGCGGGCTTCAATCCCGATGCGGCCTTGGCGGCACAACGCTATGAGGCGGCATTCAGCCAGTTCGGCTTCTCCGAGATCCACCATGTCTACGAACCTGTGGCTGCCGCCTATTTCTACGCCCAGCGGCTGACCAGGGACGCCACGGTTCTGGTTGCCGACTTCGGCGGTGGTACGAGCGATTTCTCGCTCATCCACTTCTCGCGCGATGCCAAGGGCATTGTCGCGACGCCTCTAGCGCAATCGGGCGTCGGAGTTGCTGGTGATACCTTCGACTACCGCATCATCGATGCGATCGTCTCGCCGCGGCTTGGCAAGGGCACGCAATACAAGAGTTGGGGCAAGATCCTCGACGTGCCTGGCCACTACTACGCGAATTTCGCACGCTGGAACCAGCTGTCGATCATGAAGACCCGCAAGACGCTGAGCGATCTCGGCCAGCTTGCGCGCGACAGTCTCGAGCCCGAAAAGCTCGAAGCGCTGATCGCCTTCGTCGACGCCGACGTCGGCTATCCCCTCTACAAGGCCGTGTCCGAGATGAAGATGCGCCTCTCCGATGCGCCGCAAGCCGAGCTGAACTTTTCCGCTCGTGGCGTGACGATTTCGTCGACCGTAAAGCGCCGCGACTTCGAACGCTGGATCGAGCGGGATCTTGAGCGCATCGACCAGGCCGTGACGGCTGCTCTTGAGAAGGCAAGCGTGACAGAAGCCAAGGTCGACAAGGTGTTCCTGACCGGCGGTTCATCGTTCGTGCCGGCGGTGCGGCACCGCTTTGAGAAGCGCTTTGGTGCGGCCAAGATCGAGACGGGCGAACAGCTGCTGTCGATCGCCTACGGCCTCGCCCTGATTGGTCAAAGCACGGACATTTCACGTTGGACCGCGCAGCCGGGCGATGCCGCGACAATCGATGCGAATGACGATTGACGCGACGGGATCTCTCGTGCCGGTATGCCCCGACTGGAGTGCAGCCAGGAGCCCCCGATGAAACTCGCACGCTGGAGCTACAAGGACCGCGGCCCGCAAGCAACTTTCGGTGTCGTCCGCGATGATCGGTCCCTGGTCGATCTCGGCAAGCGGTTTGAGGGGCGGCTGTCAGGCGTGACCGACATTCTAACGCCGGAGGCGCTCGCCGCTGTGACGCGCGCGGTCGAGGAAGCGGGTGTTAGCGACGGCCGGCTCGCGGACGTGCAATTGCTGCCCCCCGTCGGACGCCCCGGCAAGATTTTGTGTGTCGGCGTCAACTATCCCGAGCGTAACGCCGAATACAAAGATGGCAGCGACCTGCCAAAGTATCCAAGTCTGTTCGTGCGATTTTTGCAGTCGTTCGTCGGACACGAGGCGCCGATCATCCGCCCCAACGAATCCGTGCAATTCGACTACGAGGGCGAGATTGTTCTGGTCATCGGCAAATCCGGCCGCCGCATTCCTGAGGCGTCAGCCATGGACCACGTGTTCGGCTTTACGCTGATGAACGAGGGTTCCGTGCGCGATTGGTTGCGCCACGGCAAGTTCAACGTCACGCAAGGCAAGAACTTCGATCGCTCCGGGTCGATCGGTCCCTGGATCGTACCGCGCCGGGATATTGCGGAACCGGCAAACCTGTCGCTGGTCACGCGCGTCAACGGCGAAGAGCGCCAGCGCGGCAACACCGGCACGCTGATGTTCCCGTTTCAGCGCATTATCTCCTACGTCTCCACGTTTGCGACGCTGGAACCGGGCGACATGATCGCAACGGGAACACCGCCCGGCGCCGGTGCGCGCTTCGATCCGCCGCGTTGGCTTAAGGCTGGTGACCGCGTCGAAGTCGAATGCGCGGGCATCGGCCTCTTGCGCAACAGTGTCGAGGACGAGGCTTAAAGCCAGCCCAAGTATCCCATGGACAAGACACGCTGACTGCCTCCACGACCTGCGTGCGCGAACTTTCGGCGCTTGAGAACCGATTGCACTCATTCATGAAGCGCATGGCACGCGACGCCATGTGAAGCCGCTTTCGTCCAAATGGGGCTTGTTGTCCGGCAGACGTCCATCGCCTGAGCACAGCGCGGATGGAAATGGCAGCCGGGCGGTGGCGCGATCGGGCTTGGAACTTCGCCCGACATGGGGCGACGTTCGCGGTTCGGTTTGGCGACATCGGGAATGGTCTTGAGCAGCAACTGCGTATACGGATGGCGAGGGTGGGCGAAAACCTCCTCTGCCGGTCCGCTCTCAACAATGCGGCCGAGATACATGATCGCGAGATGATCGGACACGTGGCGCACGACTGACAGATTGTGGCTGATGAACAGATACGTCAGCCCAAATTGTTTCTGTAGCCGCATCATCAGGTTCAAGATTTGCGCCTGCACGGAGACATCGAGCGCCGATGTCGGCTCGTCGCAGACGAGAAAATCCGCCTCCGTCGCGAGTGCGCGGGCGATCGAAATGCGCTGCCGCTGTCCTCCGGAGAACTCGTGCGGATAGCGGGTCACATCGCGCCGCGCCAAGCCCACCACTTCAAGCAGTTCGCCAACGCGGTCTGTGATGGCCCGATCGTCCGTCATCAGCCGCAACTCGCGTATGGGCTCGGCAACGATGTCACCCACACGCCAGCGCGGATTGAGACTGGCGTAGGGGTCTTGGAAGATCATCTGCACGCGAGGTGGTCCGATCGTGCCATTCGCTCGCGTGATATCGCCGAATTTGAGTGTCCCGAACGTCGGTGGTTGCAGGCCTGCAATCATCTTCGCGACCGTCGACTTGCCGCATCCGGATTCGCCGACAATGCTGAATGTCGTGCCGCGACGGACTGTGAAGCTCACGTTATCAACGGCACGCAGGGTTTGCTTCGCCGCTCCCGACGCGACACGCGACAGCCAGGACGCAGAAACATCAAAGTGGCACGAAGCAGTCTCGACGGTGAGCAGCGCGTCAGACATGGGCGGCCCCCGCAAGCGGCGCGTGACAGGCCACCGCCTGAATCTCCTGACCGATCACCGGCGCACGTTCCCGACAAGCCGCGTTGGCAAATATGCAGCGCGGATGAAACGCACAGCCGACAGGTATTGCATCCAGTCGCGGCATGACGCCGTCGATCTGCTTCAGTTCAACGTTGCGCCGGTGCACGCTTGGGATCGAGGCCATCAGCCCGGCCGTGTAGGGATGCCGCGGTTGCCCGATGACATCAGCCACGGGACCGACTTCGACAATGCGCCCCGCATACATGACCGCGACACGATCAGCCGTCTCCGCGATCACGCCCAGATCGTGCGTGACCAGCATCACCGTCGTGCCATGTTCGCGGCAGAGCCGCTTCAGCAGCGTGGTGATCTGGGCCTAAATGGAGACATCGAGTGCCGTGGTCGGCTCGTCGGCGATGATCAGCATTGGCTCCGCGCAAAGCGCCAACGCGATGACGACACGCTGGCGCATGCCGCCGGAGAACTGATGCGGATAGTGATCGATGCGCACATCGGGCGCGGGAATGCCGACATCTTCGAGCAGTTTGAGCGCCCTCTGGCGCGCCTCAGTTTTGCTCATCTCCAGATGGGTCAGGATCGTCTCGATGATTTGATCGCCCACGCGCAACAGCGGATGCAGCGATGTCAGCGGGTCCTGAAAGATCGCTCCGATATGGCGACCACGGAGCTTGCGCATCTCATGGGGTGGCAAGTTATCGATGCGCTGGCCGTCGAACGTGATCGTGCCACCAGCGATGCGACCCGGCGGATCTAACAAGCCGATGATCGACGTCCCCGTGAGCGATTTGCCCGCGCCGGATTCGCCGACAACACCGAGGATCTCACCCGCCGCAATATCGAGCGAGACGCCGTCGAGCGCGGTCAACGGCCCGCGCCGGCCGTCGAACACAACGCGCAGATCACGCACGGCGAGAAGCGGGGCACGACTCATGCGGGCTTGCCCCACAGTCGTGGCCCGGCATCCGACCAGTCCACGGCATAGCTCGAGGAAAAGATTTCGCCCGCGGGCGGATGGCCATGCGTGCGCTTGGAATACAGCGCCATGAGCTTCTCGAATTGGGCTTGGGCGCGGATCGTGTCGGCAGCCTCGTCCACGCCGGGAATAATGCGATCCTCCATGACGAAACGGCCATCAATGACGACGGTGGAGAAATCCCGCCCGTGCCCCGACAACATCATCGTCTGGATGGGATCGATGACCTGGCCGAGATGCGGCCGATCGAGATCGAACACGGTGAGGTCGGCGCGTGCGCCTTCGGCAAGCCGGCCGAGATCATTCCGCCCAAGCGCATCAGCCCCGCCGATGGTGGCCGCGTCGTAGTAATCCTCCGAGCGCACGGCCGTGACCGCGCCTGCCGTAACGCGCATGAGGACCATGCCCACCTGCATGTTCATGATCATGTCGGGCGGCGCCGTATCCGTGCCGAGGCCGATGCGAATGCCCATCTCGCGATAGCGGCCGAAGTGGTCGATGACGTTGCCATGCCGGCCTGACACGAGCGGGCAATGCACGATCGTGCTGCCGGCATCTCTGATGATGTCGAGATCGCGGCCCGGCCGCGTGATGTGGCGGCTGCCCGAGACGAACGTGCCGTGCGGCAGCAGCGTGCGCTCCGTCAGCAGGCCGAGGCTCGCCATCCACTCGGGCGGGCTCATGCCATGCTGCTGCACAATGAGATCATACTCGATCTTCGATTGGCACGAATGCTGACGTACAGGCACGCGCAGATCGCGCGCGGCTGCGGCTGTGCGCCGGACGAGTTCAGGCGTGCAGGTCTCGATACGATCCGGCGACAGCATGGTGCGGATCAAATCGCCGGCAGCGCCCTCGAAGGTTTTGCAGAAGCCGATGGCCGCATCGAGTTCCGCTAGGCCGCGCGGCTCGTCGTAGTGCGTCGAGATCCTACCATCCGCTTCGACCAGCTGATTGCCGGTGCGATAGGCCGGCCCGAGATACGCGCGAACGCCAAGCTCTGCCGCCGCATCCGCCGCGTCCGAGAACTCTTCCACCGTCTCGCCCCAGGCGCGATAGAACAGCGACGCGATCGGCAGCGCCGTGGTGATGCCGTTGCGGATCAGCGATGCAAACGCATAGTGCTTCTGGAATGCCAGTTCTGCTCGCGTGTACATCTCATCGGGGCCTGCCTCGATATAGCTGCGCGGCCACACGCGGCCCTTCTTCCAGGCGGGTTGATTGTCGTAGGCGAGGATGGTCGTGTCGAGATCCGACAGCGCATCGAGATCCACGAACCCCGGCCCGATCAACGCGTTGCCAAAGTCGACACGCCGCGCGACGTCGCCCTGGAAGTTGCGGCCAACAAACACGATGCGGCCGTCCTCAAAGACGAGTTCGCCGTTCTCGATCAGCCGGTGACGGCCGCCCGCGTGCCCAACAATCCAGCGGGCGCTCATTAGGATACGGCCATCGGGGCGTTTGCGGGCAGTCGGCATCACGGCACCTTCGCAATCGAGACGCCGTCGCGGGCGACGATATTGCCGGCCTTGATCACGCGGCGCTTTGGAGAGCGCGTGACGATCGCATCCGCGATCGCCTCGCCCGGCACGATGAGCAGGTCCGCCTTGCAGCCCACCGCCAGGCCATAGTCCTTCAGTTCCATCACGTGGGCGCCGCCCGTCGTGCAGACATCCAGCGCGATGCGCATCTCGTCGTCGCGACGGAAGTTGTTGCGCAGGCCGACCATCATCGCGCGCTCCAGCATGTCCGCGTTGCCGTACGGCCCCCACGTATCGCGAATGCCGTCGGAGCCAGAGCAGACGCGGATGCCGGCATCGACCAGTTTATTCACCGGTGGTGCGGGTCTACTGGCTGGTCCCGTGGTCATGATGGCGATGTCGAGTTCTACAAGCTGCGCGACGAGCGGATCGATCAGATCGCGATCGGGAGAGCCGAGGCAGAAGGCGTGGCTGATGGTAACCTTGCCCTTCATGCCAAGCGCGCGCGTGCGCTCGCAGATGAGGTCCATGGAGAACGCACCCACTTCGCCCGGCTCGTGCAGATGAATGTCGAGCGGCTTGCCGTACTTTTGGCAAAGGCCGAACACGGCATCGAGATGTCCCTTCGGATCGCGATCGATCGTGCAGGGATCGAGACCGCCGACAACCTCTGAGCCGAGCTTCATGGCTTCGTGCATCAGCTCCAGAGTGCCGGGTCGGCGCAACAAACCCGACTGCGGGAACGCGACAATCTCGACGTCCATGATCTCTCGATATTCCGCACGCATCTTCATGATGCCCTCGATGCCCCACATGCCGTGGTCGGTATCGACATCGACGTGGCTGCGGATGTGCGTCGAGCCCATGCGCGACGATTGCACAGTTTGCCGTGCGGACTGCGTGTATGGGTCCATCTTGAGGCGGCGCTTGTTCAGCCGCTCATTGTCGATCTTGTCCAGCAGGCGCGGGCCGACCTCGTTCGTGTACCAGGGCAAGCTCCACAGGCTCTTGTCGAGGTGCGTGTGCGCTTCGACGAGGCCTGGCAGCAGGAGTTCGCCTCGGCCGTCTTCGATGGCAACGCCGGTGGGCGCCGATTGGCCGGGCGCGATCTTGCTGATCTTGCCCTTGCTGACGAGCACATCTGTGGGAGTCCCGCCCATGGGACGCACATTCTTGAGCAGCAAGTCCATCTTTCGCACTCCATTCACCGCAGTCTCGGATTGAGCGCATCCCGCAGCCAATCCCCGAGCAGATTCACCGACAACACGATCAGGCCGAGTTGCAAGGACGGAAACACCACCAGCCACCAGGAGCCCGAGAACAGATACTGATTGCCGATGCGGATCAGCGTGCCAAGAGACGGCTGCGTCACCGGCATGCCGACGCCGAGAAACGACAACGTCGCTTCCGATAGGATCGCGAGGCCGAGGTTCAAAGTCGCCGCCACCATAACAGGCGTCAGCGTGTTCGGCAGGATGTGCCGGCGCATGATGCGCGCGGACGACACCTTCAGGATGCGCGCCGCCATCACGTATTCCTTGCGTCGCTCGACCATCGTCGAGGCGCGCACGGTGCGCGCGTACTGCACCCAAGCGGTGAGCGAGATGGCGAGCACCAGCACGAAGGCCGCAAACGTATCGCGCATCGACACGGGCAGCATCCCGCGGAACACGGCGCTGACCAGGATGGCCATCAGCAACGTCGGAATGCTCAGCACCGTATCGCCGATGCGCATGAGCAGGTTGTCGAGACGGCCGCCGAAGTATCCCGCTGTCAGGCCCATAGCGACGCCGATGGTCATGGACACCAGCACACTCGCGAGCCCGATCATCAGCGACACACGCGTGCCGTAGAGTATTGCCGACAGCACGTCGCGTCCCTGCGGGTCGGTGCCGAGCAGAAACGGCAGTTCGCCATCCTTGCTCCAGATCGGCGGCAGTTCTGCTTTGTCGATGAACACCTGCTTTAAATCGTGCGGGTTCTGCGGTGCGATGAGCGGCGCAAGGAACGCCGTCGCGACGAGAACAATCAGCACGAGTGCCGAGATCCACGCCGACGGCGTTTTGCGAAAGCTCCAGCCGATATCGGTATCGAGCCAGGCGCGGATAGGGCGCGAAATAGCGTTATCGCGCATTGGAGCCACCCGTCAGCGCATCATCACGCAAGCGCGGGTCGACGACTGCATAGAGCAGATCGACCAGAGTGTTGAGCGAAACGAAAATGAAGGACACCACCATCAGGTAGGCCGCCATCACGGGGATATCGACGAATGACGTTCGATTTTGCGGCCTTGTCGCCGCGTGAGCGCTACAAGCTGCTGATCGGCGCCGTGGTGCCGCGACCGATCGCTTGGGTCACGACGTGTGATAGCAATGGCGTCGCGAACGCCGCACCGTTCAGCTTTTTCAATTGCCTGTCCGCTGATCCCGCTATTCTGGCCCTTGGCGTCGAATATCGGCCAAGCGGCGCACAGAAAGATACCGGCCGCAACATCCGCGAGACGCGGGCCTTTACGGTCAACATCGTCAGCGATGCGTTGGTCGAAGCCATGAACGTCACGGCCGTGGCTTTTCCGCCCGGCACGGACGAGTTGAAGGCCGCAGGACTGACAGCGAGACCCGGCGTAAAAGTGCCATGCCCCTGGATTGGCGAAGCCCCGGTCGCGTTCGAATGCCGACACCACACGACGCTCAGCATAGGACGTTCTCGCGAGATCATCCTCGGCGAGGTCGTCTATGCGCACTTCCGCGCGGATACGGTTGATTCCTCCATGATGTACGTCGCCCCCGCTGCACTCGATGCGACGGGGCGCATGGGCGGCAACGGCTATGCGACAACGCGTGACTATTTCGACCTCGCGACAATGTCGCTCGACGCGTGGACGTCGCAAGGGAGCGCTGCAAACATCCGCCGGTCATCCCGATAGGAAACACCATCTGTTCGTCGGCAAACGGTAACATCGCTATGGACAAAACCGACCTTGCTCCAAGGCCAGAAAACCGCAATTGTCACTATCCTTTGAGACGCCAGCCGCGGAAGCTCAGGCACATGCAGTTCGATGACGTTATCCTTGGTCGGCGAAGCATCCGCGGTTACAAGCCCGATCCCGTGCCGAAAGTATTGATTGAAGAGGTCATCCGATTGGCAATGCGTGCGCCATCGTCGATGAACACTCAGCCTTGGAATTTCTACGTCATCACAGGCGAGCCGCTCAATCGGATCCGCGCAGGCAACACGGAGCGGATGGTGGCGGGTGTGCCGCAATCGCGCGAGTTTCGCACGGGAGAGGCTTTCGCGGGCAAGCACCGCGATCGGCAGGTTGGGGTCGCCAAACAATTGTTTTCTGCGATGGGAATCGCACGCGACGACACGTCCATGCGCCAGGACTGGGTCCTGCGGGGTTTTCGCCAATTCGACGCGCCTGTCTGCGTGATCGTGACCTATGACCGCGTGCTCCAGGGCAGCGACGACACGCCCTTCGATTGCGGTGCTGTCGCGACCGCCTTGGTCAATGCCGCCTGGTCTCGGGGGCTCGGCGCCGTGATCAATAGCCAGGGCATCATGCAATCACCCGTGGTGCGCGAGCATGCCGGAATCGCAGACGATCAGATCATCATGAAGAGTATCGCACTCGGCTGGCCAGACGAAACCTTCCCGGCCAATGCGGTCGTGTCCGAGCGGAAGTCCGTCGAAGAGGCGACGGTGTTCGTAGGATTTGACACATAGTGGGTGCATCACGGGCGCGAACCGCTGCATCCCGATGATGTCCTCTTGTGCCCGCGGGCGCCAGCACGGGCGATTTCCATTTGAGTGTCAGTGATTTAACACTGCATTCATCGGCGAGAACATGGCTTCCCATTGGAAGGGCTTCGCGACCGCATCCGAGCGACCCCAACCGTGAGCCACTTGACCTGCCTCGTCGCGCAGTGAAGCTAGCGGCTCGACACTGAGGAAGAACCAGATGCGCCTGACCACCGCACACGCGATCTTCACGCTTGCCGGAGCACTGCTGGCGACCACACCAGCATCCGCCCAGCAGAAAGAGTCCGCCTGCACCAAGATCGGCATCTGCTACTGTTACAACAGCGCCGTCAAAGCCGCGATCGACAAGAACGTCGCCTATTTCCGTGCCGAGATCGCGAAGCACAAGACCGCCGGTAAGGCGGTCGGTTATCTGAGCCTGCCGTTGTCCAGCGCCGGAGGTGGCGTCTATCACATCAACGCGGAAGTCTCGGCTGCGGCCAAGGCCGCCGTCGAAAAGCGCTTCGGGGCTGACCAGGTGTGGGTGACCAATCCCGCTGTCCCCGAAAGCGACATCCCGAACGGCGGCGGTGCCGACTACATGCTGATGTGGACGCAAATCATGGAGGGCGAGGATGGCCTCGGCGCGTTCGACTTCGCTTACTTCGTTGGCCCGAGCGATTTCGGCCGCTTTCTGGGGCTGACCGGAACGGGCGATATGGCAGCAATCGAGGCCTACTTCGACAAGCGCCTTGCGACCGACGCCGAACTCAAGAAGGCCGTCGACAAGGGCCTCACCAAGCAGCAGTTCCGCAACTATTATGCCCTGCGCGCCTCAGCGACCATCAGCCGGGGCGCTCATGACGAGTGGAACATCATCAAAGCACTGAACGAGAAGCGCCGCGCCGACCCGAAGCTCGGCATTCCCTACCAGATCTCTGTGCTGTTTGACGGGCAGGGGCGCTCGCCCGCCGACATGGAGGGCGGCACCTCGAATGGCTACACCGGCAAATGCACACCGTAACTCCGGTATAGCGAACGAATCGACTGGGTTCGTGACATCGCCTGATGCCTGGGCCAAAGAGCGGGCGGCATGCTTACTCTTTGAGGTGGCTCATCCATGATGCGTCTGGTTGGCAAATCGATCCTGATCACAGGCGCCTCGCGGGGCATCGGCCGGGCTGTCGCCAAGCGTTGCGCTTCCGAGGGCGCAAACGTCATCGTCAATCATCTGCGCGATGCCGAGGAAGCGCAGGAGGCCGTCGCCTTTCTGCAGGGCGTCTCGGCATCAAGTGGCTTTGCCAGCGCACATCATGCCGTCATCGAAGCCGATGTCGCTGACACGGGCGCGGCGCGTGCCATGGTCAACAAGGCACTCGCCGACTTCGGCCGGCTGGATGTGCTGATCAACAATGCCGGCATTCTGCCGCCGGAGCGCGTCGGCGCCAAGTTCGACGCGGGCGAGTTCGACAAAGTCCTGTCGGTCAATCTGCGCGCCATTGCAAACCTGAGCGCGCGCGTCATCGAGCACTTTCTCACGCGACAGGGCGGCGGCGTGATCATCAACACATCGAGCGTACACGAGATGGTTCCGAAGCCCGGCTATCTCGCCTACGCCATTTCGAAAAGCGGTGTCGGCATGCTCACCCGCACGCTTGCGCTCGAGTATGCTGATCGCGGTATTCGCGTGAACTCAGTCGGTCCAGGCGCTATTGAGACCGACATGAACGAGGCCTGGACCAAAGACCCGGCGAAACGCGCCAGTGTCGATAAGCACATTCCGATGGGCTATGCCGCGAGTCCCGGCGATATCGCTGGCGTCTACGCGTTTCTGGCCTCGGATGATGCGCGCTACATCACGGGGCAGACGATCTACGCCTGTGGCGGCCTGACGTTGCACGGCGAGTTCAAAACCAACTGGTCGTCGTGATCGCGCCGATCGCCGTTTTTCGCTTGCCGATGTTCGCCTTGACGGTGGCCCCTTGCGACGCGCAAGAGCTTCGAACCACCACTTTTGCCGAGATCAGTCCATGTCTGACGTCGTTACTGCTGCCGTCCTCGTCATCGGCGACGAAATTCTTTCGGGGCGCACGAAAGACAAGAACATCGGCTGGATCGCCGACCACCTGACCGCCATCGGCATACAGTTGCGTGAAGTGCGGGTGGTGCCCGACATCGAGGACGAGATCGTCACGGCGCTCAATCATCTGCGGGCCAAGTTCACTTACGTGTTCACGACGGGCGGCATTGGCCCGACGCACGACGACATCACGGCAGACTGTGTCGCGAAGGCTTTTGGTGCCAAGATTGACGTCGACCCGCGCGCGCTTGCGCTCATGAAACCGCATTATGAAAAGCGTGGCCTGGAACTGACACCGGCGCGGTTGCGCATGGCGCGCCTGCCTGAAGGCTCGGAGCTGGTGGAGAACTCCGTGTCGGTTGCGCCGGGCTTCATGATCGGCAACGTGATTGTGATGGCCGGCGTCCCGCACATCATGCAGGTGATGCTGGATGCGGTAACGCCGCGGCTCAAGACCGGCGCCAAGATGCTGTCGGAGACCATCGAGCTCAGTCATCCCGAAGGCACAATTGCCGACATGTTCGGCGCGCACCAGAAGGAGTTCCCCGACGTCATCATGGGCAGCTATCCGTTCGGACGCGACGCCAAGAGCTGGGGTACGAATCTGGTTCTGCGCTCGACCAGCCCGGAGAGACTGGCTGCGGCGTTTGCAGGACTGAAGGCGAAGCTCTCGGCCAAGGGGCTGGTGTAAGACCCGAAGCAAAGCTGCAATTCAAAAGGCTCCGTGCTAGCGCACGGAGCCTTTTGAATTTGAACCGCGAAGGTAAGCGGATCAGTGGGGAATTTTTGACCAGACCCGCTTTTTGGCAAAGTACAGCAGCAGCGCGAGACCCGCGAGATAGAACATGACCAGCATGCCCATGCGCTTGCGCTCTTCCAACTTCGGGTCTGCGGCCCAAGCCAGGAATGCAGTGACATCGCGGGCGTGTTGATCGGCGGTTTCAGGTACCGCCGTCAGGCCATCACCCTGTTTCGGCTTGGCATACTTCACGACACCGTCAGACAACGGGGCTGCCATGCCGATCTGGTGGCCGGAATAATGGCTGTTGTAGTTCATGCCCGATTGAAGCGGGTTGCAGATGTCGTTTTTGCCGTCCTGCCGTTCGACCGAGGCGCACGCCTTGGCGCCAGGCGGCTTCTGGCCATCGGCGACGCGGATCAGCTTGCCACCCTGCTCGGTGTAGAGCGGGACAGGCTTATAGCCCGTCAGAAGCGCGTGCAGATAATCGGCGCCTGCTTCCTGGTAGCCCGTGAAGATATCGCGTAGCATCATGTCTGGCACGCGATAGAACGGCTTTTCGACTTCGATGCCGCGCGCCTTTGTTATGACCGACAGGTCAGGTGGCAGTGCGCCATTGTTTGCCGCACGCGCCTGCGCTTCGTTCATGTAGGGCCCGAGGATCGGGTCCGATGCCCGCGCCGGCCGTGTGATGATGTTGCCCTTGCGGTCGGCGATCTGGCCCTCCGCATTCGGTTCCGGAATCTGATGCAGCCACTCAGCGGCAGCCGCCTTGGCCTGGTCCTCGGAGTAACCGGGGCCACCAGTTTCTGCGAGGTTACGGAAGTTCACGCGCTTCAGGCTATGGCAGCTCGAGCAGACTTCCTTGTACACCTGAAAGCCGCGTTGCAGCTGCGCCTGGTCGAAGTGGCCGCGGAAACCTGCGAACGTCCAAGGCACGCGGGCATATTGCGGTGCGTCGCCGCCACCGGCTGCCTGCACGCTCGCTGTGCCGGCTGAAAAAGCCAGCAGAGCGGCGGTAATCACGCTGATGCGTTTCATAGAAGTCCCCACGTTTCAGCGTATCTCAGCGTTTCTCTGGCGCGGCGGCCGCACCGGTCGGCAGCGCTGCCCCACCCTTGCCGAGCACCGCATCCGTGATGCTCTTGGGCAGAAGCTTCGGCGTCTCGATGATGCCAAGGATCGGCATCAGCACTAAGAAGAAGGCGAAGTAGTAGAAGGTGAACACGCGTGACCAGACAACGTACGCGCCCTCAGCCGGCTTGCCACCGAGATAGCCCAGCGCCACCACGGTAAAGAAGAACATCAGCAGGAACGGCTTGAACAGCGGACGATACTTGGCCGAGCGCACACGGCTGGTGTCGAGCCAGGGCACGAAGCAGAGAACGACGATGGCGCCGAACATGGCCACAACGCCGCCGAGCTTGGAGGGGATGGCGCGCAGGATGGCGTAGAACGGCAGGAAGTACCACTCAGGCACAATGTGCGGCGGCGTCACCAACGGGTTGGCTTCGACGTAGTTGTCGGCATGGCCGAGATAGTCCGGCGCATAGAACACGAACCACGCATAGATCATCACGAACACGGCGAGGCCGAACAGGTCTTTCATGACGGCGAACGGCGCCATTGGCACACTGTCAGACTTCGACTTGATCTCGATGCCGGCCGGGTTGTTCTGACCAACGTGGTGCAACGCCCAGATGTGCAGGACGACAACGCCCGCAATCACGAACGGCAGCAGATAGTGCAGCGAGAAGAAGCGGTTGAGCGTCACCGTCGTCACGCCATAGCCGCCGAGCAGCCACTTGGTGATGCCTTCGCCGACGAACGGGATGGCCGTGAAGAAATTGGTGATGACGGTTGCGCCCCAGAAGCTCATCTGGCCCCACGGTAGCGTGTAGCCGAGGAACGCCGTCGCCATCATCAAGAGGTATATGATGACGCCGAGGATCCACAGAACTTCGCGGGGCGCCTTGTAGGAGCCGTAATACAGGCCACGCGCCATGTGGATGTACACGGCGAGGAAGAACATGGATGCGCCGACCATGTGAATGTTGCGCAGCAGCCAGCCATAGTTGACGTCGCGGCGGATGCCTTCGATGGCCTGGAATGCCAGCTGATCGCTCGCCTGATAGTGCATCGACAGCACGAGGCCTGAGACGATCATGATCACGAGCATGAACATCAAGATGCCGCCGAACGTCCACATATAGTTAAGGTTTCGTGGCGTTTGGAAGTCAACGAACTGCGCATGCATCATGCGCGCGACCGGCAGGCGCTCGTCCATCCACTTGGCGGCGCGCGACTGCGGTTGATAGGAGGATTCGTGGTTCGACATGGGGTGTTGCCTCAGCCGATCTTGATTTTGGTGTCAGATACAAATTCGTAGGGCGGCACTTCAAGGTTCTTGGGCGCCGGGCCCTTACGGATGCGGCCAGCGGTGTCGTAGTGCGAGCCGTGGCAGGGGCAGAACCATCCGCCGTAATCCCCCTTGGCGTCGGCCAGCGACTGGCCCTTTGGGATACAGCCCAGATGTGTGCACACGCCAACCAGCACCAGCCAGTTTTCTTTACCCTTTTTGGTGCGGGCGCTGTCGGCCGCGTTGACACGGTCCGGCAGGTCAGACGCGGGTGTCTCCTTGGCAGCCTTCACCTCGGCATCTGTGCGGTTGCGAATGAACACAGGCTTACCGCGCCAGATGGCGGTTATAGCCTGGCCCTTTTGCACCGGCGTCAGGTCGATCTCGGTGGACGCAAGTGCCTGGGTCGAGGCGTCGGGGTTCATCTGCTGGATGAACGGCCAGATCGAGACTGCGCCGCCGACGCCGGCTGCTGACAAGCCAGCGATGGTGAGAAAATCCCGACGGTTGGGATCGTGATCAGACGCCAAGGCGGCCTCCCGTTGCGCAACGCACGATAGGCGACGGTGACCTGACAGCGTGCCAGACCGACCGGCGCATGTGCGCGTGTTCGGCTCAGACCATAGTCCGGCCGCGTCCCGCATCGGACTGGACGTTTTGACGCGTTGGGAGGTTCGATTGCCGCAGGCTGTGGACAGTTTGGTTGCGCGAGGCTGTTTTGGTTGCGCGAGGCGACTCCGCTGCGCGGGGCCGGCCGCCACGCGCGCAGGAAAGCTAGTTCAGGGCGGCCCGCGTGGTCATCCAGCCCCAGGCCCGACCATCGATGATGACCAGCGCCAGCGCGATGACAAGGCCGCCGAGCATCTGGCGGACCGAGATGTGCTCGCCCAGAGCCAGGTACCCAAGCAGGATCGGCGTCAACGGCAGGATGATGGTAACCAGCATGGCATTCGTCGGGCCGGCACGACGCAACACCGTGAAGTGGCAGAGCGAGGCGAGGGCCGAACCGAAAACGCCCATGCCAGCGATGGCCAAAACGACTGTTGTCGGTGGCATCGCAAGGCGCCACGGCTGCTCCATGGCAAGGGCGGCGACGATAGCAATGGCGAGCGATGCCAACATCTGGGCGCACGCGATCACAAACGGCGCATAGCCAGGAAAGAACAATCGTGTCATGACGTTAGCAGAAGCATAGCAGCACGCGGCGGACAGCAGCAGCGCCGCCGCCCAGGGCGTGGCGCTGGCCCCTTCGCCGCCGATCAGGATCACGACACCGCAGATACCAGCGGCAATGCCGGCGACGCGGCGCCACGACAGGTGCTCCTCTTGCACAAAAATCGCCGCAATGAAGACTGCAAACAGCGGCGCCGTGGCATTGAAGATTGCGGCAACGCCGCCCGTCACTTCACGCTGGGCGTGGATGATGAGCACGAACGGGATCACATTGTTGAATGCCGCCATGACCAGCATGCGCCCCCAGGCGTCCCGCGTTGCCGGCAAGCGCAGGCCTAGAGCGCTGATCACCGCAAGCAGAACAAGACAGGCTGGGACCAAGCGCATCGCCGTCATGGTGATCGGCGGCACATGCTGTCCGGCAACGGTCACAAAGAAAAAGGCCGAACCCCACAGCATGGATTGCAGCGTGATCAAGCCATAGTCGCGAGCTGCCATGCGAGGCGGATGAGGCGCTGTGGTCATGTGGCCTGCAGGCTCGGAGGGGCGGGCTGTTTGTGGTCGCACACCGACTCCCGTAACCGGGAGCCGGCCGGTGTGCGGTGTCAACCGCTATCGATACAGGCGGCGAGAGTGACAATGACATTGGCCTCGCCCGACCAGAAGCTGCCGTCGCTCATTTCGGCGAGACAGGTAACCCGCTGCGTATCAGCCAAGCGCACGTTGGTTGCCAGCTTCACCCGCCCAGAGCGTGGGCCAAGGTGGAACCGCACCAGCAGCACCTGCGGGTTCTTTTCAGCCAGAACGTGGATGGTCTTCACGTGGTCGGCAGCTGTCATCGGACTGTCGACCTCGATCTGGGTCGAAACCACGTTGCCGTTCTCAGCCAACTCCGGCAGCGTCAGCTTTACACGGCCCTTCTGAACGGATGCGCCCTTGGTGATGCCCTTTAGGAAGATGGTATAGTCTTCAGCGGCGTGGGCGTGTTGGGGAAGGGCAAGGGCTGCCGCGCCCAAACCAACAGCGACCGCTCGGCGCGATGGACCAGTGGATGCGGCGGCCTTGGGCGCACTTCTCATCTGTTCAGCTCACAATCGTGCTCGGCGCAACTTGCCAGGCCACTGGTGGCGCGATCTTGTGAACTTGTCCACAAGTGCGGGAGCAGGCCACGTGCTTGTGATGAGCGGAGGATAGCGCCATGGCGACAGCGACACTTGGCATCTTGATGCTCGACAATGCCTTCGACCGCTTTCCCGGCGATCTCGGCAATCCCGCGTCGTTTGATTTTCCGGTGCTGTATGCCCGCACGCCCGGCGCAACGACGGAGGCCATCACCACGATTTCCGACGACGCCTTCCTGGCGCCGTTCACCGCCGGCGCACTGCGCCTTGTCGAGCAGGGCGCGCATGGCATTGTCACCAGTTGCGGTTTTCTGGCGATCTATCAGCGCGAACTGGCGGGCTGTTTGCCCGTTCCGGTCGCGACCAGCGCGCTCCTGCAGGTGGCTTGGGTGGAGCGGCTTTTGCCGGCGGGCAAGCGGGTGGGTGTGCTGACGTTCAATGGTAAAAGCCTGGGCGCGCCGCATCTTGATGGAGCCGGTGCACGGCTGGACACTCCCGTCGTCGGCCTGCCGGAGCACGGTCCGTTCCGCCGTGCGCTATTGGGAGACCGCGGCATCGATAGTTTTGCCGCCCGCGAGGCCGATGCGCTGATCGCGACGCGACAGCTGATGTCACGCTATCCAGCGACCGGTGCCATCGTGCTTGAATGCACGAACCTTGTGCCTCACGCCGCGGCGATTCGCGCAGAGGCAGGCGTGCCCGTTTACGATGTCATGACCCTGGTGCGCTGGTTCCACCTGGGGCTCCAGCTGGCGGTGTTTGCCCGCGCACCCGTGACGCATCTGTTCTGAGCGGACTTCAGCCTGTGGCCGAACGTTTGAACCAGACAGCCAGCATGATCACAATGATGGCGAGAAACTGTAGCCCGACGCGCCAACGCATAAGCTTCTGGCTCATGCTGGCCGTGCCCTCACGGCTCATATTCCACAGACCAATGCCGAGAACAGCGAGCACGGCGATGACGGCCAATGTCGTCAGATGAAAGAACGTCGTTGCCATGCGCAGTGCCTCTGGCCCGTTTTATTCCTGGCCCATCTTGATCCATGACCTAAAGGCTCAAGCCTTGAACCGTGGTCGTGCCACAATTCTAATGCCCGGTCTCGGCCGTTGTGACTACACTAGCCACACAGTTGATTCGGAAGCTGGGGCCAATTGGATTGGACGCCGCACACAAACAGACCTGCTTGCGCACCCGTTCGAGGCAGCACTCCGCGTACGCCTTGGCCGTCACCGCTTTGTTGCTGAGCACCCCGGCGCTGGCTCAGACACCCAACCGGCCACTCACTGAGCAAGACCGCAAAGCCGGCGAAGTGCAGGCCGAACTTGTCCGATTGCGCCAGAGCCGCGACGAGTTGAACCGGGAGTTGCAAGCGACCGCACGTGACATCCAGGCCACCGAGACCCGCCTGTCGGCCATCGACCAGCGCAAGGGCGAGCTCGAAGCCCAGGAAACGCTGATCCGCGGGTCACTGGAAGTGCGCTATGCCGAACTTGCCAAGCTGCTCGCCAGTATGCAGCGCATGGGCCGCAACCCGCCGCCCGTCATGATCACACGGCGCGAAGACATCTTAGAGATGATCCGCAGTTCGAAGCTGCTCGGGCAAGCCTATCCGGAGGTGCAGCAGAAGGCGGCGGAGCTCTCGGGGCAACTCAAAGCCTTGGCCGAAGTGCGTGCCAAGACCGATGCTGAAAGCGAGAAAGAGCGCGCCGACGGCCAGCGTTTGGCTGAAAGACGGGTCCAGATCGCTGCCCTGATCGATCAGCGCCGTCGAGCAGAAGCCGACAAACAGGGCGAATTCTCGCGCCTGCAACGGGCTGCGGCGGAGATCGCCAAGACTGCTGAAAAAATTGACGATCTGGCTGCCGCAACCGACAAGCTCGACAAAGGCGTGGCCGACAAAACCCGCCTCGGCGAATATGAGCGCGCCCTGGCTCAGCCGGGAGCGACACCGTCAGCCAATCCGTCCGCGGTTCCGCCACCCGAGTCTAGCGAGCCAAAGGTTCCTGAGCTCGCGACAGGTCAGCCGTCGGCCCCGGCTCCGGCGCCCTCGACCAAGCAAGCAGCGCTGACCCCGCCCAAGCCGGCCGAGGCGCGCCCGCCGCCAGTTACGCTCGACGTCGGTGGACAGACGCCTCGCGCTCAGGCGCCGATCGAGCCGCGCATGGCGTTTCATCTCGCCAGGGGCAAGTTGCCGGCGCCCGCAGCTGGCCGGCGTGTGATCAGTTTTGGCGAGCGCACGTCGCGTGGGCCGGCGCTTGGCATTTCCATCGAGACGCGGCACGGCGCGCAGGTGACCTCCCCGGCTGACGGCTGGGTGGTGTATGCGGGCGAGTTCCGCACTTATGGTCAGGTGCTGATCATCAACGCGGGCGGCGGCCACCACATCCTGCTCGCGAATTTGTCGCAGCTTGATGTTACAACTGGCCAGTTCCTGCTGGCAGGCGAGCCGGTAGGCACCATGGTGCCGGCGCCTAAGAACGTCCCAGGCCGCCTGCAAAGCGGTGGACCTGTGCTCTACGTTGAGTTCCGCAAGGACCAAAAGCCGGTTGATCCAGACCCGTGGTGGATGGATCCGCCCAAAAGAAATGCCGATGCCGAGGATTTGAGGCGATATCCGCCTCAATTTTCCCGCGGTTGAGTGGACAATCTGTCCGCGTTGACTGTAGCTTACCGAAGACGCCGAGCCGGGAGAGTGAACACATGAGCCGCAAATCAGATCTGGCCTTCTGGGGTTTCCTTGGCGTAGCGGGCGTCGCTGCCGCAACGAGTATGTTCAATGTCTCGCGCACGTTCTCGGCAACGACACCGAACAACGAGATCTACCGCCAGCTGGATTTGTTCGGTGACGTGCTGGAGCGCGTGCGCAACGAGTATGTTGACAAACCCACCGACTCGCAACTGATCGAGAGCGCCATCAACGGCATGCTCGCCTCCCTCGACCCGCACTCGTCCTACATGAACCCGAAATCCTTCAAGGATATGCAGGTTCAGACGCGCGGCGAGTTCGGCGGCCTCGGCATCGAAGTGACCAGCGAGCAGCAGGTCATCAAGGTTGTCGCGCCGATCGATGATACGCCCGCCTCACGCGCTGGCGTGCAATCTAACGACCTGATCACGCACCTCGACGGCGAGTCGATCCTGGGCCTGCCCCTCGATCAGGCTGTCGAAAAAATGCGCGGCCTCGTCAACACGCCGATCGTGCTGACCATTGTGCGCAAGGGCAAGGACGAGCCCTTCGACCTGAAACTGGTGCGCGACAAGATCCAGATCAAGCCGGTCAAGGCGCGTTTGGAAGGCGACATCATCTACGCCAAAATCACCACCTTCAACGAACAAACCCACTCGGGCCTCGTGAAGGAAGTTGGCGCGCTGAAGGACAAGCTCAAGGCCGAAGGCAAGACCGTAAAGAGCTTTGTCATCGACCTGCGCAACAACCCCGGCGGATTGCTGGACCAGGCCATCGCGGTCTCGGACGATTTCCTCGAGAAGGGGGCCATCGTCATCACCAAGGGCCGCAATGCCGAGGAGATGCAGCGCGCCAACGCACGTGCCGGTGACATCTCGGACGGCAAACCCGTTTTCGTGTTGATCAACGGCGGCTCGGCGTCAGCATCTGAGATCGTGGCCGGCGCTCTGCAGGACCACAAGCGTGCGACCATCATCGGCACACGCTCGTTCGGTAAGGGTTCGGTGCAGACCATCATCCCGCTCGGCCAGAACGGCGCCATCCGCCTGACCACCGCGCGGTACTACACGCCGTCAGGCAAATCGATCCAGGCCAAGGGCATCGATCCCGACATGCTGGTCGAAAATGAACTGCCAGACGACTTGAAGCCAAAGTCGATTTCGGAGAAGCCGCGCGGCGAAGCCAGCCTGAAGGGTCACCTGCGCAACGATCCGAACGCCAACAAAGACAAGAAGGAAGAGTCGGGCTCGTCGGCCTATGTGCCGCGCGAACCCGAGAAGGACACTCAGCTTCAAATTGCCCTGAAGCTGGCGCGCGGCGAAACGGTCGACCTGCCGAAGAGGGTTGAAGCACCCGAAGACAAGAAGTCGGAAGAGAAAAAGCCGTAATCGCAACTGACCCATCAAGCCGGACATCACTCGATGTCCGGCTTTTTTGTTGCTGGATTTTGTTGGTCGCAGGATCTTGATGAATCCGCGGGACAGATATCAGACGAAACTCCATGATCACGCCACGTGGGATGTTTCGGTTCACCCGATTGCTCTGGGAAAACAGCATCGATGACAGCCTTCATCCTCAGACGATTGGCCTTCGTGGTGCTCGTGCTGGTGGCTGTCTCGATGCTTGTCTTTTCAATCACGGCGCTCCTGCCGGCCAATGTCGCCTATCTCATCCTCGGCTCGTTCGCGCCACCCGATCAGGTCAGGGCGCTCGAATTTAAGCTCGGGCTGAACGATCCGATCTGGCAGCAATACGTGCGATGGGCCGCCGGGTTTCTGTCCGGTGATCTCGGAGACTCACCACTGCTGAAACGGCCGATCGCACCCATGTTGTGGGAGGCGGTCAGCCGATCGCTCATGCTGACCGGCTTTTCCTTCGTCCTGATAGCTCTCATCGGGGTCGGACTTGGGATCGTCGCAGCGCTGCGCCATGGCCGCGCGCTGGATCACAGTGTCTCGATTGCGACTTACCTCGGCATCGCGGTGCCGGAGTTCTTCTGGTCCATTATCGTCATCATCGTGTTTGCGGCGTGGCTCGGATGGCTTCCGGCGTCGGGGTACGAGCCCATGTCGGCGGGTGTGTGGGTCTGGTTCTCGCATCTCATAGGGCCAACGATCACGCTGGTCTTCGGCCATCTCGCGCATGTCTCGCGCCTCACGCGGTCGAGCATGATCGAGGTGATGCAGAGTCCCTACGTCAATGCGGCGCGCGCAAAAGGGCTGCCGGAGCGGGTCGTTGTGTTTCATCACGCGCTGCGCAATGCGCTGTTGCCGACCATCACCGTGCTCGCGTTGGATTTCGGCCGACTCATGGGCGGGATTGTCGTTGTCGAAACGGTTTTCGCCTATCCAGGTCTCGGACGCTTGGTGGTCTTCTCAATCCAGAACCGAGACCTGCCGACGTTGCAAGCGGCCATACTCGTGGTGGCGGCCATCTATGCGCTGGCCAATCTCATCGCTGACCTCCTGTACGCATGGCTCAACCCAAAGATCAGGTTTTCCGGCCATGTCAGTTAGTGTGGGCAAATCAGAACCGCGACGCCCCATGCCGCTGCAGCTCAAGGCTGGGCTCGCGATCACTGGCGCGATCGTGGTTCTCAGCCTGCTCGCGCCCTGGATCGCACCGCATCCCTGGGACACGATCTCGATGCGGACGCGCTTCCTCGCGCCGAACGCGACCTATTGGCTCGGCACGGACGAATACGGCCGCGACGTGTTGAGCCGTCTACTGATGGGCGGGCGGCTCTCGTTGGCGATGGGCATCAGCGCGACGCTCGTCAGCCTCGCGATCGGCGTGCCGATGGGCCTTGCTGCCGGATACTTTCGCGGCTGGCTCGATGAAGGGCTGATGCGTCTCGCCGATGTGATGATGGCGATCCCCCCGATCATGCTCGGCCTGATGGTGTTGGCCGTCACGCCACCCGCGCTCTGGAAAACGGCCGTTGCCGTCGGCTTCGTCTATATTCCACCGATTGCCCGCTTGACGCGCTCCGTCACGCTGACGCTGGCGGGCGAGGATTTCATCCAGGCGGCCCGCGCGCGGGCTGAAAGCTCATCCTACATCCTGTTTCGCGAAATCCTCCCAAATGCCTGGCCACCGCTGATCGTCGAGGCGAGCCTGCGCGTGACCTACGCCATCCTGCTCGGGTCGGCATTGAGCTTTCTCGGCCTTGGTGCGCAGCCGCCGAGTTCCGATTGGGGATTGATGATCTCGGAAGCACGATCCTTCCTGGATCGCGCGCCGTGGCTGGCTTTGGCGCCGGGGGCTGCCATGTGCCTGCTGGTGATTGGCATCAATCTCATCGGGGATGGCGCGCGGGAGCGGCTCGACCCGCGGCTCAAAGCGCGGGTGGGCAAATAGTCATGCTCACCGTCGAAGACCTCACCATCCGATACCGGACGCCCGGCGGCGAAATTGAAGCTTTGACGTCGGTGTCGTTCAACGTCGCGCGCGGCTCCACGCTCGCGCTGGTCGGCGAGTCAGGCTCAGGCAAAAGCACGGTTGCGCTTGCGGCCATGGGGATTTTGCCAGCCGAGGCACGCATCGCGTCGGGTCGCATCCTGTTTGCCGGCCAGGACCTGATGGCTCTGTCGACCGAGCAGCGGCGCGACATCCGCGGCGCGCGCATGGGCCTTGTATTCCAGGACCCGTTTTCTGTCCTCAATCCGTCGCTGCGCATCGGCGAGCAAGTGGGCGAGGGGCTGGTCCATAAGCGCGGGCTTACACCCAAGGCCGCACTGGCGCGCGCCATTGAACTCCTCGACGAAGTCGGCATCCGCCAGCCTGATGTCGTGGCACAAGCGTATCCGCATCAGCTGTCCGGCGGTATGCGTCAGCGCGCCTTGATCGCCGGCGCACTCGCCGCGGAACCGGAACTGTTAATTCTCGACGAACCAACCACGGCCCTCGACGTCACCATCGAGGCCCAGATTCTCGAACTGCTTGAGCGCCTGCGCGCCGAGCGCAACCTGACGATGCTCTTCATCAGCCACAACCTCGGTGTTGTCAGCCGCATCGCCGATGAGGCTGCCGTGCTCTACGCCGGGCAGATCGTTGAACGCGGCGCGACGCAAGCGCTGTTGAGCAAGCCCGCGCACCCCTATTCCAAGGGGCTGCTTGCAGCGATCCCGCGCCTCGGCGAACGCAAGTCGCGTCTGGCGTCGATCCCAGGGCGTTTGCCAGATTTGCGCGCGCCCCCTGCGGGCTGCCGGTTTTCCAGTCGTTGCCCGTTTGCACAGACCGCTTGCGATGCGGCGCAATCGCTGCAGGAGGTCGGCGAGCGAGCGGTGCGGTGTGGTCGCGCCGAACCGCTTGCCGCCACGCCGTGGCCGAGCCACGACGATGGCCTTGCCACCATCCGCAACGCACAACAGCCGTCAGCCGGTCCAGTTGTCGTTGTGCAAGGCCTGACCAAGTCCTTCACCATCGGGCACACGCCGTGGGCCTTCGAGGCCTGGCGACCGCAGCGCAAACCCATCCGCATTGCACCCGTCAACAGGATCTCGCTGTCGATTGCGGCCGGCGAAGCGCTAGGCCTTGTCGGCGAATCCGGTTCGGGCAAGACAACACTGGGACGGACGATCCTTCGCTTGATTAATCCGGACGCGGGGGTGATCCGCATTGCCGGCGAGGATGTGTCCCGCCTCCCACAAGGTGGGCTGGTTGCGATGCGTCGGCTGGCGCAGATCGTTTTCCAGAACCCCGATTCCTCGCTCAATCCGCGCAAAACGGTCGGCGAACTGCTCAGTCGCCCCTTGATCCGATTCGGCTTGGCGTCCGCCGGGGATGTGTCCGCCCGAGTGAGCGCGTTGCTCGATCTCGTCCGCTTGCCCGAGCACTACAAGGATCGCTATGCGCATCAAATGAGCGGCGGCGAAAAGCAGCGCGTCGGCATTGCGCTGGCGCTCGCAACCGAGCCACGCTTCATCGTATGCGACGAGCCCGTTTCCGCACTCGATGTCTCAGTGCAGGCCGCGATCATCAATTTGCTGGCAGACCTGCGGGACCGGCTCGGCGTCGCCTACCTCTTCATCTCGCACGATATCTCGGTCGTCGCGCACCTGTGCGATCGGATCGCCGTCATGCGCGAGGGCGAGATCGTCGAAATCGGCCCGGTCGAGGATGTTATTCTACGCCCGCAGCACCCCTATACGCGTAAGCTCGTCGCCGCCGTGCCGCGCGTGGACGGCGTCGCGAACTTCGCGCTCAGCATGCAGGAGTGACCGGTCATGACGACGTACAGCTGGCCGGATGGCAAGACTGCGGCTGTCATGATCTCGATCGATGTCGATGCGGATACACCGCTGCTGTGGCGCACCCGCGCGGAACCTGAACTTCATTTCATCGCAGAGCTTGAGCAACGCCAGCATGGCCTGCGTCACGGCTTGAAGGCGATCCAAGAGGTGCTGGCGCGACACGAGACGTCGGCGACCTTCTTCGTGCCGGCTCTCGTTGCCGAACGCACGCCAACGCTGCTGCCTTCGCTGCTCCCGGTAGGGCATGAGGTTGCGCTGCACGGCTATGCACATGAGGCAGTGCGGGACATTTCGGATGATGAATTCACCGCGGCTCTGGAACGGTCGATCCAGATCTTCCGAGACCAGACCGGTCAGCTGCCACGTGGGTTTCGCGCGCCCGGCTGGGAAATGACCCGCCATATGCTCAAGGAGCTTCAACGCCTTCGTCTCTATGACAGCTCGCTCGCGGGCATGGATTGGCCCTATTGCGTCGACGGCGTCACTGAGTTGCCGATTTCCTGGGCCCGCGAGGACACGGCCCGTTTCAAGCTGACAGGGCTCGCAGACCGCTGGCCGCCGACAGGCCCCGATCAGGTTCTGGCCGAGTGGATCTTCGACTACGAAGCAACGGCCGAGCGCGGCGGGCTTTTCGTTCTGACCCTGCATGATTGGATCGCGGGGCGGCCGGCCCAGCTGCGAGTGCTGGATGCACTGCTCAGTCGCATGCGGGCCGATGCCTCCACGTGGGTGACGACCGGCGCGGCGATCGCGGATCACCATCATCGGCAGACTTGACGCTGCGCGCCGTTGCCAAGCCTTTGAGCAGCAGTGTCCATGTGCCCCCAGAGCGTCCATCGGTATAGTTTTTCACCACGGAACGATGAAATTTGCCGCTCGCCTTTCTGCCGGGCTGTGCCTAACTTGAGGTGGGTTTCACGTAGGGGAGGCGTCGCATGGGGCAGCAAGTTGCATATCGCCTTTTGCTCGCGATCCCCGTTCTATGCGGGGTGCTGATCTTCGGCTTTCTGCTGATCAAGCTTGCCCCCGGTGATCCCGCGCAGGTGATCGCAGGCCCATCGGCGACGGCCGATGTGGTCGATCGTATCCGCGTTGAAATGGGGCTTGATCAGCCGGCGTACGTGCAGTTCTGGCGCTATGTGGTGCGCATCGCGCACGGCGACCTCGGCAAGTCGATGATCAACAACACGTCGGTTGCTACGGAACTCGCCTCCGCCGTCGGAGCCACGGCTGAGCTGATGTTCGCGTGCCTTGTGTGGGCGGTGCCGACCGGCATTGCCATGGGCACAATCGCCGCCATCAACCACAGGGGCATCATCGACCGCGGTGTGATGGCGCTGTCGGTGGCCGGTGTGTCGATGCCGGTATTTTTCATCGGACTGCTGTTGTTGCAGTATCTTGGCTACAAATGGCAGCTGCTGCCCTTCCTCGGACGCGGCGGACCGCTGTGGACCGCGCAGGGCCTCAGCCACATCATCCTGCCGGCTTTAACGCTTGGCTTCATCTTTGTTGGCCCCGTTGCGCGCATGACGCGTGCTTCCGTGCTCGATGTGCTGAAGGCCGATTTCGTGCGCACGGCGCGCGCCAAGGGGCTGCGCGAACCGACGGTGATCATCCGACATGCGCTACGTAATGCGCTCATTCCCATTGTCACGCTGGTTGGATTGCAGGCGGGATATCTGCTCGGCGGCGCTGTCGTGACAGAGAGCATCTACTCGTGGCCCGGCGTCGGCCGTCTGGCTGTCGGCGCTATCCTTGCGAGCGATATGCCACTGGCTCAAGGCGCCATTCTGGTGTTGGCGATGTCCTTCGTGATCATCAACCTGATCGTCGATGTGCTCTACGGCTTGCTCGATCCGCGGGTGAACCGGTCATGAGCATCGCCGCCGCTTCTCCCAACGACACTTTGCCGGCACCTACCAGCCGCCTTGCGCGCACGCGACGCGATGCGACGATTGTGCTGGCGGGTGGCACATTGCTGCTCATCATCGTGCTCGCAATTCTGGCACCGCTGATCGCGCCGTATGATCCCTACCAAACGGGATTCGCGCCGTTCCTGCCGCCATCGTTCATGGACGGCGGCGCGCGCGCGTTTCTGCTCGGCACGGATCAACAGGGTCGCGATCTTCTTTCGCGACTGCTCTATGGGACGCGCACCACGTTGCTCACCGGTTTTCTGGCTGTAATTTTCGGCGGCGGCACGGGCGTCATGCTCGGCATGGCCGCAGCATACTTTCCGCGGCTCGACACACCCGTGATGCGCACTGTCGACGTGATGCTGTCATTCCCAGCCATTCTGCTTGGGCTTGCCGTGGCAGCGGTTATCGGCCCGGGCACGACGCCTGTGATCATCGCGCTCTCGCTCGCGGCCATCCCTGACGTCGCGCGCATCACGCGCTCGGCGGCGTTGGTCGTGATGGGCCAGGAGTACATGGAGGCTGGACGCGCCATCGGTCTATCGGACCGCACGCTGATCATCCGCTATCTCGGGCTCAATTGTATTGGCTCGGTGTTCGTGTTCCTGACGCTGCGCTTTGGCCAGGTTATCCTGATTGGCGCGGCGTTGAGCTTCCTCGGTCTCGGCGCGCGACCGCCGCTCGCGGAACTCGGCATGATGGCCGCTCAAGGCCGCGACGCCTTGTTCTTTGCGGCCCACATCGCGACCATCCCGAGCCTTGCGATCTTCGTCATGGTGCTGTGCGCCAACATGCTTGGCGACGCGCTGCGCGACGCCCTCGATCCTCGCATGCGCAACATGTGAGAGAACCACTGACCAGAACCTGAAAGCAACAGAGCGAACCGAACTTAAAACGGGAGACGATCATGCGACTGAAAGCACTGCTTGGTGCAACGATGTTGATGAGCACGTGGAGTGTGCCGCTGGTGCACGCGCAATCCGTGACCATCGTGCGCGAGGTCGACAGCGATCGCTATGACCCGCCGCGCTCAACCGCGCGGGCCGCATCCGAAGTGCTGTTCATGCTGGCTGACACGCTGGTGTCACTCGACTTCGACATGAAGACGCTGAAGCCCGGCCTCGCCGACAGCTGGACCATGAGCCCCGACGGCCTCACCTACGTGTTCAACCTGCGCAAGGACGTAAAATTCTGCGACGGCAAGGCCATGAAGGCCGACGATGTCGTCTACTCCTTGAAGCGCTGGATCGATCCGGAGACGAAGTCACCCGTGCGCTGGCGCGCCGGCAAGGTCGCCGACATCACGGCCAAGGACGACTATACCGTCGAATACAAGCTCAACTCGCCCTACTCGGAACTGCTTTATCAGCTGAGCCAGAGCTTCGCCGTCGTCATCGACAAAGACACCGTGACGAAGCTCGGCGCTGACTTCGGCGTCAAAGGCTTCAACGGCACCGGCCCGTTCTGCTGGGTCGACTGGACGCCGCGCAACGAGATGAAGCTGAAGCGCCATGACGCCTACACCTGGGGGCCGCCAATTTCTGAGAACCGCGGACCAGCGCAGGTGCAAGAGGTGATCTGGAAGATCGTGCCCGAGGAGAACACGCGGCTGGCAGCTCTCATGACCGGCCAGAGCCAGGTGACGCAATATATTCCGTACTCGGGCTTCCGCGTCATTCGCGGCAACCCTGCGACCAAGCTCGTCGAGTCCAAGGAAGCGTTCTGGACCTATTTCATAGGCTTCAAGATCGACAAGGCCGAGGTCAACGACGAGGCTCTGCGGCGTGCGATGGTGATGGCCGTCGACCAGGCCTCGATCGCCAAGAACCAGTACTTCGGCGAGGTGGAGCCCGCATATAGCTACATCAGCCAGCAGGCGCTGGATTGGAACAAAAAGATCGACGGCGACCTGATCAAGACAAATGTCGCGACAGCCAACAAGATGCTCGATGACGCGGGCTTCACCAAAGGCGCCGATGGTTTCCGCCAGCGCAACGGCAAGAAGATAGAGCCGACTCTCTATGGCTTCACGGGTTCGACCTGGCAGAAGCTCGCCGAAGCCGTGCAGGGCGATCTGCGCAAGATCGGCATCGACGTGAAGGTTCAGCTGTTCGACGCGACGGTCGCCTGGGGCAAGCTCGCGACGCAAGAGTTCGACCTGTTCGGCATGAGCTTTCCCTACATCTCGGCCGGCGATGCGCTGAACTTGTACTTCCGTTCGACCAACGCGCCGACGCCCAACCGGATGAACTGGAAGGATGCCAAAACCGACGCGTTGCTAGACAAGGGCATGGCCGCAACCAACGACGCCGACCGCGCGTCAGCCTATGGCGAAGTGCTCGAGCAGGTGCACCGCGCGGCCGTGTGGATCCCGCTCTACCATGAGCCGATGAAGATCGGTTACTCGGCCAAGCTCGCCCCGTTCAAGGCGCACAACATCTACGGCTGCGGCCTCTACAAAGGCCTCGATCTGAAGTTCTTGAAGTGAGGCCATTCTGCGACGACCACAAGCGCGCTCCGCTTCCCTCTCCCCATTTCTGGGGGAGAGGGAGGCGGAATGCATGCGTCTTGATTAAGGAATGCAGCGACGACAAGAGTTGCGCAGACCCGAACGCCGCCACCGATCGAAAGCCCACAACATGACCACGACTGTCATCCGCAACATCGACTGGATCGTCGCCTTTGAGAACGGCGCGCATCGCTACAGCCGCGGCGATGTCGCCTTCAGCGGTGACAAGCTTGTTCACGTCGGCGGCGCGTTTGCCGGCGTGGCCGACCGCGAGATCGACGGGCGCGGCTTCATGGTCATGCCCGGCCTCGTCAATATCCACTCGCACCCGGCATCGGAGCCGCTCAACAAGGGGTGGACGGACGAGATTGGCTCCAAGAAGCTCTACAATTCGTCGCTGTATGAAATCATGCCGCTGCTGCGGCCTGATGCGGCGGGTGTGGGATCATCGGCGAAGGTTGCGCTGTGCGAGGCCATGTTGTCTGGCGTGACGACGCTGGTTGACTTGTCCGTCGCCTATGACGGCTGGGTCGATTTGATCGCTGCCAGCGGCATTCGCGGCGTGCTCGCGCCCATGTATCGCTCCGCGCGCTGGTACACGGACAACGGCCATGTCGTAAAATACGAGTGGGACGACGTCGCAGCACGCCGTTCCATGGACACGGCTCTCGCAGTCGTCGCGTCGGCGGGCAAACATCCGAGCCGGCGCCTGTCAGGCATGATCGCGCCGTCGCAGATCGATACCTGCTCTGCTGAGTTGATCCGCGACTCCTACGCCGAGGCGCAGCGGCTGAAACTGCCGTTTCAGATCCACGCCGCGCAGTCGACGGTGGAATTCCACGAGATCACGCGGCGTCATGGCATGACGCCGATCGAGTGGTTGCTCTCGCTTGGCGTGCTCGGACCAACGAGCATCATCGGCCACAGCATTTTCCTCGACCACCACACGCACGCCCATTGGCCAAAGCGCGACGACCTCGGCACGCTGTTGGAGCATGGCACCACGGTCGCCCATTGCCCGACGGTGTTTGTCCGTCGCGGCATCACCATGCAGACAGTTGGCGGCTACATCCGCCGCGGCGTCAATGTCGGCATCGGCACCGACACGTACCCGCACAACATGCTCGAAGAGTTGCGGCACGCGCTTTATGCGTCGCGCATCGTGGCCCAGGATCCGTTTGATCTCCGCACCAGCGACATCTTCAACGCCGCCACGCTGAGTGGAGCGAAGGCGCTCGGGCGCGATGACATCGGCCGCCTCGCGCCGGGCGCCAAGGCTGATCTCGTCATGGTCGACACCACCTGCCCGGCGATGCGACCAGTGCGCGATCCGCTGCGCAGCCTGATCTATGTCGCGGCCGACCGTGCCGTCCGACACGTGTTCATCGACGGCGCGCAGGTGGTCAGGGATGGCAAGGTGACGACGCTCGACCACGAAGCCGCCGCGGCCGACCTCGAGGCGACGCAGCAGCGCCTGCTGCCGCAGGTGCGCCAGCTCGATTGGGCCAAGCGTTCGCATCTCGATGTTTCGCCGCTGGTGTTCGGCGGCGAGCGGGAGTGAGGTGGCGCTGCCAATGACAGAGACTTCCAAGGATGCGACGTCGTCGGCAGGCCCACTCCTGGCCGTCGAGGGACTTAAGACGCATTTCCAAACCAGTGCTGGCGTCCTGAAGGCCGTCGACGATGTATCCTTTACGGTTGACGCCGGCATGACGCTCGCCATCGTTGGAGAGTCCGGCTCGGGCAAGAGCGTGACGGCCCTCTCGATCATGCGGCTGGTGCCGGAGCCGCCGGGCAAGACCGTCGGCGGATCGATCCGGCTCGCGGGCGAAGAGCTGATCGGGAAGCCGCGCCGCGACATCGAAGATCTCAGGGGCCTGCGCCTGTCGATGATCTTTCAGGAACCGATGACGTCGCTCAATCCTGTGGCGCGCGTCGGCTGGCAGATTGCCGAGAGCTTGCGGCGGCACAAGGGACTGAGCAAGGCTGCCGCACGCGAGCGGGCCATCGAAATGCTGCGACTGGTGCGCATCCCCAGTCCTGAAGTGCGCATCGATGAGTTTCCGCATCAGCTGTCTGGCGGCATGCGCCAGCGTGTCATGATTGCCATCGCGCTCGCCTGTGCTCCGCAGCTGCTGATCGCCGACGAGCCGACCACCGCGCTCGACGTCACCATCCAGGCGCAGATCCTCGACCTGTTGCGTGGCCTGCAGAAGACCCTTGGCACCGCGGTTATCTTGATCACGCACGATCTCGGCGTGGTCGCCGAAATGGCGCACCGCGTGGCTGTCATGTACGCGGGCAAGATCGTCGAAGAGGCCGCCGTCGAGCAGATCTTCGCCGACGCGCAGCATCCCTACACGCTCGGCCTGCTGGCCTCGATCCCACGCATGGACGAAGACATCGGCCGGCTACAGACCATTCCGGGGAGTGTGCCGCATCTGGCACACATGCCGGCCGGATGCCGCTTCGCGCCGCGCTGTGCCCTCGCGACCACGCAGTGCAACGCGGCCGAGCCGCCACTGCGCACGCTCGCAGCGGATCACCGCGTGGCCTGCTGGCTGGCGCCCATCGAGCGGAGTTCTGCGGCATGACCGGCGCTGCGCTTCTCGACGTTAAAGTTCTGGTGAAGCACTTCCCAGTCAGGCGCGGCCTGGTGATGAAGCGCGAGATCGGCCGCGTGCGGGCCGTCGATGGCGTCTCGTTTCAACTCAGGCGCGGAGAGACATTGGCTGTTGTCGGAGAGTCCGGCTGCGGCAAGTCCACGCTCGCGCGCCTTGTGCTCCGGCTGATCGAGGCCTCATCGGGCACAGTGACATTCGATGGCATCGACGTTGGCGCCTTGGAGCGGGAGCCCCTGCGGCGATTGCGGCGACGGGCGCAGATGATTTTCCAGGACCCGTTCGCCTCGCTCAATCCGCGCCTGTCGGTCCGGCGCCTCCTGGCCGAGCCGATGCAGCTGCACCTCGACCTGTCGGAGGATGAGATCGAACGCGAGGTGCAGGCGCTGTTGTCGGTCGTTGGCCTTGCCGCCTATCACGCCGACCGCTTTCCGCATGAGTTTTCCGGCGGCCAACGCCAGCGCATCGGCATCGCGCGCGCACTCGCTACCAAGCCTGAGTTGATCGTGTGCGACGAGCCGGTCTCGGCGCTGGACGTGTCGATCCAGGCCCATGTCATCAACTTGCTGGGAGACCTGAAGCGCGACTTCGGCTTGAGCTACATCTTCATCGCGCATGATCTGGCCGTCGTCCGTCATATCGCCGATCGCATCGCCGTCATGTATCTCGGCGAGATCGTCGAGATCGGTGACAAGACGACGTTGACCACGTCGCCGAGGCATCCCTACACGCGGGCGCTGCTCGCCGCCGTCCCGCATCCTGAGCCGAAGGCGCGTGACGCCAAAAGTGTACTGCAGGGCGACGTGCCGAGCCCGCTCAATCCACCGCCAGGCTGCAAGTTCCACACGCGCTGCCCGTTCGCCGTCGACCGCTGCAAGGCGGAACGTCCAATGTTGCGGTCCGACGCGAACGGAATGCAGGTGGCGTGTCACCGCGCTGACGAACTGCCGACGTGGAACGCCTATCGGGGCGCCGGTTTTCCTACTGTCATCAGGTCCCGATTGGACGTGATCGCGCGCAAGCGCCAGGCGGATTCTCCCCAATCGGCCGACTGAGCCAATCGAAAGCAGCGGCGCATCTGAAGTCTCTCATCGGCCCGCCGATGTCGAGAGCGCCATCAGGGGGCTGCGGGCAGGTCGGAAAAATTGGCGGCACTTCGTGCCGCTCTTGCGGGCCGTGCCGCCTTGGTCGATCAATCGGATGGCCGCATCATCCCTGAGCTGGCAGGAGAGCGCGTCCGCGATGCATTGGCAAAGGGCATTCCGGTCGATTTGGACGCTGGCGCCTACACGCTTGGCTCCGTCGCACAGACTATGGCGGCCCACATTGGTCCGCACGTATCCCTGATGACAGAACGAACCGTGTTCGAGGTGGTCACCGCCGCAGGCACGGCCGCGGTTTTGCCGCACGATGCTTGCGTTGCAGTTGCAAGACTCTGCGGCATTAGCCAAGCTATCAGGAAGGTCAGCCCCAACCACAACTGTCAGCTAAGAAGCTCCACTCAGCCGAGGCCTTGATTGGCCGTGTTTTCTGATGCAGATCAGCACAGTACAGTACCGCGTACGAGAGCGTTAATCCATGTCGAGCACCACGTCCGACACTCCATCCAGTGAGCCAACTTTTGCTGTCGCGCCTTTGGACGCAGCGGATGTTGTGGGCATTTTGAAGCGAGGCTGGTTGCCGCTGTCGCTCTGCCTTTTGGCGGGCCTGACGAGCGGCTTCGCATTGACCCGGGGCATGCCGGTTATGTACTCCGCGAATGTGCGGCTCGTGCTTGAGCACAACATCAATCGATATCTGCAGTCCAATCGAGCAGCTGACGGTCCAACGCTTGGTGACGATTCTTGGAGCCAAACCCACATTCTCTCTTCCGAAGCAGTTCTGCTTCCAGTTATCGAGAAACTCAAACTGACTGAAGACCCGGAATTCGGCGGAGCCGCAGACGACAATTCGCAAAAGTACGGAATTCGCACCATCATCGCCGAGATCAAGAAGCTCTTGGGAACACAGCCGGTCCCAGCAGCAGACCGACCATCGGTCTCGACGTCTACGTACCGGGCGGTGAATGCGCGTATGTCCGCGGTCTGGGAGGCCCAGCCCATTGTCATGAACGTCTATTTTTCGTCAAAAGACCCGGCAAAGGCTGCACTCATCGCGAACGAGATCGCCGAAAGCTACATCAACTACTCGATCGAATCGAAACGGCGATCTGCACAAATGGCAGCGCAGTCGCTCCAGGATCGACTTTCGGAGTTGCGGAACCAAGCAGCGCATGCCGAGCGGCAAGTCGTCGATTTCAGGCTAGCAAACAACGTCGTGCGAAGTGAAACGAATTCCGGCCCTTCCGAGCGGACGTCGAGTTTCAACAGCAGTGTCTCAAGCGCCCGCATTGCGCTCCATGATGCCCGCGCACGACTTGAGGTCGCGCAACTGGCGGAACGCATGGGCGCCAATCGGAACTATATCCCAGATACCGCCTTCATCACTCGGCTACGTGAGCAAGCTGTCGACGTTGAGACACGCGCGCGCGACATGGAAGGCCGGGTCGGCAAGAGCCATGCGGCGAGCCGGCAGCTGCGCAAGAGGCTGGAAGAGATCTCCACGGCGATCGTCGCTGAGCAAAAGAGGGTCGCAAGCTCGTACGCCTCGGAATACGAAGTGGCGAAGGCACGCTTTGATGAGCTCAGCTCGGCCGTCGTCACCGACATGACCGACGACTCTGCAAACAGTGCGCAGGTCGCGAAGTTGCGCGAGCTTGAAAGCTCAGCGCAGTCGCTCCGAGTGCTGTACAATACCATGTTGGCGCGGGTAAATGACGAAAACAGGTTCGAACGGCAGCTGATCATCCTGCCCGATGCACGTGTGCTCAGCCGCGCGTCCGTGCCCGACCAAAGCAATCCGTCCAAAAAGCGAATGGCTGTCCTTGGAGGCAGTTCAGCGCTGGGGCTGATGTTTGGAGCCGGATTGCTACTCTGGCGGCAAAACCCCATCGGCGTGTTCCGGACCCCCGCGCAGGTCATGACATCACTCGGCCTGAAGACGGTTGTTGTGCCAAAGTCGCACCTTCGGCGCTCGCGCTCGTCGCTTGCCTCGAATGGCGCCGGTTCTGCAGCACCTCACTCGCGTTTCTCTCAATCGTTCCAGATGATCTGGGCCCAGTTGCGGGGAGGAAAGCGGCACAGCAACGCCAAGGTCATCGGTATCGTGTCGGCTTTGCCGAACGAAGGCAAGACGACCGTTGCCATCAATCTGGCAAACGAGGTGGCCTCTCAGGTCAAGATCCGGACGCTGCTGATCGATACGGATATGCATCGCCAGAGCCTGACGCGCGAGATCGCGCCATCAGCGACAGTTGGCCTCGCTGAGGCGTGGGCCAACCCGGAGCGATTGGCGGACTTTGTCGTGAAAAGCGAGGAAAGCGGCGTCGACGTGCTACCGTGTCCCATGTCCAGTGAGTTTCCGAGTGCTGCCCAATTGCTTGGATCCAAAGGCATGGAAGATCTGATCGCGCGTGCGCGCGCCACATATGATCTGGTGATCGTTGAAATCGCGCCGGCGGCCGCTGCAGCAGATCTGAAGATGCTGAGCCCGTTGTGTGACGGCTTTGTCTACGTCGTTGAATGGTCGGTCACAAGTCAGCGCATCGTCTTGGAGACATTTTCGGAAATCACCGATCTTTGGGAACGCGTGGCGTGTGTGGTCTTGAACAAGGCAGATCCGAAGGCACTCAAGAGCATCGAACACTACAAAGGTAAACAGTACCATTCCTACTATGGGTAACGGCTCCGGCGGTCACCCGAGCAAACAATCCGCCCGCCCCATTTCGCCTACAAACCCGCGATAATACTCAAGATTGAAGAGCGCGCTATATGATGCGGCCTCAGCCTTCTTGAGTTTCATTGCACTGGCGGAGCTCGCCACACCGCGTACTGCGCCCCTGAAGGCCACGGCCAGCCGCGGCTTGTCGAGGCATGCCGAAACGACCAGTCGAACGGGCCATTTCCTGCTGCCGAATTCTGAACGCACCGTCGTCAGGAGCCATTGCTGCCCGCCATCCCGGCCAAAGATCGCGTCATTGCGCCCGTAGGCTTTTGCCGCTTCGAGCCACGACTGATAGCTGCGGTCCGCATAGTGAAGCCCAACCGCCGACATGGTGAACACAAACTCCACCCCGCGGGCAGCGAGCCTGTAAGCCAACTCCACGTCTTCTGCACGACGGAACGATGGGTTGAAGCCTCCGACGGCCAACAAAAGCTCCCGTCTGATGGATGCATTGCCCGTATAGAATTGCCGGGCGGTCGGTTTCCATAGACCTAGCGACATGGCGTCGTACTGTTTGACGAGCATCTGCTGCTCCCAATCGACCCACGGCGACAAATGAATGTCCGGCGGTGTCAGCAATGGGCCAATAACTGCAGCGTCCCGGCCAACACGCTCGTGCGCCCGCAGATGCTCTGCAATCAGGTTGGGAGCTGCAACGACATCATCGTCGACGAAGAGCACCAACTGGCCGGACGCCTCGGCTATGCCCTTGTTGCGCGCGGCGGCTGGTCCTTGGTTGGTCTGAATGACCACGTGCACTGCGCCATTCGCTGGCAGGCCCGCGAGATACTCATGCGTGCCATCGCTAGAGCCGTCAGACACCACGACGACTTCAAACTGATTGCGGGGTATATCCTGCTGTTCAAGCGCACTGATCACCCGCTGCAAACGGGCCAAGCGATTGAAAGTCGGCACCACGACGCTGACGAGCGGCTTCGACATCACGAACTCGAATTTTATGACATGCGCAGCGCTAACACGCCGGCCGCTGAGCGAACACCCTTACTGAGCCACCAGCCAAAGCAGGTGATCAACGGCCCAGGCTACGAATATTCTCTCGCGTCGCAGCTATATCACCGGTTACACCAGAGATGGTACCCGTGATTGCAAGTGTATGCGACATAAACTTCTCGAGCTCGACACTATCTGATGTCGTAACGTAAATGGCGTCGCGGTGGCGCATCGGGAACTGCTGCGCGAAAAAGTAAACAGAGGGGTCTCGGAAGTTGGCGCGATAGATCGTGGGCACAAGTTCGCGTTCGTTGAACGGAGACACGTCCACGCCCATGCGTTCAAGGACCTTCCGCGACTCCATTCGATAGACGAACACCTGCGCGCTCGAGCGCGTGTCGATCAGACCTCCCGCCTTGGCCACGGCTTCGTTCAACGACAGCTTTTCATCATCGAATGGGAACAAGCCGGTAACGCCCGAGGTCACACCCGACGCACCAAATGAACCGACAGCGACGAACCGTTGCTGCTCCTTATAGACATGAATCGTATCGCCGGGAGCGACCAGGATGTTTTCCTTGGGCTCACGAACGAGAGTCGGGAAGTAAACCGTCGCTCGCTTGCCTTTCCTGATAAGGGTCACGAACAGCTCGTGAGTTGGCGTGCGCGATCCACCCGACCTCGCGATCATATCAAGAATGCGCTCATCACCGCGCAACTGCTGCTTGCTCGCCGTCTCACCAATCAAGGTCACAGTCGAGGTCACCTGCTCCCCAACCGTAATGAGCACTTGCGGCTCGACAGCACGGCTTGCCAGCCTACGCTCGATATCCTTTTGCACTTCACTGACCACCCGCCCGGCCGCCCGCACTTCGCCGGCGTATGGCACGGTTATGGTGCCCGCCCGACTAATGGTCTGCGTCGGCAGGGAGACGAAGTTGCCAGGCCTTAGGCTGCTATCACTTGGCGCAAACAGTCCGCCGGATGCAGATTCGAAGATCGTCACCTGCAGCACATCGCCATAACCCAAGCGAAAGGCTGAACTGATGTTTTTCTGCGGGCCGAAACTGTCGTAGAAGGATCCGGGGTTCACATGCGGAAGCTCGCGCAGGACCGCATCGGATACGTCGACAAGAGCGTACTCTTTGACAACCGCGCGACGATCAAGGGCAAGCGTCGAAAGCGCGCCGCGTTCGATATCATGCCTCAAGGGCCCGCCAGCCGGCAGGTTTGTGCAGCCAGCAAGGCAAAGCGCGAATGATATTCCAGCAAAGCGGCGCATCTAGGTGTCCTTGTCAGTCAACTTTCAGTCGCGCAGGACAAGAACAACTGGCGCGGAGAACGGCATGCTAATGCAAACGGCGACGAGAACTATCTCGATACAGATCCGGTGATTCGGCATGTCTTGGAAAGGGCGGGTTAGCCGCACGGCAACAAAAATCGCACATGCCCCCCCTCATTATTCCGTCGACAGGATGGATTTCGGCTGCCGCATACGGACATTCGCTACCAATACGACCACCGGCCAGGGTGGGCTGAGCTGCCCATTGGCGCTACCATACCCCAATTTTTCGTCATCCCGACCAAGGGAGGCCCCTTCAGGCCGACCGCCGAACCGAGATCCAGCGCAGGGCGTGTGCGAAGCACGCGATACATCGACCGCTTCGCGGACAGATCCGCTGGGTTCCGGATCTGCGCGCGGCCAGAAGTGGCCGCGCTTGTCCGAAATGACGCGGAAAAATTGTTATGTTAGCGCGCATGGCTGAGCTGCCCCGCATTGGCGGCACTGATTGTGGTGTTGGCACTTCGAAAGTGCGGGGGACCCTACGACTTCGCAATGAGCCTCATGGCTTCGCACAGGGATGAAGCACAGCCGCGGACATAGCGAATCGCCTCAAAATACGCCATGCGTGCTGCGATGCGCGCCGGCAATGAAGCGCGTGAGGCCGCGGGGCATGCGCTTTATGGCGCGTTTGATGCCTTCGCGGATGAGGGCGAGATAAACATCGGCATAGAGCTTGCCGAGTGGCGAAAGCGCGAGCGCGTGGTCTGAGACTGAAACAACCGTGTCAGCCCATTCCATTTTGTACTCATGCCGCGGCGCCAGGAAGTCGTAGATCTCGATGCTATCCGCATGGGCGCTTTGAAGGGCCATCTCCAGGTGGTGATTACCAGCGCCGACCTTTTCGAACTTGAGGGCATAGGCGAGAATGTGGATGGCGCGGCGGCCCTTGCAAGTGACTGAAATCGACACATCGGCGCATTCACCATTCGACGACAGGCGCGAGATGGCAACACCGCAGGGGCGCGTGGTCGATGAGACGGCGTCGCCGAAAAAGGCGTCGATGCGCACGTCGGCGAAGGCTTTGGAGACGAAGCCACGGCTGTTCAGCCAGGCACGTTTGAGGGTCATGGTGGCGCCTGCAGCGTCGGCTGCGGCTTGGGTGCCGGCGAGCACCTGGATCTCAATCGGACCGCGCTCTTCAAGGCGGCGCAATTGCCGGCGGCGGTTTTTGCGCAGCTTGGGCGAAAACCGCTGCTCGAAGTCTGCATAGGTTGGCGCGGCCGACAGGGTTGCGGCTGGAGCCTCCTCTGATGATGTGATCGTGAAGCCCTTGGCTTTCAGAAGCGGCGCGATGGTTGCATCAGCACGCACTTTGGCGAGGCGCACCAGATCCGGCTTGGATGCCGCCAGCACATAGGACCAGGAGATATCGAGCACGGCCGCGCGATCCGGGATGTCGGCAATCAAGGCGTCACCGTATTGGCTGACGGGCGCGCCGATGAACGCGAGCTGGCGTAGGCCGGCTGTGCGTTCAATCAGCAGCGGCCAGATCAGCACCAGTTGTCCATTGCGACGGCCGATAACGATGGCAAGTTCTGCGCTGGCGGGCAGATAGTGGTTGGCCCAATGCCAGAGCCAGTTGAAGGTCAGAAACATGTGCTCGCTGCGGCCAGCAGACGCAAACAGGGCGTTCCAATCCGCCTCCAGTGCATCGAACCCAGCTCGCGTGCGAACGATATCGAGATCCACTGCGGGGTATTTGTCCACCGAGGATGCACTGCGCACCGACCGCGCGTCAACGGTTCGAAGTATCACGGCGGTTTCAGCAATCGGCGCCGGCAGGGGCTGATCACGTTGCGCGTGCGGCAGGGCGAAGGAGTCGGACATGCGGCTTCCAATGCAGGCCACCCCGTTGATGGCTGTGCAATAGGGGAAGCAAGCGCTGTGCCATGCAGATGCAAGAAAGCGCCGATGACCACGTCATCGGCGCTTTCGATGTATGCCGTTTGACGACTACCGGCTGCTACTGTCCGAATTCGGGTCTTTGACCGGACGAGCGGGGCGTCCGGGTGGCTGCCCCGGTGCCTGTCCTGGCGGCTGTCCCGTCGGATTGGCGCCGGGCTGCGCGTCCGGCTGCCGCCGCGACGGCGGCGACCAGGGCGTCGGAGCCTGACCACCTCCGGCGACCGTTCGCGGATCAGATTGTGGGCGGCCGACCGGCTGCGGAGGCGGACGCTGCGGCTCAGGTTGGACGACCGGACGCCCTGTCCTGTCCGGACGACCACCCGGCGTCGGGATAGGATCGGACTGCACATTTGGCCGCCCAGGACGCGGATCTTGACCGGGAGGCGTTGGCTGGCCCGGACGACCGCCCGTTGTCGGGATAGGGTCTGACTGCACATTTGGCCGTCCGGGACGCGGATCTTGTCCCGGGGGCTGTGTCTGCCGTCCCCAGCCACTCGGACGCGGCTCCTGTCCCGGAGGCTGCGCCTGGCGCTCTTGCCAGCCGCCCGGACCCGGCTGAGACGGACGGCCCGGTCGCGCATCAGCCGGCCGCACATCAGGCCGACGATCATCACCACGCCGCCAGTCGCGCTCCGCGCGAGGGTTAACATTTGGCAATGGTGGGCGTGAGCGATCCGGCGCAACGACGACACGCGGGCGGTAAATCGGCAAGACGGACGGGCTGTTGCCAAGACGGCGCCAGCCCTGGTCCCGTGTATTGGTGACCGTGCGTAGAGTGACGATAGGCACCGGACGGCCGGCCCAACGTTCCACGCGACGCCAATCCGGGCCCGGATGGAAAACGTTGCCGCGGTACATCTGATGATGCACGGTCACGGGGCGGGTCGAGCGGAAGAAGGACGCTTGGCGCGAGATCGGTGACATGTGCCGGTGCAAGCCCGGCTCAAACAAGTGGCGCGGCGGCACAAACACCCAATAGCGGGCAAAGCGCGAGCTATCGTATGTGCTGGCGTTAAAGCGCATCACCCCGTCATCGAGGTATGCATCCGGCGGCAAGGGCGCCCAACCGATCTGATCTTCGCTCTCGCGCCACTGCACCCAAGCCGGTGCCCACTGGGAGCCCGGGATCCAGATCCAGAAGTCCTCTTCTTCGTCAAAGACCCAACGGCCGTAGTGAAACACGGCCCAGCCCCATTCCTCTTCCGCAACCCACATCCAGCCGTGATCTTCGGTCCAGGCCCAGTGGCCACGGGTATAGGGACGCCAGCTGGCGTCAACGTTTGGCCGCCAGACTTCACCCCAGCGCTCATGGCGAAACCACTCGCCATAAGGCTGCAGTTCGCGGTAGAAAACTTCCAGGTCGATGTCTTCGCCGGCCTGCGCAAGGGCATGCGGGGCCGATACAATCATCGCGACTGAGATCGGCGCAACAGACGCGACGGCCGCCACCAAAAAACGCCTGGCCAATTTCAGTGAAACACTCATCCCGCAACACATGCGCGGCGCACCGCGCTCCCCTTTGCACTCTGCCGATGGCTGCCAGAACTGAGCACAACTACGTGCACAGTCCACGGATGGACCAGCCACACCTATGACAGTTGCAGGTTGAACGCGCCCTGAACAGGGCCGATTTGCGGCGCTTTGGGGAAACGATCAGAATTGGCGGATGGCCGCGCGCAAACGCGGGTCGTCAGACGCGCCAGGAACGGCTGCGGCGATCGCAGCCGACACGATATCCTGCGCGCGATCAACAGTGACAAATCGAACTTCGAGACCTGCTCGAATGAAGGCCTCTTCCTGCATGTGCTTCAAGAGCGCCAGGAACGGATCCCAGAAGCCGTCGATGTTGGCGAGCACGATCGGTTTCTGGTGGCGGCCGAGCTGTGCCCATGTCAGCTGCTCGACCAACTCTTCGAGCGTTCCGATGCCACCGGGGAGGGCCACAAATGCATCCGACCTGTCAAACATCAGGCGTTTGCGCTGGTGCATATCTTCGGTGATGATGAGTTCGTGCGCCTCTTTCAACATCCGCTCTTTCTCCGAGAGAAACTGCGGGATGATGCCTGTCACGCGACCGCCATTGGCCAGCACACTCTTGGCAGTCTCGCCCATCAGCCCAAGACCACCACCGCCATAGACGAGTGCGATGCCGGCCGATGCCATGTCTGCGCCGAGCCTCTGGGCGGCCGCCAGGTAGGCTGGATTTTTCCCTGGACCTGAGCCGCAATAGACGCAAATGGACTTGATCGGCTGTGCAAGGCTCGGCTTGGCCGCGCCACGGATGTTCTCAGCAGCCGATTTGCGTCCGGGCGGCTTGCGACCAGGCGCCGCGCCGTTGAGTGTTGATTTTGAAGCTTTTTTTGGACGGTCGGCCATCGATTGAGCTCAAGTCTCTTTTTGTGCAGGAAGCGCCCCTGCGGCGTCCGCGCCGATGTTCATGGTCGCCACGGGATGTGATGCTACACCAAGCTTACAGGCATTATTGCGACACAAGGTTACGATTAACCAAAAGCCCGCTACAACAAGACCTTAACGTTGTCGGCCCTTTGCTCTGGGGATCAGAACGGACTAAGACTGTGGCAGACGGCGGGCAAAGTTTGAAGCTGAGCGGTTGATCTCATGCCGGGGGCATGGAGATGCAGCCGCACAGAGGAGTAGCGGTTCGATGTTGGTCATGTGTGGACGTCTTTTGAAGTCTGGTACCGTGATGGCGGTATTGGCGATTGGCTTGCTGCTGACGGTCAGCCCACGTGCGGCCCTGGCGCAATCATCGCCACCAACCGCCGAAAAGTCCATTGTGGATCAGATCTGGGATTGGGCGAACCAATCTTCAAAAGAGTACCAGAATGTGCTGCGTCGCATCGCACAGCCAGAAGGCGCCCCGACGCCGCAGCCTGGAAGCGCGTCGAAGGCACCATCGTCGCCCGTAACCGCCGCGCCAGCACCCACAGCTGTGCCGCCAGCCGTGCCGAAAGCGACACCGCCGACGACGAAATCCGCTCAGGGCCCACAGCCGCCGACAGCGCCTCCGTCGAGTGTTCCGCAGGCAACCCCGCCTGCGCCGCCAAAGGCCACGACCGCACCGACCGCCCCCCCGGCCGCGCCGCCCTCACAGACCGTTCAGGCGCCAGCCGCGCCTGCCACCGCTCCAGATGCACGGTCGACCGCGGCCCAGGGCGCGCCCATGAGCGCTGGTGGCTGGATCAACTACTCCGCCGACGAATACCAGCGCGTGTTGGAGCGCATTGTACGCGGCAGCAATCCGCCCGCGTCACCATCGACGCCGAGCACGCCTGCCGGCGCACCGTCGACAGCACCGGTTGCTGTTGCCCCAACAGTCCCGGGCAAGAACTGGGATCCTGTGGCTGAGGCCGCCAAGGCACTGGCTGAAGAAACCAAGCGCAAGGCGCAGGAGAAATCCGTCGCCGATGCGAAAGCTGCTGAGGATGCCAAGAAGGCGGCAGACGTAAAAGTTGCCGACGACGCCAAGAAGGTCGCTGACGAGGCGCTGCGCAAGGCCACCGAGGAGCGCAAGATTGCAGAGACGCGCCGCGCTGAAGCAGACGCAAAATCTGTTGCGGATGCGAAGAAGGCCGCCGATGCAAAAACCGTAGCCGACAAAGTGGCGGCTGACGCCAAGGCTGCTGCTGACAAGGCCGTGGCTGACGCCAAGAAGGTCGCTGATGCCAAGGCATCCGCTGATGCAAAGGCTGCCGCGGATAAAGCTGCTGGCGATGCCAAAGCTGCCGCCGACAAGGCTGTCGCCGATGCGAAAGCGGCGGCGGACCTGAAGACCGCGGCCGACGCCAAGGCTGCGGCAGATGCTAAGGCCACATCTGAAGCGAAGCTCGCAGCAGACGCCAAAGCCGTGGCGGATACCAAGCTGGCAGCAGATGCAAAAGCCGCAGCTGACAAGGCTCAGGCGGATGCCAAGGTTGCCGCCGACAGAGCCGCAGCCGATGCCAAGAAGGCCGCCGATGCCAAGGCCGTGGCGGACGCCAAGGTGGCAGCGGATGCGAAAGCCGCAGCTGAAAAGGCCCTGGCCGATGCCAAGGCTGCCGCTGACAAGGTTACGGCAGAAGCCAAGAAAGCTGCCGACGCGAAAGCTACGGCTGATGTCAAAGTTGCAGCGGATGCGAAAGCCGCAGCCGACAAAGCCGCGGCAGATGCCAAGTCTGCTGCTGATGCAAAGGCAGCAGGGGACGCAAAAGTTGCGGCGGATGCCAAGGCCGCGGCCGACAAGGTCCTGGCTGACACCAAGGCTGCCGCCGACAAGGCTACGGCAGACGCAAAGCGGATGACGGACTTGAAGGCGATCGAAGACGCCAAGGTCGCCGCCGCTGCCAAGGCTGACGCAGATCGCCAAGCGCTGCAAGCGCGCGCCGAAGCGAACGCCAAGGCGGTGCAGGATGTGGTGCAGCGCGCCGTTGACGAGGCACGCAAGGCTGAAGTTGTCGCCAAGGCCGCAGATGAGCGCCGCCGCGCTGAACTTGCAGCGGTCGCTGAAGCCAGGAAGGCCGCGGACGTAGCTGCGGCGGGTGAAGCCAGGAAAGCTGCCGCCGAGAAACTCGCCGACGACCTCCGCCGCTCCGCTGCGGCAAATGAGGCTGCCGCTGCGGCTGCACGAGCCAACGCAGCCGCCAAATCCGCTGAACGGATTGCGACCGGCCAGGCCAAGCAGGCTGATGCGGCCGTCCAGATCATCGCGTCGGCGCGCGCGGCTGCCGCTGCCGCTGCAGCGACCGGGCCGACCATCGACATCGGTGCACGCATCAAGGCGGCTGAGCTGAAGTCAGCCGATGCCCTGAAGAAGAGCGAAATCGCTCTGACGCGTGCGACAGCGGCACTGGCTCAGGCGGCCACGGCTGCGACGGCTATGCCGAAGACTGGCACGCCGACGGCACCAACGCAGCCGCAGGTCGCGCAGGCACCAACGTCGCCAACGTCGCCAACGGCACCTGCAACAAAAGCGCCGACTGCTCCAGGCGCGACAACGCCACCGGGGGCAACTGCGCCGGCGGCGCCGTCTCAACCGACGCCACCGCAACCATCAACGCCTGCCACGCCACCGCCGACCACGCGTCCGACAACCAACCGCTCGGCTGCAGCGGAACGTCATGCGGATCGTTGCAAGCGCGCGGGCGAGCCGGTGTCTCTGCCCGGCTGGTACGTGGTTCGCACCGGCGACACACTGACCTCGATCGCCAAGCGGCACTACGCCAACGCCGACCGCTATGCGATGATCTACAAGGTCAATCGCCGCAAGATCAGCGACCCCAACCTGATCTTCCCCTGCCAGCGCCTCTATCTCACGAAGCGCTAAGAAGCGCTAAGGGACTGAGCCGAACACGACAGCGCCGCGGAGCATCAGCTTCGCGGCGCTTTTGCTTGCGCCGGCCTCGCACTTGAGACCAAATCGCGCGACGCGCTTTGTCCTGGCCGGAGCCCCAACGATGCAGTTCATCGACGCCGCAACGATCGACCGTCGCCTCGGCTATCCGGTGTTGATCGACGTACTCGACAAGGCCTTCCGTGACGGCGCAATCGCGCCACCGCGGCATCATCATTGCGTGCCGCTCGATGGCCGCCCCGAAGCCGCCTGGCTGTTGATGCCCGCGATCACGGCGCGCTCATCCGGCGCCGGGGGGGCCATCACAGCGGGTGCCTACATGGGCGTCAAATCGGTGACGGTGTTTCCCGACAACATGGCGCGTTCCGGCAAACCAAGCGTGTTTGGCACCTACCTGCTGAACACGACGGAAACCGGCGAGTTGCTCGCCGTCATGGATGCGACCCGCCTGACGCTGTGGCGCACGGCGGCGGCTGGTGCGCTGGCCGCGCGCTATCTCGCGAGACCTGATGCCTCGACCCTGGTCATGGTGGGCGCCGGTGCGCTCGCGCCGTTTTTCATTCGTGCGCATGCCTCCGTTCGGCCCATTCGCGAGGTGCTGATCTGGAATCGCACAGCAGCGGCAGCAGAGTCCGTCGCGCAAGCTTTCAAGGGTGAGCCCTTTACAGTCAGCGCCGTGACCGATCTCGAAGCCGCGTGCCGACGCGCCGATATCGTCTCGACGGCCACAATGTCGAAGGAGCCACTCATGCTTGGCGCCTGGCTGAAACCCGGCACCCACGTCGACAGTTGCGGCGCCTATAGCCCCTCCATGCGCGAGACAGATGACGACCTCGTGCGTCGCGCTCGCATCTTCGTTGACACACGTGCGGGTGCTTTTGGCGAAGCGGGCGACATTCTGCAGCCACTGCGGGCCGGCATCATCAGCGAGAGCGACGTGATCGGCGATCTCTACGATCTCTCCCGAGGCACGGTACAAGGCCGCCGCTCACCAGACGAGATCACGTTCTTCAAATCCGTCGGCGCCTCAATCGAGGATCTCGCAGCGGCCGTCGCCGTTTATGAGGGGCGAGGGTAGTGCACGTTGTACCAGCAGCCAAAATTATTGACGGATGCGCTTCCCCCCCAACTGTCATGGCCGGGCTTGTCCCGGTCACCCATTCTGCAACGCACGGAGCTGGTTGCCATCATGTTGAAATGGCTCAGCACCCCAGTTAACGTCGCGCTCGTTTCGCGATGGGTGGCCGGGACAAGCCCGGCCATGACAGTGGGAGGGGAGGTCGTCAGTCAGAAATTTTGCTCGCCGGTATTACACCCAGCCTTGCAGTTCGCGACGCACGATGGCTTCGATCACGGCTATGTCGTCGTCGCTGTCGTTGAAGCAGGGGATCGAGCTAAACTGATCGCCGCACGATCTCGGGGACGGGCTGGCGGTTTGAGGCGGGCTGGCGGTTTGAGGCGGGCCGGTGGTTTGAAACGTCCGTCGCGTTCACCCGACACACCGCCCAACATGCGCCTGCAGCACGGGCAGCAGATCGGCTTCGAACCAAGGATGGCGCTTGAGCCAGCCCGTGTTGCGCCACGAGGGGTGCGGCAGTGGCAAGTAACGGCGGGGGCCGGGCCGATCGAAGATGGCCTGCCAGTCGGCGACCGTTTCGGTGAGCGACGCGCGTCGCTCTTTGCCGAGGTGCCACGTCTGCGCGTAAGTCCCGATCAGGAGCACGAGTTCGATGTGCGGCAGGGCCGCGAACAGGTCCGCGTGCCAAGTCGGCGCACATTCGCGGCGCGGCGGCAGGTCGGAGCCCTTGGCATCGAGGCCCGGAAAGCAAAAACCCATGGGCACGACGGCGACGCGGGCGGGATCGTAGAAGACCTCGTTCGAGAGCCCGGTCCACAGCCGCAGGCGATCGCCGGAGGGGTCGGTGAACGGCTTGCCAGACGCATGCACGCGCGTGCCCGGCGCCTGGCCGCAGAGCGCGAGCCGCGCCGTCGTCGAGACCTGCAGCACAGGCCGTGGCTCATGCGGCAGCGGTCTGCCGCGCGGCGCGTCACGGCATAGCCGACAGGCCCGGATGCGGCCTTCCAGCTGCGTGAGATCGGCGCTCTGGTCTGTGTTCATCGGCATGACCGTGTGATGCCGACTGCGGAGAGGAACGTCGAGTGGCTCTCCTACCACCTGCGCAAGTCAATGACGCACGGCAAGCCCGGTCACAACAGTTTGGGAGCAGGCGCAGCCGCCCAAAACGGATTGCGATGACGTCACACCCAGCCCTGCAGTTCGCGCCGCACGATGGCCTCCAACATCCGCATGCCGTTGTCACTATCGTTCAAGCACGGGACGTAGCTGAATTGCTCGCCACCGGCATGCATGAAGATCTCGCGGTTTTCGACGTCGAGTTCTTCCAGCGTCTCCAGGCAATCCGCGGAAAAACCGGGCGCGATCATGACCAGTTTCTTGACACCCGATTGCGCCAGCGCCTCAACGGTTTTGTCCGTGTAGGGCTGCAGCCACGGGTCATTGCCAAAGCGCGATTGGAACGTCGTCACCCAGGTGTCCTTGGCCCAGCCGAGTTTCTCGCGCAGCAACCGAGACGTCTTCAGGCACTGGCAGTGATACGGGTCGCCCTTGAGGAGATACTTCTCGGGCATGCCGTGAAAGGTCGCGAGCAGGCGATCCGGTTTCCACGGCAGCGTCTTGAGATGCGTCTCGATCGAGCGGGCCAACGCGTTGATATAGGCGGGGTCGTCGCAGTATTGTGGCGTGACGCGCACGGCTGGTTGCCAGCGCAGTTTCATCAGCGCGCGAAAGGCCTCGTCGCAGGCGGTCGCGGTCGTCGCGGCGGCGTAGTGCGGGTAGAGCGGCACCAGCAGAATGCGCTCGCAACCCTGCTCTTGCAGGGCCTTGATGCGGTCTTCGGTCGACGGATTGGCGTAGCGCATGGCGAAGTCAACGATGACTTTATCGCCGCCTATTGCAGTCGCGAGCTTTTCGGCCTGGCTGCGCGTGATCGTTTTGAGCGGCCCCTCGTTGCGCTCGTTGTTCCAGATCGAAGCATAATCTTTGCCCTTCTTGCCAGGGCGCACGGTGAGGATGATCAAGTTCAGGATCGGCCACCAGATCAGCCGCGGCACCTCGATCACGCGGCGATCGGACAGGAACTGCTTGAGGTAGCGGCGCATGGACCAATAGTCGGTCGCATCGGGCGTGCCGAGATTGAGCAGCAGCACGCCGACCTTGCCATGTGGCACAGCCGGGTGATCGGCCGGCCAGTGTGCCGGTTTGGTCGCGGGCAACTGCGTGATCGTGTCGTGCGACATCGGCGGAACCTGGGCGAGCGGATCTCACGCCCTCTATACGCACGACGAGGCCCCTTGGCCTCATGGCGCCTGTCGCCGCAGTTGGCTGGCGGTTCGCGGCTCTTGGCGAAGGCTGAGCCGGTTTCAGCGCCGCTTCAGTCTGTTCGCCGACCAGTCGGTTCGAGGGTTGACCTTCCGTCGCCAGATCGGCGACCGTCCGGGTGATCTTGACCCCTAGGAGACATTCACTCCCAACGTCGGTGTCCCGGAATTTGGCGTGCCCTTCGCACGACAAATATCCGGGATCTACCCCGGTCGAAATGATGTGCTACGCTCACGCGATGACAGACTTTTTCGGCAAACAGTTTCATGTCTACATGACTGCGAGCGCGCCACGCGGCGTCATCTATATCGGCATGTCGAGTGACCTCGTCGTGCGTGCCGGGCAACATCGCGATCGCTTGA
>JANMGQ010000042.1:0-25644 GCA_031374735.1 Hyphomicrobiaceae bacterium | reverse complement strand
CGGCCTGCGCCGGGATGACGTGTTATTTCAGAGGCTTGTACCGCAACTTAGCGCGTATGGGGGCTACGACATGGGTCAGGGTCCAAGTTGTTCGGTAGCACGGCACGGCCCGAATGGCGATCCTGCGGATCGGCTGATCATGGCCGTCGCAATCAATGCGGGGCTGACGCTGCTGACGGCGGACGAGAAGATCTTGGCGTGGCCGGGACAGATGGGGCGGATGGATACGCGGGGCTGATGCATTCAAGTCGCCAGTGCACTCACGACCAATCAGACCACACGGTGCAACTACTTCAACGTTCGCTCGAAAAACGAGACAAGGTGTTGTTTCTGTTTGTTCGCAGCACTGGGGCTGAGCCAATGGCCTTCCGCGGCGAAGTAGTGAACTTCTGGATTGCGGTTAGCACCTTGTAGCCGCGCTTCAATCCGGCGTGTCCGATCGACAGACCAGATCTCGTCGCTGGTGCCATGGCTAATGAAAACTGGCCCATTGTAGCGCTCGATCTCGATCTGCATGCCGGGGGACAGCGCCTCGCCCGAACCGCGCCACGACCAGGCACGACGGCTCGACGCGACCGCGGCATCATTGTTGCCTTTGGCGTCGCGCGTCGCCTCATCGTTTGGCATCCACTCGCCTGCCATGAAGGCGCCGACGATCTCATCGCTTGGCGCATGGACAGCAACGGCATCGGGCAAGTGTACAAGGTCATCGCGAGCCATCAGGCTTGTGACAAGCAATGCATGCTCGGCACCGCGCGACACGCCGTAGAGCCCAACTTTCCCACTTGTGAGGGGGGACGTGCGCAGCCAAGCCACCGCACGTTCTGTCCGATCAAGGCTGATATCATGGATGTCGCCTGCGTGCACCCAGTTGCCGCCAAAACTGTACGGCAATGGCATTGCCACAAAACCCCGGTGTGCGAGGGCGACCGCGGTCACATGGCTCCATCCAGCCCATCCTCCTTCGGAGCCATGCAGCAGCAGGATTGCCGGGGCGGGGGCAGGTTGCAACGGACGATAGAGCACCGAGCCTTCAAAGCCCGACGCCTGTTCGAAGTCCGAAAGGGTATTTGTCCCCCTCACACTCCCCCACCACTTGCCAAATTCCGCAGCACGTACTGCAAGATCCCGCCGTGGCGATAATACTGGATCTCGTTTTCGGTATCGATGCGCACGATGCAGGGGATTTCGCGGGTGACGCCGTCGCCGCCGGTCACCTGGATGTTGACCTTCATGCGTGGGCGCACTTGCGTGATGCCGGGAATGGTGACGGTTTCGTCGCCCTTGAGGCCGCAGGTCTGCCAGCTCAAGCCATCCTCGAACACCATCGGCAGCACGCCCATGCCGACGAGGTTCGAGCGGTGGATGCGCTCGAAATTCTGCGCGATGACGGCTTTGACGCCAAGCAGGTTGGTGCCTTTGGCGGCCCAATCGCGTGACGAGCCGTTGCCGTATTCGACGCCGGCGAAGATGACGAGCGGCACGCCTTCGGCCTTGTATTTCATAGCGGCGTCGAAGATCGGCATGATCTGCTTCGAGGGGTAGTGCATGGTATTGCCCCCCTCCTTCGCCGCCCCGGCGATGTCGACGTTCATGAAGTTCTTGATGCGGATGTTGGCAAACGTGCCGCGCATCATGACATCGTGGTTGCCGCGACGCGTGCCGTATTGATTGAAGTCGGCCGGGCGCACCTGACGCTCCAGCAGGTAGGCGCCTGCGGGTGAGTCCTTTTTGATGTTGCCGGCCGGCGAGATGTGGTCGGTCGTGATCTTGTCGCCGAGCAAAGCGAGGATGCGTGCGCCCTTGATGTCCGTGATCGGCACAGGCGTCTTGGTGATGCCGTCGAAGTACGGTGGGTTCTGCACGTAGGTGGAGCCGGAGTTCCAATTGTAGGTGAGACCGCCCGACGGCTTCACGGCCTGCCAGTTGACGTCGCCCTTGAACACGTCGGCATAGCGCGACTGGAACAGTTCGCGCGTGACGTTGGCGACGATGAAATCCTGCACCTCTTTGTTCGAGGGCCAGATATCTGCCAGATACACGGGACGGCCATCGGAGCCGAGGCCGAGGGCGTCCTTGCTCAAGTCGCGATGCACGGAGCCGGCGAGCGCGAAGGCAACGACCAACGGCGGCGAGGCGAGATAGTTGGCCTGCGCGTCCGGCGAGACGCGGCCTTCGAAGTTGCGGTTGCCCGAGAGGACGGCTGCGGCGATGATGCCGTTGTCGGCGATGCTCTTTGAAATCGCTGGATCGAGAGGTCCGGAATTGCCGATGCAGGTCGTGCAGCCGAAGCCAACGATGTTGAAGCCCAAAGCGTCGAGCGAAGGCTGCAAGCCGGCCTTCTCAAGGTAACCAGCGACCACCTGTGATCCCGGCGCGAGTGATGTCTTCACCCAAGGCTTGACCTTCAGGCCCTTGGCGACGGCGTTGCGGGCGAGCAGGCCCGCGGCGATGAGCACGCTCGGGTTCGACGTGTTGGTGCACGAGGTGATGGCGGCGATGACGACGTCGCCATGGCCGAGCGTATAGTCCTTGCCGTCGACCTTGTAGGTGTTGGCAAGAGCGTCCGGCTTCTTGAACTCACCGGCGAGCGCTGTTTCAAAGCCGGTTTTCACATCGGCGAGCGCGACGCGGCCCTCCGGACGCTTCGGACCAGCCAGCGACGGCACAACATCGCCGAGGTCGAGGCCGAGGGTGTCGGTGAATTCGGGATCGGCCGAGCCCTTCTCGCGGAACAGGCCCTGCGCTTTCGAGTACGCCTCGACCAGCGCGATGCGGTGCTCTTCACGGCCGGACATGCGCAGGTACGCGAGCGTTTCCGTATCCACGGGGAAGAACCCGCAGGTGGCGCCGTATTCCGGGCCCATGTTGGCGATGGTGGCGCGATCAGCCAAGGTCATCGCATCGAGGCCGGGGCCGTAGAATTCGACGAACTTCGACACGACGCCCTTCTTGCGCAGCATCTGCGTGACGGTCAGCACGAGGTCGGTCGCGGTGACGCCTTCCTTGAGGCGGCCGGTCAGCTTGAAGCCGATCACCTCAGGCACCAGCATGGACTGCGGCTGGCCGAGCATAGCGGCTTCGGCCTCGATGCCGCCGACGCCCCAGCCGAGCACGCCAAGCCCGTTGACCATGGTCGTGTGGCTGTCGGTGCCGACGACGGTGTCGGGATACGCCAGCATCTTGCCGTTCGGCTGTTCGCCGACCCAGACGGTCTGCGCGAGGTATTCGAGGTTCACCTGGTGGCAGATGCCGGTGCCGGGAGGCACGACCTTGAAGTTGGCGAACGCGCCCTGGCCCCACTTGAGGAAGTTGTAGCGCTCGATGTTGCGCTCGTATTCCAACGCCACGTTGCTGCCGAGCGACTTGGGCGAGCCGAACTCGTCGACGATGACGGAGTGGTCGATGACGAGGTCAACCGGCACAAGGGGGTTGATCAGCTTCGGATCGCCACCGAGCGCATTCATGCCGTCGCGCATGGCGGCGAGGTCAACCACGGCCGGGACACCTGTGAAGTCCTGCATGAGCACGCGGGCCGGGCGGAAACCGATTTCGATCTCTTTCTTGCCCTTGGTGGTCAGCCAGCCGACGGTTGCCTCGATATCGGCCTTTTTGACTTCGATACCGTCTTCAAAGCGCAGCATGTTCTCAAGCAAAACCTTGAGCGAGAACGGCAATTTTGAGATGCCGGGCAGGCCGTTCTTCTCAGCCAGCGTGAGCGAGAAGTACTCGTAGGTCTTGCCGCCGACCGTCATCGACGTCTTGCACTTGAAGCTGTCTTTGGAGATGACGGAGAGGCTCATGGCAGGGTCCTGTGTTCGGATGCGCCGACGCAGAGATGGCGGGCGCGAGGCCTGAATCATGTGGCCTTTTAGCAGCTTTGGTCGCCTTCGCCAGTGGCGTAAATGCGGCTGTGGCGGAGCGCGTTGATCAGGAGCGACTAGGAGCGACTGCTGACGCCTTTACTGGAACTGCGCCTCGTGCACCGTATGGCCGGACCGTCCCGTCGCCATGTGAGATCGAGAGGCTTGGATGAGTTTCGCTGGGAAAAAAGTTGTCGTCACAGGGGCCGCTGGCATTTTCGGGCGCTGGATCACGGAAGCGTTCCTGCGGGAAGGGGCTCATGTCTGCCTCTCGGACATGCGGGCAGACGCGGCACACGCGATCGTCAAAGCGAACGGAGCGGCAGATCGTACTCTTGTTCACGCAACTGAGTTGACCGACGCCGCCTCGATTGATGACCTCGTGGCGACTATCGCCAAGGCCTGGGGGGCGCCGGATATCGTCATCAACAATGCCGGCGTGTATCCCAAGGGACGCCTGCTCGACATCGCCGTCGACGAATGGGATCGCATTTTCGACGTCAACCTGCGCGCGCCGTTCCTGGTCGGGCGCGGCATGGCCCGTCTGATGTGCGATAGCGGTGTTGAGGGCAGTATGATCTTCATCTCGTCGGGCGCCGCCCGCCAGATGCGCAACACCGTCGTCCCCTATTGCACGTCGAAAACGGCGCTCGAACGCCTCGCCAAGGGCTTTGCGCTTGAACTCGCGCCGCATCGTATCCGCGTCAACGTGGTTGAGCCCGGCTTTGCGCCCGGCAGCGTCGTCAGCCCGCTGACAGAGGAACACATCACGAACATGAACAAGCGCATTCCTCTGGCCCGCTCCAGCGGCCCAGACGACGTGCCGGCTGCAATCCTGTATCTGTGCTCGGACAAGGCCTCGTTTGTGACCGGCGCGGTGCTGTCGGTCGATGGCGGCAACGCCATCGGCACCTACGAGCCGGGTCACCTCCTCCCAAAGACCTGAGCGTATGACTGAGGATATCACGACCACGACTGACGCCTTTCTGGGCGGCGCACTGATATTGCGCCAGCCCAAGCGGGGCTATCGCGCGGGCATCGATCCCGTATTGCTGGCGGCGCGTTGTGCGGCGCAAGGCAACGAGCGGGTGCTCGATTGCGGGGCCGGGGTCGGGACGGTCGGGCTGTGCCTTGCGCGTCGCGTGGCGGGATGCAGCGTCGTCCTGATCGAGCGCGAGACGCTTTATGCGCAACTCGCAACCGAGAACATCGCCGCCAATGATCTGGCGGACCGCGTCAGTCTCCTGCAAGCCGATGTGACGGCGCCGCAATCAGATGCCGTGCGCGGCCTTGCCGGCACGTTCGATCATGCCCTTGCCAACCCACCCTACTCTGTCGACACAGACGGAACGCGTTCGACGGACGCTGCCAAAGACGCCGCGACTACCATGGCGGCTGATGATCTTGATGCCTGGGCGCGCTTTCTGGCATCGATGCTGAAGCCGGGTGGGGGCGTCACTTTCATTCACCGCGCGGACGCGCTCGGCCGGCTCTTGGCTGTCATGGACCGCCGTTTTGGCGCGATCGGCATCACGCCACTGCACCCGTCTGCAATTGAGCCCGCCGGTCGCGTGCTCGTCTCGGGTGTCAAGGGGAGCCGCGCGCCATTGACTTTGCGATCCGGCATCATTCTGCATCGCGACGGCGGCGGTTACATGCCTGCCATCGAGGCGGTTTTGCGGGGGCCGTTGCCTCTCTGACCGACGCAAGGGCAATATTGTCCAAATGTAGGCTTTCCCCGCTGATCAGACCTGCTATCCTCTCAGTGCATAAGTCGCCGCCGGGGGCGACGCGGGGAGAGACAAGGGCCGATGGAGTACTTCGTCCAGCAGTTGATCAACGGCATAACGCTTGGATCCATCTACGGCCTCATCGCCATCGGCTACACGATGGTGTTCGGCATCATCGGCATGGTCAACTTCGCCCACGGCGATGTGTTCATGATCTCAACGTTTGTCGGCGTGATCGTGCTCTTGCTGATTGCGCCGTTTCTGCCATCCGGAGCGCTCGGCGTTGTGATCGCGCTGGTTACAATGCTGGTCGCGGCCATGTTCATGACCTCCGTGTGGAACTGGGCCATCGAAAAGGTCGCCTATCGGCCGCTGCGCGGTTCGTTCCGCTTGGCGCCGCTGATCTCTGCCATCGGCGTGTCGATCTTCATTCTCAACTTCGTGCAACTGGTGCAGGGGCCGCGCAACAAGGCCGTGGCGCCGATGATCGATGGCAGCATTTGCATTTCCGGCAACTCGACGGCCATCAAGCGATGCTGGATCGAGGCTGCCCAGCCGAACGCGTTCGGGGTCAATCTCGCCTATAAGCAGGTCGTGATCATGATCGTGACCGCGCTGTTGCTGGCCGTGTTCTGGTACGTCGTGCAGAAGACCTCGCTCGGCCGCGCCCAGCGGGCGTGTGAGCAGGACAGCAAGATGGCCGCGCTGCTCGGCATCAACGTCGACCGCACCATCTCGATCACGTTCATCATCGGCGCGGCTCTCGCGGCCGTTGCCGGCGTCATGTACGTCGTCCAATACGGTGTCATCAACTTCGCTGACGGCTTCGTGCCGGGGGTGAAAGCCTTTACCGCTGCAGTGCTTGGCGGCATCGGCTCGCTGCCGGGCGCCGTCCTTGGCGGGCTGATCATCGGCCTCATCGAGAGTTTGTGGTCGGCCTATTTCTCCATCGACTACAAGGACGTGGCCGCGTTCTCGATCCTCGCTGTCACATTGATATTCATGCCGTCGGGCATCCTCGGCAAACCCGAAGTCGAGAAGGTCTGAGATCATGGCTACGGCAAAAGGCGGCCTCGAAGCCGCAGGCTCGGATCAGGGCTCACGCGCACTGCCGCAAATGCTCATCGATGCGGCCAAGGCGGCACTGCTCGCTTTCGTGCTGTGCATCCCCATCGTTGCGCTGCGCACCGAACAGGACATGTCCAACCGGCTTGTGCTTGAGGCCAAGTGGGGTGTGGTTTCCTACATCGTGATGGCGGGCTTTGCGGTCTCGCTCGTACGCCATCTGCACACAGGTGGGCGGTTTCTGGCGCTGGGCCTTGTGGTTATCGTCGGCGTGCTGTTCCGCCTGTTCGCCTCCGGTACTTTCGGCAGCCCGTCCATGCAGATTGGCCCGGCCATCCTGTTTGCCGCTGCCGGATGCGCTGTCATCACGGCGGCTTTTATCGTCGGCCGACTGATCCCCGAGAGCGACTCCGACGGCAGCGTTGTAACGGCGATGATCACCGACCCAGCGGTCACGCGCTGGATCGCCATTGGCGGCGCCGTGTTTCTTGTCCTTTATCCGCTGCTGGCCTTGGCCATTGTCGGCCAGGCCGGATCCATCAAGTGGATCGACAATTTCGGCATTCAGATCATGATCTACATCATGCTCGGCTGGGGCTTGAACATTGTCGTCGGCCTCGCCGGACTGTTGGATCTTGGCTACGTCGCCTTCTATGCCGTGGGCGCCTATGCCTATGCCTTGTTTGCCACTGTGGTCATCCCGCACTATCCGGCGCTCGGCCCCTGGGCGTTCTGGATCTGCCTGCCCGTTGCCGGCATCATGGCAGCTTTCTGGGGCGTGTTGCTCGGCTTCCCCGTTCTGCGCTTGCGCGGCGATTATCTCGCCATTGTGACCCTCGCCTTCGGCGAGATCATACGTCTCGTGCTGATCAACTGGGTCGACGTCACACAGGGCTATGCCGGCATTTCTGGTATTCCGCGCCCGAGCTTCTTCGGGTTGCCGTTCACGGCCAATGACAACGGCTTCGCCGCCTTCTTCGGCATCGAACACAAGCCGCTCTACCGCACGATCTTCCTCTTCTACGTCATCCTGGCGCTGGCCATGCTGACCAACTGGGTGACGTTGCGGCTACGCCGCTTGCCGGTCGGGCGCGCCTGGGAAGCACTACGCGAAGACGAGATCGCCTGCCGCTCGCTCGGCATCAATACGACCAACACCAAGCTGACGGCATTTGCCATCGGCGCCATGTTCGGTGGCTTCGCCGGTTCGTTTTTCGCGGCCCGCCAAGGCTTCATCTCGCCGGAAAGCTTCACCTTCGTCGAAAGCGCCGTGATCATCGCCATCGTGGTGCTCGGCGGTATGGGCAGCCAGATCGGCGTCGCCATCGCCGCTGTCGTCATGATCGGCGGCACTGAAATTCTGCGCGAGCTCGAATGGCTGAAGGCGCTGTTCGGCAAGGACTTCGATCCGACGCAATATCGCATGCTGATCTTCGGCCTCGCCATGGTGGTGTTGATGATCTGGCGCCCGCGCGGCCTCATCTCCACGCGTGAGCCAACCATCGCGCTCAAGGAGACGCGCGCGATCTCGGGCTCCCTCGTGAAAGAGGGGCATGGCTAGACGTGGAGATCGGGGGAGAGACGATTGCGGAGTTTGACGCGTCGGTGCTGCGGGTCGATGGGCGGTCGAATACTTCGTTTTCTGTGCGGGTTGCGGCGTCGGTCGATGAGGTGATTGCGGCTCAAAGCTCGTGGGACGCTGCCTCAACGTCGGAGTTTCATTGGCCCGCGGTCTACAATCGCAGCGAAAACGCCCGTTTCTTCATGATGTGCAATCAGGACGCCGAGCCTACCCAAGCAATGCTGCAACTCAGATTGCCATGGACCGTGCCCTGCGACAGAGCCCGTCGTGATCCTCTCCCGTACATTTCATTTGTCGAGGTTGCGCCTTGGAACCGAACTCTTCATCCTACCCGGCGCTTCCAAGGGCTTGGGACGCGGATGATTGCGATCGCCAGCTGGCTGTCAGAGTTGAACGGCTTCAACGGCAAGGTAGGCCTCCACGCTGTTCCAGCATCAGCGCAATTCTATCAGAGCCACGGTTTCGGGGCGGTCGATTGTTTCAACGAATACAAAGAACTATATCTTGAGCTCGACCAAACGGCAGCGACGACAGTAAGGACGCGAGGAGGCTTAAGAAAATGAAGTTGGCAAAAATCAAAATTGTGCTGACGCCGGATGCTGCCGACCTTTTGCCGGACATTCTCGCCGTCGGCCGCGGCGCGGATCCGCGCGGCCATGACATTGGCGCTTGGGAACGAGAAGAGGCCGCGCGCCTGAAACGGCTCGAAGCCAAACGGCTGGCGTTGGAAACAGCAAAAGCCGCCAAACCCGAAGCCGCCGAATAGGCTCGCCCTCTCAGCCGGTCATCCCGCAAACTCCGTCAGCCCTAACGAAACGCTCCACCCGATGGCCGCACCCGGCAGACCTCAGCTCATCGTCGAGCACATGACCATGCAGTTTGGCGGCCTTATCGCCGTCAACGATCTGTCGTTCGTCGCCACCCAGGGCGAGATCACGGCCATCATCGGCCCAAACGGCGCCGGCAAGACGACCGTGTTCAACTGCATCACCGGTTTCTACAAACCGACCATGGGGCGCATGGCGCTGCTGACGGATGGCGCGACGGAGGCCGGGATCGCCGCCGTTACGGCCACTGGCCATCGCTGGAGCCGGGCTGCCGGCGGGCGCGTGTTCCTGCTCGAGCGCATGCCGGATTTCGAGATCGCCGCTGAGGCCAAGGTGGCGCGCACGTTCCAGAACATCCGCCTTTTCTCGGGCATGACCGTGCTCGAAAATCTCATCGTCGCCCAGCACAACGCGCTGATGGACGCCTCCGGTTGGACCATCAAGGGCTTGTTCGGCTTCAAGAGCTATCGCGCGGCAGAAATGGCAGCGGTTGAAAAAGCCAAATACTGGCTCGACCAGACCGGCCTCACGGAACGCGCCGACGATCCCGCTGGCGAACTGCCCTATGGCGCCCAGCGCCGGCTCGAGATTGCGCGCGCCATGTGCACGGGCCCCGTCATGCTGTGCCTTGATGAGCCCGCCGCCGGCCTCAACCCGCGTGAGAGCGCCGACCTCAACACCCTGCTGCGGCGCATAAAAGCCGATCACAAGACGTCGATCCTGCTGATCGAGCACGACATGAGTGTGGTGATGGAGATCTCAGACCATGTCGTCGTGCTCGAATATGGCACCAAGATCAGCGACGGGCCGCCCGAGGTCGTCAAGAACGATCCAAAGGTGATTGCAGCCTATCTCGGCGTCGAAGATGACGAGTTTAGTGACGTCGCCGCAGAGACCGGGGTGAAGCTATGACTCTAACGCCCAAACCGCTCCTGCAGATTGAACAACTCGTCTCCGCCTACGGCAGCATCGTTGCGCTGAAAGGCGTCGACGTCGTCGTCAACGAAGGCGAGATCGTCACACTCATCGGCTCCAACGGCGCCGGCAAATCGACGCTGATGATGACCGTGTTCGGTAAGCCGCGGGCGAAAGACGGCCGCATCGTCTATGACGGCCGCGACATCACGCAGATGGAAACCCACGAGATCGCCAAGCTGCGCATTTCGCAGTCACCGGAAGGGCGGCGCATCTTCGCGCGCATGACCGTGTTCGAGAATTTGCAGATGGGCGCTGAAGTCATCGGCGGCGTGCACTTCGAGGCCGACCTGCAGCGGGTGACGACGTTGTTCCCGCGCCTCAAGGAGCGCCTCGATCAGCGCGGCGGCACGTTGTCTGGCGGCGAGCAGCAGATGCTGGCCATTGCGCGCGCGCTGATGAGCCGGCCACGGCTGTTGATGCTGGATGAACCCTCGCTCGGTCTCGCACCGCTGATCGTGAAGCAGATTTTTGAGGTCATCCGCGAGCTCAATACCAAGGACAAGATGACCATCTTCCTGGTCGAGCAGAACGCCTTCCACGCCCTCAAGCTGGCGCATCGCGGCTACGTCATGGTCAACGGCAACATCACGATGACTGGGACTGGCAAGGACCTGCTGGCACGGCCCGAGATCAGGTCGGCCTACCTCGAAGGCGGCCGTCACTGACCGTACCGTTGCAGACCGTTACCCTGAAAAACAAGAGCCAAACATGTTCAACGCTTTCTACGACGCCAACCCCTGGGTCTTTCTGCTGTGCACGATCATTCTCGGCGGGGCGACGGCGTATGTGACAGGCAAGGCCATCGCCGAGACCTGGCGGCCGTTCTGGCAGGTGATCGCGTATCTGATGTGTCTCGGCGTCGTGGTTCGGTTCATTCAGTTTGCACTGTTCCAAGAGCGACTACTGTCCATGCGCAATTACCTCGTCGACATTGCTGCCCTGATTGTTTTTGGTGTGGTCGGTTACGCGGTCGCGCGCCGTCACCAGATGGCCACACAGTATAGTTGGGCGGCTACAAAAAGCGGTTAATTGCGCCAATTTGCGCGTACGTAGTCTTGAAAATCCGGGAGGTTGCAACCTATGTACGGCCGGGGCACAAGGAGAATCAACATGTCTTTCCATTTGCCTTCCAGCCGATCGTGCCTCCTCTCAATCGCGGCACTGATCACGTTTGGTGCCGCTGCGGCGACGGCACCGTCTGCGCAACAGCAATCGTTGCTGGCTGGGGCCTGGAGCGGTGGCGGGACGGTCACATTGAGATCAGGCAACGTCGAGAAAGTGCGGTGCCGCGCCACGTTCTCGCAGTCCGGCAACGGCGCCTCGATGAGCGCGTCATGTGCCAATGCGACGGCAAGAGTGACGCAAACTGCTGAGCTGACGCGCGTTTCGCCTACACGCTACGTCGGCGAATTCCACAACAGCGAATTCAATATTTCCGGGTCGATCCGCATCACGCTGAGTGGCAACACCCTCAATGCATCGCTGTCCGGCGGTGGCGGGGCAGCAAGCATGACCATGAACCGCTGAGCCACGTTGCTGATACCTCTCCTTGTGATCGAAGACTGGCCAATCGAAGGCTGGCCAATCGAAGGCTGCCTAGCCGAAGGCTGGCAGCCAAAGTCGGTGGTCAGTCGTTCAGTCGGTTGCAGCAAGGTCCTGATCACATCATTGACCATAAATTGAACATTGTTTTATTAACGCATAACAGTGCAGTATGCTTGATTGCAGTCAAGGTCTGTGCGGATCATCCAGCAATTCTAAATGTGCCAGCAATTCTAAATGTGAACGATCAGACGTCCCTTCTCCCCTCATTCTTCATGAGGGGAGAAGGTGCCCGAAGGGCGGATGAGGGGCAGCCGCTTGCTCCAACGGCGCGTGATCCTTCGAGTGATGCAGAATGTTACCAACACCGACCGTGCACGTTGCTGCCCCTCACACGCCCCCCACTGTTTCGCGCATTCGCGCGGGCGGGCACCCTCTCCCCTTGCAAGAGCAAGGGGAGAGGGAAAGTGCGCCGTTTCCACATTGAGCACTGCTGCGGATCATCGGCTATGATTGAAGTATTATTCCTCCTCCTCGTTCTCGCGGCGCTGATAAGCGCCAGACGGCAGTCGAAACGCCTTGCCGCGCTTGAGCAGCAGACGACCAAGCTCGCAGATGAGTTAGCGATCCTGCGGGGGCAGGGGCCAACGCCGGCTCCTCGGGCAGATGCCGTGCCGCCGACGCTGTCTGCCCCCGCGCGCCAACCAGACGCCCCTCCAAAGCTGCCGACTTCAGTTCCATTGGCCACGCCGGGCGGGAGCGGCCACCCACTGGATGCCGCGCCGCTGCCGCCAGTCGCACCGTCTCCAACCGCGCCGACGCCGTCATTGGAAGAACGCCTCGGGACGCGCTGGGCCGTCTGGCTCGGGGGACTCGCGCTTGGCCTCGGCGGGCTGCTTCTCGTCCGTTACTCAATCGAACAAGGCTACTTCGGGCCGGCTGCGCGTGTGACACTGGGCTTGGTGTTTGCGACCGTCCTCGCCGCTGCGGGCGAATGGTTCCGGCGCGGGGAACGCGATATCGGCCTGACCGCCATTCCATCAGCGCATATCCCCGGTGTTCTGACAGCTGCGGCCAGCGCGACCGCCTTCGGCGCCATCTTTGCTGGCCACGCCCTGTATGACCTGATCGGCTCGGCCACGGCATTCATGCTGCTCGGGGCCATCGGCCTTGCGACCGTCTTTGCGGCCGCACTGCATGGGCCAGCCCTTGCGGCCCTCGGCCTTGTGGCCTCGTATGCCGCGCCGATCCTCGTCACGTCGCAGCGGCCCAGTCCGTGGCCCGTCGTGTTGTATATCGCGGTCGTGGCCGCCGCGACCATGGGGCTCGCGCAGTTGCGCCGCTGGCTTTGGCTTGCGGCCATGGCTGTTGGCGGCGCAGGGCTATGGGGCGTGCCGTTTCTGCTCAAGCTCGGATCGGGTTCCGAATGGCGGATCGCAGGCTATGTGCACGTGATCCTGCAGTTGGCGCTCGCCGCGTATTTCCTGGCCGTGCAGCCGAACCGCGGGACGACTGATCGTAACGCACGACCCGAGCCGGTCTCGTTCGCGGCGCTTGGCGCACTGAGTGTGCTCGCAATCGTGTTTCTCGCGGCCGGTCGGTTCGAACTCGAAACGAGCATCCCGTTTGCGCTCGCCGCCGTCGGAATTCTGGCCGGAGCAGCGTGGTTCAGCGCGCCGGCTGTCGGCGCGGCGCTGCTTGCCGGGCTGGTCCTGCTCGCCGCTGTCATCGTGTGGCCTGGCCTGCGCGTGCCATCGACGACGTTCAATCCCCTCGATGAGTATGCGCATCTGATCCGCGCGCCCGAGACCGTCGCGAGCTTTGTCACCTTTGCCGCCCTTTCGACATTGGCCCTAACGGGCGTCACGGCATTACGCCTGTGGACCGGATACGCGCTGCGCCAATCCACCGCCGGGCTCTATGCCGTCGCCGCAACGGTGCCGCCAGTGTTGGCGTTGATTGTCGCGTATCTACGCGTCACGCAGTTCGATACATCGATTAGTTTTGCAAGCGCGGCGGCCCTGCTCGCGGTCATCTTTGCCAGTCTGGCCTACATGTTTGAACGTCGTGAGGCCTCAGCAGTTCACGGACAACGGTTGGCTACAGGGGCATTTGCCGCGGCGGCCATTGGTGCCTTCTGTCTGGCTCTGGTGATGGTGCTGGCGCGCGGCTACCTGACGGTCGCGTTGGCCCTGACAGCACTGGGAACGACCCTGATTGCGACGCGAGGCAACATCCCGCTGCTGCGTCACGTCGTGAGTGCACTGGCCGTCATCGTGCTCGCCCGGCTCGCCTGGAACCCGCGCATCATGGGGGCAGATGTCGGCAGTCTTCCGATCGCCAATTGGCTGCTGGTTGGTTATGGCATCCCCGCCGCGGCCTTCTGGGCGTCCGCACGGCAATTGGACTCTTTCGGCGCCAAACGCTCGGCGCAGTTTGCTGATGCCGTCGCGGTGTTGCTCGCGGGGCTGTTGGCCTTCTTTCAGATCCGCCATCTGACCAACGGCGGCAATATACTGGCAACCACTTCTAGCCATGTCGAAATGGGCCTGATGGCCTTCGTCTCGCTCGGCATGTCCTATGCCCTCCTGCGTCTCGACCTCGGGCGCGCCAACGGCGTGTTCCGCATCGCCTCGATGCTGTTCGGTGTCGGCGCTGCTGGCGCGGCCCTGCTCGGCCTTGGCATCGGCCAGAATCCCCTTGTCACCAACGAAACGGTGTTCGGACCGGCCGTGTTCAGCTCGTTGCTGCTTGCCTACGCGCTACCGGGCGCGATGGCCGCCGTTGTCTCGCGCTCGGCACGCGCTGTGCGCCCCATCGAGTACGTGGCGGTCATGGCAGTCATGTCGTTGCTGTTGTTGTTTGCCTACGTCACGCTCGAAGTGCGCCACGTGTTCCAGGGGGCCACGATCGGCATCGACAAACCCACCGGTTCCGCGGAGCAATGGGCCTATTCGTTCGCGTGGCTGGCGGTCGGGGTGCTGATGCTCGCCTATGGCATTTTCCGCCAGAGTTTCATCGCCCGCATTGCTTCAGCGGCGACGGTGCTGCTGGCGGTGCTCAAGGTGTTCCTGTTCGACCTCTCCCGCCTGACAGGCATCTGGCGGCCGCTGTCATTCATCGTGCTCGGGCTGGTACTGATCGGTATCGGGCTGGCGTATCAGAACCTGTTGTTCGGCAAGCGGAGTAAAGGGACGCCCCCGCCGGCGCTCTGAGATCTCATGGTCTGGGCCACACATTCCGTGGTGGTCCACCCGATCGGTTGGATTGAGAGGCCCCGCGGCTCGGCGGCATTGCCGTCGAGCGCCAACAATCTGACACACGCCGTCCACCCCGTGTTGAGATATGAGTTGACCGTGCGCGTGACCCAGACTGCCGAACTCTCACTGTCCTGCGCCGGCGGCTCAGCCAGCATGACCATGAACCGATAGGCCACAGTGCCCGACCACGTTATCCAACGGCGCGCCATGTGCCGTCGGGGTTGCGGCAGGCCGTGCCGCGCATAGCCTGGGGACGTCCGTCGATGTAGATCGTGTGGGTGTAGTCGCGGCAATCATAGGTGCCGCGCCGATAAGGCTCCATCGGGACAATATCACCGTAGCGGCCATTGTCCGGGTTGCGCCAGCGATAGGGCTGACGCGATGGGCCGCGCTCGAAAGCCTCAAACTCGGCCTTTTGGGCGAGCATGCGGTCGCGTTGATCAAGCTGGCGGCCGATATCGTGGCCGATGATGCCACCGATGAAGGCGCCGGCGACCGTGCCGAGTATCTTGCCATCGCCCTTGCCGAACTGATTGCCGATCACGCCCCCGATGACGGCGCCAGAGCCAAGACCGACGTCAGCTTTGTTGGGCCCATTCGGGCCACACGCGGCGAGTGGCAGTGCAGCCAGGGCAACGAGGATAATTCGGCGCATAGGGCCCCCTTGGTGTCATCAACGACAGCGACGGCCAAGCCGTCACCTCGCTGCTAAACGTGATTCACCGGGATCGGTACAAGCGCGGCAGGGCGCAAGTTGGCCCGGAACGGGGCGAAACTGGGGCATCTGTGCAGGCTTCCACAGGTATCTCCTCGCCAATTCCGGGCGCTCGATCTTGCCGGACCCCGATCGATTGCGGCATGAGATGCCGATGGATCTGAAACCTGCAATCTTCGACCTGAGCCTCGCGCTTGCCGACGACGCGCTGGTGCTTGCCCATCGCCTCTCAGAATGGAGTGGGCAGGCGCCGACGCTGGAGGAAGATATAGCGCTCTCGAACCTGGGCCTCGACCTGATCGGTCAGGCACGCGCGTTCTATACCTACGCGGCCGAACTGGAAGGGAAAGGCCGCGACGAAGATGATTTCGCCTATTTTCGCGAGGCCGGCGCATTCCGCAACTGTCTGCTGGTGGAGCAGCCCAATGGCGATTTCGCGATCACGATCACCCGGCAGTTTCTGGTCGCGGCCTTCCTGCGCGACTACTATCAGGCGCTGACACGTTCCGCCGATTCACGCCTTGCTGACGTGGCTGGCAAGGCCGTCAAGGAGATGGCCTACCATGTGCGCCATTGCAGTGAGTGGGTCGTTCGACTTGGCGACGGAACGGCCGAGAGCCAAGCGCGGATGGTGAACGCGTTGGATGAACTGTGGACCTATACGGGCGAGATGTTCTTGCCGCTCGAAAGCGAAAGCGCGCTTGTTGACGCCGGCATTGCGCCGGACAGGGCCGCGTTGAAGGCAGCGTGGGACACACTGGTCGACCGTGTGTTGACACAAGCGACCTTGGCGCGCCCGAAAGGCGGCTACATGCAGATGGGCGGGCGCATCGGCCGACACACCGAGCATCTCGGCCATATGCTGGCAGACATGCAGGTCCTGGCCCGCGCCCATCCGAACGCCACGTGGTGAGCAGGCGGCTTGCGCAGGCCGCCGGTGGCGGCCCGCGTGCAAGGCCTGGATGAGCAAGACAATCGTCAGCCCTGGCCCTTGCCGCGCTTGATGTTGGCGCCAAGTTTCGCCAGCGCTTCGCCGAGCGGGTCGCTCATATCGATGCGGTGCGCCGCGACGACCTCTCCGATCTCGGCCTCTGAAATCGCCCGCCGCACCTTGGGTGGACGCGGGCGAATGACGGGGCCGTCGACCGGCAAGATGTCAGTCACGGCGCGATAGCCGAAATAGGCGTTGATGCGCGCCATGATCGGCCCTTTCAAATAGGGGATTTCGTGCGCGCGGCCACCCGCCACCCAAATCTCAAGGGTGGTCTTCTGCATCGGCGCGCCACTTGACCGCTTCTGCAAACCAGAGCCCGGCGCAAAGCTTGGCCGATCCGTCAAGCGGTCCGGCGCTTTCGGCCAACGGATGCGCCGCGGCGCCGTATAGGCGGCCAGATCCGGCCCGACGATAGCCGGCCAATTGATCACGATTTCAGCAGCATGCAGCCCCTGCTTTTCGCGCGCTTTCGCCGTCGCGCGGGCCACAAATGACCCAACGGCGCGAAAGCTCCAGTTCTGGTCTTTGCGGGCAGGTGAGTCGCTCATGAGCACTTGTAGCACGTGCCGACGTGTTCGTGATCCGCCGCGTCGGCGTGTCGGCGTGTCGGACGATATGGGCCTGATACAGGCGCCTCACCTTTTCTGCGAACAGCTGCACGGCACCGTCTCGCCTTGCTCACCGGCGGACAAATCAGATACGTCGTCCACCGGAGGCGTAGGCTGATCATGAATACCCTCGTCGACATCGACCAGTTGCAGGTGAAGCTCGGCACGTATCGCACCGGCACCGCGTCTGCCTTGAAGGATCCGGGCCTTCTGCCGCTCGCCAAGATGCGGCGCAAAACCGCGTCCCAACTGATGGTACCGCTCGACCGCGAGACGGCGCACAAACGACTGCCGTCAGGCAAATACCTGATCATGCCGAAAATCGACGGGGAGTTCACGCTGCTGGTCTATCGCGGTGGCCATATCGTCTCGCTCAACCCCTACGGCACCGTGCGTGTCGGCGCGCCCTGGCACGACGAGGCGCTGCGGCTGCTCAAGACTGCCGGCGTGAAGAGCGCGATCCTCGGTGGCGAATTGTATGTCCGCCGCCCTGACGGCAAGCGTGCGCGCGTGCACGATGTCGTGAGCATTGCGCGCGCTCCGGAGACTGAAGCTGCTGTTGCGACACTCGCCTATGCCGCGTTCGCCATTTACGACCTCGACGGCCAGGATCTGACGACCAAGCCGCTCGACCAGATCGCGGCCCTGCGGCGCATCCTCAAGGGAGGTGATCGCGCGCATGCGATTGAAACACATGAGGGCGATGCCGCCGAGGTGATGCGGCGCTTTGCCGATTACGTCGACAAGGATGGCGGCGAAGGCGTCGTTGCGCTCTCGACGGATCTCGGCTGGTACAAGATCAAGCCGCGACACACCCTTGATGTCGCCGTTGTCGGCTTCTCCGACAGTATCGAGGATCGCGCGGGCATGCTGCATTCGCTGCTGCTGGCTGTTGTGCGGGACGATGGCACGTATCATCTCGTCGGCCGAACGGGTGGCGGATTCTCTGATGATCAACGCCGGCAGTTTCTGATCAACCTCGGCAAGCGTGCAGCCGAAAGCCAGTATGCCGAGGTCAACTCCGATCGCGTCGCATATCGCATGATCACACCTGGGCTTGTGGCGGAAATCTCGTGCCTCGATGTCATTACCACCTCAAGCGAGGGCGAGCCGATCGAGCGCATGGTGCTCGACTATGACGGTCACCAATGGCTGGGCATCCGGCGACTGCCGCTGGCGAGCATCATATCCCCCCAGTTCCTGCGCTTTCGCGATGACAAGGGCGCCAATCCAGGCGATGTCGGCCTCAGCCAACTTGAGCGGATCACTGACATTCCAGCGTCGGATGCGCCGGCTCGCGACGCGCGCCTGCCCGCCTCGACGCTGTTGCGCCGCGCTGTTGCGACGAAGGAACTGAAGGGCAAGACGATGATGCGCAAGTTGATGCTCTGGAAGACCAATAAAGAGAGCGTCAGTCCTGAGCATCCCGCCTATGTGATCGCGCTGACAGACTTTTCGCCGAACCGCAAAACCCCGCTTGAGCGCGATATCCGCGTGTCCTCCAGTCTGGAGCAGATCGAGGCCTATTGGCAGGTCTGGCACGCCGAGCAGTTCGTGAAGGGATGGGTGGTGAAGTAGAGTTGAAGGCCCTGTATCCCCTGGAACAGCAGCCTCTCCTGGGTCGGCGCATAACAGCGTCACGAGCGACACAAACCAACCCCACCCGCTCGGCCAAGCACCCCCAAGGAGAGACCCAATGTCGAAGAAAATCATCCTCGCCGCCATCCTCGCAGCCTTCACGGCATCAGCCGTCGACATCCCGGCAGCGTTCGCCAAATCGCCGAAGCCCACGCGCAATTTCAATGCCGACGGTGGACGCGGCGGCAGCCGCAACTCGGGGGACAACTCCGGCAACGGCGGATTTGGTGGCGAGATCAATAACGCTGGCAAAACCAAGTCCGGAACGACGGCCTCAGCCCGCGGTGGCAACGGCGGCAGCCGCAACAGCGGCAACGGCTCCGGCAACGGTGGCGACGGCGGCAAGATCTCGTTCTGATCCGCACGACGCCTGAATACAAACCCTCCGGTGCCCCCGCGCCGGAGGGTTTTGCTTTGCACGCGCTGACGTTTCGTCCGCCTGAGCCAGCGCAGAAAATCTGAAAAAACGACGCCCTGTTTCGCCCGGAACAGCGGGCGAGCCCAAAGCGGCGCAAAACACACTCATGAGCGGCGACCAAGCCCGCTCGGTGCAGAAACAAGATCCCACCGGAGAGAAGCCATGAACCGCTCGATCACATCACTCGCATCCAGCCTCTTCGCCCTCGTCCTATTCGCCGGCGTTGCAGAGGCAGGACCTGGCAAACAGCAGCAACAGTCCGCCGCGCCGGTTGTGCGTCAGGCCCCGAAACAGGAGGTCCGTCGCCCCGATCCCAAGCCTGTGCAGAAGGTCGAAGCGAAACGCCCGGATCCAAAGCCCGTGCAGAAGGTCGAAGTGAAGCGCCCGGATCCAAAGCCCGTGGAGAAGGTCGAGGTGAAACGCCCGGACCCGAAGCCGGTGCAGAAGGTCGAAGTGAAACGCCCGGATCCGAAACCAGTGCAGAAAGTCGAGGTCAAGACTCCCGACCCGCGCGTGACCATGCCCACAAAGCTCGTTCAGCCGGTGCAGCAGCCGACGATCAAGACCGTCGCGCCGATCAAGACAATGCCGCTGGTCTCGCCAGCGATCAAAGTCGTGCCGCTCATCACGACGGCGCAACCGATGATGCAACCGACACGACCAGTCATCGCGCCGAGGGCTGATATCAAGGGGCGCCTGACCACCAACTCGGTCAATCACTACGTGGCTGACCAGAAGAAGGTGCAGAATGCGCAAGTGTTCTCGAAGACCGATGGCGTAAAGCATCAGCAGCAGCTGACGCAGGCCAAGACGCTGGTTGCCGACCCGACGAAGGGCTACAAGGTCGTCCCCTACGGCGACACCAAGCACGGCCAGGCGAAAGGTGAAGAGGGCACGGTCGTCATCAACGGCTCGAACAAGACGGTCTATGTGCCGGCGTCAAATCTTGAAGGCCCCGACAACCGCAAGTTCATCGTCAACTGCGACAACTGCAAGATCGTCGTGGTCGGCGACAAGAACGGCGTCGACAACCGCAACATCGTCGTCAACGGCGACAACAGCAAGGTCACGGTCCAGGGCGACACCGCCAACGGCGGCAAGGGCCAGGCCGGCGGCACAGTCACGGATAGCCGTAAGGTCGTGGTGAATGGTGATGACAACAAGGTCAGGGTCGAAGGCGATAGCGCCAACGGTGGCAATGGCCGCAGTGGTGGCAAGACGGCCCAGGACGGCGGCAACGGCGGCACCGTGAACGACAACCGCAAGGTCGTGGTCAACGGTGACGACAACAGAGTGAGCCAGGGCACCGACAGCGCAACCGGCGGCAACGGCGGCCGTGGCAAGACCACGGGTGGCGATGGCGGCAACGGCGGCGCCGTCAACGACAACCGCAAGGTCGTGGTCAACGGCGACGACAACAAAGTGTCCGGCGGCGGCGCCAACACAAACGGCGGCAACGGTGGCAATGGTGGCAAGTCCGGCGGCAACGGCGGCCAGGGCGGCGACATCAAAGTTGGCACCAAAGTCGTCGACAACGGCGACGGCAACACCACCACCGGCGGCACCTACACGGCCGATGGCGGCACCGGCGGCAGCGCCAGACAGAACTGACACCGAGATCGGGGCTGGAGCGTCCCTCCAGCCTCGTGACGCCGAACCTTCCCCCGCAGGTTCGGCCCTTTCACCTGAAGACATCAGTCAAGGAGACGACCTATGACACGCATCCAGTTCCTGACAGCACTCGCAGCCTCGTTCTCGCTACTGACCATCTCTGGCGCCGCAGTCTATGCAGCAAGCAAGAAGACCCAGCCCACCCCCGAGGTCGACTGCGATTGCAGCAAGATGACAGCCGGTCCGGATCGCCAAGCCTGCGAAGCACGTATCACCAGCGTCGATGGCGAAGACGGCAAGAACAACTCCGGCTCCAATTCCGGCAACGGCGGAAAAGGCGGCACGATCACAGGTGGCAAGGCTTGCCCTGGCGACACCGTCAGCGCCAACGGCGGCAAAGGTGGCAGCGGCAATCGCGGCGCCAACTCCGGCAACGGCGGCAAAGGCGGCAAGATCCAGTTTTGAACCGGTACTCTGAACCGAAATGATGGACGAATGAGCCGCACGGCACGTACCGTGCGGCTCATCCGTGATGACGGCACGTGCAGTCGCGCGGTCAAAATGGTTGGTGGACGCTCTCGGAAGCCAAGCGAAGATCAGTCGGACTCCCACTCCCCGTTCTTCAACGGGGAGAGGGCGGGGGTGAGAGGTATTGGCGCTAACAGACCCCAATTTTTCGTCATCCCAAGGGAGGCCCCTTCAGGCCGACCGCCGAGCCGGGATCCAGCGCAGGGCGTGTGCGAAGCACGCGATACATCGACCGCTTCGCGGACAGATCCGCGTCATTCCGGATCTGCGCGCGGCCAGAAGTGGCCGCGCTTGTCCGGAATGACGCGGAAAATTTGTTATGTTCGCGCGTATGGGGGTGAGGGGCGGCCTCTGCTCAGTCGGTGATCGAACCACGCGCAGACTATCGATTGTGTGAAAGCTGCGCGATCTCCGTTGGCGCAAGCAGCCGCCCCACACCCCGACCCTCTCCCCGTGAAGGACGGGGAGAGGGAGATGTATCCAATTTTTTTTTGCTCGAACGAGCGGCGCGGGGAGAGGGGACGCGCCTGTTCTTGTAGCAGGTACCGCAACGTCGATCTCGAATAGAGCCTTGGGAGTGCCCTACCACCCGCGCACGAGTTTCACCGTCTTGCGTCCAGGCACGCTGACGGTCTTCTGCCGCTGCAGGTAATTGCCAATGACATCCCAGATGGGCGGGCCCTCGGTGCCTTCGTTGACCGACGCCCACCCTGCGACGATGTACGTATCGTGGGCTTCGATCGACGTCCCGCTTTTCAGATGCGTCATATCCTGGATGCGATTGCCGATTGCTTTGTCGACGTGGATCTTGAAGCTCATGCCGCCGACGCGGACCATATCGCCGCCCTGTTGGTAATAGGGGTCGACATTGAACAGGTTGTCACAGACATCCTCCAAAATCATTTTCAGGGTCTCGCCTTTCATCGGCGTGCGATACACATTCGGATAGGTCATACCCGACATGTTGTAGACGTCGTCCCAGGTGATCGGGTCGCCCTCGATCAGCGAATTGCCCCAGCGAAACCCAGGCGAAAGACTGATCTCGGCATCACGCTCCGCCATCAGCGCATCACAGATCATATCGTCGAGCGTTCCCTGCACATTGCCGCGCCGGTAGAGCAGTCCATCGGTGCGCGCGAGTTCGGTCGACAGCATCGCCTCGTGTGGCCCGCGGATGTCGGCGATCAGCTTGGCCATGTCGGCGTCGGGCTGGATGGCGTCCGACAAAATCGGAATGAGGCCGTAGCTGAAATCCTTGACGCGCCCGTTGGTGACGTCGAGGTCGAGGCGCGACAAAAACTTGGTGTGCGATCCCGACGCGATCAGGTGCGTGTTTCTGACCCGCTCGGTGCGCGGCATGGCGTCGTGCGTGTGGCCCGTGAGAATGAAATCGATGCCATCGACGCGCGACGCCATCTTGCGATCGACATCAAAACCGTTGTGCGACATCAGGATCACCACCTGCGCGCCGCCGGCTCGCGCCGCGGCCACGTGCTTGCGCACCTCTTCTTCGCGGATACCGAACACCCACTTCGGCATCATCCAGCGCGGATTGGCGATCGGCGTAAACGGAAAGGCTTGGCCGACAACGGCGATCTTGACGCCGCCCTTGTCGAACATCTTGGTCGACTTGAACACCGGCTCGTCAAACTCGTTGTCGCGGATGTTGCCGGCGAGGAACGCAGCTTTGATTGTGCCGGGCGCGTCCACGTCGCCGAACAACTCCGTGATCCGGTCTGCGCCGAGTGTGAACTCCCAATGACCCGTGGTCGCCTCGATGCCGAGCGCATCGATCACACGCGCCATATCACCGCCCTTCGACTGCAGCGCCGTGTACGAGCCGTGCAAGGTATCGCCGCCGTCGAGCAGCAGCACGCGGTCAGTCCCGCGCTCAGCGCGTATCGCTTTGATGATCGTCGCCATGCGGTCCATGCCGCCGACGCGCCCATAGGTTTTCGCCAGGGCGGCAAAATCGTCCGAGGTGTGCGCATAAGCGAGCGGCGTACCCGCCGGAATGCCGAAATGCTTGAGATAGTCCGTACCGGTGAAGTGCGGCGGCAGACCATCCATGGCGCCGACGCCGATGTTCGTCGATGGCTCGCGAAAGTAAATCGGCTTCAGCTGCGCGTGGCAGTCCGTCATGTGCAGGATCGTCACCTGCCCCTTGGCGTCAAAGCGCAGCAGATCCGTCTGCGTCAGCTTTTGCTGCGCCGCCACGCGAGACAGCGTGCCGCCGAGGCCGGTCGTGGCCGCCGTTGCGGCGGCCACATGCATGAAGTCGCGGCGTGACAACATCGAATGTCTCATCGGCTCCAGGTGAATGTGGTGTGAGAGCTTCGCCCTGCGGGCGAACATCGAAGGGCAGTCTGCCCTTCGAGCATCCCGGACCAAGGCTGCGCCTTGGAACCTATTTGTTGACGGGACTGTCCGGGCTCATCAGCAGCGCCGTCAGGTGCGTGATCTGCTCGATCGACAACACGCCGTTGGCGCCGAAGCGCGGCATCATCGAGCACGGAAACGCGGCGTGGCCGTTGTAGATCTTCTCGTAGGCGACCTTTGTTTCCGCGTCGCCGAATTTGCGGATCTTGCCATACTCCAGCAGTGACGGGCCGATCGTGCCGTAGCTCACCTCCGCCTTGGTCAGCTGATGGCACGCATAGCAGTTGCCACCGTTCGGGTTCGCTGGCGGATAATCCGTAAAGCGCATGCCGTAGCCGGATTGTGCGATCTTTTCGCCCTCTTTCCAATCGCCGAGCAGCTTGCCGCCCTCGGGATACCTCATCGTCGCCTTGGCCGCGACTTCGATCTTTTTGGCAGCGTCCGCCGGCGGACTGTTGCCCGTCGCCGAGCAGATCTTCATCGTCTCGTCGCCCTCGATGCGGCCGGCCCAATCGGCGGGCGCCTGTGGGAACGCGGCCTTGACCATGGCATCGATCTTGGCCGCAGCATCGGCGGGTGCTTGCGCTTGCGCGCGCATCAAGCGAACACCCTCTAGGCCGGCAAGCGCCCACACGGGCAGCAGGACCAGAACAAGTTTTGCGTGTTTCATGATCACTCTCCCTGTCAGCGTTTCATGCCGGGTGAATTGATCTCGCCGCCGTTGGCCGTATTGACCATGTAAGCGATGAGCGCGTTCGACACCTCGGAGCCGAGCTCCACGCGATGCATGCGCATCTGCCAGAAGCAGTCGAGCACGCGGTGCTGCATGGTCATGACGTGTGTCGATGACACGCGATAGGCGGGCCACTCCCCCACCACCTTCTGGGCTTCGGCGGGTTTCGCGAGATAGGGCAGCGGCTGCAGGCGGATGCGCCTGCCGCTGTCGGCGTGGCAGGTGGTGCAGGCGAAATCGAACGGGCCCATGCGCCGGTTGAACAGGGTCTCGCCGAGCGTGATCGCCTCTTTTTCCTTTGGATGCTCGTTCTGCGCCTCAAACGTCATGCCGTTTGATTTCGATGCCACATACGTTGCGATGGCGCCGACATCTTTCACAGGCGCGCCGCCAGCCGGATGTGGGGTCTTCAGATAGGCTGTGTCGTCGATGCCCTGCAGCGTCTTGCGGCACCACAGAATGCGCGTTTCCACGTCCATCACGCGATCAGCGTCCTTGAAGTAGCGCGGCAACTGCGCGAACGCGCCGTCGACAACGCCCGGACCTTTGCCAAGGTCACAACCTGCAAGGCTCACGCCCTTCGGGCCGGCTGGCGTCTTCCACAGATCCTCACCGCGATCCGCGTCGAGGTTGGCCGGGTTCGACCAGGGGTCCGCCTTCATCATCTGGCGATATTTGGCGAGTTCCCGCTCGACGGCTTCATCTTGAGCGACAGCAGCCCCGGAGAGTGCCCCGGATACTGCACTGAACACAACGGTCGCTGCAGCGAGCGCCCAAACCGCTCTCAACATGCTGGTCTCCTCGAAGATCGTTGGCTGACCATAGCTGATTTGCAGCATGCTGGCTGCCCCTGCACTTGGCTACAAGCGTGGGCGGTGTCTCGGGCTGAATGTCGCTTTGAGCCACAAGACACATCGGCCTCGCCGCCGCGACACCCCCCTGTCATGGCCGGCCCGTCATGCTTTGCGTGCGGGGCACGACGTGCCGGCCACCCATTCTTCCGCACGCTCCAACAGTCCGCTTCGGGTCAATGAACGAACCCGCTACCGCGGGAGCGCCCTGCGGCGAGGGCGGAGCAGGTGTTAAGGGGTCCGTAACCGCTTGAAGCGGTTGAGATAACGGATCGAGGCGAATGTCCTGAGGATCGAGGGGTCAATGCACTCCAACCTCAGG
>JANMGQ010000227.1:0-70734 GCA_031374735.1 Hyphomicrobiaceae bacterium | reverse complement strand
CGCACGGAGCGGTTGCCATCACGTTGAGACGGCTCAACACTACAGATATCGTCGCGCTCGTTTCGCGATGGGTGGCCGGGACAAGCCCGGCCATGACAATGGGGGGACAGTTCATCAGTCAGAAATTTTGCTCGCTGGTATCAGACGTGCAGCATGTGCCCTAACAAGGGTGGGCTCTGCCCCGACGGCAGTTGTGCGGTTTCGGAGGGAGACATGACGTCCCCAATGTTGGTCGCGCGACAGGTGGCGCAAACACTGCTACGGGAAACCATCGGCGTGCACCGACCGGCAGGACCCTCACTATCAGCAGATCGACATGACATCTCCGCGCCATTTCCTCGACATTGCCGACATCGATGCCAAAACCCTGCGCCGCATTATCGACATGGCGCACGAGATGAAGGCCTTCGGCCGACGCCCGCCCAAACACCTGACGCCGAAGGACATCGACACGGCTGTCCTCGTGATGATCTTCGAAAAGCCGTCGACCCGCACGCGGGTGTCTTTTGATGTCGCCATGCGTCACCTCGGGGGCGAGACCGTCTCGCTCAACGACAAGGACACGCAACTTGGCCGGGGCGAGCCCCTGTCGGATACGGCCAGAGTCTTGTCGCGCTACGCGGACGCCATGATGCTGCGCGTGAACAAGCACACGACCCTGACGGGTCTTGCCGAGTATTCGACCATTCCCGTCATCAATGGACTTTCTGATGTCTCGCATCCCTGCCAGATCGTGGCCGATCTCATGACGTTTGAAGAGAGCCGCGGGCCCATCAAGGGGGCGACGGTTGCCTGGACGGGCGACGGCAACAACGTCGCCGCATCCTGGGTGCACGCCGCCGCGCGGCTCGATTTCACGCTCCGCCTTGCCTGCCCGCCGCAGCTCAATCCGCCAAAGGCATTGATGGACTGGGCCAAAGCGGCGGGTGGACGCGTGGTGCTGACCGACGATGCGCACGAGGCTGTGACAGGCGCCGACTGCGTTGTCACCGACACGTGGGTGTCCATGGGCGACACGGATGTGGCGCGGCGCAAGCAGCTGTTGTCAGCCTATGCCGTCGACGACCAGCTGATGAAGGCCGCCAAGAAAGACGCCATTTTCATGCATTGTCTGCCAGCCTATCGCGGGCACGAGGTGTCGGAGAGCGTCATCGACGGCCGCCAGTCCGTCGTTTGGGACGAAGCCGAAAACCGGCTCCATGGGCAGAAGGCCATCCTGGCCTGGTGCCTGGGTGTGGATTGATGGACACTGCCCTTCCGGTGCGTCTTAACCTGTCCGGCTTGGCCAGTACGTGTTGATATGTGCAAATCGCGGATCTCGCATGCGCAGCGAAGGGTTGTTTGCATCGCACAATAGGGGTTCAATTGCGCAGCTGTGACGGACAGCAACGAAGGCTGTTCCCTCCCTTTGACGCCTTCGGCCTATCCACTTGGATAGGTTCTGCCTCCCAAGCCGGGCCAAGCGGTTACTGACCGGGCCCGGCATTTTTTTGTCTCACAGCCATCTTCGGCTGTTTTGTGCACAGCCGCCGTGACGCCACAGATCGCATCGCACGTCTGATGCCCATATATAGAGCGCAGACGGGGCGAGGCCGTGCCCGCCGTGACCGCAGGAGTTCGCGATGCCGCTTCACATGGTCAAACTCTCTGTCGGCACCGAGTCGATCGAGGATCTCGCGCAGTGGCAGGCGGGGCGCCTCAAGATGCAGAAGGCGCGCGGGATCGCTGCGCCGCGTCTATGGCACACGACGTTCCAGACGCCGAAGCGCAAGGATGAGCTGCTCGACGGCGGCTCGCTGTACTGGGTGATCAAGGGTATCATTCAAGCGCGGAACCGATTGATCGGATTTGACGACGGCCAGAAGGAAGACGGCTCGCCGTGCTGCCTGCTGGTGCTCGACCCCGAACTCGTGCCGGTGCGACCGACGCCGCGACGTCCGTTCCAGGGCTGGCGTTATCTGGCAGCCGACGATGTGCCACTAGATCTGTCATCGCGCGGCGGCCGCGATCAAATCGCTGAAATGCCGCCGAAGCTGCGCAAGGAACTGGCGACGCTCGGGCTCTTGTAATCATGGCTGATGTGCCAACCGTTGATGACCTGGTGCGCGCACGCGCTGTCGCGGCGGACGTCCTCGACCCGGAAATTCCTGTCCTCACCATCGCCGACCTCGGCATTCTGCGCGACGTGCGGTGCGATGGTGAAACCATCATCGTCGCCTTGTCGCCGACCTATCTTGGTTGCCCCGCGGTGCTCGCCATCGAGCTTGCGACGGAGGCGGCCCTGCGGGATGCAGGTTTCGCGCATGTGCGCATCGAGCGCGTGTTGAGCCCCGCCTGGAGCACAGACGACATCACGTCAACAGGCCGCGACAAGCTACGCGCCTATGGCATCGCCCCGCCCGGTCAACGCCGCAGCAAGGGCGCGCTCCTGTTCGAGACCGACACCGTCGCATGCCCGCGCTGCGCCTCGACAGCGACGGAGCGACTGTCCGAGTTCGGCTCGACGGCCTGTAAAGCCCAGTGGCGCTGTACAGCATGCCGCGAGCCGTTCGACTATTTCAAATGCATCTGACGGCGACAGCCGCTGACCGCGCCTTGCGGGGGCATCAGGGCTGGCGTAACAGGCAACATCCCCGATTATCCCTTCGTGAAAGGCCTCGCCATGCAACTGTCGTCTGCGATTTCTGCCATCGTTACAGGTGGCGCCTCGGGGCTTGGTGGCGCCACCGCTGCGGCTCTGGCCGCCAAGGGCGTGAAGGTCGCCATTTTCGACATGAACGAGGCCACCGGCACGAAACATGCGGCCGAGATTGGCGCCAAGTTCTACAAGGCCGACGTGACCAACGAGGCAAGCGTGGACGCAGCCCTTGCCGCAGCCCGCAAGGACAACGGCGTTGAGCGCATCCTGGTCAACTGCGCCGGCATCGGCGTTGCTAAGCGCATCACCAAAAAGAACAAAGACACGGGCGTCATCGAGCATCACGATATCGCGACGTTTACCAAGGTCATCCAGGTCAACCTGATCGGCACATTCATGATGCTGGCGAAGTGCTCGGCGGCCATGCAGGCACTCACCCCGGTCACGCCGGACGGTGAACGCGGCGTCATGATCAACACGGCCTCTGTCGCTGCGACCGATGGCCAGATCGGGCAGGTCGCTTATTCCGCCTCCAAGGGCGGCGTTCTCGGCCTGACCTTGCCCGTCGCCCGCGATCTCGCCCAGAGCGGCATCCGCGTGAACACCATCATGCCCGGCCTGTTCATGACGCCCATGATGGCCGGCCTACCGCCGGAAGCCCAGCGCTCGCTTGAGCAGTCCGTGCCGTTCCCGGCCCGGCTTGGTGCGCCCGCCGAGTATGCCATGCTCGCATGCCACATTTGCGAGAACGGCATGCTGAACGGCGAGTCGATCCGCATCGATGGCGCATTGCGCATGGCGCCACGCTGATCCAAGGAGCGGAAATCCGCGTGTCTTAACAAGGGCCTGGGGTGCATCAGCACTCTCGGCCCTTTGGTTGTCGAATTTTGCAAGGTGTGTACGCCGTATTCACCTCGTCGACAGTCCCGTGCTTGGCAGATGATCCGTTTCGTGACAGAGCCGGAGTGCGGTTTTTTGTACAGTTTCCGTCCGTTCTGTTGCGGACTGCACCTGTCGTGTCACCGGCGTCAATTCCTAAGCAGAGTTCGCTGAAGTGGTCTTCCCGGTTCAGCGATAAAACTCTGCGAAATCAATGAATCTAAGCCGGCATTGGTTGGGCAACCAACGAAAGTCTGCTCAGGTGTACAGGATCGTCATGCGTTGCGTTACCGGCCACCGCTTCTTTGAGCGGCACAGCACCGCTCTTGGTCTTGCGGCCTACGCGGGTGCGATCGTGGTCGGCCTGTTAACTGTTGCAGCGGGCGTCGAGGCGTTTGTGAATTCGGTTTTTGACGCGCCTGCCAAATCGGTGCTGCCCGCAACGGTTCAATCCTCAGCGGTCCCGCAGTTCGAGCGCAAGGGCGCTCTGGTCCTCACCCAGGACAACTGGTCCGACATGCTCCGCGATCCCGCCTATTGGGCGAGCCGCAAAGTGGGCGGTAACAAGGGATCCAACGGCGGAACATTCTGGAAGAGTCCAGCGCCCCCGTCGCCGCCGGTTGAGCGTGCGAGCCTCGGCGTGTTCGCGCCACCGGCGCGCAATGCGCCCAAGGCCGGGCGCGACGACAGCGGCGGCGATACCTACAGGACCGTTTGCGTGCGCCTGTGCGACGGCTCGTTTTTCCCGCTGAGCTTTGCGACCACACGGGAACACTTCGAGGATGACGCGGCCAAATGCGAACGGACCTGTGGATCGGCCAGCCGCATGTTTTTCTATAAAAACCCAGGTGCCGAACCCGAAGACATGGAGGACCTGGAGGGCCGGCCCTACAAGAAGCTGGCGACCGCCTTCCTCTACAAGACGCAGTATGTCGAGCAGTGCAAATGCAAGCCGCATCCGTGGGAGGAGGCGTCCCTCGTTCGCCATCAGGTGTACGCACTCGAAGCAGCCAGGGCCAAGGGCAACAAACTGGCGGATGCGCCGCTCAAGGACCTGAAGGCCAAGCTGCGGCAGGCAGAACTCGACACGCAAGCGGAAAAGCGACGCTTGGCTCAGGCCAAGATCGATGATCAAAAGCGTGTGACCGAGGACGTGAAAGTGAGCAAGGCGTCGACGCGTAAAGCCGGCTCTGGAAAGCCGCCCGTCGTGGCAGCTGGGCTCCCGCCGCCGTCAAACCCCGAGCCGACCGCTCTCTATCAGCCGCCGGCTGGACCGGCGACTGGATCCATGGCGTCGACGAAGACCGTCCAGAAATCAACCCCGAATACAAACCTTTCGACACCGACAAACGTGGTGATCCTGCGGGCAGGTGCGTCGCAGACGAAATCGGTGCGCGTCACCACGCCGGCTGGCGTAAAGACATGGACGCCAGGCGCCGACCTGCGCTGATGGCGTCGCCGCCTTTCAGAACCCGCCTTTGGCCTGATCCTCGTTCGCGGAGGCGCCCGCGCGACGGCGGCGCGAGATGCTGACGAGATCGCCGGGCTTGTCGTCTGCGGCAGGTTTTGCGGTCGCCTTGCGCATGACAGTTGCATAGCCGTGCTCGACTTCAACGCGGTCGCGCAGTGCGCTGCGCATCAGCAGCGCATGCACCTTTGGCAGATTGTACGCTGGCACATAGAACAGCAGGTGATGCTCAAGGTGATAGTTGACGTAGTAGGGCGCAACGAACGCACGTTCCAGCCAGTTTGCGATTGTCGTGCGCGTGTTGCGCAAGGGATCGGCGCTGTCGGAGACGACGGCGTGTTCAGCGATGTTGCGCACGCGCGTTACCACCTGGAACCACGTCAACAGCGGCACGATCCAGAGCAACGGATAGGCCCACCAGACACCGGCCGCGATGCACACCGCAAGCAACACGCCCTGCAGCACCAGCTGTGGCCCAAGCGTCTTGCCCAGCGCTCTCACACGGGCTGATAGCGGCTGTCCCGCAGCCCCGAGCGCGTTCAGGATCTGCGCCTTGCGTTGTTCAAAGCCGGTCTGCCCCGTGATGTCGCGCACGAACTTGCGCCGGTAGCTGGCATGCGTGATCGGAAACGGGGCCGAGAGGATCAAATCCGGATCGTCAGCCGTCTGCGTGTGCGCATGGTGTTGCAGATGATAGCGGCGATACGCGCGCGTTTCAGCACCGACCGGATAGGCACAGAACCACTGCGCCAGACGCATGTTCATTGTCTCATCGCGTGCGAGTGCCCCGTGCGCCCCGTCGTGCATGAGGATGGCGAGACCAAGCTGCCGCGAGCCGATGACGGCGACCGCCAGCAGATATGTCACTGGGTTGGGAAAAGCGGCCACCATCGCCACAGCGGCGATGATGACCGCCCAGGCGTGCGCGATCATAGCGATGCCCCGCCACGTCACGCGCTCGCGCACCTCGGCCAACTCGGCATCGGTCATGAAACTGCGCGCCGGCAAGCGGCGGGCAGGCTGCGCTGAGGCTGAGGTCGCGGTCATGGATATCTCCACCGCAACCATACGAACCCTTTGCCGACATGGTCAAATGTCGGTCGTTCAGACGACAGGGCAATCGCAGCCTAAATGGCACGCCGTGCATCAACCGTGGTGCGGATCGCACCGACGAAGTGAACGCCCATGCGCGACCCGTTGCGCCAGCGCACGGTGCAACTGACCTCCGAACGCACGCGATTGTTTGTAAAGACCAATACGAACGCGTCGCTCGCCATCGCATCTGCGACCTCGAGCAGGGCACCGAATTTCGAGAGATTGAGAACGACGCACGCTATTGGATCGCGGCCGTCGAGCCCTATCGTGCCGGATTTTATGACCTGTGCCCGCTCACTCCAGCGCTTGTTGATGCGTTCGGGCGCGCTCTTGAGCACGCGCACTGGCCGGCTGACTGGCCGGCCGACGGGAACGATGCGAGTGGGACGCGCGACAGGTGCACGCGGGAGCGATCGTTCTTGCGATGACGAGCGCGATTCGGGGACAAACACGAAGTTCATTGGGGACGCCGGACACCAAATCCTGATACTGTCGATCAGTCTAACCCTCTTTAGTTGATCAGAATTTAACGCAAAATCGTAGCGCGCATTTCGCACCAGAAAGATCGCAACGTCACCGTCCGCGCCGATAGATGCCCGTGAACGAGACATTCATACCGCCGCAGTTGCGGTTGTCCTCGACCACGAGATAGGGGCCGAGCGCCACCATGGCGACAGCACAGTCAGTGTCGTCGACGCCCTTGGCATCGCGCGCGACGGGCGCGGAACCCTTGATCGAGATGTCGACGCTGTTGGCTTTCGGCGCCCAATCGAAGTCGAACTCGCCCATGTTGACTGCGCCACGCGCGACACGACCCTTGTCGAGGGCGCCATAGGTTGCGTTGCCGGCAAATGTCAGCACCCCCTCGCGTCCCTTTGGCTTGATGATGATTTCAGCTTCGGTGCGCGTCCAGGTGCCACCGAAGGCGCTCGCGTCCGTTTTCGCGCGCGGGGTCGGCGCTTGCAGGCGCTCGTTTGGCAGCAGCCCCGTTGTCACCTGTCCCTTGGCATTGACATAGGCGGCACAGGCTGACGCGTCGAACACCTCGCCGACAAGCACGATATCACCGGGCATGACATAGGCTTTCGTCTGACAGGCGCCTGGTTTGGTCGACGTGCAGTCCTCCTTGAGAAACGGCACGCGCGCCTGCCCTGGCTTAACCTGCGCAATGTCGAGCTCGGCAAAGCTCTTGCGGCCGGCAAACTCGGCGCACTGCTGGCCGTGGGCCGAGGTCAAGGGCAACACCGTTGCCGCAACAAGGAGAAAGGTGCGCATGGGGGCTTAATCCGCTGGAGCTGAAGATGGTGACGTCTTGCTACCATGGCCGTTGACGACGTCGCCCCAACAGACCGCAATCTTGGGAAAGCCGCGTCCTGAAACGGAACGCGGGACAGGAATTTGTCCGCATTTTCGCAACCGGGCGGTTACCCCGGCCTGTCAGACCCCTGTCGCATCCTTTGGGAGCGCCATAGATGCTGAAGTTCATTCGCAACGCGGTCGTGTTCGTCGGTGGTGCGACCGCCGTCACCATGATCTGGTTGGCCAGCGACACCGAAAAACAGCGCACAGCCGAAGCCCACGGCTTGGTCAATGAAGAGGTGCGCGCCTACAAGCAATGCAATCTCGATTTTTCTGGCAAACGCATCACGTTCCGCAGCGCGACCGGTACGGCTGAAATGCGCGTGCCTGACGAAATCTGTCTCTGTCATGCGCCAACGATCGCCCATGTGTTCAAAGACGGCCGCTACAGCGAACATGGCAAAATCGTCAGCTTCATCGTCAACAAGGGGCGCATGCCGGATGTGCGGGAAGACGCCGTATCGAACGGAGTCGCCTCGAGTGCTGCCGCAATCGAGCAGACCATTGCCAGCGTACACCGTTGCGCCGCGCAGTATCAGGACACGCTGGCACAGCGCAGCGCCGCATTGCGCGCCAAATACGGGCCATAATGCTCATACCAGCGGTACCAGTGGTCAGAGTTTTTGACTGACCAAACCCATCATCGTCATTCCGGAATGCCTGCCGCGCCAAGGCGCGACAGGCATATCCGGAATCCTTACCTCTCGAGGATTGTCACTCGTGCTCTGCAGACAAAGGTAAATCCCGGATGTACGATTACGCGGGGCGCGTGATCGTATTGCGGGATGACGCAGCTCTTTACGATGAGTCAGAATTTTTGCTCGTTGGTATCAGGCCGTGTCGGCGAGATACGCCATCGCAGCCGTCACGCCACCGGCTTTGTGCGGCACGCCCGCAAGCTTCAGCCCCATCTCGCAACCCGAAAGTGTGCCGAGCACTGTCAGATCGTTGGTGTCGCCGAGATGGCCGATGCGAAACATCTTGCCTGCGACCTTGCCGAGGCCCGAGCCGAGTGACATGTCAAACCGCTCGAGCACGATCTTGCGATAGGCGTCAGCATCGTGCCCTTCAGGAAGCACGACGCCGGTCAGCACCGGCGAATGGTACTTCGGATCGAGGCACTGCGTTTCAAGCCCCCACGCCGCAACTGCCCGGCGCACGGCCTCGCCGTGCCGGATATGGCGGGCAAACACGCGATCCATTCCCTCTTCGTGAATCATGTCGATCGCCTCGGCGAGGGCGTACAGCATGTTGGTTGCGGGGGTCGTCGGAAAGAAGCCGTTCTTGTTCGGCCCAATCATCTCCTCCCAAGCCCAAAACATCTTCGGCAGCTTGGCCGTCTTCGACGCCGCCAGCGCTTTCTCGGACACCGCATTGAAGGCAATGCCCGGCGGCAGCATCAGGCCCTTTTGCGAGCCGGAAACCGTAACGTCCACGCCCCACGCGTCATGCTTGTAGTCGGCCGAGCCGAGGCCCGAGATGCTATCGACCATCAACAGTGCCGGATGCTTGACGGCATCCATGGCGCGACGGACCTCGTCGATGCGCGACGTGGCGCCCGTCGAGGTTTCGTTGTGAACCACGCAGACGGCCTTGATTGTGTGCGCCGTATCGGCCTTCAACCGCGCTTCGATCTTGGCGGCATCGATGCCACCGCGCCAATCGGAGGGCATGAACTCCGGCTGGATGCCGAGCTTGACGGCCATGGTCTTCCAGAGCGTTGCGAAATGCCCGGTCTCGTACATGAGCACGTGATCGCCAGGTGACAGGGTGTTGGCGAGCGCTGCCTCCCACGCACCCGTGCCGGACGTCGGGTAGATGAAAACGTGCCCCTTGGTCTTGAAGATCGTCTTGATGCCGTCGAGGACGCGATGGCCAAGCTTCTGGAATGCCGGGCCACGGTGGTCCAGCACAGGCATGGCCATGGCGTGGAGAATGCGATCCGGCACGGGGCTTGGACCGGGGATCATCAGGAAGTGACGGCCAGCGCGACGGGGGGTGTTCGACGTCATGGAGATCTCACGGTCAGTGTTGACCGGGATTGGGCGAGATCAGGGGCTGGCGTCAAGTGCGAAGCACGCGGCTTCAGCAGTGCAATCGGGTGAACGTGGAACTGCACCCTCTCCCCGTTCTTCACGGGGAGAGGGCCGGGGTGAGTTACCATGTGCGGCGCACACCTTGATCTATGAAACAAGCTGCCGCGCAGCGGCGATTTTTTTGCGATGCAGCATTCGTGCTGCGCTGCAGCTAGTTACAGGAGAGGGGCGGCCGCTTGCTCAAATGGAGATTGCTCCGCTGGCGCACAATCAACGTTCTGCCAGCTGCTCAACCACCATCTGTGCGGATTCCGCCCCTCACCCTAACCCTCTCCCCGTGAAGGACGGGGAGAGGGAACTTCACCCAATTGCTCTGGGGCTTCAGTTGATCGAGGCGCTTGGCGCTTCGGCCTGGATCAGCAACTGCGAGCGGCACAGTCTGGCATAGGCGCCATCTTTGCCGAGCAACTCGTGGTGGTTGCCCACCTCGGCCACTTCGCCGTCTTCGAGAACGGTGATGATGTCGGCGCGCTGCACGGTCGACAGGCGATGGGCGATGACCAGCGTGGTGCGATTGCGCGTGAACCGAAGCAAAGCCTCCTGCACCAGGCGTTCGCTCTCGGTGTCGAGCGCGCTCGTGGCTTCATCGAGCAGCAAAATCGGGGCATCCTTCAGGATAGCACGGGCGAGTGCCAGCCGCTGACGCTGACCGCCGGAGAGACGCCCGCCGCCATCGCCGATCACCGTGTGATAGCCCTGCGGCTGCGCCATGATGAAATCATGGGCCGCAGCGGCCTTGGCCGCTGCCACGATCTCATCGTCGGTCGCGTTGAGACGGCCGAGCGCGATGTTGGCGCGGATCGTGTCATCAAACAGCGTGATATCCTGGCTGACGATGGCGATCTGATCGCGCAACGACGCGATGGTGACATCGCGGATGTCTTGGCCGTCGATCGTGATTGTACCGGACCGGACGTCAAACAACCGTGGCACGAGATTGAGCAAGGTCGATTTGCCCGATCCCGAGCGCCCGACCAGGGCTGCCGTCTTGCCGCCTGGCACGACCAGTGAGACGCCGCGCAAGGCGGGATCGATCTTCTCTTCGTTATAGGCAAACTCGACCTTCTCGAACACGATCCGCCCGTCCGTGATGACCAATGGCTTGGCCCCGGGGCGGTCGACAACGGAGGGTTTGCGGTCGAGCACCTCATACAGGCGATCGGCGCCGGCAATACCCTCCTGCAGCGAATTGGACAGGTTCGACATCGAGCGGATGTTGTTGGCGGCGAGCAGCAGGCACGTGACATAGGCCATGAAATCGCCGACAGAAGAAATGCCGCTCGAAATGCGCCACGTGGCGAGCGAGATCACACCGGCGATGGCGACACCGGCCAGCGCCTCCAGCATCGGGCCGAGCCGTGCACGCTGGCGCACCGCCTTGAGGCGAAGCGCAAGCACCTGTTTGAAACTTTGATCCAGGCGGTCTGCGGCGTAGTTTTCAAGCCGGAACGTCTTGATCAGTCGTGCGCCGGCCAGTTTCTCGGTCAGCAAAGAGGTCATGTCGCCGAGCTCGTGTTGCGTGCGCTTGGCGGTTTTGCGCAGCCGTCGTCCGATGGTCAGGATCGGAATGGCCGCCAACGGATAGATCAACAGCACGATCAGCGACAATACGGGGTCGATGTAGAACATGTAACCGAGCAGGCCGAGCGCGGTGACGAGGTCACGCATGACCGAGTTCAACGCCTGGTGAGCTGCAGCCTGAATGTAGCTGATGTCATTGGTCAGGCGCGAGACGAACTGGCCTGTTCGATCGTTCACGAGCTGCGCGTAGTCAGCGTTGACCAGATGGCGAAACGTCCGCTGCTGCAGGTCGGCTGTCAGCCCCATGACCAGAGCACTCGACACGATCTGATGCGCAAAGAGAAAGGCTCCGCGCAGCACCGTAATGGCCATGATCGCCATCAGAACACGGCCCATGTATTCATATTTTCCGGCGCCCAAGGTGTCGAAAGCCAGACGAATGATCGCGGGGTATCCAGACGTTGCCGCGGCAAGTCCGACGGCCACGAGCATGGAAATGCCGATTGACCGCTTCCGGGGCACGACCCAATCTTGCACCACCCGGCTCAACGTGCCCTTCACGCGCTCATCGAGCACGAGCTTGTTGCGCGCCTTCGTGTCCGGTTGTTTCGTCTGGTCGGCCACGGGACCCCATCAGCCTCAAAGTGTCATCGCCGAACGGCGACTCAACGAACCACTGAGCGAATTTGCCGGCTTTGCCAACGAGCGGACCGACGCATGCGGCGATCAGCATGGCCGCTCGGCCACAGATAACCCGTCAGTGGCCGCCTTCGTCTGGCTCGAGCAACCTGTGCATGTGCACTATGAAGTAGCGCATATGGGCATTGTCCACTGTGCGTTGCGCGCAGCCCTTCCAGGCTTTGTGCGCCTCGGCGTAGTTGGGGTAGATGCCAACGAGGTCGAGCTTGCTCACATCGGCAAACTCGACTTTGTCGAGGTGGGTCAGTTCACCGCCAAAGACCAGATGCAGCAACTGTTTCGGGGCGTGCTCGGTTGGATGTGTCTTGCCGGCCATGGTGCAACTGATCCCTGATTTGCGCTTGAGGCGCGCGATACCATAGCAAATCAAAAGTTACAGGCGCACATCTTCACGGGTTGATGACTGCTGCGGCAACAAAGTGCTGAAAACTTGACTAGAAACAAGCCGCTCGCAGGAACAGTGGCTGAAGGGAATAGAGGTATACCCAGTTCCGGATGAAGAACACACAAGCGCGGAGCGATGACGGACATGGCGGAGATCATAGGCTTTTTCTTGGCGGGTGGCGCACTTGGTGGGATGTCGGCGTGGCTGCACAATCGCCAGCCGTCTACGTTTGCAATTCTGGCGGGCCTTTATGGCATCGCCTTTGCGGTGTGCTGGATCGTCAGCCATGCCTCCCAACTGGAGATGATGGCGTTCATTGCGCCCTATGTGCTCGTCGCCATCGCAGCGTCGATCTGGAGCGCGGGGCTTGCAATCCATTGGCCGTCGATCGTCGACCGTGTCGCCGCCTGGACAGCGGCTGGTCGCATTTCCAAAGCGGCGGCTTGAGGGCCGTACACTTAAGGGCCGTTCACGGGCCCAATGAACGCCCTGGCTGAGATAGTGCCCTGGCCGACACACATCGCGCCAGCAAAGCAATGTCTTCCGCCGCTTGCGGTGACAGACCCGGCGCGTTCTGAATACCTCGGCGCTATTGTTGAGCGTCGGGTGGGTGAGGCGTCAGTGCGTGCTATTTTCCGGGTTTGCATTTTAGGTGCGGTCTTTGGGACACCAGCGGCGGCGCAGGTGCCGTCGTCGTCGCAGCTCACATCTGTCGTCGCGATCTGGCCGCAGATGCCGGCCGATGCGCCGACAGCTTCCGACAACATAACGATCGTCATCGGTGGCGATCTCGGCTTTGGCGGCAGTGCATTGACGCCGACAGCGGCGGGCGCGCGCCGCCACGGCGCTGTTATTCCGTTCGATGTCTTGACGGCCGAGTTGAAGCCGCTCCTGATCGGCGATGTCGTGTTCGCCAATCTCGAGACGGTCGTCAGCGATCGCGCGGACCTCTCGGCCGTCGACAAGGCCTTCAACTTTCGCAGCCACCCTTCGGCCATCCGTCACATGGTTGGCCTCGGCGTCAACGCCGTGTCGACCGCCAACAATCACGCCATCGACTATGGCGATGCAGGATTGCTGGAGACACTGCGACACCTCGAACTGATCCGGGCAGAAGGCGGTCTTCAGGCTTTTCCCGGCATAGGGCTCGGACGCGGTGCAACGCTCTTGCCCCACGCGGTGACCACACGTGGCGGCCAAGCCGTCAACATCGCGGCCATCGGCATCGGCGGCGGCATGCTCGGCGTGCGTGAGGCCGCCACGCGACCGACCATGGCGACCTATGGTTCGGCAGCGGATCTTTCGGACGCAACGGCAGCGCTTGCAGCGGCCGGCGGCGATGTCCGGATGCTGTCGGTTCACTACGGCATGGAATTGCAGGTGCGCCCTTCGGCAGCTGACGAGCAGCGCCTGCGTTCGGCCGCGCTCGCGGCGGACGCTCAAATTGTCGCAGGTCACCACGCCCATGTTGCAGCCGGCGTCCAGCAGGCCAGCGGGCGCTTCCTGTTCTACGGCCTTGGTAATCTGCTGCATCCGGGCATGCAGGACATGGGGCGACACGGCATCTGCCGCGACTATGGATTGCTGGCGCGCATTCATCTTGGCCGCATCGGCGAGCGCTTCGAGGTGCGCGCCATCGAGGCCGTGACGTTGGCCGACATGCAAGCAACGGCCCGCCCGCGCACAGGCGAGGACGGTCGCTCGCGGATCAATGTCTTGAACCATTTGGCGGCGGGATTGGATCGACCCGGCATAGCGAGTGGGGTGCGCTTCATGGCGCGGGATGACGGCACGGGGCTGTGGTGCGCAGCGGGGGCCGAAAGAGACAACGGCCACATCGGCAGCATGTGCCGCCAGCACGCAGAGCCGCCGCAGCCAGCACCTGACCTCACGCGTCGCATCGCCGCGAGCTGCGGAGCCGAACAGGTTGCCCGAGCGCGTCCCACCGCGCCACTTGAGGCGGCTTCTGTGCTGCACGCAGGCTCTCGAGCTGCGTTCCCGACCCAAAGTCGCGATTGGCGTGACGCCGCGCAAAGCGACCTGCGCTGATTTCGCGAGATGATTATCTCGCACCGGCGGCCAAAACTTGTGCCTGACCAACGATCATCGTCATCCCGGAATGCCCGTCGCGCCGAGGCGCGACCGGCATATCCGGGATCCTTACCTGTCGTCGTTAGGCACTTTTGCCAAGCGGATGGAGCTAAAGATCCCGGATGTATGATCACGCGCCCCGCGTAATCATATTCCCAGATGACGCCGTTGGACTTGATAGGTCAGAAATTTTGCCCGCCGGTACCACAAGGCTTGAGTGCGGGCCTTGAGTGCCAGTGCAGGATGGCTTGCCCGGCGCCTGCGGCCATCCGCGATTCGCAAATGGCACCCTATTGCCGTAGGTTACACAGAGAATCGCCCGCACGAGGCCTGATGCCATGCCGAGAATAACCTCCATTCTATCCCCGTCGCAGTCTCATCGCCGAGTCGTGACTAAGCCGTCAGCACGATCCAAAAAGGGCATCGTGGTCTCGCAGAACCGCATCGCATCCGAGGTCGGCGCACGTGTGCTTGCGGCCGGCGGACATGCGGTCGACGCAGCTATTGCGACCGCGTTCACGCTCGGCGTGGTCGAGCCCTGGATGAGCGGCGCCGGCGGCGTCGGCGTGATGATGGTGCGCGAGGCCAAGACCGGCAAGATCACCGGGCTCGACTTTGGCGCGGTGTCGCCGAAGTCGTTGGATCCCAAGCACTATCCGGTCGTGGGTGGCGCCGATAAAAACTTGTTCGGCTGGGCGCAGGTCAAGGAGAACCGCAATACCGTTGGCGCCACGGCCGTATGTACGCCCTCACAGCCACTGGGGCTCGCCACGGCGCACAAGCGCTGGGGACGCAAGGCCTGGGCCGATCTCGTGCGCCCGGCCGTCGAACACGCCGAAAAAGGTATGATCGTCGATTGGTACACAACGATCAACATCACGTCGTCGATGGCGGATCTCGCCAAGGACCCTGGTGCCGCCAAACGCTTCCTGCGCGATGGCCTGCCCCCGCAGCCGCCGATCGCGACCTTGCCCGGCAGCACCGTGCGTCTGCCGATGCCCGACCTCGCCAAGACTCTCGCAAGCATCGCCGAGCACGGCGCCGAGGTCATGTACAAAGGGCCGATGGCAAAGGCCATCGCGTCCGACATCAAGGCGATGGGTGGATTTCTGTCGGAGGACGACCTCGCCAGCTACCACGTGCGTGTGATCGAGGAGCCGCGCGAGATCAACTATGCCGGCCGCACCATCTATGTCCTGCCCGAATTGAACGGTGGACCGACGGTCGCCATGGCGTTTGAAGAGCTGAAGCGCATCCGCAAACGGCCGGAGGCCAAGCCCACCGGCAAGACCTTCCATTCCTACGCTTCGGCGCTGCGCCACGGCTGGTCATATCGCATGCGCAAAATGGGCGACGCCGGCGAGAAAACGGCGCCGACGTCGACCACGCACCTCTCGGTTGTCGACCGCGACGGCAACATGGTGACGCTGACGCAAACGCTGCTGTCGGGCTTCGGCGCCCGCATCGTTCTGCCAAAGACGGGCCTGCTCATGAACAATGGTATCAACTGGTTCGACCCGACGGGCGGACCAAACGGCATTGCCCCCGGCCGTCGCGCGCTCGCCAACTATGCGCCAGCCATCATGGTCGGCCCCGACGAGACTGTTGCGATTGGCGGCTGCGGCGGGCGCAAGATCATCCCCGCGGTGTTCCAGCTGCTCGCGCTTCAGGCCGACTTCGGATTCGACCTCGAACAGGCCTTCCATCAGCCGCGCATCGATGTCTCAGGCATGGGACCGGTCGCCGTCGACCGCCGTCTCGGCGAGAAAGCGATCCAGGCCATCACAGCTGATTTCGACGCTGTTCTGTGCGAGCCAGTACCGTATCCCTTCCCGTTCACCATCGCCTCGGCGGTGCGCCGCGCGAAGGGTATGAACGAGGGCGCGACCGAGCCCGAACAGCCCTGGAGCGAGGCCGTCAGCGAGGACGATGTCGTGGCGTGATAGCCCGCACGGTTCGCGGGACGCTGTGCTGCATCTACACCTCGAGCAGCGAACAAGCATGTGGCCGGGGCACGGCGGCATGAACCGCAGGGCAGTGGGCATGTGGTCGTCGGCGGTTCACACCGTCCGTGTTGGCTGCGTTCTTCACCTGTCGAACAGGGCCGAGGCGAAATCCCTCGACAAGGCCGGCGCATAGCCCAACCCTCTGCTGGGCAGCGGCCCAGCACGTGTTCGAACGGGGGTCGTACGTCCCTTAGGACCTTGAGCCGACCGCTCGCAGCACCCCGACTATGATCTGGACGCTGCAGAACATCCCGGCCCGGTCGAGGCGGATCACATATGCACGCGATGCGTGCATATGGCGAGCACCATCGCGCGAAACGGTTAATGGGGGTCTGTGCTGCCGGGGTGTTGCCTTGGATAGCCATCAGTGGCTGAACACGTCGGCAGGGGCTGACGGCCGCTTCACTGATCCAGCCAGACCTCGGTCAAATCCTGCTGCACATAGTGGCTCGGCGTGAAGTGCCAGCCTTTGATGCGCTTATCGTGCACAATGATCCGGTGATACCACAGCAACGGCACGTTGTAGGCCTGCGTCAGTGCGTGCCGTTCCAGATCGTGAACGATCTTGATCCGCTTTGCCGGGTCGACTTCGCGGCGCTGCGCCTCATAGAGGCCGTCGAGCATGTCGTCGGCGTGGCCGGAGTAGCCAATCGTCGAAATCTTCTTCGACACATACTTGGCGAATTGCTGCGTGGGGTCGTCGTTCGGGTCATTGATGAACTCGATGGCCAGATCGAAGTTGCTGCTGCCGACCGCGTCGAAATACAGCTTGGTTTCGAGTTGTTCGTGTTGCGCGTTTACGCCGATGCGGCGCAGCTGGTCGACGACATAGATGCCACCGGGCGTATAGGGCTCGGCGACATTGCGATTGACGAGGCGCAACGTCAGGTTTTCGACGCCTGCATCCTTGAGCAGTTGGCGGGCCGCAGCGCGTGATTTTTCAGCGTCCTTGCCATAGCCCGGCAGCTTGACGAGTTCGGCCTCTGGCAGCGCCATGGCGGCGCCGGGGCGTTGCACCCCGCCGACACCCTTGAGGATGGATATCTTCGACAGTGGCGCACTGCCGCCCCACCGATCGATCGACATGGACAGGGCCTGGCGTACGCGCACATCGTCAAACGGCTTCTTCTTGGTGTTGAAGATGACCATCAACGCACCAACCCATGTGCCTTCGTGCATGACAAAGCGATCTTTGCCCTCGGCCATCAGTTGATCGCGCTCCTTGGGGTTTTGCGCGCGAAACTCTGCCATGAATTGGCTGCCCAGCAGCCCGGGTACGATCGCGGTGTTCTTGACGAAGAAGGCTTTATAGCCGTCAAGCCGCGGCAAACCTGGGCGAAAGTACTTCTCGAACCTCGCGCCTTCCCAGCTCGATCCTTTGACATGAGAGGTGAAGCGGAAGGCGCCGGAGCCCATGATCTCAGTTTCGGGATAGCGCGGGTTCGCGGCCAACTTTGCCGCCGAATAGATGCAGTTGTAGGGGTTGGCGAAATGCTCGTTCAAGCCGGCAACCGGCACCTTGAAGCGGAAGCTCACGGTTGCCGGATCGGGGGCGTCGATGGCTTCAAGATCGGCCCAGAAGGCGCGGCGCGCAGAAATGACACCCGCGGGCGGGTTGGCAATGCGCTCATAGCTGGCCTTGATGTCGGCGGAGGTCAGTCTGGTGCCGTCGTGAAACGTCACTGGCTGATGCAACGTGAACGTATAGCGTTTGCCGCTGTCCGAGATGGTCCAGGATTTGGCGAGATCTCCGACCACCTTGGGATAGGCCGCGCCGTCGAACTTCAGCAGCGTCGAATAGTGTGGCGCGATCGGGTGCAGCAGCGCAAATGTCGTTGACGCGTGGCAGTCGTAGTTGGGCGGCTCCGCAACGACGGCAAAACTCAACGTCCCACCCGCTTTGGGCGCTTGGGCTATGGCAGGACTGCCGGTCAGAAATGGCACCGCCGCCAATGCCAAGAGTACCGCACGCACCATCTCGCCATCTCCGCATGATATCGCTGTAAAGACCAACCGGCCGCCAACACGGGGCATCGAAGAGCCATGTTGGGAAGCAAATTGAGCGCGAAATGAGGCCGTGCGCCCGCCATGCGCCCATGGTCGAACTCAATTGGTGGCGTCGACTGGACAGGGTGCTACGGCGATGACATCTGCACGCTGGATGTCGCCGATGGATAGTGGACCCATGTCACGCCTCAAGCTCATTGCTCTCGACAACGAGGATCTCGCGATCCTCGCAGCCCATCTGCAGGATGCTTTGGGCGCGGTGGGCGAAATGACTTACCTGCCGAAGGAGCGCCGCTTCGTCGCCCTGCTCAATCGGTTCGACTGGGCCTCGGCGCTCACCGACCTGAAGGCGCCGCCGAGACGCCGCAAAGCGGCCTTGCGGATTGAGCGTGTGCTCGGCGCCAAAGTTCAGGCTGTCAATCTGAAGGCCGCCGGCGAGGTCGTGAGCGTGCTGACGGTTCTGTTCGAGGCCGCAGCGGGCAAAGATGAGCCGGCTGGGCAGATCACCCTCGTTTGCGCTGGTGGCAAAGCGTTGCGGTTCGACGTCGAGTGCATCGAGGTGCAGCTTGAAGATCTCGATGCGGTGTGGACGGCCACGCAGGCGCCCGTGCATGAAGGGTAGCGCGTTTCGCAAGACATGGCTCTGGCGGCGAATCGATCGCCCCCGATCTGTCGCCCAGATCGATCGCGTGTCCCAGATCGATCGCGTTGACAGCAGATCGCAAGCCGCTATAACTCACCCAAATTCAGCAACGGCGTGGTTGCGAACGAGGCGCAAGCTTCGAGCCTCGCCTGTTGGTTGGCTGTCCTTGGCGCGCTGTCGCCGCCTGCTTTATGGAGACGCGTCGTGAAACGGACCTATCAGCCGAGCAAGCTCGTGCGCAAACGCCGCCATGGTTTCCGCCATCGCATGTCGACTGTCGGCGGACGCAATGTTCTAGCCCGCCGCCGGGCCAAGGGCCGCAAGCGTCTGTCGGCCTGATTTCGCGTTGACAAGCAGCCATTTGCGACACTCCGGAGCGAAATCGCGCTCCGGGGTGTCTTTTGTTGTCTTGGCAACACGTGAAGCGCACTTGGGTCATTCGCCGCCTCGGCCGCGACCGACCTATGTTGCCGGTGCGTCACCTGTGTCATTAAGAGACAATTTACCCGCATCGCCTACCGTCACGCTGAGCGCCGTCTGTGGCGTTATCGATCAGCGGTCCAAGAGGCGCGTCCATCGTGTATCAGTTGGCCATCTTCACGGTTTTCCCCGTCGCAGTGATCTTCGCGGCGTTCACCGACTTATTCTCCATGACCATTCCGAACCGCATTACGCTGTTCCTGGTCGCTGGTTTTCTTATCCTGGCACCGTTTGCTCCGGGCATGACGCTGGCAACGTTTGGCATGCATGTGGCGGCCGGAGCACTCGTGCTCGCCGTGACGTTCGCCTTGTTTGCGCTGCGTGTCATCGGCGGTGGCGATGCCAAGCTGCTTGCGGCTGTTGCGCTGTGGGTCGGTTGGGAGCAACTGCCCATGTACGTCCTGCTGGCTGGCGTTGCCGGTGGCGCGCTCGCCGTCGCCCTGTTGATGTTCCGCGCCGTCCCCTTGCCGCTTCGCCTCGCCAAGGAAGTCTGGCTTGAGCGTCTGCATCGCCCGCGCGGCGATATCCCGTATGGCATCGCGCTGTCGGCCGCGGCCCTCTACATCTATCCGCAGACAATCTGGGTCGCCTCGCTTGCAGGCTGAGCGCCGCCGGCTGTCCGCCCAAAGGCACCGTCTCAGTGAACTCGACCTGATCGCCGCGTCCCGACAAGGACGCGGCGATTGCGTTTGGCGTGTGCCACATCGGAGCAGCGATCAACGGGCCGCTCATCTTCCCGACCAATACTTGGTCCAGTCGTGTTTCAAAATGGCACGCCATTAAGAGTTTCGTGACGTTTTTCCCGCATTCTCCTTCCAAGGCTGAAGCCGAACCGTGTCGGTTGGAAGGATATCCGCGCAATGAAAAAAGGGCAGAAAATTGGGATGGCGGTGGCCGGCGTTTGCGGTCTTGGGGCGGTGTTTCTGTTCGCCTCCATGAACCGCAAAGAGACCGTGGTCCAACAGCCGGACACGCCAAGCATCCGCTCGACCAAGGTCCTCGTTGCATCGAAGGAAATCGGCCTCGGCGAAATCACCACCGGGGCAACCTTCCGCTGGCAGGAGTGGCCCGAGGGCGCGCTCGGCCAGGGCTACGTTGTCGAAGGTCGCGGCAAGAATATCAAGGATTTCGAAAAGCGCATCGCGCGCGTGCCACTTCTTGCCGGCGAGCCGATCACTGAAGTCAAGCTCGTCAAGGCTGGCGAAGGCGGCGTGATGTCTGCCATCCTGCCGGCTGGCATGCGCGCCATTTCAACCCGCATCGAAGAAAAGACGGCTGCCGGTAAGCTGATCCTGCCCAACGATTTCGTCGACGTGATCCTGATCCAGCGCAAGCGCGGTCGCAACGGCGGCGCCGAAGAGTTCGTCTCCGACACGCTGTTCCGCAACGTACGGATCCTCGCCGTCGGCCAGATCATCGAAACCAAAGAAGGCAAGCGCACCGCCGAAGGTCAGACGGCCACGCTTGAACTGACACCACGCCAGGCCGAGTTGCTCGCCCTGGCCAATTCGATGGGCGAAATCTCGCTTTCTCTGCGCTCCATCGCAGACGCCAACACCGCTGTCGGTACCGGCGATCGCAAGCGTGAATCAGGCAATTCAATCCGAGTGATGCGTTATGGCGCCAAGTCGCGGGCCTATGGGGTCGGCGGCAACTGAGCGCTTTCAAAAGACAAACGCGGTCACAAGGTAAACGATCATGAAGATGACTCTGAAACTGGCCTGCAGCGCGACCGCGCTGGTGGCCGCCGGCCTCTGGATGTCGCCCGACGAGGCCTTCTCTCAGGCCGCACCGACCAAAAAGGGCGCCAAGGACACCGTCCCAGGCAATAGCATCATCTCCGACAACACGATGATGCGGATCCCTGCGAATTCGCAGTTTCCGATCAACCGGCAGATCAACCTCGGCAACGGCCGCTCCATGATGATCCAGTTCCCGATGGAACTGCGCGACGTCATGGTGTCGGATCCCAACAAGATCGACGTCATTCTGCAGACGTCGGATCGTGTGTTCCTCGTCGCCAAGGCGCCAGGCTCGGCCAACGTGTTCTTCTTCGACAGTCAGGGCAACCAGATCGCCACGCTCGAAATCAACATCGGCAGCGACTTGTCGAGTCTTGATAACTTGCTGCGCAAGTTGCTGCCGGGCTCCAACGTCAAGTCGGAACTGGCGGGCGCGTCGATCGTGTTGACCGGTTCGGTGAGAAGCCCATCGGACAGCACAAAGGCGATGCAGATTGCCGAACAGTATGCGGAAGCCAACAAAGGCGCCATTGGTGCCGCGTCGGCAACATCGACCCGCACGGAAATCGGCGGCGTGACCACCTGGCAGACCACCGCCACGTCGAACCAGGCGAACAAGTTCAAGCACGTCATCAACATGCTCTCGGTCGACGGCGATGATCAGGTGATGCTGAAGGTGACGGTCGCGGAAGTGAACCGCACGGTGCTGAAGCAGTTCGGCATCAATCTCAACGGCTCGATCACCACTGGTAACTTCAGCACGGCGTTTGGAACCAGCAACGAGTTTCCGACCACCGCGACAACGCTCGGCCAGATGCCAACGGCGCATTGCGGAGCATCGGCTGGCAGCGGCATCGGGGGACGTTTCAGCTCTGGTCCTCTTTGCATCGGCGCTCAGTTGAAGGCACTCGAGCGCGAAGGCTTGGTCAAGACGCTCGCTGAACCGACACTCACTGCAGTGTCTGGTGAAACAGCCAAGTTCCTGGCTGGTGGTGAGTACCCGGTCCCGGTCTCCTACACATCGAGCTCTTCGATCGGCACGCTCGGCATCGAGTTCAAGGAATACGGTATTGCACTCGCCTTCACCCCGGTGGTGATGTCGGAAGGCCGCATCAGCCTGAAGATCGACACGCAGGTGTCGGAGCTGACCAGCGATGGCGCCATCGTGACCAGCGGCGTTCAGATCCCCGCGCTGCGCAAGCGTTCGGCTCTGTCGACGGTCGAGTTGCCGTCTGGTGGTTCGATGACAATGGCTGGTTTGATCTCGGACCAGACACGCCAGAACATCGACGGCTTCCCGGCCCTCAAAGATGTGCCGGTCCTCGGCACACTGTTCCGCAGCAAGGATTATCAGCTCAACGAGACGGAACTGGTGATCATCGTGACGCCCTACATGGTGCGCCCGACGGCCCGCCAGAACCTGTCGCGTCCTGATGACGGTCTCGCGGCGGCGTCCGATCTCAAAGGCAACATCCTCGGCCACCTGAACCGCGTCTACGGCAAAGGCAAACCGGCACCTGAAGGCGATCTCAAGGGCTCGCACGGCTTCATCGTCGACTGAGCTTAAGCCCACCCATTACCGGAGCGTATCATGACCACCTATGACGTCACCCGCGCCCTGCGCCGTGCCGGCCTTGCTTTCACCATCAGCAGCCTCGGCTTGACCCTCGCCGGCTGCGAAACCCTGTACGATAAGCCAAGCCAGTCGGCCGGGTGGACCTTGCTGGAGCCAACACAGCGGCATCCCATCATGGTGAGCCAGAAGCCGCACACCATGAGCCTCCGGGTGCCCCGCGGGCAGAACGGCCTCTCGCCAAGCCAGCGCGCGCAACTCTACAACTTCGTCGAAAAATACCGCGCGACGGACAGTGGTAACAGCAAGTTGGTCATCTCGGTGCCGGCAGGTTCGCCAAACGAAACCGCGTCCATGCACGCTATATCGGATATCCGCCCGATGCTGGCCGACCGCGGCTTCACCGACCAGGCCGTCTCGATCGAGCCGTATGCGGCCGAAGGCGATCACCAGGCCGCAATCCGCGTGTCCTACCTGCGCTTCCATGCCGAGGGCCCGGAATGCGGTCGCTGGCCTGACAACTTGGCCGAAGCATCACGCAACACCAGCTACCACAACTTCGGCTGCGCCCAGCAGCGCAACCTGGCGGCTCACATCGCCAACCCGGCTGACCTGATCGGCCCGCGCACGATGAGCGGCGGTCACGCGCCTCGCAACGACGCCATCTACGAAAAATACACGAAAGGCAGCGTAACTGGTGCGGACCGGTCGGCTGACGAACGTGTGTCGAAGACCACGCAATACTAAGGGGGATACCGGCATGACCAGAAAAGCCAACATGGCCGCTGCAGTCGAGACGGGTCAGGATATCGCCCTGGTCGGCCACGAAGATCGGCACGATCGGGCCCGCCCGATCCCACGCATCTCTATTCAAGCCTTCTGCGAAGACGGCGACACAGCAGAGGCCATCCAGGCCGCCGCTGAGGACCGCCGCCTTTCGAAAGCGCACGTCTCGGTGCACATGGGCGGCGCCATTGCCGCCGTGGCGCACTACCAGGAAAGCCCGACGCCGAACCTGATCTTGATCGAATCGACGCTGCCGCGGGAAGATATGATCGCCCAGCTCGACGCTCTCGCCGAGTGCTGCGACGCCGGCACGAAGGTGATGATCGTCGGCCACGTCAACGACGTCGTCTTGTTCCGCGAGCTGCTGAAGCGCGGCGTCAGCGAATATCTCGTTGCCCCCGTCGAGCCTCTGCAACTTCTTGAAAGCCTGTCGAACCTCTACAACGATCCAGAAAGCGATCCCGTCGGCAGTGTCATCGCGTTCATCGGCGCCAAAGGCGGAGTTGGCTCGTCGACCGTCTGCCACAACGTTGCATGGGCCATCTCCGAGCATCTGAAGACCAACGTCGTTGTCGCGGACCTCGACTTGGCTTTCGGCACTGCCGGGCTCGACTTCAACCGCGATCCGGCCCAGGGCATTTTCGAAGCGCTCCAAAGCCCGGAGCGGTTCGATGAAATGTTGCTCGATCGCCTGCTCGACAAGTGCACGGAGCATTTGTCGATCTTTGCGGCGCCCGCCGTTCTCGACCGTGAGTTCGACATCTCGGCCGACGCTTGTGACGTGGTGCTCGACATCGTTCGCCAGAACGTGCCGGTGGTTGCCGTCGACTTGCCGCACGTGTGGACCCCATGGGCCAAACGCGTGTTGATGCAAGCCGACCAGATCGTCGTCACAGCGACGCCCGATCTCGCCAACCTGCGCAACGCCAAGAACATCTTCGAGCAGCTGAAAGGCGCTCGCAACAACGATGCGGCACCGCATCTCATCATCAACATGTCGAAGGTGCCAAAGCGCGCCGAGATCCCGACCAGTCAGTTCGCTGCCGCCGTTGGCATCGAGCCCTCGTGCGTCATCGAGTTCGACACCGAAAACTTCGGCCAGGCGGCCAACAACGGCCAGATGATCGAAGAGATGTCGGCGAAGGCAAAGGCCGCAGGCCAGTTCCGCGACCTCGCCATGTTGCTCGCCAACCGCCGTGAAACGAAGGCAGACAAGAACCCTGCTGCTGCCGCCTCCGGCAGCGCGCTTGGTTCCATGTTGGCTAAACTGAAACTGAAGCGTTGAGGAGCTGACCCATGTTCGGCAAAAGATCTGGTGGCGCTCCAGCCGCGCCTCGCAAGCCCATCCTGCCCACAGGCGCCGCGGTGCCCGCCAAACAGGCTGACGCGGGTAGCAAACCTGTCGAAGCGCAAAAGGCTGCAACGGCACCAGCGGCGGCATCAGCCGCGGCCACCGCCGCCAAGATCGAACTGGCCGCCGAACCGCAGCGTCGGCACTCGGAAGAGTACTACGACGTCAAGACGACGGTGTTCAACGCGCTGATCGACACCATCGACCTGACGCAGCTGGCCAAGCTCGAAGCCGCCGCCGCGCGCGAAGAAATCCGCGACATCGTCAGCGAGATCATCTCGCTGAAGAACGTGGTGATGTCGATTGCCGAGCAGGAAGAGCTGCTCGAAGACATCTGCAACGACGTGCTCGGCTACGGCCCCCTGGAGCCGCTGCTCGCCCGCGACGACATCGCCGACATCATGGTCAACGGCGCCAATGCGACCTTCATCGAAGTCGGCGGCAAGATCACAAAGACCAACGTCCGCTTTGCCGATAACGCGCAGCTGATGAACATCTGCCAGCGCATCGTCAGCCAGGTTGGCCGTCGCGTCGACGAAAGCTCGCCGATCTGCGACGCCCGCTTGCCAGACGGCTCGCGCGTCAACGTCATCGCCCCGCCGCTCGCCATCGATGGCGCCTGCCTCACCATTCGTAAGTTCAAGAAGGACCGCCTGAAGCTCGAGCAGCTGGTCAAGTTCGGCTCCATCACACCGGCCGCCAAGACCATTCTCGAAATCATCGGCCGCGTGCGCTGCAACGTCATCGTGTCCGGCGGTACCGGCTCGGGCAAGACGACGCTGCTCAACTGCATCTCGGGCACGGTCGACGCCGACGAGCGCATCATCACCTGCGAGGACTCGGCCGAACTTCAGCTGCAGCAGCCGCACGTGGTGCGCTTGGAAACGCGTCCGCCGAACCTCGAGGGCGAAGGCCAGATCACCATGCGTGATCTCGTCAAGAACTGCCTGCGTATGCGGCCTGAACGCATCATCGTCGGTGAGGTCCGCGGACCCGAAGCCTTCGATTTGTTGCAGGCCATGAACACCGGCCACGACGGCTCCATGGGCACGCTGCACGCCAACAGCCCGCGTGAAGCCATCAGCCGTATGGAATCCATGATCATGATGGGCGGCTTTGCCCTGCCGACCAAGACCATCCGTGAAATGATCACAGGTTCGGTCGACGTCATTGTGCAGGCCTCGCGTCTGCGCGACGGCTCGCGCAAGATCACACACATCACCGAAGTGATCGGCATGGAAGGCGAAGTCGTCACCCTGCAGAACATCATCGTGTTCGACATTCTCGGCGAAGACGCCAACGGCAAGATCGTTGGCCGTCACCGCTCGACCGGCATTGCGCGCCCCCGCTTCTGGGAGCGGGCCGAATATTATGGCGAGACCGGCCGTCTCGCAGAAGCTCTGGCGTCGGCCGAAGTGTCCGACGTCAACGGCAACCCGATGGGCGAATGACCTGGTTCCGCGCGGGACCTTGTGTCCTGCGCTGCCTGAAGTCTGGAGGACTGAACGATGTCGCAAGATGATCTGATTTTCTACGGCCTCGTCGCCTTCGCAGGCCTTTGCGTCGTCGCGATCGTCTACCTGGTGATTGCTCCGTTCTTGACCGGCGAGCGTCGCGCCGAACAGCGCATGCAGGGCGTCTCCGAGACGTCACGGACCAGTCGTCCTGGCGGCCGCGTCGCCACCACGACTGCAGATGCGGGCGCCAACCGCAAGAAGCAGGTCGCGGAAACCATCAAGGAGATGGAAGCGCAAGCGAAGGCCAAGTCCAAAGTCACGCTGAAGCAGATGATCCAGCGCGCAGGCCTGACGATTGGCGTGCAGACGTTCTGGATTGCGAGCGTGGTTTGCGGCGTGGTCTGCGCGGTTTTGACGAAAGTGCTGGCGCCGAGCCTGCCCTTGTTCGTCGCCGCAGCCGTTGGGCTCGTCGGATTCTTGGGCGTGCCGCGCTGGTTCCTGGGCCAGATGGTGAAGAACCGGCAGAACAAGTTTCTCAATGAGTTTGCCAACGCGATCGACGTCATCGTGCGCGGCGTGAAGTCCGGTTTGCCGCTGAACGAGTGCCTCAACATCATCGCGCGGGAAAGCCCGGATCCGATCAACTCCGAGTTCAGGGAAGTTGTCGAACAGCAACGCGTCGGGGTGCCGCTTCAGGAGTGCTTCGAGCGCATGATGTCGCGCCTGCCGCTGCCCGAAGTTCGCTTCTTCGCCATCGTGATCGGCATTCAGCAGCAGGCCGGCGGCAACCTCTCGGAAGCTCTCGGCAACCTTTCAGGCGTGCTGCGTGACCGCAAGCGTCTCTCGGCCAAGGTGAAGGCCCTGTCGGCAGAAGCGAAGGCATCGGCGATGGTGCTCGGCATGTTGCCGCCCGCGGTGATGACACTCGTCTACATCACCACACCGTCCTACATCGAGCTCCTGTGGAAGAAGCAGTTCGGCATGTTCCTGTCGCTCGCCGGCGCCTTCTGGATGTTCTGTGGCATCATGATCATGCGTAAGATGATCAATTTCAAATACTGAGTCGAAACACCCCGTTCCGAGTATCAATCCCTGCGCACGACAAACTACAAGCGACCGAGGACGCCATGTCGGATTTCATTGAAGCCATCGTCAAGCCGGAGGTGCTCGTCACGATCCTGGCGGCGATCGCCATGTTCGCCATGGTCTTGACGTTGCTGCTGCCATCGCTGTCGCGAGATCGTCTGCCATCGCGCATGCGCGTCATGGCGGTCGAACGTGACAAGATGCGCACGTCGCGTCTCGGCGCGCTGAGCAAGGACGGCAAGCCGCAGCTGCGCCAGGAAGCCTCGGGCTTCATGACGCACATTGTCAACAAACTTGACCTGCGCAAGATGTTTGAAAGCGACGAGCTGCGCGACAAGCTCAAGCAGGCCGGCTTGCGCGGACAAGCGCCGCTGATCGCTTACATGTTCTTTCGCCTGGCCATGCCCGCGATCATCGCGATTGCCGGCCTCATCTATATGTTCGTGATCGCCGAGTATGACTATCCGCCGATCGTGAAGCTGGCTGTCGCGCTCGGCGCCGCTTACATCGGCTATTACCTGCCGAACATGTTCATCGAAAACCAGGTGCAGCGGCGCCAGCAGTCCATCAAGGAAGCCTTCCCCGACGCGCTCGACATGCTGTTGATCTGCGTCCAATCGGGCATGTCGACCGAAGCCGCCTTCGGCAAAGTGTCGGCAGAAGTCGGCAACGCTTCTCTCGAACTCGCCGAAGAATTCTCGCTCACGACAGCTGAGCTGTCTTACCTGCCAGAGCGCCGCCAAGCCTATGAGAACTTCTCGAAGCGCACGGGTTTGCCTGGCGTGAAGGCCGTCTGCACGGCGCTCATTCAGGCAGAGCGATATGGTACGCCTGTCGGCGCAGCGCTGCGCACAATGGCCAAAGAAAACCGCGAAATGCGCATGTCGGAAGCTGAAAAGAAAGCCGCCGTGCTGCCGCCGAAGTTGACCGTTCCAATGATCATCTTCTTCCTGCCCGTCTTGTTCATCGTCATCATCGGTCCGGCGATCATCCAGGTGAAGGGATGGGAGTGATCCGTCTCCTTCGGGGCGCTTGAGTTTTGGAATGAGCACCGACGTGAGGTCGCAATTCGCGACCGCACGTCGGTGCCTTCTTTTTGCAAGGCTGCGGCACGCTACCAAGCGGGTGCGCCTGCGGGGCCGCGGCTGGACGGCGGCTGGAGTTTGGTATCTGGTCTTGGACCAGCCGACCGATAGGACGCATCATGACAGCAGTCCCGCCGCCCGATTTCGCCATCCATAGCCGCACCTCACCGGCGACGCTGGCCTGGGAACCAATCTATGCGGCGACCAATACCGGCGTGTTCCGGCTCGGTATCATCGTCGGCGATGCGCATTGTAATTCGCGCGGCATGCTGCATGGCGGCGTCATCGCGACACTTGCAGACAATGCCTGCGGCCTGACGCTTGGGCTTGCTCTTGGCGCGTCGAAGCCAAGTATGTCGAAGCCAAGTATTGTCACAACGTCCCTCGCCGTCGACTATGTCAGCGCAAGTAAGCTCGGCCAGTGGCTCGAAGTCGCCCCGCGCATCGTGAAGGTTGGCAAATCCTCAGGCGTCGTTGACGCTCTCATCCTGGCCGACGGCGATGTTGTGGCGCGCGCAAATGCGAGCTTCCGTGTGCTGGCCTAAGCTTTGACGGCGACCACCCGTCCCATAGTCATGTGTGGCCGCCTGCGCTTGTATCAATCATAGTTCGCCCGCCATCGGGACTCGTCATGACCAAAACCAACAAGATCCTGCGCATCGCGTCGCTGCCGGGCGACGGCATCGGGCGCGAGATCGTGCCGCCGGCATTGATGCTGGTTGAGATGCTGCAGAAGCGGTTGGGCGGCTTCGAGTTTCGCGTGGAGGAGCGGCTCGATTGCGGGGCGACCTATTTCAAGACCAGCAGCCAGGATTGCTCGACGGAGGCCTTCGAGGCGGCGCGCAGTGCGGATGCCATCCTGCTCGGTGCCATGGGTCTGCCGAGCGTGCGTCTGCCCAGCGGCACCGAGATCGCGCCACATCTGCGCATGCGCGAAGAGTTCGGCCTGTTTGCCGGCGTGCGTCCCGTGAAGGCCTATCCGAACACGCCGCGCCGCCTGCTGGATGAGCGCGCCGAGAAGATCGATCTCATCGTGCTGCGGGAGTCGACCGAGGGCTTGTTCTTCAGTCAGGGCCGCGGCGAGGTGATCGGCGACACCGAGGCGCGCGAGACGCTGCGCATCACGCGCAAGACCACGGAAAACCTGTGCGATGTCGCCTTCTCGCTGGCCCGCAAACGCAAGGCCCGCGGCGGCAAGGGGCATGTCACGTGTGTGGATAAAGCCAACGTGTTTCGCGCCTTCGCCTTCTTCCGCAAAATCTTTGATGAGCGTGCGGCGCTGAACCCGGACATCACCACCAGCTACAACTACGTCGACGCCATGGCGCTCGACCTCGTGCGCAAGCCGTGGGACGCCGACGTGCTCGTCATGGAGAACATGTTCGGCGATATCCTGTCAGATCTCGGCGGAGGCCTCGTCGGCGGCATGGGCATGGCGCCCTGCGCCGAACTCGGCCTTGAGCACGGCCTGTTCCAACCAGCCCACGGTTCGGCACCCGACATCGCGGGCCAGGACAAGGCCAACCCGACGGCGACGTTCCTGTCGATCGCCTTGATGCTGGACTGGCTCGCCGAGCGCCACGGCATCGAAGAGTTGGCAGTCGCGGCCGGTTTGCTTGATCGCGCGATGGTGCGCGCCTTTGCGGAGCGGCGCCTTAGGCCAATGGAATTTGGTGGTGACCAAGGGCTGAAAGCTGCAACGGCCGCCGTCGTCGAGGTGCTCGGCGAAGAGATGGAGCGGGCTTAAGGTGCTGGCAACCAACCATACGTCAAGATCGAGCTCCGGCCGCGACCGCGGCAACGGGCTAGAAGCGGAAGTCATCCAGCCCGATCGCTGGATCTCGAATTTCAAGGCGGCCGCATTCAAGCCCGAGGTGCATGACCTCGTCTTGAAGCAGAACGCCATCCGGGCGCTGAAGTTGGCCTGATCCCCTGTACTCCCGCTCGTTCGTCCGGCAGACTTGAAAGCGGGACTGTCCGACGCGGACACAGGGGACACACATGGCTCAGATTTCACGCCGCAGCGCGCTCATGCTGATGGGCAGCGCCGCATTCGCCCAGCGCGCGTTCGCGCAGGACAAGCCGCTGCCGATAGTGTTCGTCCATGGCAATGGCGACACGGCGGGCTTGTGGCTGACGACGCTGTGGCGCTTTGAGAGCAACGGCTATCCGAAGGACCTCCTGCACGCCGTCGACCTCAGATATCCGCAGGCGCGTGCGGTCGATGCGAGGCCGCAGGCGGGGCGCTCGTCGGCGGCCGACGTCATGGGCCAGTTGCGCGAGGAAGTGGCCGAGGTGCGCCGCCGCACAGGCGCGGCCAAGGTGATCCTGATCGGCCAATCGCGCGGCTGCAACACCGTGCGCAACTATCTCAAGAATGGCGGCGGTGCGGAGTTTACGGCACTCGCAATCCTCACCGGCGGCGTCAATCACGGCGTGATCAATTCCGACAAAGCGCTGGTTGGCAGCGAGTTCAACGGCGCGTCGGCGTTCATGCAGGACTTGAACTCGACAGCGGGCGAAGTGGTGCCGGGCGTGCGCTTTGTCACCATCCGCAGTTCAGACAACGACAAGTTCGCCCAGCCCGACGGCCGCCACCTCGGCATGGCCGGCACGCCGACGAACATTGGCTTTGACGGCCCGGAATTAAAGGGTGCGGAGAACATCGTCATCCCGGAGATCGATCACCGCGAGACGGGGTACGGCGAGGAAGCGTTCGTCGCCATGTGGAAGGTGATAACGGGGAAGGAGGGGAAACGAATACTGGTAGATGATTTCAAGCCCGCCCGAGTTTCGTCACGGGTTAAGCTCTCAACAGGCTCGCTCGATGGCAAGGTATCCGGCTTCGATTCGAATGCTCCTACAAACATTGGAATTTCTGGTGCGAAGCTCTCAGTATTTCTTGTTGTTAAAGAAAGCGGCTATCGTATCGGCAAAGTATTGCTTGAGAAAATCACGGAAGAAGATGGACGTTGGGGACCGCTTGATCTCAACGAAGTTAGGTTTCCAGAGAATATTTTTCCTTGTCTCGAATTCGTCATCGAAGCGCCGGGCTATCCGATCACGCACATGTATCGCTCGCCGTTCTTGCTTTCGAGTACCATCGTCCACCTCCGTCCTGCGGTCCTCGCCAAGGACGACGCCGACGCCGGCAGCGTTGTATATCTCTCGCGCCCGCGCGGCTACTTCGGCGAGGGGCGCGGCGACGTCGTCGAACTCGGCGGTAAACCCGCCGAGGGCATTCCCAAGGGCGTCGCAACCGTCGCAACCGCCAAGCTCAAACTGCCCGACGGCCCGCAGCAAACCGTCGTCGGCCGCTTCAACGGCGAGACCATCGCCGCCCGCACATGGCCGATGAAGGAAAACCGCGTCAGCGTGATTGAACTGACGTGGTGACCTAGCCGGACGTTCCTCACCGAGATTTCGTCGCATGAAACGGTCTGCCCTGCTCTGGCTCGTCGTCGGCTTTGCCGCCTACGCGCTCATGCCCTGGTATCTCGTCGATGGCGGCGCGCTGTCGCTGGCCCAGTTCGCGGGATGGCCGCTCGGTCCGTCCGGTAGCGCGCTTGCCTTGGGGCTCGCTGGCGGCAAGCCGTGGCTGTTGCCGCTCGCGCTCGCCTTCGCCATTGCGGCGCTTCCACTCGTGGGTGCAAGCAAGCGCTTGGACAGTGGCCGCGCGCTCGTGATCGCCGGCGTCGCGGGCCTCATCTGGTTTTGGCTGCAAGGTTTTGCCATCGACCATAAAGGTTGGGTCTTGCCTGGACTTGCCGCCGTCTTCGGTGGCACAGGGCCGAAACAATCTGGCCTCGGCTACGGCGCATTCGTCGTCGTCATGTCGTTGCTGCTGTTGCTGACCCACGGGCTCGCCGCACGCGGCTGGTGCCGGGGCGACGCGTTCACGACCTCGGCTATCGGGCTGATCCTCGGCCTGATCGTGTTGTTTGTATTCTTTCCGGTCATGAAAATCCTGATGCAGGCGTTTCAGGATGCCAACGGCAACTTCGCCCCACGTGAATTCTTCGGCAAGTTTTTTGACGGCTCCATCTGGGGGCTCGGGTGCATCACGGCGGGTGTGCGCTGTGGCGTCGCGTGGAACACGCTGTTTCTCGCCATTTTGGTCGGCGTTGGCACAACGGCGCTCGGCCTTGCGTTCGCGCTCATCGTCACGCGCACGCCCTTCGTTGGCAAGCGCGTGCTGCGCCTGCTGACGGTGCTGCCGATCATCACGCCGCCGTTCGTCATTGGCCTGGCTGTCATCCTGCTGTTTGGCCGCACAGGCATGATCACGGGCCTGCTCGATACGCTGTTCGACATTCCGCGCTCGCGCTGGATCTATGGCTTGCCCGGCGTGTTCCTGGCGCAGATGCTGGCCTTTACGCCGATTGCATTTCTGGTGCTGATCGGCGTCGTCCAGGGCATTTCGCCCTCGCTCGAAGAAGCGACCCAGACCTTGCGCGCCAAGAGCTGGACCACATTCCGCACCGTGACATTGCCGCTGATGCGGCCGGGGCTTGCCAACGCGTTCCTGCTCGGTTTCGTCGAGAGCATGGCCGACTTTGGTAACCCGCTGGTGCTCGGCGGGAACTTCGAGGTGCTCTCGACCAAGATCTTTTTTGCCGTCGTCGGCTCCGCGAATGATCCTGGCCGGGCCGCCGTCTTGTCGATCATCCTGCTGGCGTTCACGCTGGCAGCGTTCTGGGCGCAGCAGAGCTGGGTCGGGCGCACGAACTACACGACGGTCACGGGCAAGGGCGACTCGGGGCTCGTCGTGCCGCTGCCGCGTCGCGTCACCTGGGCGTGCTATCTGACGGCCGTGCCGTGGGCGATGCTGACCGTCGTCATTTACGTGACCATTCTGATGGGCGCGTTCGTCAAGACCATGGGCCGCGACTACACGCCAACCCTGCAGCATCTGCTGACGGCCTTCCGCATCGAATGGGGCGCTGCCGGCCTGCGCTTGACGGGATCGGCGTGGGACTCGCTCTGGGTGACGCTGAAAGTCGCGACCATCGCCGCGCCGCTGACGGCCATCATCGGTCTGCTGACGGCTTATCTGCTCACACGTCAGAAATTCGCAGGCCAACGCCTGTTCGAATTCCTGGCACTGCTGAGTTTCGCCATTCCTGGCACTGTTGTCGGCGTGTCGTACATCCTGGCCTTCAACGTGCCGCCCGTGGAGCTGACGGGGACCGGCCTGATCCTGATCATCTGCTTCGTGTTCCGCAATATGCCCGTTGGTGTGCGTTCCGGCATTGCTACCCTGGCGCAGATCGACAAGAGCCTCGATGAAGCGTCGTTCACGCTTGGCGCACGGACCGGCACCACCGTGCGACGCATCATGATGCCATTGCTGCGGCCCGCCGTCGTTGCCTCGCTCGTCTATGCGTTCGTGCGCGCGATGACGGCCGTTTCAGCGGTCATCTTCCTCGTCTCGGCGCAATACAACATGGCGACGGCGTACATCGTCGGACGGGTAGAAGCCGGCGAGTTCGGTCTTGCGATCGCTTACTCGTGCGTGCTGATTGTGATCATGCTGGCGGCAATCGCGCTCATTCAGCTGCTGGTCGGCGAGCGTCGCCTTGGTCGCCGCGGGGCACAAACCGTCAGCCCCGGCATTGCGGCGTCGGCAGGAGCGTAAAGCCGGCGGAAAGGACAGCCTCAGATCACCTTGCCGGGGTTCATGATGTTGTCGGGGTCGAGGGCGCGCTTGATCTTGCGCATCAATTCGATTTCGACCGGGCTCTTGTAGTGGATGTTTTCGTCCCGTCGCATGCGGCCAATGCCGTGTTCGGCGCTGATCGAGCCGCCAAGCGACACGACGATATCGTGCACGATGCGGTTCACCTTGGGCTTTTCGGCCTTGAAGCGCGCGGCATCCCAGTTCGGCGGACGAATGGGATTGTAGTGCATGTTGCCGTCGCCGACGTGGCCGAACGAGCAATGCCGCACGCCGGGATATGCCTCGCCCATGGCCTTGTCGGCACGCGCCTGAAACTCCGGTATTTTCGATAGCGGTACCGACACATCGTGGCCGATGGAGCCGCCGGCTGACGCTTGCGCCTGTGCCATATCCTCGCGCATGCGCCACAGCTTGAGCGCTTGGGCAGATGAATTGGCGACGATCGCATCGCCGATCAGATCGGCTTCAACGGCGCTTTCGAGCGCTGACGTCAGCGGATCCTTGAGGCTGCCAGGGGCCCCCTGGCTCGCCACATCCATGAGGACGTACCACGGATGCACCTCGACCATCGGATCGGCGTGGCCAGGGACGCCAACCAGCAAGAGGTCGATGATCTGTCGACAGATCAGCTCGAACGCCGTCACGGTATCGCCCATGTGCTGCTTCATGTGCCCCAGCAGCGCGACGGCCTTGGCCGGGCTTTCGACGGCAATCCAGGCGGTCTCGGTCGCCGTTGGCTTGGGATAGACTTTCAGCACAGCCTTGGTCACGAAACCGAGCGTGCCTTCGCCGGCAATGAACAGCTGCTTTAAATCATAGCCCGTGTTGTCCTTACGCAAGGCGCGCATGCCGTCCCAGACATCGCCATTGGGCAGCACCACTTCCAGCCCCAAGATCTGCGCGCGCGTATTGCCGTATTTGAGCACCTGCACGCCGCCCGCATTGGTCGAGATGTTGCCGCCGATCTGGCACGAGCCTTCCGCGCCAAGGCTCAACGGGAAAAACCGGTTGGCGGCATCTGCCGCGTTTTGAATGTCCTTGAGGACAACACCTGCTTCGACGGTCATGGTGTCGTTCTCGAGATCAACGCCGATGATCTTGCGCATCCGCTCGGTCGACATGATCACCTCGCTCATGTCGTCGTGCGGCTGGCTGGCGCCTGTGAGGCCGGTGCGTCCGCCTTGGGGAACGATGGCGATTTTATTGGCGGCGCAGATCTTCACGAGGGCCGCTGTTTCGGCCGTGTTGGCCGGCCGCAGCACGAGCGGCACCGAGCCCTTCCAATCATCGCGCCAGCTGATGCAATAGGCCTCGGTGTCCTTGCCTTCGAGCGCCCCGGCTGAGCCGACGACGGCCTTGAGCTCGGCCAGGATGGCTGCCGGAATTGTGCTGGCTTTGGACATTATTGGACGGGCTCAAGAGTGACAGGCTGTGAAGATACGCTCTAGCATAGCCCGCTCAGCTTTTCGGCTTCAGTTTCGCAAGCACGGCAAATGGATTTGCCTTGGCCGTGTCCGCACCCTTTGGAGCCGCCAGCATCTCATCGATGGCCTCGCCCGGCTTGCGCGGATAGGGCTCAAGCGCCGCCGCCAGCGTCTCATAAACGACGCGGCCGGTTTCGAGCCGCCCTTTCACGATCGGCTCGATCTCGGAAGCCTCGTCCAGCTCAACGTCCACTTCGGCCAGCGGCGTCGCCATAGCGTCAGGGCGGAACTCGACATCCAGCGCGCAGTCGATGCGGGCTGGTACGGGGTCGAGCGTAATGACGCAGGCTTGTTCAAGCTCTGCTGTTATCTGGCCAGTCAACCGATACCTGCCACCAGCCAGGTGCACGGCCCGGCCGGCAAACTTCAACTGCGCCAGCGACAAGAGCGACAGCGCCTTTGCCACGCTCGCGCGTTCAGCATCGGTCGCAACCACGACGACGGGTATGCCGCGGTCGGGCACGGCATCGACGGCAAGGGTCCATTCAAGCGGCGGGATATCATCGGTCATGGCGCAGCTTTTGCCATAACCGTGGCCCGATGGCCAAGCTGGCTTATAATCAGCCAAGAGCCTGACGGGCGTCCACTCCCTTGGCGCCGAGGGCATCTGCCACGGCTGCGTGCGTGATCTTGCCGGCGTGCACGTTGAGGCCTGCGAGCAAGTGCGGATCGGCGAGCATGGCGGCCTTCGGCCCCTTGTCGGCCAAAGCGAGGATGAACGGCAGCGTAGCATTGCCGAGGGCGAACGTCGACGTGCGAGCGACGGCGCCGGGCATGTTGGCGACGCAATAGTGTACGACCTCGTGTTTCATAAACGTCGGCTCGGCATGCGTCGTCGCGTGCGAGGTTTCAAAGCAGCCACCCTGATCGATCGAAATATCGACCAGCACTGCCCCACGCTGCATCTCCTTGACGTGCTTTTCCGTCACCAACTTGGGCGCGGCTGCACCCGGCACGAGCACGGCGCCGATGACCAGATCGGCGGACAACACCTGCTCTTCGATGGCGGCGCGCGTCGAGTACAGCGTGGTCACGGCCGGCAGCTGCTGCTTCACTTGGTAGAGCCGCTCGACATTGATATCGAGCATCACGACTTCGGCCTGCAGGCCAACGGCCATGACGGCGGCATTGATGCCCGACACACCCGCGCCGAGCACGACGACCTTCGCAGGCGCGACGCCTGCCACACCGCCGAGCAGCGCACCGCGTCCGCCTTGCGCGATCTCAAGGCAGTGCGCGCCCGCCTGGATCGACATGCGGCCGGCGACTTCGCTCATGGGCGCGAGCAGCGGCAGGCCACCGCGCACGTTCGTCACGGTCTCATACGCGATGGCCGTGCAGCCGGACTTCATCAGCGCCTTGGCCTGATCGGGATCGGGCGCGAGATGCAGGTAGGTGAACAGCGTCTGGCCCTCACGCAGCATCTTGCACTCTGCGGCCTGCGGCTCCTTCACTTTCACGATCATGTCGGCCTTGTCGAAGATCTCGGCCGCCGTCTTGAGGATCTTGGCGCCGGCTTTCTTGTAGTCGTCATCTGACAGACCAATGCGAGCGGCGCCGTCGTGCTGCACGAACACCTCATGACCGTGGGCGACAAGCTCGCGGACGGCAATCGGCGTCATGCCGATGCGGTATTCGTGGTTCTTGATCTCTTTGGGAACGCCGATGCGCATGAGGTGCCTCCGCCGGGTTAATGCTGAAGGCTACGACGACGAGAGCGGGAGTTACTACTGATTTTCGCCGATCTCTGCCCGATCAACGCAACAATATTCTATAGAATGAGGCAATGGCGCCCACATTGCGGCGTTTGGCGCGTTACCTGCGGCCGTGGTGCGATGGCACTGTTCACACCGTCACGCGCGGGCTAGTACCGGTTCCATCTCGCCTGGCTTTGTGTTGGGCGCGCAGATTTCAACCCTTCCAACTCACACCGTGCCAATGACCAAACCGATCCTGATTCTCAATGGCCCGAACCTCAACATGCTCGGCAAGCGCCAGCCGGAGATCTATGGCCACACCACATTGAAGCAGGTCGAGGACATGTGCGCGGCCCGGGCCAAGGCGCGTGGACATACGATCTCGTTTCACCAGTCGAACCGGGAGTATGAACTGATTGAGTGGATCCAAGGTGGCATGGAGGCATGCTCCGGCGTGATCATCAACCCCGCGGCGTTCACACACACGTCCGTTGCGATCCTCGACGCCCTGAATATGCTGAAGCAGCCGATCATCGAGCTACACATCTCAAATCCGCACAAGCGCGAGCCCTTCCGCCATCACAGCTACGCGACGATGGCCGCAACGGCTCTGATCTGCGGTCTCGGTGTCAACGGCTATGTGATCGCGGTCGACGCCATGGCCGATCTGTTGGCGGAACGCGCGACGGCAAAGACCTAACGTGAATCAAGGCGCCGCACGAAAAGAACCACGCCACCGAGGTGACGTGGTTCTTTCCTATTCGCAAGCTGGCAGTTGGCCCGACAGGGCAGACAAAGCGCAGCGGCTCAGTATTCGGTCTCGCCACCGCTATCGCCCGAATCGTTCGTCTCGGAATAGGTGCCGGGATCATTGTTCGCGTCGGTGATCGGCTCGGCCGCGTACGTGCCGCCGCTGTTGCCGGAAGTGTTGTAGGCGTCACCGATACCGGGATCGTTGCTGCCGAGATCACCGCCCGACGCCTGAGCCGGGGTCTCGCCGGATGGCGAGTTGCCCTTCATCATGTTCGAGATCGCGTTTGCGGCCAACATACCGCCGGCGACGCCCGCGGCCATACCCATGGCGCTGCGCATGAAACTGCCGCCGCCAGCGGGCGCAGCCTGCTGTGGCGGAGGTTGATAGGCAGGCGGCTGTTGGTAGCGGCCACCGGCTTGCGGCGCAGCGCTGCGGTTGCCCCACGGGCTGGATGTTTCGGTATAGGACGGCGCCGGACGAGACACCGGGACGCTTGAGGCGGGAGCCGCGGGAGCGCGTGAACCGCCGAACATGCCACCGAGGAACCCGCCACCACCCGCCGGCTGTTGGGCCCGCGGCTGCTGAGGCGCCACCATCGCTTCGAGGTCTTGGATGCGCGCCTGCATCGACTGCAGTTCCATCTGCTGCTGCTGCACCAGGTGCTCTTGCACCAGCACGTTTTGGACCAGCAGATAGCCCGCATCCGGGTTCTGGCGCGCGTAGGAGATGATCAGGGCTTCCGCGTCCCGATCCTTGTCGACCGCGCCGACACCGCGCAGACGCTCAAACAGATCTGTAATCAGCTGACGTTCTTCGGCGTTCATGAGTGCTCTCTCCCAAGGCGGTGCCAAGGACATTGACCGCTGCTATATGGGGGGCGCTTCAGATTTCCACAATGGCTGTCTGATTGGAGTTGTTGAGCCCTTTAAGTGGTAGCGCCAGCCACGCCCTTTGGTCTCGAATGGCGTTTGCCGATCAAAACATAAATAGCACAACGCTTCCCAAGGCCGCAGTGGGCGCGGACGTGCATTGTGCCGATGTGCATTGTGCCGATTGCTACGGTTCGGCGCTTCTGGTATGCGACCTTCGCGTCAGGGGTTCCTGCTCGCAAGGATGGCCACGTGGCGGAGTGGTTACGTAGCGGACTGCAAATCCGCGTACCCCGGTTCAATTCCGGGCGTGGCCTCCAACGATTTTATTTATTTAAATCAATGCGGTAGACAATTGCGGCACAGATCGGATGATGTGCACAGCGCGTATCCGATTTCGGCTCGTTTAACCCTGGTTTGACTCTCGGCCAATACTGCCGAAGCTCTGGTCGGTCAGCATTCGCTTGACAGGAGCGTCGTCTGTCGGCCAGTTGTGAAACATGGGGCCAACCGCGATTGCCCCGTGAGGCCTAGGCCCAAATATCGCGTCCGATCCTCCCGCTGCGTCCGCAGCTCACATCAGGAGGTGGACGCATGCCGTCCCCGTCAGAAATCACCGTACAAGCCCTTGCGCGTCGCATGGGCACTCCCGACGCACCCGCGCTGGTCGACGTCTGCATGGACGACGACTTCGCCGCCAACGGACATTTCATTCCGGGAGCGGAGCGCCGCACCTGGGCCGAGCCTGAATACTGGGCGCATCTCTACAAGGATCGCCAAGTCGTCGTGTATTGCCAGAAGGGCAAGAAGATCAGCCAGGGCGCCGCTGCCTGGTTGCGCCATTCGGGCATCGCGGCCGAGAGCCTCGAAGGTGGCATCGTTGCGTGGCGCGAGGCCAGGCTGCCGATGGTGCGCGTTGCCGCGTTACCGCCGCGCGACGCTCAGGGTCGCACCGTGTGGGTTACGCGTCAGCGACCGAAGGTCGACCGCATCGCCTGCCCGTGGCTGATCCGTCGCTTCATCGATCCGCAGGCGGTGTTTTTGTTCGTCGCGCCGGCTGAAGTGCCTGATGTCGCCGATCGTTTCAAAGCTACGCCCTTCGACATCGACGGCGTGCACTGGAGCCACCGCGGCGAGCTGTGCACCTTCGATGTCATGATTGAGGAGTTCGGCTTGGCGCATCCCGCGCTGAACCAACTCGCAACCATTGTGCGCGCCGCCGATACGGCGCGGCTTGATCTCGCACCGGAAGCGCCGGGCTTGCTCGCGGCCTCGCTCGGGCTGTCGCGCATGTACAAGGATGATCTCGCGCAACTCGATGCGGGGATTGCCCTGTACGACGCGTTCTATCGCTGGTGTCGCGATGCGACCGGCGAAACGCACAACTGGCCGACACCTTCGAAAGCCAGTGCGTGATGACACGCGCTGCGACGCCTCGTCTGCCTGCGCGAGCTGGCGACGCGGCGGCGTGCGTCCGTCAATCCGCCCAACGGATGTCGCGCTTTGCGAAACTGCGGCACATATTGCGAGGTGTCCTGAGGCGCGTTGCACTTTGGAACCTCGCCAATCAGAGGCGTCGCGCCGAGCGCGCGCTGAGCCTGCATCCTCCGAGAGCGTCGGACACCAGGGACTGCCGATGAGTACGATTGAACCAGATGGGGCGCGATATGACCTCTAACCTAACGGCGCATGTGCGGGCTGGCGCGAGTTCGCCCGTGCCGGCCATCTATGTTGCGCGGGCGCTGCGCGACTTCAGCGACGGCTTTGTTGCGGTGCTGTTGCCACTGTATCTGACGCGTCTGGGCTACGGCCCGTTCGAGGTCGGCGTCGTCGCGACGGTGTCGCTCTTCGGCTCAGCTCTGATGACGCTCGCCATCGGCTGGTATGGAGCAAAGTTCGATCAGCGCGCCCTGCTGATGGCTGCGGCCGGGTTGATGGTGGTGACGGGCCTCGCGTTTGTGGTCCTGCCGAGCGTGTTCGCACTCGTGCTGCTGATCGCATTTTTGGGCACGATCAACCCGTCGTCGGGCAGCGTCAGCATCTTCGTGCCGCTCGAACACACGGTGTTGTCGCGCTACACCGCTGACGCGGAACGCACGCGCATGTTCGCGCGTTACAGTTTCATTGGCGCCATGGCAGGCGCGTGCGGCGCACTCGCAGCCGGCAGTCCCGATCTCATGGCGCGTTTCGGCATCTCCGAACTGGCGGCGTTGAAGATCATGTTTACGCTCTATGCACTGCTCGGCCTGGCTGGTGGCATGGCTTACGCACAGGTGCCGCGTGATACGCGGCCAGCTGAGGCGAAACAGATCGCGGCACTCGGCCCGTCCAAGGGGATCGTCTATAAGCTGGCGGCGCTGTTCAGCATCGACAGTTTCGCCGGCGGGTTTGTCGTGCAGTCGCTGATGGCGCTGTGGTTGTTCAACACCTTCGGCATGTCCGTCGCAGCCGCGGGCCTCTTCTTCTTCTGGACAGGCGTGCTGTCGGCGTTCTCGTTTCCGGTTGCAGCATGGCTCGCCAAACGCATAGGCCTCATCAACACGATGGTGTGGACGCATATTCCCTCGAGCTTGTGCCTGATCGCAGCGGCTCTCTCGCCACGCCTTGATGTGGCGCTCGGTTTGTTGCTGGTGCGTGCTGCCCTTTCACAGATGGATGTGCCGACGCGCTCGTCCTATGTCATGGCCGTGGTCACGCCGGCGGAGCGACCGGCAGCCGCCAGTTTCACATCCGTGCCGCGCAGTCTCGCCGCAGCGAGTGCACCGGCCATCGCGGGCGCCATGTTCGCGGCCGGTTACACCGCCTTGCCGCTGATCATCTGCGGTGTGCTCAAGATCGCCTACGATCTCGCGCTATTGTGGACGTTTCGCGATGTCACGCCGCCGGAAGAACAGCGCTGATGCTTGCTTCCTTGTTTATCACTTCGCACACATGCGCGAACACCGCGCCGGATGGACATCATGAAAGCTGAAGCAGCGGGCAGCACACCCACCTTCGCGGAAGCGCAGGCCGCCTTCACGAGAATTGGACTGCTGTCGTTTGGTGGGCCGGCGGCGCAGATCGCGCTCATGCACAAGGTGATCGTGGACGAAAAAAAATGGCTGACTGAGCGTGAATACCTCGATGCGCTCGGTTTCTGCATGCTGCTGCCGGGGCCGGAGGCGATGCAGCTTGCGACCTATGCGGGGTGGAAGCTGCACGGCCTGCGCGGGGGGCTGATGGCGGGGCTGCTGTTCGTTATTCCGGGCGCGCTCGTCGTCCTCGCGCTGTCGATGATCTACGCCGCGTTCGGCAAAGTACCTGTCATCGAGGCGCTGTTTCTCGGCGTGAAGGCGGCTGTCTTGGTGATCGTGATTGAGGCGCTGCTGCGCGTGGCCAAACGTGCGCTCTCGAAGCAGGAGCATTGGATCATCGCGGCGCTGTCGTTCGTCGCGATCTTCTTCTTCGCAGCACCATTTCCCCTGATCGTATTGATCGCGGCATTGTTTGGCTTCTGGCGTAACAGCGGCGCGGCAACGCCTGCGGCCGTCGGCGCTATTGATGCACGCGTATCATTCGCCACAACCGCGCGCACAGTCAGCATCTGGCTCGCCATCTGGGCGCTGCCGTTGCTGGCGATGGCGGCGATTGCTGGACGTGACCACGTGCTCTCACAGATGGCGTGGTTCTTCTCCAAGCTCGCTGTCGTCACGTTCGGCGGCGCCTACGCCGTGCTCGCCTACATGGGGCAGGATGTCGTGCAGGCGTACGGCTGGCTGACGGCGGGCGAGATGATGGACGGCCTCGGCCTCGCCGAGACGACGCCTGGACCGCTGATCCTGGTCACGGAGTTCGTCGGCTTCGTCGCCGCGTTCAAACAGGGCGGCTGGTTTTTGGGTCTTGCGGGCGCAGCTGTCGCGCTGTGGGCCACATTTGCCCCATGCCTGCTGTGGATCTTCGCTGGCGCGCCCTACATCGCCTGGCTCGGCACGCAGCCACGCTTGAAGGGCGCGCTGACCGCGATCATGGCCGCCGTCGTCGGCGTCATCTTGAACCTCGCGGTATGGTTCGCGCTGCACGTGGTCTTCGCCAAGGTCGATCTGAACGCTGTTGGCTGGCTGAAACTTTGGACGCCAACGCTGACGTCCATCGATTGGCGCGTCGTCGTGCTCGGCATTGTCTCCGGCGTACTGCTGCTGTGGCGGCATTGGGGCATTCCGGCCGTTCTCGCCGTGTCTTCGGCGCTGGCGGTGGTGATCTACTTGGCAGGCCTGTAACGGCGCATCACTCCAGCATCACCCGCACGCGCCCCGGGCCACGCAACGTCAAGCCGTCGTTCCAGTGCTCAGGTTCGGTCGCGATTGCCATGCGGGGATAGCGGGCATGCAGCTTTGGCAGCGCAATCTGCGCTTCCATGCGCGCGAGGGGCGCGCCGAGACAGAAATGCGCCCCGAATCCGAACGTCACGTGCGGATTAGGGGTACGCCGCAAATCCAGTTTGTCAGGTGTCGCAAACACATCGGGATCGCGGTTCGCCGCGCCGATGAACGCCCAGACCCGGTCGCCCGCCTTGATCGCCTGGCCACCGATCTCAACATCGCGCAGCGCCACCCGCATCATTGCCGGCGTTGGTCCGTCGAAGCGCAGGAATTCCTCCACCGCAATCTGCGCCTCCAGCGGCGTTCTAAGACTGAAAAATGTTGCGCGCGCGGCCTCGTCCTGCATCAGACCGAGCGACGCCATCGCGATCAGGCTCGCAGTCGTTTCATGGCCTGCGAACAGGAACAGGATCGACGTGGCAATCAGTTCGTCATCAGAAAGCCGTCCATCCTGGGCGTCATTGGCCGCGACGAGCATCGCGAGAATGTCATCGTGGGGCTTGGCACGCCGAGCCGTGATCAGCTCGCGAAAGCATGCGGCCATCGCCTCAGTGCCGCGGCGCGCGAGGGCATATTTGTCCGGTGTCTGGCGGGCCGTGCCGATGAACAGCTTGATGTCCTCCGACCACGCCCGCATCTCGGCGAGCAACGCGCGCGGAACGCCAAGCATGTCCATGATGACGTAGGCTGGCAGCGGATTGGCAAAATCAGCAACGAGATCCGACTCCCGTTTGCCGTCCAGATCCTTGAGCAAGAGCGCAACAATGTGCTCGACATTGGGGCGGATGCCGGAGAGCGCCTTCGGCGTGAAGGCACGCGCAATCAGCGACCGGAGCCGCGTGTGCACGGGCGGGTCTTTGAACACGAGCCAGCCACCGAGATAGGTCACCAGGATCTCGACCTGCGACTTTTGCCCTGGTGGCAGTGCGGCATAGAACGGCGACATTTTGTCCGCAGACATCTCAGCATCGCGCATGACGCGCTGGACGTCCGCGTGACGCAGGACCGCCCATCCCTTCAATGCCGGAGAATAGTGTACGGGCTTTTCCCGGCGCAGCTCCGCCATGACCGGATAAGGGTCTCGGGCATACGTCAAATCGTGCGGGTCGAAATGCGGGGTCACGTGACGATCCTATGCCAAGCCCGGGACTCCTACGAGACCAAGCCTCCTACGAGCAACGACGCACAACGTCAAAGACCCGACGGAAAGCGCCGAGCCTCACCGTTGTCCACACGCCGTATTGCCAGCCACGTTCGACGATGCCACGATGGACCGTGACACGATATTGGCGTAATCGGGGACTTATTGTGAGTCGTTTCCGTTGGATAAGCATATGTCCATTTCTACACTAAGGCATAATGCCGATCAGCTATCGCCAGAAGCCGGGCCTCCCATAGCGAGCACGATGACACGAGTTGCCGCCCTGATTGTCGCCGCCGGACGTGGGACACGTGCGGCCGCTGATCGTCAAACCGGCCCGAAGCAGTACATCCCCTTAAATGGCATGGCGATGCTGGCGCATACATTGCAGCCGTTCATTGCTCATAAACAAGTTGATTCGATAAAAGTTGTCATTCATGAAGACGATCATGATTTTTATACAAAAGCAATTTCAGCGCTCGATGACCATGCGAAACTCCTTGATGTGGCAATAGGCGGACAGGACCGGCAAGCCTCTGTTCATAGGGGGCTTGAAAGTTTCGGAAACAAGCAACCAAATCTTGTCATGATCCATGATGCGGCGCGTCCCTTTGTAACTATCGATATGATATCCTCCGTTTTGAATGCCTTGCAAACAAGCTCCGCGGCTATTTTGGCCACAGAACTTGTTGATACTTTGAAGCGATGCACGGCCAATCGATTGATCGGAGAGACGATTCCAAGGACTGGATTGTGGCGTGCGGAGACACCGCAGGTGTTCCGGCATGACCAGATATTAGCAGTTCATAAGCGAGCTGCCGCTGAGAATCGGCGCGATTTCACGGATGACGCCAGCATGGCGGAGTGGGCGGGGATCCCCGTGAAGGTTGTCGAGAGTGGTGGTGGCAATGTAAAAATTACGACACGACAGGATGTCATCATGGCTGAACAACGCCTTTCTGAAACCATAGCTCCTCTGCCGGACATCAGAACGGGACAAGGTTTTGACGTACATAAATTCAAAGCCGGTGATCATGTTTGGATTTGCGGCGTAAATATTCCGCATGATAAGGGTGTAGATGCGCATTCTGATGGCGATGTTGGATTGCATGCCTTGACCGACGCTCTGCTTGGTACGATTGCAGATGGCGATATTGGCGTGCATTTCAGAAACGATGATGAGAGATGGCGCAATGCAGCGTCAAGCCAGTTTGTGCTTGAAGCGCGACGTCGCGTGCAAGCAGCGGGTGGATTTGTTTCGAATGTTGATATTACTATTTTATGCGAGTCGCCCAAAATATCGAAATTCAGAGATCAGATGCGGCGCACCATGGCGGACCTCGTCGGCATCGACATGTCACGCGTCAGCGTGAAGGCTACCACGACCGAAACCCTTGGCTTTACCGGCCGCCGCGAGGGGCTTGCGGCCATGGCAACGGCAACAGTGCTGTTTCGCTGATGTTTCTGGACGGCTGCCGGAACAACCCGCCAGACGGCCTTGTTTGAGCGCCAATATCCGTTCATGCCAGCTTCAGTCTGGGCGGCGTAACCGCGTCTCCACGGCATGCCTGATCACGGGCGAGGGGGCTGAAGCATGAGCGCGCCGGATGGACAGGCCGGGCAAGTGGCTGCGCAGGAGCACGGCGGCTTCAATCTTGAGCCGCGCGTTGCCAAGGCGTTCCTCGGGCTGTCGAGCGGCTTTTGGATCGGCGCGACCGCGCGACGGGCGTGGTTGCTCACGCTCGGGCTCGCGACCAGTCTCGTGCTGTCGACCTACATCACCGTGCAGATGAACCACTGGAATCGGTGGTTCTTTGACGCGCTTGAAAAGAAGGACGTCGCAACCGTCAAACAGGCGATGCTGGTGTTTTTTGGCATCGTTGCCTGCATGGCGGCCATTGGTGTGGCCATCGTCATCACGCGTGAGACGTTGCAGGTGCGCTGGCGCGCCTGGCTGGTGGAACGGCTGCTCGACACATGGCTCGACAAGCAACGCTTCTACCATATGAACGCCTCGGGGAAGGAGCCGCCCAACCCGGAATATCGCATTTCAGACGACACGCGCTGGGCCACGGAAATCCTGGTTGATCTCGGTATCGGCCTGCTCTCGGCTGTTATCGGGGGCATCGCGTTCGTGTCGATCCTGTGGAGCGTCGGCGGATCCTATGCGGGCGTGCCCGGCTACATGGTCTGGCTCGCCTTTGCCTACGGCATCACGGCCTCGCTGCTGATGGCCTGGGTCGGCAAGCCGCTCGTCGGCCGCGTCGGCCAGAAGAACGAGGCGGAGGGCTATTTCCGCTTCGCCATGATGCGGCTGCGCGACAACGCCGAGACGATCGCGCTGATGAAAGGCGGCAATGCTGAAAAGGCGATCCTGGCCCGGTTCTACGATACGCTCGTCGGCCGCTGGCTGAACGTCGTCAAAAGCCACGGCCATGTGACCTGGATCACCAACAGCTCTGGTCCGATGATCCCGATCATCCCGCTGCTGTTTGCCGCCCCGAAATACCTCGCCGGAGACCTGACGCTGGGCCAAGTCACGCAGTTGGCCGCAGCCTTCATTCAGGTGCAGATCGCCATCTCCTGGGTGGTCGACAACTACAACCGCATTGCCGAATGGTACGCATCGGCCCGCCGCGTGATGGACATCGTGGATGCCAGCGCCGCCGTCGATGCTGAACCCGCACAGCCGCCCTATCTCTCACTGCCCCGCGTCGACACCAAGCCGGGCGCGTGGCAGCACATCGTGGGGGACAGTGGCGCCGGCAAAACCATGATCGCTCGAGCGCTGTCGGCTCAGGTCCATGGGCATGGGGCCGAGGGCCAGCGGGTGATGATGTTGCCACAACGCGTGTACGTGCCGCTCGGCTCGCTGCGCGGGGTGCTCACATATCCCGATCCGTCGCGTCACATCGACGACGCGGCTGCGCGCGCAGCCCTGACGGCGGTCGGCCTGCCGCACCTTGCAACCCGTATTGATGAGAGTGCGCGGTGGGATCAGGTGCTGTCTGCAGCAGAGCGCCAGCGGCTCGGTTTCGCGCGCATCCTTTTGCATGCTCCCGACGTGGCCGTGCTCGACGACAGCCTCTCGGCGCTGGACGAGCCGGCACAGGCGACGCTCGCGCGCGCCGTGCGTGCAGCGCTGCCACATCTTGCCGTCATCAGTCTGGCCCAACGCTCGCTCGCGACTTCCGTCGCGACGGAAGAATTGCGCCTCACGCGCAGTGGTGATGCGGCCACAGTTACGCCTGCCAAATCGTTACAACCTGCTTGAACACCCTCCAACACCCGACGGACCGCCATGACCGCCAAGCTGAATTTCTGGAACGCGACTTGGTCGCTCGATGAGAAGCAGTGCCCCTGCGACATCCACTTCCTGGATTATCTGAAGGAGAAGAATGTCTCAGGCAAGGACATCTTCCACATGGGCACCGGCAACCACCATATCGTCGGTCTTGAGACGGCGAAATCCGGCACTGGCAACCACGTCCTCGGCATTACGGCCTCGAAGGAGGAGTACGACGACTACGTGAAGCTTCTCATTGCCGATGCCCGCCTGGGCTTTACGTATAAGTGCTACTTCGGCGACATCTATCAGATCGACCGCCGCCTCATGCCGGCATTGGACTACGCAACGCTGTTTCACATTGGCGAGTATCGCACAGCCGAGAACGACAAGTACGGCGCGCTCACCGATGACGAGATGACGCTGACGCTTGCCGACAGCCTGCGTCCGGGCGGCGAAATCCATTTCTACACGGGCTCGTTCGCTTATGACAAAGGCGTCGCCGCCGGCAAAGCGCTGGTCGCGACCAAGGGCTTCACAGACGCCGGGATGTTCAAGACCCTGCACATCTTCCGCAAGGGCAAGTGACGGCGTGAGGCCTTGCAATCGACCCAACCAGAACCTGGCGCATATAAGCGCCGGTGCTGGGACTTCATCGCCGCGTCACTTCAAGCCCTGCCCCCATCAGCGACCGCGCCTCATCCATGAGGACGCGGGTCAGCTCCGCCGCTGGCAATTCGCGCCCGAGCCGTGCGGCTTGCCCTGACCAGAGCGAGGTAAAACCGCTGTCACCCTTTGCTTCGGCGGCGGCTTTCAGCGGCGCGATCGCATTGCTCGCGAGTGGGAACTGCGGAGCATCGCGCATCAGCGGGCCGAGATCGCGCATAGCCTGGTTGAGAATGCCGCGCGCAGGTCGCCCCGTGAACACGTTCGTCAGCGTCGTGACATCGTCGCTAGCAGCCTTCAGCGCCGCCCGATGCAGCGCCGACGTCTTGGCCTCCGGGCAGAACATGTAAGCCGTGCCCACTTGCACGGCCGAGGCGCCGAGCATGAAGGCCGCCGCAACGCCACGCCCATCCGCAATGCCACCGGCAGCGATCACTGGCACTGACACCGCGTCGACAATCTGCGGCACCAGCGCCATCGTGCCTGGTTGGCGCGAGACGTCTGCGATCACATCCTCGGAGAGGAAGATGCCGCGATGACCGCCGGCTTCGACGCCCTGCGCGATGATGGCGTCGGCGCCGTGCGCTTCGAGCCATGCCGCCTCGGCGACCGTCGTTGCGGACGATAGCACTTTCGCGCCCCAGGCTTTGACGCGGCGCATCAAGTCGGAGCTCGGCAGGCCGAAATGAAAACTGACGACGGCGGGCTTGTACTCTTCGATGATGCTGCAATAGGCGTCGTTGAACGGCGCGCGGCCTGCGCCCGGATAGGACCCGTGCGGATCGAGGCCGAGGCGCGTGTAGTGCGGCGCGAGCTTTGACCGCCAAGTGGTCTCGCGGGCGTCATCTGGCACCGGCGGCGTGTGCACGAAGAAGTTGATGTTGATCGGCCGCGACGTTTGCTGCCTCATGAGTGCCAGTTCGGCGCGCATCTGGTCCGGCGAGATGGTGGCGCACGGCAGTGAGCCGAGCCCACCCGCATTCGACACGGCAATCGCCAGCGCCGACCCATTACTGCCAGCCATTGGCGCCTGGATGATGGGGAGATCGATGCCGAGCAGATCGGTAATGCGTGTGTCGGGCAGCATGCGCGGGACGCTCCTCGGTTTTTTTTTGGTGTTGGCAGTCGCCGCGCGTGTGTGCGCGGCTTCGCCAATCCGTAAGACCACAAGCGGTCTATCGCATGTAGCGCGAATTGCCCGGTCGTAGAAACTTCGAGGCAGTGGCCTCGATCACGGCGTCATCCAGATTTCGATTTCGCCACCGTTGGCCCGCGTCCCGCCGGTCTTCTGGAAGCCGTAGCGCAGGTAGAACTGCTCCGGCCCGTGTTCTCCAGGAACATAGCTGGACATCAATCGTTTGACGTTAGACCACCTCCTGATCTCCGAGCGTGCCAGATCGAGCGCATGTTTGCCATAGCCGTGCTTCTGGTGGCGAAGGTCGAGCATGAAGCGCCAGAGCGCGACGTCGCCGTCCGTCATGGGGCTGCGCGAGAGGGCACCTGGAATAGCGGGGTTGAGCAACAAAATCAGGCCGACGGGCGTGTCGCCCCGATAGATGCCACGCAGCCAGGCGCCGGGATTGAAGTGCGCCTCAGCAATCGAGCGCGCGTTCGAGGCGACGGAGCTGCGCTGGTGTTCGGCGACGTCCAGATCCAGGAACTGCCGTACCGTGGCAAACGTGATTTCGCGCAACGAAACTGGGCTCGGATGATCAGTCACGGGAAGGCTCCTGCGCCAGCACGTAGGGGCGAACGCCATCGATGGCCGAGACTTCGACGACGCGGTTGATCATGTAATCCGCGGGCGTGGGATGGAGTTCGATGAACGCGAGGGCTGCTTCAATCTGAAGCCACGTCTCAGGGCGCTTGCCGGCCAGCACGATAATCGCCCCGGGATGAAGCACCATAGCCGCTAGAAGTCTCCTGTAGTCGCGTCCATTTGCAGTCACGACGATACGATCTTCATTGAATGCACGCGCGACCACGCGATCGTCACGAGCGCCGCGAAGCCCGATGTTCATGGGGCGAACGATGTCGGGATAGCCTCGAACGGCGAGGTCTCTCACGTAGCTGGGCGAGAGGCACTCATCGATCATGAACGTCACGCTGCATCAGCCTTTGGCTTAGCCTTGCGCCAAGGGCGCCCATCCGGATCTTCGGCGAACGGTATGCGCGCGGCATAAGCAATCGAGGCTTCGACCGGCTCTGGTGATGTAAGGCCAATCGGCAATCAGCTCCTCAACCGTTTCACCACCGTTGAACCGCGCTGCAATTGCGTAAACGGTGATGCGCGTGCCCGCGATACACGGGGTGCCGCCCATGATTTCGGGATCGATGCGGATCAGATCCGTGCGAGGTTCGATTTCGGGCATAATGCAAAGATAACACAAAGTACAACTTCCGACAATTCGTGGGCGTTACTGAAACGTCCGCCTCATGCTCGCGCCGTCACGATCCAGATCGCCGCTGGCAGATGCACGCCGCCGTCGCGCGCAACCGGCGCCAACGCCTCGCGGATGGACGTGCGCACGGCAGCGACAACGTCGGTCGGCTGTCCCTCAATAGCGCGCGCTGTCGGACCGAAGTCGATGGCCGACTCGACGGCAGCATCGAGCCCCTTGCCGACCGAGATCTCGAAGGCGAGCGTGTGCGGTGTCAACGTCACGCCGCTGAATCCGGCGCCGGTCAGAATGCGCTGCACGCGCGCCTCATCGGCAAAGGCGAATGGCCCCGGGTCTTCCGGGCCCACCTGCGGCAGCTTCGGCACATGCTTGTAGGCGGCCATCAGCGGCGCAATCATCCACGGGTTTTTCTTCGGCTCCTGCCAGCAGGCGAACGCGACGCGCGCCCCGGACTTAAGTCCGCGCCGGATGTTCGTGAACGACGGGATCGGCTCAGCAAAAAACATCACGCCGAAGCGCGAGAACAATAGATCCGCTTTGGCAGGCTCAAACGGATAGACCGTTGCATCGCCGAGTTCGAACGCCACCGGTTCGCCTGCAACCCGGGTTCGCGCATGCGCCAGCATCTCAGCCGAAACATCGAGCCCAAGCACGCGGCCGGAAGCGCCGACGGCGCGGCCAAGTTCGAGCGTGGTCGAGCCGCAACCGCAGCCGACGTCGATGACATGTTCGCCCAACTTGGCGGCCGCTGCCGCCATAAGCGCGGCGTTGACGGGGGCCAGCATGACATCCTGCATCGCCTGCCGCCGCGTCCACAGTTCACCCGCCGCACCATTCCAGAACGCGATCTGATCCGCGTTGCGCTCGCTTTTGGCAAAGTCGGTCATGGCTGATGTCCTCAGGCGTAATCTGTCACGCCGAGGCTACGACATCCGCCGTTCGAAAGCATCTCACGTGGTGGTCATTGCTCACTGCAACCGCCTCAGGCGCTGCCACGCGGCACGCGTCGATCGCCTGCGAACAGCGGGGTGCGAAGGCGCAGCCGGGCGGGAGGTTGGCGAGATCGGGCGGGCTGCCGGGGATCGATGGCAGGCGCTTTCCGGTGAGGCGGCCGCCGTGGGCGCGCGTCGACAGCAGGCCAATCGTGTAGGGATGTTTCGGCGCGCGGATGACATCGCGCACTGGGCCGATCTCGACGATGCGGCCCGCGTACATCACCGCGATGCGATCGGCCACTTCGACGCCAACGCCAATGTCGTGCGTGACGAAGATGATTGAGAGCCCCAGCTCTTTCTGCAGTTCGCGCAGCAGCAACAGGATCTGGATCTGCACGGTGGCATCCAGCGCCGTGGTCGGTTCATCCGCGAGCAGGATTTTCGGTTTGCACGACAGCGCGAGGGCGATCATGGCACGTTGGCGCATGCCGCCGGACATCTCGTGCGGGTACGCCTCAAGCCGCCGCTCCGGGCTCGGAATGCGCACGCGCTCGAACAGGTCGAACGCACGTTTCTTGGCCTCGGCATGGCTCAGCTGAGGCTCATGCTTGCGCACGGCTTCGATGATCTGGGCGCCGACGGTATAGACCGGATCCAGCGCCAGCATCGGCTCCTGGAAGATCATCGACACGGTCTGGCCGCGAAACTGGTTGAGGTCCGCCGTCGGCAGCTTGAGCACGTCCGTTCCATCGACGCGGATATGGCCGTCGATGTGCGTCTTCTTCTCGTTGTGCAGCCGCAGGATCGAGCGCAGGGTGACGCTCTTGCCCGAGCCGGATTCGCCCAACAGCGCCACGACCTCGCCGCGCTGCAGAGCAAGGTCGACGCCATCAACCGCGCGCACGGGTTTCGCGCCGCCGAGGAAGGTGACGGTGAGGTGTTCGATGGAGAGGATGGGGGCGGTGGTCATGTGCGATTCCGCTCAAATTCCCTCTCCCCGTTCTTCACGGGGAGAGGGTTAGGGTGAGGGGCGGCAACTTGCTCAGTTGGAGATGGATCAACTGGCACGACGACGATGACCGGTGAGTCGTCTGGCTTGCACGGAGCAAGCAGCCGCCCCTCACCCCGGCCCTCTCCCCGTGACGGACGGGGAGAGGGAGCAGTTGCCCATTGTCGGGCGCGGGGCGTGACGAGAACATTTAAAATCACGCCGCCCTCCCCTGTGCCTTGGAGTGCCCGCTGCCTGATGTCGCCATATGGCAGGCCGCCGCGTGGCCGCCGATGCCGTCGAGCACGGGCACAACGCGGCCGCACATGTCCTCGGCGAAGCTGCAGCGCGTGTGAAAACGACAGCCGGCGGGCGGATTGATCGGGTTTGGCGGATCGCCTGAGATGGGTGCTTTCTCGGTGCGCTTGTCGGGGTCCATCGACAGCAGCGAGCCCATCAGTGCCGCCGAATAGGGGTGGCGACTGCCGGTGTAGATCGCCTCCGTCGGGCCGATTTCGGCGACCTTGCCAAGGTACATCACCAGCACGCGGTTCGAGACGAAGCGGACCACTTCGAGGTCGTGGCTGATGAAGATGTAGGTCAGCCCCATTTCGTCCTTGAGGTCGAGCAGCAGATTGAGCACCTGCGCCTCCACCGACTTGTCGAGCGCCGACACAGCTTCGTCGAGAATGAGAATGCGTGGCTGTAGGGCGAGTGCACGCGCGATGTTGATGCGCTGGCGCTGGCCGCCAGAGAGCTCGTGCGGATAGCGGCCGGCGAAGCGGATAGGATCGAGGCCGACGCGGTCGAGCAGTTTGCGGGCGCGCGCGATGGCGTCGGTTTGCGAAATGCCGTGCACCGTCGGGCCAAAGGCAATGCTGTCCTGGATGGTCAGGCGTGGATTGAGCGAGGCGTAGCTGTCCTGGAATACCATCTGCACGGCGCCGCGGAATGCCTTCAGCGGCAGCGCCGCCGTGCCGACCGTCTTGCTCTCGTAGCGGATCGTGCCGCCGGTCGGATCGATGAGATGCATGATGAGGCGGGCGGTCGTGGACTTGCCGCAACCGCTCTCGCCGACAATGCCAAGCGTCTCGCCTTGGGCGAGGTCGAACGATACGCCGTCGACAGCACGCACGACAGCCTTGGTGCCGCCGAACAGGCCGCCGCGCACGGGGAACAGCTTTTCGAGATCGCGGATTTCGAGGAGGGTCATGACGCAACCAACTCTGTCATGGCCGGGCTTGTCCCGGCCACCCATTTCTCAGTGCACGCAGAGCAACCACGCGAGACACCGGCGTCACAACATTTTACTGGCGGAGCGTGCTGCACCATGGGTGGCCGGCACAAGGCCGGCCATGACAGCTGGTGGGTCATGCCTTGATATCCATGGCTGAGCGCAGACCGTCGGTCAGCAGATTGAACGAGATCGAGGTAAGAAAGATCATCACGCCCGGCAGCGCACACAACAGCGGTTGCGTGTAGATTGCAGTGCGCAGCGTGTTGAGCATCAGGCCCCATTCGGGCTCCGGCGGTTTCACGCCGAGGCCGAGGAACGACAAGCCGGAGGCGAGGATCATCGACACCGCGACGAGGCTCATGCCGTAGACAAAGATGGGCCCGAGCACGTTGCCGAGCACATGCACGCGCACGATCGTGAACGAACTTGCTCCGCTCGCGCGGGCGGCCTCGACGTAGTCGCGGCTGCGCGTCGCCGTGGTCACGCTCTCGGCGACGCGGGCGATGGGAGGAATGAACACGACGGTGAGCGAGATGAGTGCGCTCATGATGCCGGCGCCGAGTGCGCCCGAAAGCGCGATGGCGAGCAGCACCGATGGAAATGCGAACAGCACGTCGATGGTGCGCATCAGGATCGTGTTCAGCCAGCCGCCGATGTAGCCGGCCGCGATGCCGATCGCCGAGCCGATGAACAGGGCGAGGAACACCGGTGTCACGCCCATGAACAGCGACAGCCGCCCGCCATAGATGAGGCGCGAAAGCATGTCGCGGCCGAGTTCGTCTGTGCCGAGCGGAAAGCCCGGCGTGCCCGGTGGCCGCAAGCGGCGCAGCGCCATCGCCTTCGACGGGTCCTGCGGCGCGATGTAGGGCGCGAAGACGGCCATCAGGATCAGCGCGATGATGACCAAACCTGCGCCGACCGCGACAGGGTCGCGCCGGAAACGCCGCCAAACGGTCGCCCAATAGCCGGGGGAATGTTGGATTTCGGAAGCGTGCAGTGGAGCGCTCGCATCAGGTGCTGAAATTGTGGAAGCCATGTCTATCTTTTCTCAAACCGCTACCTGCGTACCGCGCTCTGCTGCCTGACCTTCACCCCCTTTGTACCCGCGGATCGAGCGCCGTCTGCAGCACGTCGACGGCCAGATTGAGCACCACGAAGAATAGCGCCAGCACAAGGATCGTACCTTGCAGAAGCGGCAAGTCGCGCTGAGAGATGGCGTCGTAGAGCAGCTGCCCGGTACCCGGCCACGAGAACACCGTCTCGATCAGGATGGAGCCGCCCAGGAGATAGCCGAGCTGGATGCCCATGACCGCGAGTGCCGTTGGGGCTGCATTCTTGACCACGTGCCGGAACACACCGAATTGCGACAGCCCCTTGGCCTTGAGGCCGGCGATGAATTCCTGGCTGAGGATCTCAGCGACGAGGGCCCTGACAGTGCGTGCGATGATGCCCATGGGGATGACCGACATCGTGATGGCCGGCAGGATCAAATATTGGATGTGCGCCCAATCCCATTTCCAGGCGTCGGAACCGCCGGCACCTGCCCCAGTCGCCGGCAGCCAATTCAACGTTGCCGAGAAGATGATGACCATCACCATGCCGAGCCAGTAGTGCGGCACGGACACGCCTATGACCGAGATGAAGGAGGCGATCTTGTCGATCCAGGTGTCGCGAAAATAGCCAGCGACGAAACCGAAAAACGTGCCGAGCACGAAACCGATGAAGGTCGCGAGCGCAGCCAACATGAGCGTGTTCGAGACCGCCTTTGCGACTTCGACGCCGACCGGGCGGCTGGTGCGGATGGAGGTGCCGAGGTCGCCCAGGGACGCGCGGCCAAGCCAGCGGAAGAACTGCTCGTAGTACGGCCGATCAAAACCGTAGAGCGCCATCATCTGCTGCTTCAGGCTTTCCGAGGCATCCGGCGGCAACACGGATACGAGCGGATCGCCCGGCGCGATGTGCACCAAGACGAAGCACACAAAGGCGACGCCGAGCATGATCGGCAGCGTGTAGGCGATGCGTTTGGCGATGTACGTCAGCACTTCGGACGGCCCCCCGGCGGACGATACCGATACTCGGATTTCCGCTGCGTTGTCATCCCCTGACAGAAACGGGCGTAAAATCCTGGAACCAGTTCTGCGCCTGGATGAAGCCCTTCACTTTAGAGCTCATCGCGCGCGGATTGACATCGTGGGCGACGAACAGGAACAGCGCATCGTCGACGACCTTTTCGTGCGCACGCTGGATGGCGACGAGTTGCGCGGCCGGATCTGTGGTCGAGCGGATGGTCGCGAACAGCTTGTCCATCTCCGGGTCCGAATAATAGCCCCAGTTTGTGCCCTTCGGCGGGAACAGGCTCGTATCCAGGTGGCGGATGAGGCAGGTGAACGGGTCCTGGCTGAAGTACGTGCTGTTGGTTGAATGTGCGCCGCGGCCAGACGGGTCCGCGGCGCCTGCGCGCCAGTTGGACTGCAGCACGTTCCACTCGAACACTGAACGTCACCTTGATGCCGACCTCGGCGAGGAACTGCTGGATCGCCTCGTTCATGGCCATCGGCTGCATCTGGCTTGAGCCCGAGGGTGAGATGATCGCCTTCACCTCAAGCGGTTTCGCCTTGGAATAGCCAGCCTCGGCCATCAGTGCTGCTGCGGCCTTGGGATCATAAGTCGCGCTGAACTTCGGCTGCCCGTACCAGGGCGAACTCTTTGGCACGAGACCTGTGCCGGCAGCATGTACCCGCCGAGCAGCTGCACCATGCCATCACGATCGATCGCGAGGTTGGCCGCCTTGCGCACACGGATGTCGTTCCACGGGCTGCCCTCGATGCGGCTGAAGTGCCAGGTCCAGTTGTGCGGGTAGATGTTGGTGACGATATTGAAGCCGCGCGACTTCATCTGCAGGATGGAATCTGGCGCGGGCGCCTCGACCCAATCAACCTGGCCCGAAAGCAGCGCCGCCGTGCGCGATGTCGCTTCCGGCATAGGCAACAGCACGAGGCGATCGGTCTTCGGGATACGGGCCTTGTTCCAGTAGCCAGTGTTGGGAACAAGTTCGGCACGTTCGCGCGGCACATATTTGTCGAGCTTGAAGGGGCCGGTGCCGGAGGCCTGATTGAGGAATTTATCCCAGCTGCGGCCAACGTCCTCCCAGCGTTTCGGGCTCGACATGAGGATCCACGTCATGGCGTAGGGCAGCAGCGCGTCTTGGCCCTCGGTCGTGATCTCAACCGTCAACGGATCGATCACGCGATAGCTTTTGACGCTCGGGATGCGGCTGCGGCCTTGGGCCGATTGCTTCGGATCGAACTGGGCTGAGTCCTTATTGAAAACGAGGCCACCAGAAGCTACTGTTCCGGCAGGTAACGTACTCGAACGTTCAAAATATTAACGCCACGACGGGAAAGAAAAAGGCCACCGTTTGGTGGCCTTTCTCGTTATCTCAACCCATCGCCTTCTTGATCTTGTCGGCGAGGTCGACTTTCTCCCACGAGAAGCCACCGTCGGCTTCGGGCGCGCGGCCGAAGTGGCCGTAGGCCGCGGTGCGCTGGTAGATCGGCTTGGTCAGCTGCAGTGCGCGGCGGATGTGCGTTGGGCGCATCGGGAACAGGTCGTTGAGCACCTTCTCGAGCTTGGCATCGCCGTCGGGACCGTGCGTGCCTGTGCCTTGCGTGTCGACCAGGAGCGACATGGGCTCGGGACGGCCGATAGCGTAGGCGACCTGGATCATGCAGCGCTGGGCGAGGCCGGCTGCGACAACGTTCTTCGCAAGGTAGCGCGCGGCGTAGGCAGCGGAGCGGTCGACCTTGGTCGAGTCCTTGCCGGAGAAGGCGCCGCCGCCGTGCGGGGCATAGCCGCCGTAGGTGTCGACGATGATCTTGCGGCCGGTCAGGCCGCAGTCACCATCGGGGCCGCCGACGACGAAGTTGCCTGTCGGGTTGACCAGGAAGTCTGCGCCACTCTTTGGCATCCAGCCCTTGGGCAAGGCGGACATGACGGCGTCGCCGATCATCTCCTTCACCATTTCAGGCGTGTAGTCTTTCTTGCCGTTCGACTTCACGTGCTGGGTCGATACGACGACTTTGGTTGCGCCAACGGCTTTGCCGTTTTCATACTGGATCGTGACCTGGCTCTTGGCGTCCGGCAGGAGGTCGCCCAGCTTGCCCGAGCGGCGCTGTTCGGAGAGGATTTTGAGGATCTTGTGCGAGAAGAACACGGGCGCCGGCATGAACGAGTTTTTCTCGTAGGCTTCGCTGTCGGTGCAGGCGAAACCGAACATCATGCCCTGGTCGCCTGCGCCTTCTTCGCCCTGCTTTTCGTCAACGCCCATGGCGATGTCGGCGGACTGGCCGTGCAGCAGCACTTCGATGTCGGCGCCATGATAGGAGAATCCGACCTGATCGTAGCCGATGTCCTTGATGACTGCGCGCGCGATGTCGCTGATCATGCCGCGATCGACGACCCACTCGTTCTGGCCGACGAACTGGTGGCTGGCGTACTTGCGGAACAGCGGTGCCTGGCCGCGCGCTTCGCCCGCAATCACGACCTTGTTGGTTGTGACCAGCGTCTCGCAGCCGAGGCGCGTATTGATGGCGCTGTTGTCGGCAATGCCGAGCTTCACGTCGTTGGCGATAAACGCATCGAGAATGGCGTCGGAAATCTGATCGGCGACCTTGTCGGGGTGGCCTTCCGAGACGGACTCGGAGGTAAACAAATACGATTTGCGTGACACGGGTGAGCGTCCTTGAGAGCGTGTACGGGGATTGTAGTTGGAATGCGGATCGGCGGCCTTCTTCCACCCTTTCCCCGAGGGGTCAAGGCCGCGATCAGCCGGTATCGGCGCGCGCCGTGAGGTGGCACCGTTTGCGACCGGCTCTAACGTGGGGCGTTAGGCTGAAAGTATGGCCCCGGCGTGGCCATGTGTTTTGTCGTCGAGAGCAGCCGTCGTGCAACGTTGCAGGGAATTGCGACTTAAGCGTGTGAATTTGAGTTTTTCGCCATGTTATCGACGGGGTTGGTTCCAATCAGCGCGTAAAGGCCCATAATGGCATATGCGCAAAGCCGCTTGGAGCCGCCTATGCCGTCCGCCCCCTCTCCTGTCACGCAATCCCGCAACAATGCCGTTCTAGTGCTGACGCTTGACCGGCCACAGGCGCGCAATGCGCTGTCGGAGGCCATGATTGCCGCGCTGACAGCGGCGATCGATGCAGCCGGGCGTGACGCGCGCGTCCGCGCGGTCGTGCTGGCGGCCAATGGTCCAGCATTCTCGGCGGGGCACGACCTCAAGGAGTTGACTGCGCGGCGGAGTGATGCGGATCGCGGGCGCGCCTATTTCAAGCACATCATGGAGGCGTGTGCGGCCATGATGCAGGCCATCGTCGCCTGCCCGAAACCGGTCATTGCGGCGGTTGAAGGTATTGCGACGGCGGCGGGATGCCAGCTGGTGGCAACCTGTGACCTCGCCGTTACTGGCGCTGCGGCAAAGTTTGCGACGCCGGGGGTCAACATCGGCCTGTTCTGCTCGACGCCCATGGTGGCGCTGTCGCGCAACGTCTCACGCAAGCAGGCCATGGAGATGCTCTTGCTCGGCGAGATACTGGACGCCGAACGCGCGCGCGAGTTCGGGCTGGTCAATCGCGTGGTGCCGGCGGGCGAGGCCGTCGCCGAGGCGATGCGGATGGCTGAGCAGATCGCGGCCAAATCGCCGCTGACGGTCGCCATCGGCAAGGAGGCGTTCTACCGCCAGTTGGAGGCGCCGTTGGCTGAGGCTTATGCCCAGACGGCCGAGGTGATGGTGCGCAATATGCTCGCCCGTGATGCGGCCGAGGGCATCGGCGCGTTCATCGACAAGCGCACGCCCACCTGGGAGGGGCGCTAGGTCACACGTCGTGTTGCGCAGGCACGTGCATTCTTTGTTCTTGACTTGCCGTGGTGAGATCAATAAAAGAACATAGAGTAGACAAAACATCTCACTGACAATCTCTCTGACATTCTCACCGGCACCTCATGCTCACTCTCGGATCACACCTCGTGGCCCGGGCCGGATCCTTGTTGCCTGCAGTTCCGGCCCGATCTGTCATGACAACGACGCCTCTTCTCACAGCCATCGGCGGGGAGAAGGCACGGCAGAGGCTGCATGCCCTGCATCCCGCCCACCCTGGGCAGGAGGCGGCAACCGCTGGCTTTGCCATCGCTTTGGCGCTGTCCCTGCAGCGGGCGCGGGATGCGCCCCTGCTCTGGGTGCAGGACCGGCAGGCAACCGCGGAGGCAGGGAGGCCCTATGGCCATGGCCTCGCAGCGCTCGGATTTGATCCGGCGCGCCTCGTCGTCGTCGCCGTGAAGGGCGCCATGAATGCGCTGGCAGCCGCCGAGATGGGTCTTGAGGAAGCGGGGTTGGCGGGCGTGCTGGTGGATCTACCGCCGCGGTTGCCGTCGGACATGCTGCGCCTCGGCAAGCGCTTGTCGCTGCGGGCGCAAGCGCGGGAGACGCCGTGCTTCCTGCTGCATGCAGGCCGCGAGCCTGTGGAGGCGCCTGTTGCTACGCGCTGGAGCGTCCAATCAGGCCGCAGGCAGCAGGCTGCGGGCAGCCGCATATCCCAGCTGCCTGATCTTAGAACCGCTTTTGATCTCACGCTGACCAAGAACCGCTTCGGCGGGCTCGGTCGCTTCAGTGTTGCCTGGCGTCCCGTTGCGTCCATCGCGTCTCCGAACGAGTTCAACCATGCCATCCCCGAGTTCGTCTTCTCCGACACGACGCTATCTGAGCCTGTGGCTGCCTCTGCTGCCAACCGATCGGCTGGAACGGGCGCGGTTCTACCCTGGCCAGCGGCCGCGGCCTGACGCCCTCGCGCGACCGTTTGTGCTCACAACGCGCAGCACCGGCGCGATACGGCTGGCCGCGGTCAATGCGAGCGCGCTGAGCCGCGGCCTTGAGCCGGGCATGGCGCTCGCCCAGGCGCAAGCCATGCAGCCGGATCTGGTTGCCCATCCACACGATGCGGCGGCGGACGCGCGCTTGCTCGAGGCCATCGCCGACTGGGCGGATCGGTACACGCCGCTGGTTGGTCGCACGCCACCCGACGGCTTGATGCTCGACATCACCGGTGCCGCCCACCTGCACGGCGGCGAAGCAGCCCTGCAGGCTGATCTTGCAGCTCGCATCGAGGCGCAAGGGTTCTCAGCCCGCACCGCCATCGCCCCGACCCCGGGGGCAGCCTTCGCGCTCGCCCGATACGGCCCGGCGGACCGTCGCGGCCTCGGCCCGATTATCGCGCCTGATGGTCTGCGTGATAGCCTCGCGCCGTTACCCATTGCGGGGTTGCGCCTCGACCCGGCAACGGTCGCAGGTTTGCGGCGCTCAGGGCTCAAGGCCATCGGCGATCTCTTGACGCGGCCACGTGCGCCGCTGGCCGCCCGCTTCGGGGCCATGCTCACCCATCGCCTTGACCAAGCGCTCGGCATCGATGGGGAGTCGATCTCGCCGCGCCGCCCCATCCCGCCCGCAGAAGTCTCGCTCCCGCTCGTCGAGCCGATCGTGCGTGAGGAGGATGTGTCGGATGCGGCGCGACGACTGTGTGTCTCGTTGTGCGCGCTGCTGATCGAGCGCGGCGAAGGCGCGCGGCACCTGGTGTTATCGGTCAGCCGGGTCGATGGAGTCGTGCGCCGCGTGGAAGTGGGTGCGGCTGAGCCGTGCGCGGATGCGAAGGCGCTGCATGGTCTGCTCGCATTGCGTCTTGGCAGCCTCGAGGATCCGCTGGAAGCCGGCTACGGCTTCGACTTCGTACGCCTCGCCGCGACAGTAACAGGACCTCGTGTGGCTGAGGCCGTCGATTTGCCGGGTGCGGGAACTGCCCCCCCCGATGACGCCGCTCGCCTGGTGTCGCGCCTCGCCGATAGGCTCGCGGCTCGTTTCGGTCGAGAACAGGTGCTGACGGTCGCCATGACAGACACGCACCTGCCGGAGCAGGCGGACGTTCTTGTTGCGCGTGGCGACAAGGTTTTGGTGGCGCGTGGCGATTCCCCTGCGGGGAGCCGGCCGCCACGCGCGCAGCTCGCTCCTTTTCAAGTCGCCTTCGAGGGGGCGGGGCCGCTACGGCCGTTACGCCTGTTCGAGCCACCGGAGCCGGTCGAGATTATGGCGTCCGTACCGGATGGGCCGCCGCTGCGCCTGCGCTGGCGCCGCCAATCCCTCGGTATCGCAGCTGCTGAGGGGCCGGAGCGCATCGCGGCCGCCTGGTGGGTTGCTGGCGCGCAAAAAGGCCCAAGCGATGCACGCGACTACTACCGCGTCGTCGACGAAACCGGCCGCCGTCTGTGGATCTTTCGCGACGGCCTGTTCGGCGGCGCGAAGCCGCCGCGCTGGTACGTGCACGGCTTGTTTGCTTGAAGGGGAGCGAATTGCGAGTTGCGAGTGGCGAATTGGGAAATGCTCCCTGTTTTCTATTCACAATTCGCAACTCGCAATTCGCATGACTTACATCGAATTCGCCACGCGCTCGAACTTCTCGTTCCTCCACGGTGCCTCGCACGCGGAGGAGTTGATCTCGACCGCCGTCGGCTCCGGCCTCTCAGGCCTCGGCCTCGCCGATACGAACTCGGTCGCGGGTGTCGTGCGGGCGCATGCAGCGCTGCGCGATCTCAAGGAGGAACGGCCGGATCTCGCGTTTCGGTATCATCCCGGCGCGCGTCTCGCCTTCGCGGATGGCACGCCCGACATCCTCGCCTATCCCATGAACCGCGCGGGTTGGGCGCGCCTGTGCCGCCTGCTCACGTCAGGTAACCGTCGAACGATCAAAGGGCAGTGCCATCTCACGCTGGCAGATCTCGAAGCGCACCGCGAGGGCTTGTCGTTGATCGTCATGCCGTCGGACGCGTTGCCCGCGCCGCATCTTTTGCCCCTGCTGGAGCGTTTGCAGACGTGCGAGTTGCGAATTGCGAGTTGCGAATTGGGCGATACCGCCCAGCAATCGGCCTCAACTCGCAACCTACAACTCGCAACGCGCAAACAGCCCGTCCGCCTCGCCGCAGCCCGGCGCTACGACGGCCTCGACAAACGCCGGCTCGCCTGGCTCGCTGAGACGGCGCGCGCCGCGAACGTGCCGCTGATCGCCATCAACGACGTGCTCTATCATGTGCCCGAACGCCGCCCCCTGCAGGACGTGCTCACCTGCATCCGCGAACACACGACACTGGAGACCGCCGGCCGCCGTCTCGAGGCCAACGCCGAACGCCACATCAAGCCGCCCGCCGAAATGGCACGCCTGTTCGTCGACTACCCACAAGCCATCACAGAAACCGCGCGCGCCTCGGCAGAGTTGACCTTCTCGCTCGACGAGCTGCGCTACGAATATCCCGACGAGGTCATCGACGGCTTCGCCTCCGCGCAGGAAGCGCTGGTGCACTTCACCTACGCGGGCGCGGCCAAGCGCTATCCCGCGGGCGTGCCGGAGAAGGTGCGCATTGCGCTCGCTCATGAAATCACGCTCATCGGCCAATTGAGCTACGCGCAGTATTTCCTCACCGTATTCGACATCGTGCGCTTTGCGCGCGGCGAGGGCATTCTCTGCCAGGGCCGGGGTTCGGCCGCCAATTCGAGCGTCTGCTTCTGCCTGGGGATTACCGAGGTCGACCCCGACAAAAGCGACCTGCTGTTCGAGCGCTTCGTCTCAGCTGACCGGCGCGAGCCGCCCGACATCGACGTCGATTTCGAGCACGAGCGGCGCGAAGAGGTCATCCAGTACATCTACAAGCGCTACGGCCGCGAGCGCGCCGGCCTCGCGGCCACCGTCATCTCTTATCGCGCGCGCTCCTCCATCCGCGAGGTCGGCAAAGTGTTCGGTCTCTCGGATGATACGCTCGATGCCATGGCCGGCTCCATCTGGGGCTGGGGCGCGGAGGGCATTGCCGAAGTCGACACCAAGCGCGCCGGCATCGATCGCAGCGCCCCCAACGTCGCCCTGACCTTCAATATCGCCCATGAGATCGCGGGCTTTCCGCGCCACCTGTCCCAGCACGTCGGCGGTTTCGTCATGACGCGCGGGCGGCTTGATGAACTTGTCCCCGTCCAGAACGCGGCCATGGCGGAGCGCACCGTTGTCGAATGGGACAAGGACGATCTCGACACGCTTGGCATCCTCAAGGTCGATGTGCTCGCCCTGGGTATGCTGACGTGCCTGAAGAACGCCTTCGGCTTTCTGCGCGAGGCCTATGGCCGCGACCTCACCATCGCGACCCTGCCGGCCGAAGATCCTGCCACGTACCGCATGATCCAGCGCGCCGATACGCTCGGCGTGTTCCAGATCGAGAGCCGCGCGCAGATGACCATGCTGCCGCGCCTGAAACCGGCGAAGTTCTATGACCTCGTCATCGAAGTCGCGATCGTGCGGCCCGGCCCCATCCAGGGCGACATGGTGCACCCCTACCTGCGCCGCCGACAGGGCATCGATCCCGTCAGCTATCCAAGCAAGGAACTGGAAAACGTGCTCGGCAAAACGCTTGGCATCCCCTTGTTCCAGGAGCAGGCGATGCGCATCGCCATCGTCGCGGCGGGTTTCACGCCATCGGAGGCCGACAAGTTGCGCCGCGCCATGGCAACGTTCCGCAAGGTCGGCACCATCGGCACTTTCGAAACCAAGATGGTCGAAGGCATGGTCGCCAACGGCTATCCGCGCGAGTTCGCCGAGCGCTGCTTCAAGCAGCTCGAAGGCTTCGGCGAGTACGGCTTTCCCGAGAGCCACGCAGCCAGTTTCGCAGTCCTCGTCTACGCCTCGTGTTGGATCAAATGTCATTACCCCGACGTGTTCGCGGCGGCCCTGTTGAACGCCCAACCGCTCGGCTTCTACGCCCCCGCCCAGATCATCCGCGACGCCCGCGAGCACGGCGTCGAGGTCCGAGCGGTGGATGTGAATTTTTCCGGCTGGGATGCAAGATTGGAGGGATGCAGTCGGCAACCGGCAGCCGGCAGCGGTGTAGAAAAAAATGCTGTCATGGCCGGCCTTGTGCCGGCCCCCCATGGTGGAGCGGGCGACGCGGCAGAGGCTGTTACATCGCTGGAGCAACGTTCAGCAGTTCGAGCATGTGGTGCCATGGGGGGGCGGCACAAGGCCGACCATGACAGTGGTGCGGGCTTGCCCCATTCGTCTCTCGCCCCCCGCCACCGCTGCATGGCCGACGACATCTGGTCAACGCGCGCCGTTCGCCTCGGCCTGCGCGAGATTAAGGGGCTGCAAGAGAAAGCCGCGCGCGTGATCGAGGCGCGTTGCGGGAAAGGCTACGACAGCGTGCGCGACGTCTGGCTGCGCACGGGGCTTGAACCGTCGGTGCTCGAACGACTGGCTGATGCAGACGCCTTCGGCTCGCTCGGCCTCACGCGGCGCGACGCATTATGGGCGGTAAAGGCGCTCGGGCGCACAGGAGATGCGGCGCAGGATCTGCCGCTGTTCGCGGCACCACCTACAGGGCCGATGCGTGAGCCCGATGCCCATCTGCCGACCATGCCGCCGGGGGAGGAGGTCGTCAACGATTACCGCTTCCTGCGCCACTCGCTGAAGGCGCATCCCGTCTCGTTCGTGCGCCCGCATTTGTCCGCGCGCCGCGTCACGCCGCATGGCGCATTGGAGACGATGTCGTCGGGCCGCCGTCTCTCGGTTGCAGGCCTCGTGCTGGTGCGCCAGCGGCCGGGCAGCGCCAAGGGCGTGATCTTCATGACACTCGAAGACGAGGAAGGTGTCGCCAACGTCATCGTGTGGCCAAAGGTGTTCGAGCGCTATCGGCCAGTCGTGTTGGGGGCCCGCTTCGTCGTCGTCTCCGGCCGCCTGCAGAACGAGACCGGCGTCATCCACGTGGTCGCCGACAAAATCGAGGACCAGACGCATCTGCTCGCGCATCTTGCCGAGAACACGGCCGGCATCGACATTCTCGCCCGCGCCGACGAGGTGCGCCGCCCGCAACCGGACGCCCGCGAGAAGCGCATCGATCAGATGTTCAAACGGCGCGAGCGGATCGCGGCTGCCATGCCTGATATCAGGGAACCCGAGCAGTTGACGCTCGCAGCTCTCGATGTCCCCGCCCGCGCCACACGCCACGCCCTGCCAAAGGGACGGAATTTCAGGTGAGCCGAGCCTGCATACGGAGACCGGAGTTAAACCATGATCGTTCTGGATACCCTGAAACTCGCAGATCTGCTAAAGACTAAGGCGACGTTCACTGACACCCAAGCAGCTGCCTTCGTCGCCACGTTCTCGGAGTTCATCGCCATGAGCTACGGCAATCTCGCAACCAAGGACGACATCGCGGCCATGGTGGCCCAAACCAACGCGCGTTTTGTCGAGACGGAGGCGAAACTCGATGCCAAATTTGCAGACGCGAGCGCAAAACTGACCACGGCAATCTCCAATGTCCGCGACACCCTCTCGCGCTGGATGTTCGGCCTCATCATCACCCTCGTGATCACGCGTGTGACGCTGCTGACAAAGCTGCGCTGAGCAGATTTGATCCCCGGAGACCTTATGCGCGACACAGACATCCGGCCCATCCCCTCCTGGCGCCGCTTGTGCCAGGTCGCGATCGACGTGGTCGTCTTTTACGGGGTGTGGGTCGCCGTTCTGGACATCACCAAAGTGCGTTTTCCCTTCGGATTCATGCAGAAATTCAGCCAGCAGGATTATGACGCCTACGTGAGGATCATGGGTTGGATGACGTTGGTGTTGTTTGCCCTCAGCATCGTGCTCCACAGCACCGCTGGTGGATCCATCGGCAAACTGCTGATGCGCCACAAAACCTTACAGGCCAAAGGCACGCCGGCCACGCTGCAGCAGGCGGCCGCTCGCAGCGCCATCCTGTTTCTGACCGGCCTGGCAATCCTCGCTCCGGGGCCACTTGTCGCCTTCGTATTCCGTGCTGGTTCGGAAGCCGCGTCTCTCACTGTACTGCTGATCGGCATCACGCTATGGGCTGTCACGACTGTCCCGTTCAAGGACGGACGATCGATGCTTGAGTCCTATCTCGGGCTCGTAACAGCGCGCATCCGCGATCTCAAAGGCCACTGATCTACCGGTCACACCGACGATGTCGGTTTGCCCCGCATGCCCCGTGAGCGCGACGTCTTTGGCTGCGTGTCAAACGCTTGCGCTGACAACTCAGCCCCGGGCGCCTTTATGCGCCCCTGAGCCAAGCCCAGGATATCCTCGATCCACCGAACAGCAAGATCCTGCACAATACCGGCGGGCGAGAGCACGATACCCTCGGCACGCAGGCGCTGCATCTGTTCATCGCGACGTTGATGCCGGCCGATGGCGCCACCATCCGCCACGACGCGCCACCACGGCACGGTCTCGCGTTCGAGGTCTTCGAGCGTCGCCAGAATGTAGGCGACGTGACGCGGCATCACCTTCAAGTGCAGGCCGATGTGCTTGTAGGTCGCGACGCGCCCTGCCGGGATGCGCCCGGCGATATCCAGCACGTCGCTCTTGATTCGCGCATATGCGGCGGACCCAGCCATTGGGGATCACGCCTTCTGGCCGGTTTTCTTGTCCGTTTTAGCGGCCAGCGCCGCGGCGACACCCGCCGACACAAACGGCCTAACATTGCCGCCCATCTGTGCGATCTGGCGCACGAGGCTTGCCGTGATATGGCGCACACCCGGTGACGCCGGCAAGAACACTGTCTCGATATCCGGCGCCATGGCACCATTCATGCCGGACATCTGCATTTCGTAGTCGAGGTCGGTCCCGTCGCGCAGACCGCGGAAGATGCTGGTCGCCTTGTGCGCCCGGGCCGCGTCGATCGTCAGGCCGGCAAACGTGACAGGCTCGATCTTGCAACCGGTCACCTTGGTGATCGCCGAACATTCGGTCTTGAGCAGGGCGATTTTCTCCTCGACCGAGAACATCGGCGTTTTGCCGGGATGCACGCCAATGCCGATGATGAGGGTGTCCACCAGCCGCGCGGCACGGCCGATCTGGTCCATGTGCCCGAGGGTCACTGGATCGAACGAGCCCGAGTAGAAACCGATGCGCTCTGCCATTGGAAACCATCGAAGGCAAATGTGGGGATGCGTGCGTGTTGGAGCTCTCGCTCGCCAACACACTGCCACGACCGACGGCCGGCGTCACGAGGTGCGAAGCCCGATGATCAAAGACCGTCGTGCTTCCCAACCCGAGATGCGGCGCCGACATCGGCGGCGTCGACGATCAGGCGCACGATGCGGCCCGTGGCTGGCTCGCGCGCGCTGACGAGCATTTTTGCCCCCTCAGCCTTGCCATCGCCACCAAGGTCCACGCCTGCCGGCAGCGGACGGACGTCGACCACGTCGAGCGGCCCAAGATCAATGCGGCCGAGATCAATGCGACCGAGATCAATGCGACCGAGGTCCATTCGTGTTGCGCCAGAGCTCTGGACCGAGCCCGCCGCCATCGTGGCATGCAGTCGAGTGGACGTGGTGGTTTGCGCGGCGAGCCACTCGGCTTCGGTGGCAACGATAGGCTTGAACCTGCCAGACGTCAGGGCAACAGACCAAACCTCGGTCTCCGCGTCGGCCGTCTGATGGCGATAGCCACTCGAAACCCATCGATCGGTGCCAAGACCCAGGATCGCCGCCGCGGTCAAGACCGCCGAAGCGCCGAGAGTGAAAAGCAAAACCGAACGGCGAGCACTGCGCATGGGCTTTCAAACCTCAGGACCACCTTGGAGCCGGCAACATTGCATCTGCAGCGTTCATATAGGCACGAAAGGTGGTGGAGGAAGGGTCTTGATCCCTCAAAGGATCACCCCTTCCTCCACCGTCTGCCGCGCGGGGAGGCATACGCGCTGAGCAGATGGCGGCCGATGGCCAGATTGGTGGCAATCAGCGATGCGAAAGCAAAAGCCAGAAGTGCGAGCGTCTGGAGCGGGCCGGGGCCTTCGATCGCGCCTGGGAAGGTCGGCGTAGCGAAGATCATGGTGGGCGGAGGCAGAAGCGCGCTGGCGAGACTGAGCTCAGGTGGCGGGGGAGCAGGGAAGGCATTGCTGGCGTCAATACTGAACAGGCCGGCGCAAATTGCAAACAACAGGAACGCTGTCCCGAAATCGACCACGAAGCGGCGAATTCCCTGGTAACCAGCGGCCGCTTCGTCTGCCGTCATGTAAGACGCGGCCCGGGTCTGCGGCATGTCCAACGCACCCATCTGCAAGGTCCTCATCATAGATCGTTTCGCTCGCCGCCGCCGTCGCCATTTGAACGGTTGGACGGCAAATCCCCGCGTTCTTAACGATGATCAATAGCCTGCCGATTCAGCCGACAATGTGACCTGGCCGGGGCACCGGGATGACCTTCCCGTGATGATCTTCGGTCGCGACAGAACAGCAACAGTTCCGTGAAGCGCATTCGGCAATGTCACTGCCGATGCATCAGGCAAGTGCGACCGGATGGACCTCACAGGCGGCGCACCCTATAGCAGCCGCCATATCGACCTCGCCCGAGACATGCACATGCTGCCCGCCCTTCGCCCGAAAGAGAGTTTCCAGGACCTGATCCTGACGCTGCAACAATTCTGGGCCGCACAGGGCTGCGCGGTGCTGCAACCCTACGATATGGAAGTGGGCGCGGGCACGTTCCATCCGGCAACCACGTTGCGGGCGCTGGGGCCAAAGCCCTGGAACGCCGCTTATGTTCAGCCGTCGCGTCGCCCGAAGGACGGCCGTTACGGTGAAAACCCGAATCGCATGCAGCACTACTATCAGTTCCAGGTGATCATGAAGCCATCACCGCCCGATATCCTCGATCTCTACTTGAAGAGCCTCGACGCCATCGGCATCGACACACGCGTCAATGATATCCGCTTCGTCGAGGATGACTGGGAAAGCCCGACGCTCGGCGCCTGGGGCCTCGGGTGGGAGGTGTGGTGCAATGGCATGGAGGTGACGCAGTTCACCTATTTCCAACAAGTCGGCGGCTTCGATTGCCGCCCCGTGTCGGGCGAGATCACGTACGGACTTGAGCGGCTCGCCACCTACGTGCAAGGCGTCGATCGCGTCTGGGACCTGAACTTCAACGGCCGCACGGACGCGCGCAAGCTGACCTACAATGACGTATTCCAGCAGGCGGAGCAGGAATACTCGCGCTATAACTTCGAGTACGCCAATACGGACATGCTGCTCGGGGCTTTCAAAAACGCCGAGACTGAGTGCAAGGCGCTGCTCGACAAGGGCGCGCCGGTGCCCGCGGCCAACGATCCGCGCCACAAGATGGCGCTGCCCGCTTATGACCAGTGCATCAAGGCGAGCCACATCTTCAACCTGCTCGACGCGCGCGGCGTGATCTCTGTGACGGAGCGGCAGAGCTACATTCTGCGCGTGCGCGAGCTTGCCAAAGCCTGTTGCGGGGCATGGTTGCAAACCGAAGCGGGTGGGATGGTCTGATATCAGCGGTCAGAATTTATGCCTGACCAACCATCATCGTCAATCGGGTAGGAGGCGGGTAGGAGGCGAGGTCGCCCTCGCCGTCCTCCCACACCACCGGACGTACGGGTCTCGTATCCGGCGGTTCATGATGCGCGAGTGAGGCGTCGTCGTTCCTTTTGCAGTTCCGGCAGTCCGAGTTGGGCGAAGAAGCCGTTCCGGAAGGCGTCGTGCCCCGCACGCGAAGCATGACGTTCATGTGTGCTGCCCCGGCATTGCGCCAAGGCCCCCAGCCGTTATAAGCTGAGATACGTGCACGAACCTTCGGTAGACCCCGTTGCATCAGACGCGCCATCCGCGTCGTGCGCCCCGCACGCCTCCGGCATGACGGCCGCTTCCATTGTCGCCACAGGATGCAG
>JANMGQ010000251.1:0-14463 GCA_031374735.1 Hyphomicrobiaceae bacterium | reverse complement strand
GGATCTACGCGCGTTGACGACATATCTCGTATTCCCGACCTGGACTGCCCTGATCGAGACACTCCGATCCGGCATCCCGCCACCGCAAGCCATTCGGGACGGCTGATCCCTTCCCCTGCGAAAAAAGCGACCGCCACGCCGGTGTGGCCGCCATCTACGCCGAGCGTATCCATCGTCTCAACTGTCGTGGTGTCGACGTCGCCGATGACCCGTTCACACACGTGCGCGCCATCGGCCGGGCGTCGACACTTATCGTGGATTCCTGACCCGGGCATGCGCCTTTTGAGTTCGGCGTCATTGCTGACCTGCCCCAGGCAAAGAGGCGTTCGGTGCTGTCGCAAGGCTTGAAGCGTCGCTCGACCAGAAGGCAGCCGATACTATACGGGATCCGAAAGAGCCTCTGCAACTTGGTCTCTGTCGCAACTGGGCTCTGTACGGTCAGCCGCCATCCGCTTTAAAGAGGTCGCCCGCTGCGCCGCAACCTGATGCTGCTTCATGCCACGCTATCGCCTGCTCATCGAATATGACGGCACGCCATTTGTCGGCTGGCAGACCCAGCCTGACGGGTGCTCCGTGCAAGGGACGTTGCGCGAGGCGGTGTTCAAGCTCAGCGGTGAGTACGCGGAGGTGCGAGGCGCTGGGCGCACGGATGCAGGCGTGCACGCGCTGGGACAGGTGGCGCACTTCACAGTGACAAAGAGCTTTCCGGACTACGTTGTTCGCGAGGCGCTCAACTATCACGTCCGCCCGGCGCCAATCTCGGTCCGGGAGGCCGCGGAGGTAGCGGACACGTTCGATGCGCGCTTTTCCGCGATCCGGCGGCACTATCTGTATCGGATCTCAAACCGCCGATCACCGCCAGCCCTCGACAAGAACCGGGTGTGGTGGATTGCCAAGCCGGTCGACGTGGTGGCCATGCAGGCGGCGGCGGGCGTATTGGTCGGTCATCACGACTTCACGACATTCAGATCAACGTCGTGTCAGGCGAAGTCGCCGGTGAAGTCGGTGGATACCTTTACAGTCACCGCTGCGGCCGACGGCGAGATCCACATCTCCGCATCCGCGCGTTCGTTCATGCACAATCAGGTCCGCTCTATGGTCGGCAGCCTGAAGGTCGTCGGTGACGGCCGATGGAGCGCGGACGATCTCCGCACTGCCCTTGAAGCCAAGGACCGCGCGCGCTGCGGCGCTGTGGCGCCTGCGTGCGGTCTTTACTTCGTGCGCGTTGATTATCCCGCCGACCCCGTCTGACGCTATTCACCCGAACCGGCGCAGGATCGACAGCACCTTGCGCACGCCGACGCTTGCGGCCTTGCCGGCGTAAATGCCGAACGCCACGCGCTTGTTGACCTCCGACAGCGTTGGATAAGGTGAGATCCACTCGGTCATGGCCTTGATGTTCATGCCTTGCGAGATGGCGAGCGACCACATCTGGATCAGTTCGCCCGCGTGCTCGCCAACGATACCGGCGCCAAGGATTTTGCCGCTGCGGTCGGTCACGACTTTGACCAATCCCTCGGTTGCGCGCTCGGCTTGGGCGCGGTCGTTCTCGTGGAAGGGCCAACGGTAGACGTTGACCTTGCCACCGCGTTTGCGGGCGGCCTCTTCGGTCAGGCCAACATTGGCGATTTCAGGGTCGATGTAGGTGACCCAGGGGATCTGGTCGGTGTTCACCTTGGCGGGCAAGCGGAACAGGGCGCGCCGAATGACAATGCCGGCATGATAGTTGGCGACGTGTGTGAACTGCAGCCCGCCCGTGACGTCGCCGATGGCGAAGACGTTGCCGTTTGACGTGACGAGGCCGCTGTTCACCTCGATGCCGGTGCGGCCATATTTGATGCCGGCGGCTTCGAGGCCGAGATCGTTGACATTGGGTTTGCGACCGGCGGCGACGAGAATGTGTGTGCCATCGAAGGCGGTCTGTTGGCCGTTTTCCTCGACGTGCACGCGCACGCGACCGATGCCGCCCTCCACGCGCATCACCTTCGCGCCCTCTCGGATGACCAAGCCCTCCGCCTTCAGCCCCTTCAATGCGATCGCCGTCAGCTCCGGATCATCCTTGCCGAGCGCCTTCATGCCTTCGAGCACTGTGACGTTGCAGCCGAGGCGGCGATGCGCCTGCGCCATTTCCATACCGATGGGACCTCCGCCGATGACGATGAGGTGGCCGATCTGCTGCTGGTTGTCGAACAGGGTCTCATTGGTGAAATACGGCACGCTGTCGAGCCCGGGAATGGGCGGCACGGCGGGCGACGAGCCCGTGGCGATGACGAAGCGGCGGGCTGTGATTTTCGCGTCTCCGGCGACCACGGTCTTGGCGTCGATGAACTTGGCGCCGGCCTGGATGACGCGCACGCCGAGCCCTGTGAAGCGCTCGATGGAGTCATTGGGCTCGATGGCCGCGATCACGCTTTTGATGTGGTCATGCACACCCTTTGGATCGACGGCCGGCGAGACCGGGCGAATGCCGAAGGGGGCCGACGAGCGCATGATGTGTGCGCGCCGCGCGGCCGCGATCATGGCCTTCGAGGGCACACAGCCGTAGTTGAGGCAGTCGCCGCCCATCTTGTGCTTTTCGATCAGGATCACGTCGCTGCCGAGTTGGGCCGCAGCTGAAGCAACCGAGAGTCCGCCGGAGCCGGCGCCAATCACGCAGATATCGCAGCTCAAGGTCTGAGTCGTGCCGATATCGGCGACATCAGTGACGGTCTTGAGTTTGGACGGCACGGAGCCGCTGGCATCTAGGCGCATGTTCTTGCTCGCATCAGCCATTGCGCTGGCTCCATTTCTTGTAAGCGACGGGAATCAAGGCGACGACCGCAAGGAGTGACAGTGCGATCAGGATCTCTTTGGTGACAAGGCTCTTGGCTGACAATTCGAGGGGGCAGGCCGCCATGCCCTTCAACGCGGCGCATGCAACCTGATCCGCCTTCGACTTGGCGAACACGCTGTCGAGGCCCGCGCCGATGGAGGCAAATGCGAATGTGGCGGGGATGATGCCGAGGACTGTGCCGATGATGTAGGTGCGTAAGGGCACGCCGAGCAGAGCCGCCGCGATATTCACGACAAAGAACGGGAATGCTGGCACAAGCCGCAGGAACAGCAGATAGCTCATTGCGTCCTTCTGAAAACCTTCAACGAGGCCATTGATCTTTGGACCGGCCTTGGCGCGCAGCGCTTCTCCAAAAGCAGAGCGCGCGATCAGAAACAGCAGGATCGCGCCGATCGAGGCGCCGGTTACTGCGGCCGCTCCGCCAAAGAACCAGCCAAAGATCAACCCGCCCGACAAGGTCAGGATCGACGCGCCCGGAACCGAGATTGCGACAGCTGCGGCGTAGGTCGCGATGTAGGCGAGCATCGCAATGAAGAAGTGCAGGGTGATGAAGCCCTGGAAGGCCTCGCGGACGGCAAACACATTCTCAAGCGTCAACTGCTTGTGCCAACCGTTAAAAATGATGACCCCGAGTACGCCCGCCAAGACCGCAAGCGGCGCAAAGCGCTGCCACGCGGGCTTTTCAGCCGTGGCTGATACTTTCATGGTGGGCATGGTGCCTCCGTTCCCCGTCATGAGTTTGATTGACAGTACCTTATCCGATTTGCCCGCAGCCGTCGCGGCCGCGCCGGACACAAGCGTAGCCGCCGCTCGCAACTTTGCGTTATTTCAGGTTTACTGGCCGGCGGCCCGCGCGCCGAAAGCCATGTAGCGCTGGCCTTAACTCAAGCTTCGCAACTGGCTTGCACCAGCGTGCACTGTCCCGCAGAACCGCGATGACAACATCGAGGACCGCATGATCACCGCCAGAGACGCCTTCAACGGGGAGCTGATGATCCTCGGGTCCTATGTGCTGTTCCTGCTGATCATCCCGAAATTCACCATGAAGCTCTTTGGCCTGGCCGAGGACCCGACCACCTTCTGGCCGCGCGTGCTCGGCGCGGGCGCGGGCGGTATTCTGCTCGGCGTGATCGCCCAGGATCAGGGCTGGACGAAATCGGGCTTCGGTCTGGGTGGCTGTGTGGCGCTCAATCTGACGCTCGCAGTAGCGCTGGCACTTATGATGCTGGTTGGGCCGAAGATGCCGACGGCACGCGGGACCGCAACGATCTGGGGTATGGCCGCGAGCCACGCGATCCTTGGCCTTGTGCAGATCTCGTTCGCTTGAGATGCCGGCGGTGGTAGTGTGCGAGCTTGCCAACAGCCCAAAGAGCCCGCCCATGTCATCGCCGCTGTTTCACATGATCGCCTCTGGCCCGCGTCCGGTCGCGCCGTTCTCGCATGCGACCGAGATCGACGGCTGGGTGTTCGTCACCGGCCAGATGCCGACTGATCCGGACGCGCCTGATGCGGCATTGCCGGCCGGTGTCGAAGCGCAGACGCGGCGTGTCATGGACAACCTCAAGCTTGTGCTCGCGGGCGTTGGCCTCGGGCTTGAGCACGTGCTGCAAGCGCGGGTGTATCTCACCGCTTTCGAGCGCGATTATGCCGCTATGAATGAGACGTATCGGGCTTATTTTGCGCCGGGCAAGTTGCCGGCACGTACCTGCATTGGAGTGACCGCGCTGGCCGTTGGCGCGCTGGTCGAGATCGATCTGGTGGCGAAGCGGCCCTGATGGCCCTCAGTGCACCCGCTCTCAGTGAGAGAGGGCGATCTGCTGCTGGCCGCTGGTGGTGATGTCGACGCGTTTGGCCTTGAGCACCGCCGTGCCGGCCATCGTTGGGATCGACACACTGTAGGGGATGAACACGTTGGCACTCGGGATCGGGCGCAACACCAGCTCAATGTCGCTCGATCTGGCCATCGCGCTGGTTTCCTCGTCCGGTTTGTGACCGGCGATCGGGATATACTTCACGCGGCAGACGTATCCGGTCGCCGGCTGGCCTGACGGCCGCAGTTCGGAGAGCTGAACTGTCCCCTTGGGCGACAGCACGAGGTCATAGCGTGCGCGGCCGTCATAAATCGGAATCCGCCTTGAGCACGGGTTGCCGCTCGCACCCTTCGACACGGCCAGCATCGCCGACATAGGATCAAGCACGCCGATCAGATGTTGCGGCAGAACCGGGACCGTGCCTTCTTTCGGCGGCTTGTTGGGTTCGCGGGTCACGTTCGTGATCGTGTTGCCCGTGTAGGCCATACGGGTCGAGCCGGATTTGTTCGAGCTGTTGAAGCTGAAGCCGAACGACTGCGGGTGCGCCCCGTCAGCCGCGACTTTGCCTGTGGCTTCCGCGTTGCCGCTCCACTTCAACGCGCCGAACAACAGCGAGAGTTTGCCGCCACCATTCAGCACGTAGGCCTGACCGTTGGTCGATGAGTTAAAGTCGAACTTACCGATAGACAGGCCACCGAACTCGACCTCGAAGGTGGCGCTCACGCGGGCCGGCCAAGCGTCGTTGGCCATAGCCCCTGTTGTCACGGCTGCCGTCGCCATGGCGATGGACAGGGCAACAGCGGCAAGACCGGAACGGACAGCTGACGGCATGAGCGCTACGCTCCCCAACGCGAAGACGGACGACGGCAAGTCGAACGATGGCAGGCAACTCCACCGTCGCCGCTAACGGTGGTTTACGTCGAAACTGTGATCCCTGGATGCTTAAGGCGTGAGGGTTAATCGAAGGTTTCCGCCAGGGTTTCCCGCTGTGCCAGTCATCCCCGCATGGCCGTCGGTAACCACGTGGCGATGGCCGGGAAAGCAATCAGCAGGACCGCGAACAAGATCATGATGATGGCGTATGGGAGCGCACCACGGATGACGTCCGCAACCGGCCCGTTGTCTGGACGGATGCCTTGGACGACGAACAGGTTCATGCCGACCGGCGGCGTGATCAGGCCCAACTCGCACATCAGCACGATGAACACGCCGAACCAGATGGGGTCGACGCCGGCCGCACTCACGACGGGAAAGGCCAGCGGGATGGTGGCAACCATCATGGAGAGCGTGTCCATGAACATGCCGAGGATCAGGTAGAACACGATCAGCACCAGCAGCAATTGTACCCGCCCGAGGCCGAAGCCCGTCGCCCACTTGGTAAGCGCTTCGCCGATGCCTGTCAGGCTGAGCGCCAGATTGAGTACGAACGCGCCGACCACGATGAGCAGGATCATGCCTGTTGTCTTGGCGGATGACAGGAAGCAGTTTTCGAGCAATGCGACGCTGAGTTTGCCCTGTGCGATGACGAACACCATTGCGACGACGAGGCCGAGGGCAGCGCTTTCTGTTGCCGTGGCGATACCGCCATACAGCGTGCCCATGACCACGCCGAACACGACCAGCGGCTCGAACAGATAGCGCAGCAGGCGCACCCGCTCGTCCCAAGGCACCTCTATGACAGCGACTTTTTCGCGGCGCATGGAGTGGCTGATGTAGATCCAGACCATGAACAGCCCCGCGAGCGCGAGGCCGGGAATGATGCCGGCAATGAACAGCTTGCCGACGGACGTATTGGTCATGGAGCCGTAGATGATGAAGTTGATCGACGGCGGGATCATAATGCCAAGCGTGCCGCCGGCGGCGAGTGAGCCCAGGCTGTCCGACATCGGATAGCCGTTCTTCTTCAGCGATGGCAACGCGACCGTACCAATCGTCGCCGCGGTCGCGACAGACGAGCCTGACGTGGCCGCAAACAGCGCGCAGCAGCCAATGTTTGTGTGCAGTAATCCGCCGGGCAAGCGACCGAGCCAGGCTGCAAACACCGTGTACATGCGATCCGCCATGCCGGAGCGCAGCAGCAACTCGCCAAGCAGCACAAACAGCGGAATGGACGTCAGATTGTTGTCACTCAACACGCCCCAGACGACAGAGGCGGCCGATTGAAAGAAGGCGAGGCCAAAGGCCATCATGCCGCCGACGAGGCCGAGCAGCAGCATGACGGCGGCAATCGGCAGGCCGAGCAGCATGAGCCCGACCATGACCAGGAAACCAGTGATCCCAATAGCGATCATACTCATGAGCGGCCCCCGCCATTGGCTCCACCGACCTCAACAACGCCGCGCGCCTTCAGGTCTGCCAGCTCCTCATCCAGTTCGTCCTTGGCGCCGCGTGGGCCGTATCGGCGGTCCATGTCGGCGAAGCGCCCCGTTAGAAGTGTGAAAAGCATCACGACGGTCTCAACGAGCGCAAACAGCACGAACACGCAAAGCGCCATCACCCAGGCCGTCTGCGGATAGCGCAGCGGCGTCGCCCAGGGCGTCTGCGCCGTCGCATTGAACTGAATGGTGTCGCCGAGCGCAAACCACGCCATGTACGCGATTGCTGCGGCGCAGGCGGTCAGCGACGGCAGCGCCAGCGCGTTCAGCAACACACGCAGCGCCTTCGGGAGGCGTTCGTGAACCACGTCGATGCGGATGTGCGTGCGCTCGCGCAGCGCGATGGCAAAGGACAAGGCCGCGCCGACAGCCAGGACATAACCGCCGAGTTCATCGACGCCCTGCAGCGACTTGTTGAACACCTTGCGCATGACAGTCTCGACTGCGACGGCCAGCGCGAGAAACAGAAAACTCAGCCCAAAAACCCAGGCCGACAGGCGTTCAAGGCGTTGCATGAGTCCCCCAATCCCGGCCCCGCGGCCAAGTCGCCGAGCCCGCACTTGTCTGCCGAAAGCGCCCGCAAGGGAAGCGGTCATTCGGCGCCTGGACGCGCAGCCGTTGCCCAAGACTTGACCTCGTCTTGTGCATAACTTTGCGCCTCAGTGGCGTTTGCCCCCTTGCATCTCACCGTCACACCTCCATAATATGAGGTACCTGCGCGCGTGCGACGCGCTCATTCCTGGATCGGTCCAGGCTCGGGTGGCGCCGAGCCGCATTGGACACCTGGATGTCGAACAGCCGCCCATCTTCGGGCTGGAATGGCTGCAGACGGAACGGCGATCCGGGCTAGCCAGCAGGATGCAAGCCGTGACGACAGGAGCCTTCGCAGATCAACATCATCCGGCCTTGGTGCTCAATGCCGACTTCCGGCCGTTGAGTTACTATCCGCTTTCGCTGTGGAGCTGGCAGGAATCGGTGAAAGCCGTGTTTCTGGACCGCGTGAACATCGTGTCCGAGTACGACCGCTATGTGCGCAGTCCATCGTTCGAGATGCGGCTGCCGAGTGTGGTCGCTTTGAAGCAGTATGTGAAGCCGGCGTTGTACCCGGCCTTCACCCGCTTCAACGTGTTCCTGCGCGACCGCTTCTCTTGCCAATACTGCGGATGCAGGCAGGAGCTGACGTTCGACCATTTGATCCCGCGTTCGCGTGGCGGGCAGACCAAGTGGGACAACGTGCTGACGGCGTGTGCGCCGTGCAACTTGGCCAAGGGTTCCATGACGCCGGAGCAGGCGGGGCTGCGGCCGATGACGCTGCCCTACAAACCGACGGTGTTTGAGTTGCACCGCAATGGGCGCGCGTTCCCGCCGAACTACCTGCATAAAAGCTGGCTCGATTACCTGTACTGGGACACCGAGCTCGATCCGTGATTGTCTTGAGCGATAAGATCGGCCGGTGGCGTTGCAGCGCCACCGGCTGTTTTGTTGGAGTGTCGAGCCGTTACATAAAGAACACCCACGTCACCAGAACAAAGCACGGGATGAGGAAACATCCCGACCACAGCATGTAGCCAAAGAAGCTCGGCATTTTCACGCCCCGCTCCTCGGCGATGGATTTGACCATCATGTTCGGGGCGTTGCCGATGTAGGTGTTGGCGCCCATGAATACCGACCCTGCAGAGATGGCCAGCAACGTTGTGAACATCGGCCCCATCAGTTTGGTGGGATCGCCCCCGGCGAGATTGAAGAACACGAGATAGGTCGGCGCGTTGTCGAGAAAGCTCGACAATCCCCCCGAAAGCCAGAAGTACATGATGTTGTTCGGCTGACCGTTCGGCAAGGTCGCGAGTTCGACCAGCGGGGCGAGCGCGCCCGCCTTGCCGGCTTTCAGGATCGCGATGGCCGGCACCAGCGTCACAAAGATGCCGGCAAACAGCTTGGCGACCTCGGCGATGGGCCCCCAGGAGAAGCCGTTGCCGTCACGGATTTCGGTGCTGGTGAACTGCCAGGAGATCCAGGCGATAACGAGCAGCAGGACATCGCGCGCCAACCCTTGCAGCTCGACCTTGGTGCCAAACACGTCCCAGGCGATGCCGGGTTTCCATACGCCGCTCATCAGCACGACAACAACGATGGCGAACAACAGCGCCACGTTGTGCCAGCCAACGATGCGCAAGCGCGAATCCGGCGTCGGATCAGGCTTCGGCGGATAGTCCGTGTCGCGTGCGAACAGGATCGTATCGAGGATGAAGAACACGACCAGCAGGATGGCCGTGCACAACAGCATCGGCTTCAACAGCGCGCCCGTCGGCCAGAAAAAGTCGACACCTTTCAGGAAGCCAAGGAACAGCGGCGGATCACCCAACGGCGTCAGCGATCCGCCGATGTTGGCGACTAGGAAGATAAAGAACACCAGCACGTGCGCATTGTGCAGCCGATTGTCGTTGGCACGGATGATGGGGCGTACCAGCAGCATGGCAGCGCCCGTCGTCCCGGTGATGCTGGCGATGCCGGTGCCGATCGCCAGCAGGGACGTGTTCAGCAATGGCGAGCCATGCAGGTTACCTTTGAGCAGCACGCCGCCGGCGACCGTGAACAGAGCGAAGATCAAGATCACGAACGGAATGAACTCGGCGACCATGGTGTGCACAAGTTCGCGGCCTGCGAGATCAGGTCCAACGAGCAAGGCCATCGGCACCAAAACTGCGAGCGCCCAGAAGGCCGAGATCTTGCCGAAGTGGTGATGCCAGAGCTGTGGTGTCCACAGCGGCAGGACAGCGATCGACAGCAACAGCCCCGCGAACGGCGCGACCCACCAGCCGCTGGCGCCCGCACCATTGAAGCCGTCGCCGGCGGCCTGCGCGGCTGTTGCCAGCGCCATCATGGCCGCTGTCAGGCCGAGGCCACTGAGGCCGAGCCTTCGCAATCCAGCTGTCATCTTGTCCCCCAGATCCCAAGCGGCTCTCGCGGCCACTCCCGCCGTGGTCTATGCCACGCGTCTGGAGACGTTGGAAAGGCTGAGCGTGGATATGGCAGGACACAGCGCTGGGTTCGTTGATGTGTCGAATGTCCACGCGAGACAGGGCGATGCCTTGCTCGCTCTCAACAACGCGCACGCAGTCGAAACCTCCGAACTCGACGCGGCGAAACTGCACCGGTTGCTCGACGCCTCATTCCTGGCGCTGGCGACGCCCGAAGGTGACGCGCTGCTCATCACCTTTGACCAGGATGCAGCCTACGACAGCCCGAATTTTCTCTGGTTCAAGGCGCGCTATAGCCGCTTTGTCTATGTCGACCGGATCATTGTCTCGGCTGCCCGACGCGGCCAGGGGATCGCTCGCCTGATGTATGATCGTGTTTTTGCTGCGGCGCGGGATCACGGCCATGGCGTTGTCGTCTGCGAGGTCAACAGCGAGCCGCCGAACCCGGGCTCAGATGCCTTTCACGCGGCACTCGGGTTTGACGTTGTTGGCAAAGCCGTGCTCGCCAATGGTAAATCCGTCCGCTATCTGACCCGCCGGATTGGGGCTACGGACTTGGCGCGGTAGGGCCACGGCCAGATGCCTGCGCCGCAGCCCTAAACCGTGACGTCACTCCTTGCCACCGAGCAACGGCGTGATGCGTCGGATCGCAACACGGCGGTTGGCGCGTTCGGCACCTTGCGTCGGCACCTTCAGGTACTGCTCGCCATAGCCCTGTGTGGTCAGGTTCTCCATGGGGATCTGATAGTACTCGACCAGCACCCGCTGGATGGCTTCTGCGCGGCGGTCCGACAATGAGACATTGTCTTCGGCCGAACCCATCGCATCCGTGTGGCCTTCGATGAGGAACATCTCGCCGGGATTACGCTGTATGGCCTTGGCCATCCCGCGCGCGATGCGCTCGAGCTTGGGATACTGATCCTCAGTGACGACGAACGAACCCGTTTCGAACGTGATGGTATCGAGATCAACGCGGGGCATGTGATCGCGCAGCGGCTGGCTGTAGCGCACCTCTTCGAGTGAGTAGGCACGCTGCAGACGCACCACCGGCGGCGCGACCAGCGTCGTGTAGATGTCGTCGTCCGTAGCGCGGTCATAATCGACGATGTAGCGCTCGCGCGGCATGGAAATCACGGGCGCCGCAATGACGAGCGCCACGATGCCGACACCGATCGCGAGGTTGCGGTAGAATTTCCTGTTGTCGACGTAGACAATCTCAGCGCCGCCGGGCGGGCGTCCATAGCGGCGGATCAGGCGGCCGTTGCGGTCGGTTTCGCTGAAGATGCGCACGCCGTCCGGGCGCACGTAGAACGTCTCGGTGATGCCGTTCGGGCGCGGCACGGAGCGCGCCGAGGGATAGAAGTTGTTGATCACGGTCGTTTCGTTGCGGTGGATGATAACCGTGTTGTTCTGTTTGATGATCGTGCGGTTGCCGGGCTCGGTCGTGACCTGTCGGCCAGCGCCATCGGTCTTGACCACGCGGGCAGCTTGAACCTGGGCCAGTGTGTTGGCGCCTGTCGGCGCGGCGACGATCTTGCCGACAACCGGTGTGCCGATGACCGGTGGCACGCGCGGCGCTGTCGCGTTCGGCGAAACGGGCGCGCCTGGCGGCGTGCCCGGCGCAGCGATCGTCGGCGCGCCCGGTTTCAGCACCGGCGGCACCACTCCCGGTGTGCCCGGAGGTGTACCTGCCGGTGGTGCACCAGGAGGCGTACCGGGCACTGCTGTTTTGGGGGGCGCGCCAGGGGGGGGCGGGCTTCCCGGGTTAGCTGTTGCGGGTGTACCGGGCTTCAAAACCGGTGGGACACCACCAGGCGGCGTACTGCCCACAGGGGGAGGAACACCCGGCGTCGCGATCCGCGGCACGGCCGGTGGCGGTGTTCCGGGCACGACGGATTTGACAGGGGGCGTGGCTCCGCCCGACGACGGCGGCGCTCCTGTCGGCCCTTTCTGGATCGGCGGTGTTGACGTCGTCACCTTGGGCGGCACCGGCGGCGTTCCGGAGTTCGGTGGCGGCGTGACGGTCTTCTGCGCCGGTGGCGGGATCGGCGGCGTCTTGGTCACAAGGCCGGGTCGCGGCTGTCCAGGCTGTCCGGGTTGGCCGACGGGCGGCCGTTGTTGCTGCTGTGGCGGCGGCGTGACAGTCCGCACCGATGGCTGGGACGGCGGCGGGGGCGCAACAACGCGAGCCGGCGGCGGTGGGCGCTGGGGCTGCTGCGGCTGTTGACCCGGCTGCGGGCGGGCCTGCTGTCCGCCTTGCGGCGGTTGTTGCTGCTGCGGGGTCTTTTGCGGCGCATTCTGTTGCTGCTGGCGCTGCTGTTCGCGCTTTTTCAGCTCCTCGGGCGTCGGCGGCGCCTGTTGCGCTCCAACGGGGACAAGCCAGGCCAGCACGACTAGGCTGACGCCGGCCATGAGCATGGTTTTGTTGGGTTGCGTTGTGCTGGACAAAGGCGTCTCCCCGCGCGGTTCAAATTCGGTTCGCACACACTGGCGACTCGGCTGCTGAATACCAGCTGAACAGGAAACACATTTTCACCGTATTGCGTTTGGTGCAAGGGCGGATACGTCATTCCGCGCGTACGTTTGCGCGCCTGCCCTGCACCCATGCCCCCTTGCACTCCGCGGCCTGCTGCCGTTTAACGCGGCCAGACGACGTCATCCCCCAAACCGAGGTCCGCCCATGGCAAGCGCTCACGCCTATCTTCCCAAACTGCAGCACTACATCGACGGCGCCTGGGTCAACGCGTCCGGCCCATCCACGTTCGAGGTCATGAACCCCGCCACCAACCTGCCGCTTTCCAAGCTCTCGCTCGCGACCAAGCAGGACCTCGACCTGGCGCTTGCCGCCGCGGCCAAGGGCTTCAAGGTCTGGCGCAAGGTATCCGCCTACGAACGCGGCAAGATCCTCAAAAAAGCCGCTGACCTCCTGCGCGCCCGCGTCGACACCATCGCGCCGATCATGACCATGGAGCAGGGCAAGGTCGTCGGCGAAGCCAAGGTCGAGCTGATGGGCTCAGCCGACATCATCGAGTGGTTCGCCGAGGAAGGCCGCCGCGCCTACGGCCGCATCATCCCAGCCCGCGCCGACGGCGTGCGCAACATGGTGATCATGGAGCCGGTCGGCGTCGTCGCTGGTTTCAGCCCTTGGAACTTCCCGGTCTCCCAGGCCGCCCGCAAGATCGGTGGCGCGCTCGCGGCCGGCTGCTCGATCATCATCAAGTGCCCCGAGGAAACCCCGGGCAGCCCGATCGAGTTCGTCAAATGCTTCCACGATGCCGGCGTACCCCCGGGCGTGATCAACCTCGTCTACGGCGTGCCCGCTGAAATTTCGGAGTATCTCATTCCGAACCCGATCATTCGCAAGATCTCGTTCACGGGCTCGGTGCCGGTCGGCAAGAAGCTCAATTCGCTTGCAGCTCTGCACATGAAGCGCGCCACCATGGAACTCGGCGGCCACGCCCCCGTGCTGATCTTCGACGACGTCGAGACCGATCAGGTCGCCGCCCTCCTGCACGGCATGAAAACGCGCAACGCCGGCCAAGTCTGCGTGTCGCCGACGCGCTTCTTCGTGCACGAGAAGGCCTACGACAAGTTCGTCGGCAAGTTCACGGACCTCATGAAGGGCACCACCGTCGGCGAAGGCCTCGACCCCGCCTCGAAGATGGGCCCACTCGCCAACCCGCGCCGGGTGAATGCCATGGAAACTTTGGTCGGCGACGCGCTTGAAAAAGGCGCCAAGGCGACCACCGGCGGCAAACGCATCGGCAATGCCGGCAACTTCTTCGAGCCGACCGTGCTGACCGACATTCCGAAGAACGCGCGCATCATGACCGAGGAGCCGTTCGGCCCCGTCGCCCTGATGATGCGCTTCAAGGACACCGACGCGATGCTGACGGAGGCGAACTCGCTGCCGTTCGGCCTCGCTTCGTATGCGTTTACGAAAGACGGCAAGACGGCTGCCAAAGTGGCGGATGCGCTGGACGCCGGCATGGTTTCGATCAACCACTTCGGCATCGCGCTCCCCGAAACGCCCTTCGGCGGCATCAAGGATTCAGGCTTCGGCCATGAGGGCGGCATCGAAGGGCTGCAGGCGTATTTGTCGGCGAAGTTTGTCAGCCATTTGGGGTGACAACAGGCGCGTCGGCCGTGCCCCGGGCGCTTTCGGCGGCGCGGTCGCTTGCTCCTACAGACATCGTCGGCTTCGGGCCCAGGCTGTGTGAAAGCGTTCTCACACAGCCTGGGCCCAGGTGCTGACGCGGCCACGCCATCCAAATTCAACGGTGTCCCGGAATTTGGCGTGCCCTTCGCACGACAAATATCCGGGGTCCTCTCCTGTAACTAGCTGCAGCGCAGCACGAATGCTGCATCGCAAAAATCGCCGCTGCGCGGCAGCTTGTTTCATAGATCAAGGTGTGCGCCGCACATGGTAACTCACCCGTCGACGTCAAGGCTCAAGCCCGTGCAAG
>JANMGQ010000247.1:0-21066 GCA_031374735.1 Hyphomicrobiaceae bacterium | reverse complement strand
GAAAACTTAACTTGATTTCAAGCACCGTGGGCCCCAAATAGGAATGCGTGCATCACATAGATGCACGAAGTATCAGGAGTTAAACATGCTGATAATCTTGAAAGAAGGCTGGGGCGGTCTTACCGTCCTCAGGTGAGCTTACTCTCTTCGCTATCTGATGCTTTTGTGGCCCCTAACAATGTTGGGGCCACTCTTGTTATAGGCCTGCTTGCTGCAGCAATGGCGGCATGGGGTATTTTTACCCAGAGGGCCGTCGCACGGCGGCGTGCAACGCTTGATCTGATCTCAAGTCTTGAAAGAGATGGCGATGTAATCGCCGCCCGAGGGAAATTTATCGAACTGGCAAAAAGTGAAGGTGGTCTGGCGTCATGGGCGGGACAGAACAACGAGAATTCGCCAGAAGCGCAAGCCATTCGCACCGTACTCAACGAGTTTGAGCTGTTCGCAATAGGAATCCAGCGCGGGATTATCGACTTCGAGCTATATAAACGGTGGAACCGGTCAAGTGTTATCCGCTATTGGCAGCACGCTGCGCCATATGTTCATATCCTGCGAACCAGGCTGAACAATCCGGCCATTTATCACGAATACGAAGAACTGGTACGCTGGATGAAGGGTGAATCGATGCCCAAGCGCAATCGTTTCATTGGTATCTGGTTTTAGTAACTGCTGGACTGACCGGCTTTCCCTTTATGTTGGAACCAGAATGCGCGTGATCGGACTGGCAGGGTGGAGCGGAGCGGGCAAGACCACGCTGCTGACAAGATTGATCCCTGTGCTGCGCGCCCGGGGTCATACGGTCTCAACCCTGAAACACGCCCATCACGCCTTCGATATCGACACGCCCGGCAAGGATTCCTACGAACATCGCGAGGCCGGGGCAACGGAAGTGCTGATCTCCTCCGGCAGGCGCTGGGCTCTGATGCACGAGTTGCGTGACACAGCAGAGCCTGAACTCCCCGAACTGCTGACCCATATGTCGCCGGTCGATCTTGTCATTGTCGAGGGTTTCAAGAAGGCAAACCATTTCAAGATCGAGGTGCATCGTGCTGCCAATGGCAAGCCGCCCTTGCATCCGGACGATGCCAGTATCATCGCGGTCGCCAGCGACACAGGTTTTCCGGACGCGGGGCGGCCGGTCATGTCCATTGATGATATCGAGGCCCTGACAGACTATGTGCTGGGCCATGCCGAGCCGGTCGATGCAGTCCTCAAGCGTCTGAAAGGAGGCTGACCATGGCGCAGCTCTCCGACGACTGCTTTGCCTTTGGCGGGCCGCTGATGTCGGTGGAGGATGCTGCCGCGCTGATGGCGGCGCGCATCATGCCGCTGGCCGCTACCGAAATCGTATCCCTTGGCGAGGCCGATGGCCGCGTGCTGGCGCAGGATATCCACAGCACCGTCGCGCTCCCACCCTTCGACAACTCTGCCGTCGATGGCTATGCCGTGCGCCATGCCGACGTGCAGTCGGAAGGAGAAACGCGGCTGCCACTGGGCGGGCGCGTTCCGGCAGGCGCGTCAGGAACTGCCCTTGCGACAGCGGGCGTTGCCATCCGGATTTTCACCGGCGCGCCGATGCCGCCTCAAACCGACACCGTCTTCATGCAGGAAGATGTGACGCCGGACGGCGATCACGTCATCCTGCCCGCTGGCCTCAAGCGCGGTGCCAACCGGCGCAAGGCGGGAGAGGATATTTCCGTTGGCGCATTGGCCCTGCCAGGAGGCCGCACCTTGCGCCCGCAGGAACTGGCCCTGCTGTCGGCCATTGGCCTCACCCAGATCAAGGTTACCCGCCGGTTGAAGGTCGCGATCTTTTCGACCGGAAACGAGTTGACCGAACCCGGATTACCGCTTGGCCCCGCCGCAATCTACGATGCCAACCGGGCGCTGCTGGCCGCGCTGGTGCGCCGCGCCGGGGCGCAGGTCGTCGATCTTGGCATACTCAGAGACAAGCCCGAGGAACTGGCACCTCGGCTGGCCGAAGCGGCGACGAAGAGCGACCTCGTCCTCACCTCGGGCGGCGTTTCCACCGGTGAGGAAGACCACGTCAAGGGCGCAGTTGAACGGGTCGGCTCGTTGGTCTTCTGGCGGATCGCCATCAAGCCAGGGCGGCCCGTGGCCATGGGTGTGATAGGGGGCAAGCCCTTCGTCGGCCTGCCGGGAAACCCCGTCGCGGTTTTCGTCACTTTTGTTTACGTGGTCCGCCCGCTGATCGCGCTGCTGTCAGGTGCAAAACCCGAAATTCCGACGGCTTTGCCTGTCAGAATGGGCTTTTCATACAGGAAAAAGACCGGACGGCGCGAATATGTCCGTGTCAGCCTTGAGCGCGACGGCAACGCTCTGCCCTTGGCGCTGAAACACCCGCAGGATGGGGCAGGGGTGCTGACCTCGCTCACCGAAACCGACGGGTTGATCGAACTGGGTGAGGATCTGATCGAGGTCGCAGCTGGCGAAACTGTGCCGTTTTTCCCTTATGCCAGCCTGATGTAAACCTATTTTGTGTCGCGCAACATGTTGATAATACCGGAGAAATCAGTGCCGCCATGGCCTGTCCCGGTGAACTGTTCAAACAGCTTTGCCGCGTGTGCGCCCAAAGGCGTTGCCGCCCCGGCGGCCCCCGCCGCATCCTGCGACAGCTTGAGATCCTTCAGCATCAGGTCAGCCGCAAAGCCGGGCTTGTAACCATTATTGGCTGGTGAAGCCGGCACCGGCCCCGGCACCGGGCAATAGGTCGTCAGCGACCAGCACTGGCCCGATGACGTGGACGCCACATCGAACAATGCCTGATGGGAGAGCCCGAGCTTTTCAGCCAGCACGAACGCTTCCGCGACAGCAATCATCGACACGCCGAGGATCATGTTGTTGCAGATCTTCGCGGCCTGGCCCGCGCCGGCGTCACCGCAATGAACGAGCTTCTTCGACACGGCATCCAACACCGGCTTCGCCTTGTCGAACGCTGTTTTGCTGCCACCCGCCATCAGCGTCAGCGTTGCCGCTTCCGCGCCGCCGACGCCGCCGGATACGGGGCAGTCGAGCGACAGCATGCCCTTGGCCGCGGCCATCTCATGCGCCTTGCGCGCGCTCGCGACATCGATGGTGGAGCAGTCGACGAACACCGTGCCCTTGGCGGCCGAGGCGAGCACCTGCTCGTAGACCTCAACCACATGCTTGCCGGCTGGCAACATGGTCATGACGACGTCAGCGCCCTTGACCGCGGCAGCAGCCGAAGCCGCGGCCTTCGCGCCGCGTTTGACGGCTGCGTCCAGATTGGCGGCCATGATGTCGAAGCCGTGGACCGTGTGGCCCGCCTTGGCGAGATTTCCGGCCATGGGCGCGCCCATGTTGCCGAGGCCGATCAGTGCGACAGTGGTCATGGCGGAGGGTCCGGAGTTTGGGTTCGCGTTCCCGGCACTCATCACGCCTCATGGGCGGCACGCAAGTGTTTACGATTTTCTATCTCGCGCGCATCGAGGTTTGAAATGAAGGGCACTCATCAGCGCCGCTCATCCACCAACGTTCCCCATAGGGCTCCACGTCCCTCTTCCCCACGTCTGGGGCTACCTCATTCACACATCTCGTCAGCACTCGGATCGGTCGCCGAAAAGTCGTGCTCGAGGGTGAGGGGCAGCTGCTTGCTCCGCTGGCTCAAAAAGCTTGCTCTTCGCCAGCGGTTAGATCTCGACCGAGCAAGCGGCCGCCCCTCACCCACCATCCAAAAGTCGCAAGCGACTTCTGGATGGTCTCCTTCTCCCCCCAAGTGGGGGGAGAGGGAAGTGAACACCATGGCCGGTCAGAGCGTGTTCGCCTACTCGCCCTGCCCGCCATTTCGCTGCCGGATGCCTTGCCAATAGGCGAGGCGCTTGCGGATCTCGCGTTCGAAGCCGCGCTCGGGCGGATCATAGAACTGCGGGCGATCCTTGAAGGCATCGGGGAAATAGTTCTGGCCCGAAAAGCCTTCGGGCGTGTCGTGGTCATAGCGATAGCCGTCGCCATAGCCATGCTCTTCCATCATCGCGGTGGGGGCGTTCAGGATGATTTTGGGCGGCGCGACGGAGCCGCTGGCCTTCGCGGCTTTCATGGCGGCTTTGAATGCCACGTAGGCGCCGTTCGATTTCGGCGCTGTTGCTAAATAGATGACAGCGTTCGCGAGTGCCAATTCGCCCTCGGGGCTGCCGAGAAAATCGAATGCCTCCTTTGCGGCGTTGGCAACCACAAGCGCCTGCGGATCGGCAATGCCGATATCTTCCACCGCCATGCGCACCAGTCGACGCGCAAGAAACAGGCGATCTTCGCCGCCTTCGAGCATGCGACAGAACCAATACAGCGACGCATCCGGATCAGAGCCGCGAATGGATTTGTGCAGGGCGCTGATCAGATTGTAATGCCCGTCACGACTCTTGTCGTAGAGCGGCGCCCGACGCTGGATGAGCTTCGTCAGCTGGTCACGCGTGAGATGCGGCTTTACCGGCCCGACCGCTGCGTACACTTCCTCGGCCATGTTGAGGATCGTGCGGCCGTCGCCATCGGCCATGCCGATCAGCGCGATGCGGGCATCCGGGACGAGTGGCAGCGGACGGGTTATCTCGGCTTCCGCGCGCTGCAGCAGTGCCTCCAGCGACTGCTCCGTATGCCTCTCTAAAGTCAATACGGTTGCGCGCGACAGCACAGCGCCGTTCAGCTCGAAACTCGGGTTCTCCGTCGTTGCGCCGACGAGCGTAATCGTGCCGTCCTCCATGTGCGGCAGGAAGCTATCCTGTTGCGCGCGGTTGAAACGGTGAATTTCGTCGACGAACAAGAGCGTGCCGCGCTCATTGGCTTGACGGATGGCCTTAGCCTTCTCGAACACGCGGCGCAGGTCCTGAACGCCTGAGAATATCGCCGAGATCTGCTCGAATGCGAGATCTGTCTGGTCCGCGAGCAGCCGCGCGATGGTGGTCTTCCCCGTACCCGGCGGGCCCCAGAAAATGAGCGAACCGATGCGGCCCGAGGCAAGCATGTGCGTGAGCGTGCCGTCCGGGCCAGTGAGATGCTCCTGGCCCATGACATCGGCAAGTGTTTGTGGGCGCAGGCGATCGGCGAGTGGCCGGCGCAGGTTCGGGTTTGCCACGGGCTTGCGCTGTGGTTCCTCAGGCGGCGGTGTTACGCCCGCGGCGTCGAACAGGTTCTTCATGGCCGCTCCCTGGCATCGGCCGCCAGCAAAGGAAAGCGTGCGCCTCCACTCACCAACTCAATCACGCCGTCGGCGCGCGGCTCGGCGAGTTCGACAAGATCATAGTAGAGCGCGCGCGTGACCAGCGCTTCAAGCCGGCCGCGGACGCGCAGATAGGGTTTCAAACCGCCGCTGCCGGCCTCCTCGACAAAGCGCAGCGGATTGTTCGGCCCACAGTGCACGATGTCGTCGACGTTGGTGCGAAAGACGAGTTCGCGCGCGTCCCCTGCGCCGCGCACCTCCATCTCGACGGCCAGAAATGGCGCATCGGCAACGGCCACATCGATCTTCTCGGCCGGCGTGACGAGGTAGTGACGGCCGTCGGCATCCTTGCGCAGGACGCTGGCAAACAGCTTCACCAGCGGCATGCGGCCGATGGGGCTGCCGGCGTAGAACCATGTCGCGTCGGAACGGATGGCCATGCCGATATCGCCGCAATAGGGCGGGTGCCATGTGTCCACGGGAGCTGGGCCTTTGCTGCCCTGCGCTTTCAGTAGGGCTTCCAGGCCGGAGATTCGGGTTTCGCTCGACATGGCCGCAGTATGCTCCCGAACGTGCACGGCGTCACCAGCGTGACGTCGCGACGCGCCCGTGGCAGGTGTGGCGCAACACAGTATCCCGGACATCAGACATATGACCACGCTCCCCACCTCCGCCCGCGCTGTCATTGTTGGCGGCGGCATAGCCGGTTGCTCCATCGCCTATCACCTCGCCAAACTCGGTTGGAAAGATGTCGTGCTGCTCGAGCAAGGGCGCTTGTCGGGCGGCACGACGTGGCATGCGGCGGGGCTCGTCGGGCAGCTGCGCGGGCATGGCTCACTGACCAAGCTCATCCGTTATTCGACGGAGCTGTACGCGAGCCTGGAAGCCGAGACGGGACAGGCGACAGGCTGGAAACAGTGCGGCTCACTCACCGTTGCGCGCACACCGGAGCGCATGACGTTGCTGAAGCGGCTCGCGGCCTCGGCCAAAGCGCAAGGCGTCACCTGCGAACTCATCAGCCCCAAGGAGGCTGGTGACCGCTACCCTGTGATGCGGACAGATGATCTCATCGGCGCGGCGTGGCTGCCAGCCGACGGCAAGGCCAATCCCGCCGACATCACGCAGGCCCTCGCGAAGGGCGCGAAGCTGCGCGGGGTGAAGATTTTCGAGCAGACGAAGGTGACCAGGCTCGATGTCGTCGATGGACGCGCGCGCGGCGTCGAAACAGCGGCCGGCAAGATCAGCGCCGACGTGGTGATTGTCGCCGGTGGTATGTGGTCACGCGCGCTGGCAGGCTCTGTCGGCGTGCCGATGCCGCTGCACGCCTGTGAGCATATGTACATCGTGACAGGCAAGATCCCGGGCGTGCACACCGATCTGCCGTGCATGCGCGATCCCGACGGCTACATCTATTTCAAGGAAGAAGTCGGCGGCTTGCTGATGGGAGGCTTTGAGCCGAAGGCGAAGCCGTGGGGCATGACGGGCATTCCCGAGCCGTTCGAATTCCAGCTGCTGCCAGACGATTGGGATCAGTTCGAAATCCTCATGACCAACGCCATCCAGCGCGTTCCCGCATTGGAGACGGCCGAAGTGAAGCAGTTCATCAACGGCCCCGAGAGTTTTACCGCCGACAACAACTACATCATGGGCGAGGCCCCGGGCGTGGCGGGATTGTTCGTGTGCGGCGGGTTCAACTCGATGGGCATCGCATCGTCCGGCGGCGCGGGCATGGCGCTTGCCGAGTGGATCGACACGGGTGAGCCGCAGATGGATCTGTGGCCTGTCGACGTCCGCCGGTTCGGCACCTTCAACATCAACGGCGCGCTGATGAAGGACCGTGTCAGCGAAGTGCTCGGCCTGCATTACAAGATGCCGTGGCCTAATCGTGAGCTTGAGTCCGCGCGGCCCCTGCGCCGGTCGCCGCTGTTCGATCGGCTGGACGCCAAGGGTGCGCTGTGGGGCTCGAAGATGGGCTGGGAGCGGCCGAATGTGTTTGCACCGTTGGTGTCTGACCTCGGTCAGACACCTGGAGCACAGTCTTCAAGGCCTGGGCACAAGGTGTCTAACCAGAGGTCAGACACCAAAATCGAGTATGGCTGGGGTCGCACGAATTGGTTCCCCTGGCACATCGCGGAGCAGAAGGCCGCGCGCGAAGCGGTGGCGCTGTTCGATATGTCGTCCTTCGCCAAGCTGCTGGTCAAAGGCCCAGACGCCGCGCGCGAGCTGCAGCGCCTGTGCGCCAATAACGTCGCCATACCCGTTGACCAGACGGTCTACACAGGTCTGCTCAATGCGCGCGGCGGCTACGAGAGCGACGTCACCATCGCGCGGCTTGCGCCGGATGAGTTCCTGTTTGTCACGGGCACGGCGCAAGCCGTGCGCGATGCCGATTACATGCGCCGCCGCTTTGCTGCCGATGCGCGACTGACACTGACCGATGTCACCGCGAGCTATGCCGTGCTGGCGATGATGGGGCCGAAATCGCGCGAGCTGCTGCAAAGAGTATCCCCGGCAAAACTCGACAGCGACCATTTCCCGTTCGGTGCCATCAAGCAGATCGACATCGGCTATGGCGTCGCGCTGGCCTCGCGGCGCACGTACGTTGGGGAACTCGGCTGGGAGCTGTTCGTGCCGGTCGAATTCGCGACGCTGGTCTACGATGCGCTGCACGCAGCCGGTGCCGATTTGGGATTGAAAGATGCCGGCTACTACGCGCTCGAAGGCCTGCGGCTTGAGAAGGGGTATCGCGCCTGGGGCCGCGAACTGACGCCGGATGTAACGCCTATTGAAGCCGGCCTCAGCTTCGCCGTCGCCCTCGACAAGCCCGGCGACTTCATCGGTCGCGATGCGGTGATGGCAGCAAAGAGTGCGCCGCCGAAACGCCGCATCATTTCCCTTGTCGCCGAACATGCAGATGCACCGATCGCGTGGGGCGGCGAATTCGTCATGGCCGACGGGAAGCCTGCGGGCGAAGTGACATCGGCGGGCTTTGGCGCGCATCTTGATCGCGTGGTCATGCTCGCGCTGATCGAAACGGGTGGCGAGCGCATCACCGACGCGTTGCTGGCCGCACGCAGATTCGAGGTCGACAACGCCGGTGTGCGCGTGCCGGTGAAGGCGTCGCTGTCGGCGCCCTATGACGCGAAGGGGGTGCGGGTGAAGGGGTAGCCTCCTGTTCACGGCGGCGTGCAAAGGCGTGAGCAGAGCGTGAATGGTCCCTGTAACGCGAGAAACAGAGGCCGAAGGCCAGAATGAGTATCTCTGCATGCACCGACGCCGATCAACGGCGCGGGACCAAAAAGAGATGCATCATGAGCCCCAAATTCACCTCTCTCGCCATCGCCGCAGCACTCGTCGGCTCGGTCATGACCAGCGCCGCCGCAACGGCCGGGATGTATGTCCCGGCTCCTCTGCCACCCACTTCGAAGCCAAAACCGAAGACCAAGCCCTACGTCTATGTGAGGCCGCATCTGCCGATCACGACCCCAAAACCAGCGGTGCGCCCGCCCCTGGTTGTGCCGGCTCCAGCACCAAACGGCCCGCTCGCCGGGAGACCGCCAGCACCGCCGAAAGTCGTGCCGCCGCCCTCGTCCGGCCCCTTGATGGAGCGGCCAACCACCTACACCCCGCACGAGTCGGTCACAGTCACCACACGGCCGAACGTGCCAAAGCCTGTGACCTGCATCGGTTCACTCTGCTGACGATCGACGTGCCTCGCCATAGCATTATCGCCGTGGCGAGGCCGATCCAGCGGAACCACGTGACACCCCGCTCGGCGCGCGCTATCCCGCGCGGCCATGCTCCACATCAATGATCTCACGTATCGCATCGAGGGTCGCCTCATCCTCGATGCCGCAACCGTCGCCGTGCCGACCGGCCACAAGGTCGGCCTCGTCGGCCGCAACGGCACGGGCAAGACCACGCTGCTGCGTCTGATGGTCGGCGAAATCTCGCCCGACGACGGGACCATCAGCCTCGCGAAGGGGGCGCGCATCGGCTACGTGCAGCAGGAAGCACCGGGCGACGACACGACGTTGATCGACTGGGTTTTGGCCGCTGATACGGAACGCGCGAGCCTGCTTGCCGAAGCCGAGACGGCGACGTCCCCGCAGCGCATCGCCGACATCCACACCCGCTTGGCCGATATCGAGGCCCATTCCGCGCCGGCGCGCGCGGCGACTATTTTGTCCGGTCTCGGCTTTGATGAAGCGGCGCAAAACCGCGCGTGTCGCGAGTTTTCCGGTGGCTGGCGCATGCGCGTGGCGCTGGCGTCGGTGCTGTTCCTGGAGCCCGAATATCTGCTGCTCGACGAGCCCACCAACTATCTCGACCTCGAGGGCACGTTGTGGCTAGAGGCGTATATCACCAAGTATCCGCACACGGTGCTTATGGTCTCGCACGACCGCGACCTCTTGAACCGCGCGGTCGGCCAGATCCTGCATCTCGATCGCGGGAAGCTGACGCTCTATACGGGCGGCTATGACGATTTCGAAGAGGCCAAGCGCGAACAGCAGCGCCTGCAACTGAACCTCAAGAAAAAGCAAGACGATCAGCGCAAACACATGGAAGCGTTTGTCGAGCGCTTCAAAGCCAAGGCGAGCAAAGCCAAGCAGGCGCAGAGCCGCATGAAGGCCATCGCGCGCATGAAGCCGATCGCCGACGTCACGGAAGACCGCATTCTGCCGTTTATCTTCCCGCAGCCGGCCAAGATGCTCGCGTCTCCGCTGATCCGCATGGAGGGCGCCAAGGCCGGATATGGCCCCGAGCGCGTCATCCTCAGCGATCTCAATCTGCGCATCGACCAGGATGATCGCATTGCGCTGCTTGGCCAGAACGGCAATGGCAAGTCGACGTTTGCCAAGATCATCGCGGGCAAGCTTGCGGCCATGCAAGGCACCGTGTGGGGCGTCAACAAGATCAGCGTCGGCTACTTCGCCCAGCATCAGCTGGACGAACTCTCCGAGCAGAAAACGCCCTACGTCTACATGACCGAATTGATGCCGGATGCGACGGAGGCGCAGCGGCGCGCCAAGCTTGGCCAATATGGTTTCAGCCACGACAAGGCAGATACGAAATGTAGCGCGCTATCGGGCGGCGAGAAGGCGCGCATGTTGCTGATGCGCGCGACGTTCCATGCACCGCACCTGATCATCCTCGACGAGCCGACCAACCACCTCGATGTCGATAGCCGCGAGGCGCTGGTGCGGGCGCTCGCCGAGTATGAAGGCGCCGTGATCCTGATCAGCCACGACCGGCATCTGGTTGATGCGTCCGCTGATCGCCTTTGGATCGTGCGCGACGGCACTGTGAAGCCCTACGAGGGTGACATGGACAGCTATCGCTCGGAATTGCTGGCCGAACGCGGCACGCGCGTTGGCGAGAAATCCGGATCATCGGAGAGTAAAGCGTCGCGCAACGACGAACGCCGCCAGGCCGCGGAACGTCGCGCTGGCCTAGCCCCGCTCAAGAAGAAGATGGACCAGGCCGAGAGCCACGTGTCGCGTATCTCGGCCGAGATCGCCAAGTATGATGTGCGGCTCGCCGACCCCGATCTCTATGCCGACGCTGCCAAGGCCCAGAAGGTCGGCGTCGAGCGCGGTCTGCTGGCCAAAAAGCTCGCCGAGGCCGAGGAGGTCTGGCTTCTGGCGACGGAGGCATATGAGGCGGCGGCGGCGGGTGGATGAGCTAAAGGTGCTCTGTCAATTCAGGCAGCATTTCTTGTATTTCTTGCCCGACCCGCAGGGGCATGGCTCGTTGCGTCCGGCAAGTTTTCCAACGGCAGCCACCGGCGTTCCTTTGGCAAGTGCACTGGATTGTGAGCGATTGTGCGCACGTTCAGCCTCTTTGCTGAAACAGTACCAACCCGACATTTCGGCAATAACGTCTGTAAATGGACCGTCGTCACGATCATTCAGCCACAGGGCCTGTTGTGCCGGATCGCTTGCTGCAACGAGATCTGCCTCGACCTCAGAGAAACGCGCAACGCCACTGTCGGCATAGCCGCGCGTGTACACAGTCTCAAGGATGGCTCTGAACTCGACAAGGCCGAGTTTGGCGACGGCAAACGCCCATCCGTCCCAGACATGGCACGAGCGCTGCGGCTGCATGTGCGAGAAGCAGTCGCGCAGAAAGTTTGCAACGATCGCCCGATCCAAACGCCCTTCGAGGACGAGGCGCGCGAGCATCTCGCACAAGTTCCAGCGAACGAACTCGTCAGCGTTTGGGTCAAGGATCACATCGAAGATCGGCTGCGGATCGCCGTCGAACACGGCCGAGATCACACGATGCGCCGTGGTCGTAACGTCGCCAAGCACGGCGTCCAACCTGTCCGGTGCGCAGCGGAGAAAGCGACACAAGGGCCGGTAGGCCGCGGTTTCACGCCATTCTGCGAGCAAGTGGAACTTGAAGAACAGCGCGTTTGCGGTAGCCTCGTCAGCGGATTCGTTTTCGGCGAATCGCTCGAATGCGTCGATGAACATGGGCGCGAGTTGGGCCCGGTCTGCCCTGGCAGCCTTCAGTGCCGCCTTTGGGAGCTTGAAGGTGACCCGGCTGAACTGTTCAAGAATCTGATCTGTCTGCATCGCATCATCCTCCATGGCTTGGACAATGACTCACGACTGAGTTGGGGTCACGACCGCCGTTCGATTTTTCCCCAACTCTATTGGGCGCTTCAAGCCCCGTGCTTCTCGACCGCGCGCATGTATGCGGGGCGTGCCTCGATGCGATCGACGAACGCGGTCAGGTTCGGATAGGCCTCGCGGCCCGCGAAACGTACGGCCACTTGCGCGACGAACGAGAGTTGCACGTCCGCGCCGGACAGCGTGTTGGCGACGAACCAGTCCTTTCCTGCAAGCTCGGCATCGAGGAAGCCCATGTGATTGCGCATCTCGTCGTCGATGCGCGGGTGCAGCGGTTTGCCCGCATCCTTCAGCCGGCTGACGTACACCCGCAGCATCAGCGGCAACATGGCCGAGCCCTCTGCATAGTGCAGGAATTGCACGTAGCGATCGTAATCGGGCGAGCCCATGGCGGGCTGCAGGCGGCCGTTGCCGTAGCGGCGGATCAGATACTCGATAATGGCGCCCGATTCGATGATCACGCGGCTCTCGCCCTGGTTCGTGTCGCGAATGACCGGAGATTTGCCGAGCGGATGGATCGCCTTCAATTCCGGCGGCGCAAGATTGCTCGTCGCGTCGCGCTGATAGGCGATCGCCACGTACGGCACCTCGAGCTCTTCGAGCAGCCACGAGATGCGGCGCGAGTGGGAGGCGTTCAAGTGATGCAGCTCGATCATGATCTCACTCCAATCCGAGCCACGGCATCGCGTTCACATGCGAGACGCGCCAGACGTCCGCAGCGGGTTGCGCCGGGTCGTGCAGATGATCGAGCACGGTGATCGAGACATTCTCGATCGTGAAGGCGTGCGACATCTCAAGCGGCGACGACAAGGCGTGTGCGATGGCCGAGCGGATCGTGCCGCCGTGCGAGACCGAGATGATGTTGCGGCCACGATGCGTTTTCGTGAGTTCGCTGATCAACGGCGCGACGCGGCCAACGAGGTCCGGATAGCTCTCACCGTTGGGTGCTTTTTCTTCGCCTTGCGTCAGCCAGAATGTCTTCGCTGTGAGGCCGCGCATCTTGCGGAAGTCGTTGCGATCGACGCCCTGCCAATCGCCGAGATGTTGCTCGTTGAAAGCCGTGTAAGCGGGCATCTCGCGCGGCACATGTTTGCCGCCCGAGGCCGCGTGAATGGCTGCGGCTGTTTGCTGCGAACGCTTCAACCCGCTCGTCACCCACACGGCGTCCTTGGGCAGCACGGCTGCGACGGAGCGGAACACTGTTGCGTTCGAACAGTCGCAATCCAGATCACGCTGGCCATAGATGCGCCCGCTGTCGGGGACGGGCGCGTGCCGCACATGCCACCAGCGTGTTTCAATAATGTTCGTTGAGGCAGCGGACATGCGCACTCCAGCGTGTTTTGCAAGTTGGGCCCTTGAAACACGCTGACTGCGCTCTGTCACGCGCTCAGGGGTGCGCCACTTGCACGGCAGGACGCCAGCCGGCCGCCTGCGCCTCGCCCTCCGAGCAGAACCAGCGGCGACCGAAGCCGAGGCTCATTTTTACGCGCTCGTACCAGGGGCTTTCGGGCGTGTGGTAGATGCGGCCGTTCTTGGTCACATTGCCCTTGATGTTGCAGCCCTGCGGGCGTTGATCGGCCGTTGCTGGTGCGGGCTGCGCGGGAACTCTGCCCGTGAGCGGCTGTGGCAGTGATGCGACGTGCTCCGCCGTCTGGCCGGATTTCTGCGCGACGCGCCAATCCCACGGTGTTTGCGTTGGCGCTTGCCAGACGCCTATCTTGGCGTCGCGGGCGTCTTTTTCCTGTGCGACATACAGCGTCGAATAGCGCACGAACGCCCACGCGAGGCCGATGCGCACCATTTCGGCGCTGATGTCGCGATTGTCGATCATGCAGACGCCGAGGGTACGGCCGTATTTATCTGGGCCGCGGTCATCGCAGGTCACCGTGCGATCACGGACCATTTGCGCGAGCGCGGTCGTTGCGGCTCGCCCGCAATCCCATGTGCCATACCATTTGAGTTGACACCGCTGACCGCCCTCCGGCGCGTCGATGCCTTCGAGGCGGATGCGCACGACACCGTGCTCGCGCGTCGCAAGATCGATCGTATCGCCATCGAGCACGCGCGCGGACCCGACCAGAAAGCGCGCGGATGGCGCTGCAACACTTGGCTGCGGCGCAGCGGACGCGGGCGGAGATGCCGCATCGGCCGAAGACGCAGATGCAACCAGAACACCCGATGACAGCGCAAACGCCACTGCGGACCGGGACACAACTTGGAGAACAAAACGCATCCCCAGTGTTTGATAGAACGAATCGTTCTGCGCGAGACGCCGCCGTGGCAAAGCCGTGGAAAACTAAGGCAATGCTGTGGAATGTTTGTGGGTAATGCAACTATAAGCCAGAAAGGTGTGGATTATCTGATGTATTCACAACTTTTATTGGTCGATTGCGATCAACCATTGGTTTCGGTTCGGAAAGGCGCGAGATGAAAAGGCGGTTTGGCAAAATCGCCTTGTGCGTCACCGAGGACTGGTTCGTTCTGTCACATTTTGTTCCGTTGATCCGTGCGCTGCTTGCGTGCGCGGACGAGGTCGTCGTGATCACGCGGACATCGGGCCGCGAGGGCGAGATCGAAGCGCTCGGCGCGCGCGTCGTGCCGTTCGACTATCAGCGCCAATCCACCCATCCCGTGCGCGTACCTCTGACGGCCTTGCGCCTCGCCCGCATTCTCAAGCGCGAGCAGCCGGATGCGGTACACTTGGTGTCGCTGAAGCCGATTGTGCTTGGTGCGGCGGCGCTCAGCGTTGCGCGCGTGCCGGCCGTCGGCATTCATGTGACGGGCCTTGGGCTGATGGCGGCGTCGCCATCGCGCAGTGTCATGTTGTCGGTCGCACGGGCAATCGTGAAGCGGCTCTATGGGCGACCGGGGTCGCATCTGTTCGTCGAGAATGAAGATGATCTAACGCTGCTGCTCAACACGCGAACGCCGGCAGGCGAGCGCGTCACTGTCCTTGGCGGCGCCGGTGTCGATCCCGCGCATTTCTCGCCGCTGCCGCTGCCACCGGGACCGATGCGGCTCGCCTATGTCGGCCGCCTCATCGCCTCCAAAGGGGTCGATATAGCGATCGATGCGGTGCGCCGACTGCGCGCCATTGGGCACGATACGCAGCTGCATCTCTACGGTAGGATCGATACGGACAATCCCGAGGCGATCGCCGAGACGACCGTACGGGCGTGGGAGCGCGAGGGGCTCGCGACCTGGCACGGCAACATCACCGACGTGCGGCTGGTGTGGCGCGATGCGGCGATCGCTGTCGTGCCGTCGCGCGGCGGCGAGGGATTGCCGCGCAGTCTCCTGGAAGCGGCAGCCTGCGGGCGCGCCGTGGTCGTGACGGATGTGCCGGGCTGCCGCCGCTTCGTGCGCGATGGTGTCGAAGGGTACGTTGTAAGGCCAAGCGACGCCCAGGCACTCGCCGAAGCGCTGGAGACGTTGCTGTTATCGCGAGAGCAGTGCGCGGCCATGGGCCAACGCGCACAGCGGCGCGTGCTGGATGGCTTTACGGAGGCGGCTGTCGAACGGGACGTGAGTGCGGCCTATGCCGCGATGGCCGCTCAGGTGCCGAAAAAGAACTCATAAACGGGATGCAGCGGCGAGGGGCCGTCCATGAAATCCAAGCCCATGGCACACTTGACCAGATAGAGCGCGATGACGGCGAAGCCCGTCAGCAAGCAGATCATCAACGCGATGGCGAGACAGACAATCGCCAGCTCCGTCGCGACGGCCCAGACATTTCGGACAATGCCGTCGTCGCGCAGTCGTCGCGTCGAACGTGTTTCGGTGCCAGCCAGGACGGCCATGAAGAACCGCCGCCCAAAGACCGACGTCGAGAAGCGATAGTGGAGTGCATGTGCACTGCGCCGCGGCGAGGCCTGCCGCTCGGCCTCACGCGGCGTCGCTTCTGCAGGCCCGTGTGCAATTTGCGTCATGCCGTGCCTCAATGAATGACGACGTAGGATGGCACAGCGTGCTTCAGATTTGGCTAACGCGAGAGGGCCACCGTCGGTGTCTGACCAAAGGTCAGACACCCAAGGAGAGCATCAGCGGTTGCCCTGACCGTTGGCGGCCATCTTCTTGCGGATGTCGGCCATGTCCCAGCCGGTGAGCGTCGCCATCGTTGCGGCTTCCTGCGCGAAGCGGATGTCGAGGCTGCGCGCGTAGTCCTGGCCGGCTGAGCACTTCGCCTCGCCCGTGAACGGATGACGCAGGATGTAGCGGCCCTGGAAGTTCGAGCGGTCCGACGTTTCCTGGAACATCAGGTCTTCGGGGAACGTGGTCGCGTCGTAGCGCACGTGCAGGCGGGTGATGAAGGAGGCGCTGGTCTGCGGCATCGGCTGCGGGCGGGGCATGAGCGCCTGACGGCGCTGCTGGTCGGCTTGGTAGAGGGCCTGCAACTCGGCTTGACGCTCTTTTACCGCCTCGAGGTCCTCCCAGGCCGCCGCCCGCGTGGCCGGGCTAGCGCCTGGCTGGCGAGCCGCCGCGGCTGCCGTTTGAGCTGTCGCCTGTGCCCTGGCCAACTCGTTCTGTTTCGCGCTCACGGCCCTCTGAAACGCTGCATCGCCGGCCGGATCTTGCTGCGGCTGCATCGACGGCGGCTGCCCAATCCACGTTGCCCCGAGACTGTAGAGCTTGTCCGCGGCGATCAGCGGCGTTGTGCAGGGATCGCACTTGGCCGCGTTGCTTTCGATCTCCCAAGCGTATTCGAGATACACAGCTTTCTGGCCGTCCTTCTTCACCTGCAGCTCGAACATAGCCTTGTAGAACGGGCCGAACTCCTGCTTGGCGAAGATGGGGATTTCGACGTTCGACGGGATTTTCACCGTGCGATAGTTAGTGGTCTCGACGCGCCCCTTTTCAGTCAGCATCAGGACGATCATGTCCTGCGGGCCATTGGCATTCACCGTGCCCAAGCGGATCGGGAGCATGAATTTCGCCGTGTCGTAGCGCACCTGGATCGGGCGCAGAAATTGCGCGCCGGATTTCAACTGCTCCTTCAGGTTCACCTTGGCGACGAAGAACTTCATGTCCTGCTTGATGTAGGACGCGAGCACAGATGCTGCTCCGGCGGGGATCTTGTAGCCCTCCTGGTTGAGATAGGTCGTCAGGCCGTCGCTCTCTTTCGCCGAGAGGATGGCGATGTCGTATTCGCCGACGGTGTATTCGGCTTCGACTTTGACGCCCAGGGCTGAGGCTTGTTGCCTTGCTGGTGCGGCTGGGGCCGCTGTTGGCATCGGACCGGCACTCATGCTCAGGCGTCGGGTATCATGCTGCGGTCTGCATGGATCCGGATCGAAATACTCCACCAGCCGCGGCGCGCTGTAGGCGTCGAGATGATCGACGGTGGCGTTCTCCGTGATGGAGATCTGATCCTTTTTGATCAGCGTCGGCACCGGCACGACGAGCGCGAACTCTTTCAGATCGCCCTGATAGTCGCTGGCCATTGTGACCGCGGTCGCCTCGCCCTTGCGGGCGACGACGACTTTCGAGGCCTTGTTGAACAGTTTCGCATCCGCCTTGGCGACGTAGAAGCCGCAGAAGGCCTGCGCGGGCGCCGCTGCCGTGAGGGCTGCGAGCGAGATCGAGGCGGCAAGGATGAGGCGTGTCATGGGAGGCTCCTGTGGTGGTGTCTGACCTCCGGTCAGACACCCGGTTTCGACGTGTGCAGTTGTGTATGTTGAGGCCGCCCAAAATGGTGAGCGCGGAGAGCTGGTGTCTGACCGAGGTCAGACACCCGTTGACACCTAATTCACCACCGGCTTCGACCACTGGAACCGCTCGGCGATGCGGCGGCCTTGCGAGAGGCGATCGAGCAGCGGCACGAGGGGCGAGAGCAGGAACAGCGCGAACACGAGGCCTTCTGGGCGCCAGAGCACGAAGTTGATGTATGCCGCGAGCATGGCGACGAGGCCGGCGAACACGATGCGCATCGAACGCGTGTCGGGCGTCGTCTTCGGGTCCGAGATCATGAAGAAGGCGAACAGCAGCAACGCACCGGATTGCATCTGCTTCATGGGGATCGAGAGGGGATCGCCGAGATACAACGCGCGGGCAAAGAGAATGCCGATGTAGGCGCAAAGAAACGCAATGGCGATGTCGGCGCGCTTGGCGCGCGAGAGCACGAGGATCGCAAGCGAGAGGAACAGGAACACAGCCCACGTCGCGCTGCCCCACTGCGCGGGTGAGATCCAGGCAGATCCTCCCCCGAGTATGAGCGCGCCGAGCGCGAAGTTGGCGGGGTTGAAGATGTGCTTGCCGTCATAGCGAATGACGAACTTCGAGCCGATGGCGAGGACGGCGCCAAACATCAGCCAGAGCGGATCAGCGGCGCGCAATAGGATCGACAGCGACAGCCCCGTGATCAGCGGGCTCATGGGATCGAAGTGCGGCAAGCCGACGATTTTGCCGCCGATGTATTGCGTGGCGAGCGCCGCGCCGAGGATCAGCGCCACCGATGCCAGCTGTTGATCAAAGCTGAGTTTGGTCAATCCGAATGTGAGCAGAAACGACAACGATACGATCTGCCAGACGCGCGCGTCGCGTGGATTGATAGAGATACGGGCGCGGGTGTTTTGCATGGACGCAAAACTGGCGCGCAGATTTTGGCACTCCGTGGCCGGTAATGTGGCGCTCGTGTGAGGACGCATCGTTAACCGCCTATCTCGACGACCACGTTGCGGATCAGCAACGCATCTGGTTCTGTCAAATGAGACGTGGGGCGTCGGAAACTCCTTGGGTGTCGCTGCAAAAAAATCGTAGATTCACGCCATGTGCACCCGCTTCTATCTCACGACGCCGCTTGAAGACCTTCAGACGCAGTTCACGGCCCGCGGCGGCATTCCGCATCCGGCCCGCTATAACATTGCGCCAACGCAGCCGGTCGTCATCGTGCGCCGCCGGCCGGCGATGGAGGCGCAACCGGATCGCGAACTGACGCTCGTGCGCTGGGGCCTTATTCCGCATTGGGTGAAGGATCCGCGCGAGTTTGCGACGCTGGTGACCGCGCGCGCGGAGACGGCGCTGGAGAAGCCCTCTTACAAGACGCCGATGCGGCATCGCCGCTGCATCGTGCCGGCCAACGGCTGGTACGCGTGGCGCGGCAAGCCCGGCGAGAAGCAGGCCTACATGCTGCGTGCGACCGCGCGCGATGCGCCACCGTTTGCACTCGCGGCCTTGTGGGACCATTGGCTCGGCGCCGATGGCAGCGAGATGGAGACGCTCGCAATCCTGACGATGCCGTCGCATCCGGATGTGCGCCCGATCGATGAGCGGATGCCCGTGCTGCTGTCTGGCGCCGCGGTCGATGCCTGGCTGGATGTGCGCGGCACGAGCGAAGTCGAGGCGCTTGACGTGTTGCGCACGGCCGAACCGCCGCTGCTGGAAGCGGTTGCGATCGCCAGCGCCATTAACAATCCCGAGGCAGAAGGCGCGGCGCTGCAGGCACGCGTCAGGGAATAACACCAACGGTCAGACTAGGTGACGGATCAAACAAACTGATCATCCCGGCGTACTTGCAGGGCAAACGGCCCGACAAACCTTGGTGGCCTTCACTGCGTGACGGCAACACAATCCGCGCCGGTCGACTTGATGCGCGTGCAGAACTGCTGGGCCTCGACCGGGCTCTTGTACGGACCGACGCGCACCTGGAAGAACGAGCCCATACCGCCGAACTGCGCCTGAGATACGGTTGGCGCACGACCTTCCAGTGGACCGCCGAACTCGCTCTTCAGGCGGCTGGCGAGCGTGTTCGCCTCGGCTTCCGAGCGTGTGATGATGCGGGCATGCACGCCGCCGGTGCCAACGGCCTTGGCGGGTGTCGCAGGCGCCTGTGCTTCCGCTTGCGGCGGCGGGGTCACCATGGCGGCCGCTCGTGCAGTCTTAGGTGCTGCAGGTGGATTGGGCGTCGTCGCTGATGACCAACCGGATGTGGAGGGTTGCTGTGGTCCAGTCGGATTGACGGGTGCGGGTGCCGTCGCACCGGGCGTGGACGACGCGCCGGAGCCGAACAGATTGTTGAAGAACGAACCAATCGGTGACGCTGGTGGTGCCGCTGCGCGGGCCTGCTCAGGCGCCAGCGAAGCCGTGGTGACCGGCTGAGTGGGGCCGGTTGTCGTGGCGCCAACACTCTGCGGCGCGGACGCGATGCGCCTGGCTGCCGGCGTGGCCTTGCCGTCGGCGGAATCGGATTGGTCCGGCAAACCTGCCTCGCGATAGGCCGACGTCCGCTGCTGGGTGGCATCGGCGCGCTCGGCGTCCGACAGCCCACCTTTGAGCCAGAGTGCGCTCGTCAAATCCGAGACGGCCAACGCGGGCTTGCCGACGGCGCGATAGGCCACGCCGCGCTGATGCAGGGCGCGCGCCATCAGTTGCGGGGGGACTTGGCCACCCGAGATAATGCTGCTGAACGACTGGATCGCGGGCTCAGCCTTGCTGGCCTGCAACAGCTTCATGCCGTTTTCAAATGTCCGCTGCGCCTGTGCCGGGTCGCGCTTGACGGGTGCTGCGGCGGATTTCAGATCTTCAGCGTCATCTTCTGACGCCTCTTTCGGCTTGGCGGCTGCGGCCTTGGGCTTCGCCGTCTTGACCTTGGGAGGCGCTGGGGCATCTTGCGCAAGCGCGGCCGGCGCCGAAAGCATCAGCGCCGCGACGCACACAGAGGCCAACACCCTGATGGCCAACACCCTGACGGCCAGTCCGCTGACGTCCAGTCCGATAAAGGCTGGTCGACTCAAGGTTAGGCCCAAGGTCACGCATGATCGCGCCGACAGTGTTCTGGCGCGCCGCAGTGCGTGCAGTTCGACGTTCATGAGCCGTCCCTAATTCGAATCGACGCGCGGCCACATTCATCCCTGTGTCACACATACTTCAAAGGGCATCATCGAGGCAATTGCGAGGCGAACGATTTCTGGGGAGACGACAGGCGCGCTGGGCTGGGCAAACGGTAAATGACACCCAAGCCGGCCTTTTGCCGAACGGTCCTGGGCGTCGCGCCGGGACGCCGACGGCGCGGGGGGAGATGGCAACAGGTTGCGTTGTCGCCGCGCGGCGGCCGCAACTAGGTACTTACCCAGTCGACGGATCGTATTGTTCTCGCCATTGTCGCGCCCATACAAGACCCGAGCCCCGGGTTGGGAGACACTCTCCTCGCTGGCGGGGCACATGAGGTGGCGGCGACGTCATCTCTCGGAGGGGAGCGCGTCCGGAGTAGCTGACCGGGCTTCCCAGGGTCTGTTGTCAGTG
>JANMGQ010000223.1:0-26978 GCA_031374735.1 Hyphomicrobiaceae bacterium | reverse complement strand
GATCAACCCAATACGTCTTGGTGAAGCCGCCAAGCAGGCGGTCGCGATGTTGACCAGCGCGCAAGATCAAGTCGCTGGACATGCCGACATAGATGACGCCGCGAGGCCCGCTGGCCGTCATGTAGACAAAGAACACCTTAGGGAAGAAGTCCGACATCCTGAGATGCTATCATACCAATCCGGGCGGGGAAGATCCCGGATATTTGTCACGCGAAGGGCACGCCAAATTCCGGGACACCGACGTTGGGGATTGGATGACCGCAACGGGTCAACCTCGACCTTCCGTGCCCATCTCCAACCGTCAGCTCTGCTACCGTGCAGCGGCCGAAATGCAAGCTCGGTCTCGCTCGATCGGCCACGTTGAGTATTGACCCATCCCGCCGCCTGATCGATCCACCGAACACAATTGGCACAAGGCCAGCCGCGGACACTACGGTGCGCTTCACGCCGCTGCGGCGTGGACGACGCTTTCAAACATCTTGCGGCCGTCGATCGAGCCAAGGGCGGCTTCGGCGGCGTTCTCCGGGTGCGGCATCAGGCCGACAATGCGGCCGGTCTCGTTGGCGATGCCGGCGATGTTGCGCTGGGCGCCGTTGGCATTGGCGGCAGCTGTGATGTTGCCGGCCTTGTCGCAATAGCGGAACACGACGCGGCCTTCGCCTTCGAGGCGATCGAGGATCGCGGTGTCAGCGAAGTAATTCCCGTCACCATGCGCACAGATCATTTGGGCGATCTCGCCGCGCTGATACGAGCGCGTGAACATCGTGTTGGTGCTTTCGACCTTGAGCCACACGTCCTTGCAGATGAATTTCAACGACGCATTGCGCTGCAGTACGCCCGGCAGGAGGCCCGTCTCGCACAGCATTTGAAAGCCGTTGCAGATGCCGAGCACGGGCACACCCGCCTTCGCCTTGGCGATGACATCGCGCATGATCGGTGAGTGCGCGGCCATGGCGCCGCAGCGCAGATAGTCGCCGTAGCTGAAGCCGCCGGGTAGCACGATGAGGTCGGATTGCGGCACGCTCGTCTCGCCATGCCAGACCATGCGCGTCGGCTTACCGCTGATGGCCGTCAGCACGTCGGCGACGTCGTGCTCGCGGTTGGTGCCGGGGAAGACAATGACGGAGGCTTTCATGGGGCCCGCTGGATTCGAGTGCACGTGCCGTCGAGATACGGCAGAGCGCCGCAAAAGTCATCCCAGCCCAACTCCGCGAGCACGCGGGGCAATTGCATAAACCGTCATCCCACATCTGCGCGCGGCCTGAAGGGGCCGCACTTGTGCGGGATGAATAGGACTTGTTCAGCCAAACACCCTCTAAATCCAGGTCACTCCCCCTTGCAGGGCGCGCAAAATTGCCTAGTTTGTAGGTCATTCCGGCTATGAACGAACGGTCAGACCGGTATTCAGATCGCGTTCAGCCTGCCGGCCGTAATGGTTACAGTACGAGTTGAGCGACACCGCTTACCGTAGGGGACGATAGGGGACCATGATGTCCAGCAACCTGATCCGCACCGTGCTTCTGGCGACGGCCGCGATGGGGTACGCCGCGGCGCCCGCTGGCGCGCAGGCCAACTGTGATTGGTATGCCAAGACGGCGCTGAAGCAACAGCAGGAAAACGAGCAGCGCAAGTGCGGTTTCTCCGGCCCAAACTGGAGTTCGGACCTCAAGGCGCACATGTCTTGGTGCGCTGCGAACCCGGATATGTGGAAATCCGAGGCCCAGCGCCGCGAGCAGCAGCTTTCGACCTGCAAAAAGTAACCTGCTAGGCAATGGCCGGCGTGTGGCGTGACAAACGCCGCACGCCGCTGACGTGTGAGCGCTCTTGCCTCTATTGCCGGATCGGATCAGTATGCGCGTTGGGGCCGCTTTCGGTCTCTTTGAGCATGGCACGCATGATCGGCCTCGTTATCGTCACCCATGGTGGCCTCGCCCAGGAGTTTCGGGCAGCGCTGGAACATGTCGTCGGACGTCAGGACCACATCGAGACCATCTCGATCGGACCCGATGATGACATGGACCATCGACGGGCCGAACTGATCGCGGCTGTTACCCGAGTGAAGGGCGACAAGGGGGTGGTGGTGCTGACGGACATGTTCGGTGGCACGCCCTCAAATCTGGCCATTTCCGTTATGGAAGAGACCGGCGCTGAAGTGGTCGCAGGCATCAACCTGCCGATGCTGATCAAGCTTGCCAGCGTGCGGAAAGAGGCGTCCCTGGAGCAGGCCATCACAGCCGCCAAGGAAGCCGGCCGCAAATACATCTCCGTGGCAAGCCAAGTGCTCGCCGGCGACAGCTGATCTCCCGAACAGTCTGATGATACGAACAGGATGTGCCACGCGTGCAGGCCACCGCCCAAGTCTTGATCAAGAACCGAAAAGGACTGCACGCGCGCGCGTCAGCCAAATTTGTGCGTTGTGCCGAACTGTTTGAGTCAGACGTTCAGGTCACCAAGGACGACACCACGGTCGGCGGCACATCGATTATGGGATTGATGATGCTTGGCGCCAGCATTGGCTCGACCCTGAAGCTTGAGGCTGAAGGACCAGATGCCGAGGCGGCCGTCGCCGCGCTGACGGCTTTGGTCGACGATCTCTTTGGCGAAGGTGAGTAACTCTCGCCATCTCAACTCAAGCGGATGCGCGGGTCGAGGACGGCGTAGGTCAGGTCCACCAGCAGGTTGACGACGATAAAGATCGTTGCAATCAGCAGCACCAGTCCCTGGATCAGGTTGAAGTCCCCGCGCGTCGTGGCGTCGACGAACAGCTTGCCGATGCCGTTGAGGTTGAACACCTGCTCGGTCACGACGAGGCCGCCGATCAGAAACGCAAACTCCAGCCCGACCACCGTGACGACCGGCAGCATGGCATTGCGCAGCGCATGTCGCCGTGTGATCAGCCTCTGGAACACGCCCTTGGCCTTGGCCGTGCGGATATAGTCCTCGCGCAGCACCTCAAGCAGGGCCGAGCGCATCATGCGAGTTGCTACTGCCGCGTAGCGATAGCCGACGGCCAGCGCCGGCCAGATCAATTGTGAGAGGTTGGCGACGGGGTCCTTGAAAATCGACACATATTCGATCTTGGGCAGCCAGTTAAACACGGCGAGCAGCCCCATGATGATCAGCATGCCCAGCCAGAACGAGGGGATGGCGAGGCCTGACACGGCAATGATGCGCACCACCCAGTCGATCCATGTGTCTCGGTAAAGTGCCGACAACGTCCCAAGAGGCACAGCCAGCAGCACGGCAATAAAGGTCGCCATGATCGCGACCTGGAACGAAACAGGAAAGCGTGTGGCAATTTCCTTTGCCACGGGCTGGTTGGTCCACAGCGAATTGCCAAGATTAAGAGTTGCGAGACCGGTCATATAGTCGACGAACTGCACATACAGGGGCTTGTCCAGACCAAGGCGCTTGCGCTCGGCGTCGATGGTCTCCTGGGTGATGTTGGCGCCGTCGGCGCGCAGTTTCACCACCACCACATCGCCCGGCATGACGCGGATCAGAAAGAACACGGCCACCGCGACGCCGATGAGCGTCGGGATGACGAGGAGCAGACGGCGGAGCAGGAAGGAGAGCATTGATACCCGACTGTGAACACGAGCCATCCATTCTCCATCGGCAGCCCACTGTCCAGATGTCCATTCGGGCGAGGTGTTTCAGCCCGCCAAAAGGGCCGGCGTGGCGGCCCAGTCACATGCCGGCCTGCGCACATGCCACCCATGCACCACAGGCCGCGACGATGGTGGGTTCGTCGTCTACGACTGGGTCATGCAACGGCACATGACCATGACCGCACCGGCGCTTTCAGTCGCGACACCTCGGGCAGCGCTGCTGCGCGGCATTTTCTTCATGTGCCTTGCCAGCACGCTGTTCCCCGTCATGAACGGGATCGTGCAGGTGCTTTCGCAACGATACCCTTCAGATCAGATTGTCTGGCTGCGCACCGGTGGCCACTTGCTGTTCGTGCTGGCATTGTTTGCGCCGAAATTCGGCTTTGTGCGGCTCATCACCACGTCCGTGCCGAAATGGCAGATTGCACGCTCTGTCGTGCTGTTGGCCTCCACTTTCTGCTTCTTCACTGGCGTGAAGCATCTGCCTCTCGCGAAGGCCGCGTCCATCAGCTTTACCGCGCCGTTCATTGTGGCTTTGCTGGCCTGGCCCATGCTGGGCGAAAAGATCAGCCTCGTGCGGCTCGCCGGTGTGATGATGGGTTTTGTTGGCGTGCTGATCGTGATCCAGCCGGGTACGGATCTGTTCCAGTGGGCGTCGCTCTACATCGTGGCCAGTGCGACGTGCTATGGATTGTATCAGGTGCTCACGCGCCGCGTCGCGGGTCGCGACCTGCCCGAGACATCTGCCGTCTATAGCGCCTTGGTCGGAACGGTGCTGATGAGCCTTGTTGCGCCGTGGAGTTGGGTGGCGATGCAGTCGTGGGGCGATGTTGCGCTAATGGCATCCCTCGGCGTTCTCGGCGGTCTTGGGCACTACTGCGTTGCCAAGGCGATGACATTTGCGCCGGCAGGTGTGGTGGCGCCATTTCAGTATTGGCAGATGATTGGCTCGGTGACCGTCGGCTATCTCTTGATGGGCAGCATGCCGACATCGGCCACCTGGCTTGGGGCCGGCATCATCATCGGTGCAGGTCTGTTTCTCGGTTGGCGCGAAACACGCGAAAAGTCGCCGGCATGAGCGAGCAAGCCGAACATCAAACGGAGCCCACGGTCGCGCCGGGGGTTGGCCTGCCGCGTGCCATGGCGGTTTCTCTGGCTGTCACGGCATTGTCAGCGGATGCCGGACGTCGCGTCCTCGAAGGTTCGAGCCCCGAGGTCGACTACGTGCGTTTTGCCGCGCTCGTGTTCAGCGCGGCGCTGCTGTTCACCGTCGGCGGCATCTTTATGAAGCTCAGCGACGGCGTCACGCGCCTCAGCCCGAGCCTTATGATGGCTGTGTGCTTTGTGGCCGGCGCGGTGCTGCAGGCGCTGGCCATGCGCGGCGGCGATCTCGGCGTGGTCTACGTGATCGTACTCGGCGTCGAGGCCGTGTTGGCGATGACGTTCGGCTGGTACTTTTTTGCCGAGCAGATGTCGGTTTGGAAGCTCGGCGGCGTAGCGCTCATCATCGCTGGCATAGCGACGCTACGAGCCGGTCTCTAATCCCAAACCGAACCTGTGGCTTCAGTTGCAGCCAGCCAGGCAAACGATGCCCTGGTTGACGTTCAGGCTCAAGTCGGTCGCGCCGGCAATAACCGTGTTTGGTGCGGCGGTCGGCTCGGCGTTTTCTTCGGCAAGCTTGGCCTTCGCGTGCGCCGCGCGCGCATCGGCATCACCCGTCACGGACTGGCGATCGAGCGACGAGCGCACTGGCACGTCGTCATCGTCGTCCTTTTCGCCGCGATCCTTTTTGCTGCCCTTGATCGCAGCTTTGACGGCGGTTTTGGCGGCTGTCTTGGCAATGGCATTGCCGATCTTGCCGGCTTCGGCGGGTACAGAAAGCGCGCCAAGCAGAATGGTGAAGGCGGCAGACAGTGAGAGGATGACGCGTGACATGGGAACCTCCGATCGATATCGGGCAACCTTGTCACCAGGGCGTTAATTAATGCCTTATCCGTTGAGCGGCATTGTATGTATCAGCAGATGTTGGCTGAGCAGGCTCTCCTGCTGGAAGCCCACTCCCGTGGGCAGTCCCGTGGGCAGGTGACAGCCCCAGGCTATGGGCGCTAAGCTCCGACGTCATCACCCCAACCCAGGTGCCACGTCTCATGCTCATGCTGTTCAAGGGCCGCCTGACGCTCGTTTCAGCCGGCCTGTTGCTCGCGACGACAAGTGCGGCCCTGGCTGATGCCATCGACGGGGATTGGTGTAAGGGTGCCGACCACATGATGATCGAGGGACCCAAGATCCTTACACCCGGCCGCAATACCATCACTGGCGACTATGGCCGCTATCGCTTCAGCTACGTTATTCCTGGCAACGAACCCGGCGCAGGTGGAGAGGTCAAAATGACCATGCTGCGCGGTGGCTTGGAGACGGTGCACGCGTTCCGCCCAGGAACGCCAACCGATGCACCCGAGGTCTGGCGCCGCTGTAAGCCTGTGAGCTGAGGAGGGAGACTGGTCCTCACGGCCACTTCACCAGCGGCGGCATGCTTGAGAGGATGCTCTCGACATTGCCGCCGGTCTTCAATCCGAACGTCGTGCCCCGGTCATAGAGCAAGTTGAATTCGACATAGCGGCCACGGCGCACGAGTTGCTCGTCGCGATCGGCCTCGCCCCAGGGCTTGGCCCAGTTGGCGCGCACGAGTTTCGGATAGACATCTAGAAAAGCACGACCGACGTCCTGCGTGAACGCAAGGCCCGCATCGAACCCGCCCGCGTCTGCGGACGGCGTCAGGTGGTCATAGAAGATGCCGCCAATGCCGCGCATTTCCTTACGGTGAGGCAGATAAAAGTAGTCGTCGCACCAGGTCTTGAAACGCGGATAATCAGCAACGGCGTGCGCCCGGCAGGGGGCCTCCATGGCGGCATGAAAAGCAATCGTGTCGGCATCCGTTTGCGTGCGCCGCGCGTCGAGCACGGGTGTGAGGTCCGCACCGCCGCCAAACCACCATTTGGTGGTTGAGACCATGCGCGTGTTCATGTGCACGGCGGGCACGTGCGGGTTGGTCAGATGCGCAATCAGCGAAACGCCACTCGCCCAGAACCGCGGATCTTCGGATGCGCCGGGTATCTGGTTGCGAAAGTCGGGCGCGAACTCGCCATGCACAGTGGAGGTATGAACGCCGACTTTCTCAAACACACGGCCGTGCATCATTGACATGACGCCGCCGCCCCCTTTTGCGCCGGAGTGGTCGGTGCGCTCCCAGGGCTTGCGCGTGAAGCGACCGGGGGGACGATCGGCCAAGGGGCTGCCAGCCGGCAACTCGGCCTCCAGTGTCTCAAAGGCTGCACAGATATCGTCGCGGAGACGTTCGAACCAGGCACGGGCGTGGGCCTTGCGGGTGTCGAGAAGCATGTCGTCGGTCATCGGGTATCGCTGCGTCGCCAAGCTGTTTGACAACCCACAGTGACACAGATCACGTCCATTGTCTGCGCTTCGCCCTTGCTGCAAGAGTTGCCATGTCGCCTGTCGCCAATCCGCCCGCTGCCAATCCGCTTGTCGTCGACACGGGAACGCCGCCCATCCCGGAGGCGCGCGCATGGCTCGATCACTATGACGGCCGTCATGGGCCCATCTTGAATCTGTCGCAGGCCGCACCCGGGTCGCCACCCCCGCCACAGATGCTGGCGGCCTTGGGGCGCGCCGCCGCCGATCCGGCAACAGCCACCTATGGCGCGATCCTGGGTGAGACCGCGCTGCGCGAGGTCTATGCGGCGCATACGGGACACGTTTATGGCGCTGAGATTGCGCCCGCCGAAATCGCCATCACGACCGGGTGCAATCAAGCCTTCTTCGCGGCCCTCATGGCGGTGGCCAAGGCCGGTGACGCCGTCATGCTGCCGGAGCCCTGGTACTTCAATCATCAGATGACATTGAAGATGCTTGGCTATGTCATTGTTCCGCTGCCGTGCCGGGCGGACAACGGCTTCGTGCCCGATATTGCGGAGGCGCGGGCACTGCTCGCCCGCACGCCCTGCAAGGCCATCGTCCTGGTGACGCCCAACAACCCGACAGGTGCCATTTATCCGACCGCAACACTGCGCGCCTTCGCTGGTCTCGCCGTTGAGACCCGCACATGGCTGATGCTCGATGAGACGTATCGTGATTTTCTGAACGCCGCCGGGGCTAGGCCGCACGACCTGTTGTCCACGCCCGACTATGCCGCGCTGATCGTGCAGCTGTATTCGTTCTCGAAATCCTATGCGGTGCCGGGGCATCGTCTCGGGGCGCTGCGCGCGCCTGTGCAACTCATGCCCGAGATCACGAAGGTGCTGGATTGTCTGCAGATCTGCGCGCCTCGGGTTGGCCAAATCGCTTTGACCGACGCGATCCCATCGCTCAGCCTATGGCGGGAAGCAAACCGAGCCGAGATCGTCGCGCGCGCCGCGTCCTTCGCAGCTGAGATGGCTGGCAGCAACGGCTGGGCCATTCGCTCCATCGGCGCCTATTTCGCCTATGTGGCGCACCCGTTCGGCGCGATGGCAGCCCGAGAAGTGGCGCGACGTCTGGCCGAACGGGCGGGAATACTTGCGCTACCCGGCACGTTCTTCGGCGGGTCGGGCCAGAATGGTTTCCTGCGGGTTGCTTTTGCCAATGCCGATCAAGCGGCGCTGGTCGGTCTTGCACGGCGGCTACAACGGGGTGTGTGAAGATTTTGTGTAAGCTATTTTGAACCAACGGATTGATTTTACGACGTGATCGCAGTGTCACAAGACGAAACATTTACCAAGCTCAGGCATGTTGAACCTGTTCGGTATGGGTTTGTGTCCAGGGGTTGGTCATGTGGGGTCGCGTCGACGTGCGTTGGGTGGCGAGTGCCGCTGTCGCCTTGATTTTGTTGCCAGGGCAGGTGTCTGCCCAGTCTGTGTTGGCCCAGTCTGGCCCGCGTCCCGGCATGAACCGCATACCGCCTCAGGCCGCTCCGGCAAGCCGCAGGCCGCAAATTGATCTGCTTGATTTGCGCGACCGTCACGATACGGCGCCGGTGACGCCGCTGGCCGCCGCGCCGAGCACGGTTTCGTGCGTTGCCGGCTGTGGTGACGGTGCGTCACGCGCGGTCGTTGCCCTGCCTTTGAAGCCCGCTACGATTCTGGGCGTTGTTGGCCCGATGCAAGATGCGAAGTTGATCCAGGCTTCGGTCTCCGCGCCCGCTGCCGCCCCAGCCCTCGCTGACAGCGGCGTCATCACGTGCCTTGCCGGCTGCGATTCAAACGATCGCCGGGTCATGCAAGCGACCGGTGGGCCGCTTGCCGCAATGCCGCGTCAGCCGTCGCTCCCTCCGCGCTTTATCACAGCCGCTGCCGCGCCAATGGTCACGGCGCCTGTCGTCAAATCTCAACCTGTGAAGCCGTTCGTCGCGCCAGTTGCCAAGGCCCCAGCCAAGCCCCCTGCCAAGGTCGCTGTTGCCGCTCCGGCCAAGCTCAAGCGGACGATCTCCGCCCACGTCAAGCGCGTCGACAAAACCGCCAAGAGCGCCGCACGCAAATCAGCCGGCACACAAATGGTGCAGATCGCCAAGCCGGTTCCCCATATCGCAGCCGTCGGCGTGCCAACACCGATACAGCCGGCACAGCCGAGCCAAAAACCGCAGCCGGCTGTGTCGCCGCGCAAACCTGTCGCCGTGAACACGTCGAGCGATTGGTTCAACAAGATCAGCCGCGATCAGGCCGCCAAGAAAAAGGCCGACGAAGCAATCCAGTAAAGGCATGCGGCTCTGGTGCTCGGTAGGCATGTATCGACGCCGGTCCGCGGATGCAGGCCGGCGTCGTCGTTTCAGAAACATTCGCCGAGGAAATCTTTGAGCGAAGCGAAGCTGCGCCGGTCGGCATCGGCATCGTATTCGACCCCACCTGCCCGATTTGCGGCGCCAAGCGTCGTGAACGAATGCACGGCGCGGCCATGCGCGTTGAGCCGCCAATCTGCACCCGCTGCGATCATTTCCTGGGCAAGTGCCAGCACCTGCTCAGGCGTTGCCATCGGGTCTTGCCAGCCGTGTTCGACGAGGACCTTGGCTGAAATCTTGGGACGCGGGATGTTCGGGGCCGGGCTAAATAGGCCGTGGAACGACGCGACGCCGGCAACATCCTGGCCGGCCCGCGCCATGTCGAGCACACACAGGCCACCAAAACAGTAGCCGATGGCCGCGGCCTTGCTCGAGACGGCTGTTGACTTGGCCGCTGCGAGCCCACCGGCGAGGCGCTTTTGCAACTCAGCACGGTCTGCAAGCAGCGGGTTCATCAGCGCCTGGTTCTTTTCCGGCGTGCCCCCGCGTTGGCCTTTGCCGTAGCCATCGATTGCAAAGGCGGCATAGCCGAGCTTATCGACGATTTTAGCAGCTTTGCCCTTTTCGCCGTCCCCGAGGCCGCCCCAGGCGTGCACGATGACGACGACGGGCGCGCCCGCTTTTGCCGACACGTACCAGCCTTCGTAGGTTTTGCCGTCTACGGTGTAATCGACTGCGGTCATGGGTCTTGTCCGTTTGTTGGAGCGGCGGTCAGGTTCAAGGCAGCAAAGCCACCCGTCTGGCGCAAGGCCTCGCCGAGCACCACGGCTGCGGCAACGGCGATGTTCAACGAGCGTAGTCCGCCCTGCAGGGGAATGCGCACGCGGGCGTCTGCGGCGGCATGAACGAGATCGGGCACACCAGATGATTCGCGCCCGAGCAAAAGTGTGTCGCCGGTCTGGAAGGCAAAGTCGATGTGTGCGACGGCGCCTTTGGTCGTCAACAAGACCAGCCGTCGGCCCTCGGCGCGCCGCGTCGTGTCGAAGGCGGCCCAGTCCGCGTGGCGCTCCAGCGTGACGTGATCGAGGTAATCGAGCCCAGCGCGCCGCAATTTGCGATCCGAGAGGTCGAATCCTGCAGGCAGGATCACATCGACGGGCACGCCGAGGCAGGCGGCGAGGCGCAAGATCGTCCCGGTATTCTGCGGGATATCCGGCTGGTAGAGCGCGAGCCGCATGGCTCAGATCCAATCCGAAACGCCGTCGGCCAGTTTCAGCACGCGATCCTGTGGCGCCTCGAGCTTGGTCACGACGTGTTTGTCGAGCCGCAAGACCAACCCGCGAATAACCCGGCCAACGTTGCCATGGGCGACCACCAGTGTGTTGCGCTGGAGGCTCGCGAGCCAGGGCTCCACGCGTGTCTGCAAGGCCGGATAATTTTCGCCGCCGCGCGGAGACCAGTTCCAACTGTCGGCTTTGCGCGCCGCGAAACCCTCGGGATCAAGTTTCGGCAGGTCGCCCCACACGATGCCTTCCCAATGGCCGAAGTGCTGCTCTTTCAGCCTCGGATCACGGTCAAAGTCATCGCCGGGCAAGCCGAGCCCTTGGCGCACGATCCGCATGGTCTCAACGGTACGCGATAGTGGGCTCGCAATGAAATGCAGGTCTTTGGCGGAGGCGCCCAGATAATGCGCGAGCGCTTTACCATTGCGGGCGGCCTGTCCGCGGCCTTTATCGTTGAGAGGGATGTCGGTCTGTCCCTGATAGCGCTGGGAGGCATTCCAATCCGTTTCACCGTGGCGCACGAAATACAGCGTAACGCCCGAGCGTAGCGTCAATCCATCGACGGTCGGCATTCACGCCTTCTCCTGAGCCACTGGGCGATATGGACAAGCATCTCCCACATCTCCCGGTCCAGTAGAATGCGTGTGCCTGTGACGGACGGCCGCCCTTCGCGCGTCGGGATGATCCCCGGCTTTCTCGACGCCCCCTTCCGCAACAACTGCGGCGTCCTGTATGGTTTGCCCAACGCGTTGGAACAAGGCGCGCCAGCCGACCGGCCACCGTCTCCGTCTTTTGAAGGGATACCTCCATGATCCGCCGCTCACTGCTCGCAGGCCTCGCCGCCGGGGCGCTGTTCGCCGCAGCCCCAGCCATGGCCCAGCAGACCAAGTGGAACCTGCCCGCCGCATATTCCAACTCGAACTACCACACCGAAAACCTGGTCCAGTTCGCCAAGGACGTCGAAACTGCGACCGGCGGCAAGTTGGCCATCACGGTGCATGGCAACGGCTCCCTGTTTAAGGCCCCCGACATCAAGAAGTCTGTCGTCACGGGCCAGGCGCAGATGGGCGAAGTGCTCATTTCCATCCACGAGAATGAGGATGCCGTGTTCGGCATCGACGTGGTGCCCTTCTTAGCGACTAGCTTCGCGGACTCGCAAAAGTTGTGGGACGTCTCGAAGGGCGCGATCGAAAAGAAGCTTGAGGCGCAAGGCCTGAAGATCCTGTTCGTCGTGCCGTGGGGTCCGCAGGGCATCTACTCCGCCAAGGAACTCAAGACCATCGACGACATGAAGGGCCTGAAGTTCCGCTCCTACAACGTCGGCACCACGCGCATTGCTGAACTGGCTGGCGCGCAATCTGTGACCATCCAGGCCGCCGAGTTGCCACAAGCCTTGGCAACGGGCGTGGTCAACTCGTTCATTTCGTCGGGCTCCACGGGCTATGACAGCAAGGTCTGGGAGAGCCTCAAGTTCTGGTACGACACGCAAGCCTGGATCCCCAAGAACATCACGTTCGTGAACAAGGCGGTGTTCGATGCCCTGCCGAAGGACCAGCAGGACGCCGTGCTCGCACAAGCCAAGATTGCTCAGGATCGCGGCTGGAAGATCGCCCAGGAGAAAGCCGGTTGGTACATCACCGAGCTGAAGGCCAAGGGCATGACCGTCGAGGCGCCAACGCCGGCCTTTGCCGCAAGCCTCAAGAAGTTTGGCGAAGACCTGACCGCCGGCTGGCTCAAGCGCGCCGGCAAGGATGGCGAGGACATCGTCGCAGCCTTCCGCAAGTAACTGCGGGCGATCCGAGGCAGGCTAGTCTATTGGCGAAGTGCTGCCTCGGATCTCGATACCGGTGTCGACCAGGATGGTCTCTCGCGGCGCAGCGCCAGTTCGCCCTTCGGCAGACAGCAGTCGCAGGATCAGGCTGGCCGCCTCAGCACCGATCGCGAGACCACTGATCGCAACCGTTGAGATAGCCGGCACCGAGCACAGCGAGATCTCAAAATTGCCAAAACCCGCAATGGCCACACGATCGGGCACGCCAATGCCGGCCAATTGGCAAGCGCTGACAGCGCCATAGGCGCAGGGATCGGAGACGCATAAAACGGCATCGGTATCAGGCCAGCGCTCCAGCAGCGCCGCCATGGCGTCGCGTCCCTGCATCATGCCGATAGGCGGCGGGGCGGTCGCAAACAGCCTGCTGTCGTCGAGGCCGGCCGCGCGCACCGCGTCAAGAAAGCCACGCCGCCTTTGTGCGCCACGCGTGCCCGCATCGTTTGCTTCGCCAATGAATCCGATCTTGCACCGGCCGAGTTCAATCAGATGCTGGGTCATTGCGGCCGCCGAAGACCGGTTCGAGAAGCCCACAACATGTCCGATCGGCTTTGGCGGCACCTCCCAGATTTCGATGACGGGAATGCCAGCCTCAACCAACAGACGGCGCGCCCGCTGTGTGTGATCGTCATAGGTGACGACCATCGCCTCCGGGCGGCGTTCCAGCATGGTCTCGATCAACTGCTCCGCCTGCGCCTTTTCGTAGTTGGTATAGCCGAGCAACATCTGCAGCCCCGCTGGATGCAAGCCGTTCTGCAGTCCAGCGGCGGTCTCGGCAAAATGCGTGTTGTTGAGTGACGGCACGAGGACGCCGACAAAGCCCGACTTGCGAGATGAAAAACCAGCGGCGATGCGATCGGGCACATACCCAAGATCGCGAGCGATGCGCTGGATTTTTCGGCGCGTTTCCGGCGCGATCCGGCCATCTTGGCGCAGCGCGCGTGACACCGTCATGGTCGACACACCGGCCGCGCGCGCGATATCGGCCATTTTGATCCGCTGCATGGCTGTGCTCACCCCTGCCCTATGCGCCGAATTCCTGGTGACAACCGGAACGACGCAATGCTATCGTATGTTACCGATAACACAAAATCCGGGCGGCGTGCGCGCTGTGAACCGGTTTGACCGAGGAAACTGCAGCTGATGGCGTGATGCCGTCCATGCTGTCCGCCCAAGAGGAGTTGTCCATGACGATCACACGTCGCGATGCACTGAAAGCTGCCGCTGCGGCCGGCGCCATGACCGCACTGCCGCTGCCCTATTATGCGCGCGCGCAGGGCACAGGCTGGGCCAAGCTCAAAGGCCAATCGATTGTCGTCAACTGGCCGTCGCATCCGCACTATGCGGTGGCGAAGAAGCTGCTACCGGAATTCACGGCCGCGACCGGCATCAAGGTCGAGCTCGACGAGATGCCCTATCTGCGTTTGAAAGACGCGCAGGTGCTGCAGATGTCGAAACCGCAAGGCGAGTACGACGTCGCCGTCTACGTCATCATGTGGAAGACGGAATATGTGCAGCGCAAGTTCCTGACCGAGCTGGAGCCGATGTTCCAGAACGCCGAACTGGCCATGCCCGACTACGATCGCGGCGATATCATCAAGGGCTATTACGAAGGCCTCGGCCTTGTCGGTGGTCCGCGTGGCTATCTGCCGGGCCCGGGCGCGAAACTGTACGGCATCCCCTACGGCGCCGAGTGCTCCGTGCTCGCCTACCGCAAGGACATCTTCGCCAAGCACAATATACCCGTGCCCGTCACCTATGACGACATGCTGAAGGCCGCGCGGATCATCAAAGACAAAGAGCCCGGCATGGGTGGCCTCTCGTCTCGCGCTCAGGCGGGCCACCAGGTCACCGCCGGCTGGCTGTTGCATGTCACGCCCTATGACGGCCTCGTCATCGACGACAAGTACATGCCGATGGTCGACAAGCCGGAGGCCATCAAGGCGACCGAAGTGTTCAAGGAGATCATCGACACGGGTCCGGCTGGCGGTGCAGCATTCGACTTCGGCCAGATGATGAACGCCTTCCTACAAGGCCAATCGGCCATGTACCTGGATTCGATTGCGGTGTTCGGCCCGGCGGCTGACCCTGCCAAGTCCAAGGTCGTCGATACCGTCGGCTACGCGCTGCATCCGAAGGCCGCGAAATACTCGGGCGAACTCGGTGGCTTCGGTATGGCCATCCCGCAGAACTCCGCCAAGAAGGAAGCCGCGTTCGCGTTCGTCCAGTGGATGACGGCGAAGGCGCAGGACGTGAAGGCGGCCTCGCAAGGCGGCCAGCCCATGCGCATGTCAACGCTCGACAATGCTGACGTGAAGAAGATCTACCCCGTCGAGATCTACAAGGAAAACCTCAAGATCGCGAACCCAGACTGGCGTCCGATCATCAACGAGTGGACGGAGATCTCGGAGAAGGTGCTTGGCATCCACCTCTCAGAAATAATCACGGGCAAAGCCGAGATCAAGCCGTCGATGACGGAGGCCGCCGCCAAGATCAAAGCTATCTGCGAGCGTGCGGGCTATTACAAGACGTGAGCGGACGGTCTAGCCGAACACGTACCGAGCTGTCGAACCCAACGGGCGAGCCCAACTGTCATGGCCGGCCCTTCTTGCCGGCCACCCATCGTGCAACTGGCTCGACGCTGAACGTGTCGAGCCGGCCATGACAGGTGAGGGAGGCTCAGTCGATGAGAAAGAACGGCCGTTGCAGTGCAACCGTGATTTGACGTCGAAAACGGAACGGGGCGCTCATGAACCAAGCCGGACAACGCCGCTGGATCCCGTATCTCTTCGCGCTACCAGCCATCCTCGTGATGGCGGTCGGGCTGTTTTATCCGATCATCGAGACCTTACGGCTATCGGTGTACGAGGTGCGCCTCGGCGAGGCGCCGTCGCCGCAGCTGTTCCGTGGGCTGAAACTCTTTGCCGAAGTGCTCGGCGATTCATCCGTGCGCGAGTCGATGTTGGTCACGTTGAAATTCGCTGTCATCGTTGTGGCACTCGAGCTCGCGATCGGCGTCGGTCTGGCCTTGCTGCTGGAGGGCAAGATCCCCGGCATGAGTGCGCTGCGCACCATCTTCATCCTGCCCATGATGATTGCGCCCGTCTGCGTCGGTCTGATCTGGCGCTATATGTTTGACACCAACGCCGGGCCGATCAACACGTGGCTGGCGCCGTTCGGATGGAAGCCCGCGTGGCTTGCGGACAGCAGCCTCGCGTTCCTGGCGGTTTGCGTCACGGACATCTGGCAGTTCACGCCGTTTGTTTTCATCATGGCGCTGGCGGGATTGCAGGGTCTTGACGGCTCGCTCGTCGAGGCCGCCCGCATCGACGGCGCGCGCCTGTGGCAGGTGATCTGGCACATCAAACTACCGCTGCTGATGCCGATCCTAATGATCACGCTACTCATGCGCCTGATCGATGCGCTGCGCGGGCTGGAGGTCGTCTACGCCATGACCAACGGCGGGCCCGGCCTCTCGACCGAACTGTTCCCGTTGCACATCTACAAGAGCGCCTTCGTCACGCAACGCATGGGCCATTCAGCCGCGTTATCTGTGTGTCTGCTCGCCGTCACCACACTGCTGAGCGCGGGATTGCTGCTGCTCAACAACCCGCTCAAGCGCGGAGCGGCGTCATGAGGCAGACCGCGACGGGGTGTCTGACCTCGGTCAGACACCAAAGCACCGCTCCCTCCGCGCGGGCGAGCACACACATCGAGACCTGTTTGCGGGTGTCTGACCGGGGTCAGACACCATACGTGGAGCGCGGTTCATGAGTGGCTCAGCTCAAGTGGCCCGCGTTGGCGGTCGTGCCGGACGTGCCGGTCAGTTGATCGTCGCCTGGTCACTCGCGGCGTTCGTGCTGGTGCCGCTTGCGGTCATGCTGGTCACGTCGCTCAAGACGCAACGGCAGATCTTTGATCAGGGCTTCTCGTTTTTCTTCCTGCCGACGCTGGAGAACTATCGCAACATCCTGGAAGGCCGCTTCCTCGGCTATGTCGGCAACAGCATCCTGGTCGGCGTGGTCGCAACACTCCTGACACTGACGCTTGGCACCATGTGCGCCTACGCGCTGTCGCGCTTCACGTTCATGGGGCGCAGTTCGCTCGCCATGGGCACGCTGCTGCTGCGTACCATCCCACCGGCCGTTCTCGCTGTGCCCATCTATTTCATCTGGAATTCGGTCGGCTTGCAGGGCCTCAACGGTTTGATCCTCGTCTACGTCGCGCTCAATCTGCCGTTCACGATCTGGCTGCTGTATGGCTTCATCGAGCAGGTGCCGCGGGAGCTGGAAGAGTCCGCCGCTGTCGATGGGTGTGGACCGTTTCGCGGCTTCTTCGTGTTGATTTTGCCGTTGTTGAAGCCGGGCCTCGCGGCGGCCGCGATCTTCACGTTCCGCATCGCCTGGAACGAGTTGGTGCTCGCCTCGATCCTCACCAGCCGCACATCGCGCACGCTGCCCTATGCCGTGTTCCTCTTCATCAAGGACACCGGCATCGACTGGGGTGAACTGATGGCCGCCGGCGTGCTGGTCGCGATCCCACCGCTAGTCTTCACATTCATGGCCGCACGTCAGATCATCGCCGGGCTCACCGCCGGTGCGGTGAAGGGATGACGGAGATCGCCATGCGCAAACCCCAGTTTCGCAAACCCCAGTTTCGCAAACCCCTGCCACGTAAGCCGCGCAAATACACCGTTGACGAATTCTTCGAGGCTGGTCTGCCACGCAAGATGGAGTTGATTTACGGGGAAATCGGTCCGTTCAGCGATGACGCCCGGCATGCATTGCTCGCGAACTGGGGGACGGATGCCATCATCAGGCTGACCGGCGCCGAGGTGTGGCGCAAGGCGATTGGGGCCGATCGGCCGAAACGCAAGTGAAGGAGACCTCCGATGCCCTACCCCCGCAAAGAACTCGACATCGTGCATGACAAGACGATCACGGAGCATGGCGCGTGGTTCGCGAAGTCATTGCCCATCACGCGGGATGCCATGCTCAAGAATGTGTTCCGCTTCGGCCAGATGCCGCAAACAGATCGCGCCTTCGTCGATGCTGTCATGCCCGGCCACAACCGCGTCCTGATGGGTGCACTCGGCCGCGGCACGGCGGACGAGAACCTCAAGCCGCAGGTCGAAACCGCTGAGAACTATCACATCGACTTCATCCGCGCTGAGCCGGGCAACGGCGCCGCACTCCACTCACACGACACCGAGGAAACCTTCATCTGCCTGACCGGCACATGGCGCGTGGCCTGGGGCGACAACGGCGAGGAGCATATCGACTTGAACTATCTCGACGGGATCTGCTGTCCACCCGGCGTCATGCGCACGTTCATCAACGTCTCGGACGGTGAGGCGCTGCTGCTCTCGATCCTCGGCGGCAAGGAGCCGGGCCACGTCATCTGGTCGAAGTCGATCCAGTCGAAAATGGCGAAGGCATATCAGCCGTAATGCTTGATTGGCTTCTGGCATCGATGGACCCGTCGCGCGCGCACAACCTTGATGCGGCCGTGGCGTGGCATGGGCGGCTGATGGTGGCAGCCTGGGCCGTGCTGTTGCCGCTCGGCGTGATCGTCGCTCGCTTCTTCAAGATCACGTCGCGGCAGAAATGGCCTGATGAACTCGACAACAAGGCGTGGTGGCACGCGCATCAGGGGCTGCAATATACGGCTGCTGTCTTGCTGGTCATCGCTCTGGTGTTAATCTGGCGACCGTTGCACGCAGGGTCGCCCTGGCACAGCTGGCTTGGCTGGATCGTCATCGCGACGTGCGCCCTGCAGTTTGTCAGTGCCTGGCTGCGCGGCAGTAAGGGCGGGCCCACCGATCCGCGGCCGGACGGCTCGCTCGCGGGCGATCACTACGACATGACACCGCGACGCCGCCTGTTCGAGCGGCTGCACAAGATCCTTGGTTATGTGGCCTTGGCGCTGTCGATGGTCGCGATCGCCTCAGGCTTGTGGCTGGTCAATGCGCCGCGCTGGATGCCCGTCATGCTCGGCCTCTGGTGGCTTGCGCTGATCTTGCTCTGGTCAACCTTGCAGGCGCGCGGCAAAGCCATCGACACCTATCAAGCCATCTGGGGCCCGGACCCAAAGCATCCCGGCAACGCCGTCCCGCCAACCGGGTGGGGCGTGCGGCGTCCACTCTCCAAACCGCATGAGCGCCATGACTGACTACACCATCCTGGATCGCCGCTTCGGCGCTCTCATCATCGGCCACGCCAAGCTCGAGCGGCTGTGGACGGGCGGGCGCTGGACCGAAGGTCCCGCCTATTTCGCGGCTGGCCGCTACCTCGTGTTTTCCGACATCCCCAACGACCGCATCATGCGCCTCGACGAGACGAGCGGCGTGACCTCGATCTTTCGCGAGCCGGCGCGCAACACCAACGGCCACACGGTCGACCAGCAAGGCCGGCTCGTCTCGTGTGAGCATCGCGGCCGTGGCGTCTCGCGCACGGAGCACGATGGCCGGGTGACGATGCTGGCAACGCATATCGATGGCAAACGCTTCAACTCGCCCAACGATGTCGTCGTCAGGTCCGACGGCAGCATTTGGTTCACCGACCCCACATACGGCATCGACAGCAACTACGAGGGCGACTCGGCCGCGTCTGAGATCGGCGCCAGCAACGTCTATCGTCTCGATCCCGTCAGCAGGGCAGTGAGCGCTGTCATCATGGATCGCGTGCGCCCGAATGGCCTCGCCTTCTCGCCCGACGAGCGCACGCTCTACGTCAGCGATACCGGCGCCTCGCATGTCGACGGCCTCCCGCGCGCGATCACGGCCTATGCGGTTGAATCCGACGGCCGCACGGTCAGCGGACCGCGCACTTTCGCCATCTCCGACGCTGGCTTCTTCGACGGTTTCCGCTGCGACGTGCACGGCAACGTGTGGACATCCACGGGCGAAGGCGTGCGCTGCTACGCGCCTGACGGCGCACACATCGGGACGGTGAAGGTGCCCGAGATGGTGTCAAACGTGTGCTTCGGTGGGCTGAAGCGCAACCGGCTGTTCATCACCGCGCAGACGTCACTCTATGCGATCTATTTGAACACCACCGGGTGCGGATTCACCGTCTAGCAGGGCCGTCAGAGAGTGCCCTTCGTCGAGGGCACGCGTCCGGCTTGGCGTGGATCGAGCGTGACGGCGTCGCGCAGCGCCCGCGCGAGCCCCTTGAAGCAGGTCTCAGCGATATGGTGGTTGTTTTCGCCGTAGAGGTTTTCCACGTGCAATGTGATGCCGGCGTTTTGTGCAAAGGCCTGAAACCACTCGCGGAACAACTCGGTGTCCATGTCGCCGAGCTTGTCGCGCGTGAATGCCACCTTCCAGATCAGATACGGCCGTCCCGACACGTCGACCGCGACACGCGTTAGTGTCTCGTCCATGGGCAGATGCAGCGAGGCGTAGCGCGTGATGCCCATCTTGTCGCCCAGCGCCTTGGCAAACGCCTGCCCAAGCACGATGCCGCTGTCTTCGACGGTGTGGTGATAGTCGATGTGCAAATCGCCCTTGGCGCGCAGCGTGATGTCCATCAAGCCATGGCGGGCCAGTTGCTCCAGCATATGGTCGAGAAAGCCGACACCCGTCTTGATGTCATAGCTGCCGGTGCCGTCGAGATCGATGGTCGCCTGGATCTCGGTTTCCTTGGTGCGGCGATCGATGGATGCGGTGCGTTTCACGGGATGGGCCTTCGGACTGTCGCGTCGGCCCCGGGGTATGAGGCGCACCGCAGCTTGTCAAATGCACCTGCATACCCGATCTTTGTGTCCGAGAGGGAACCCGCTCCATCGCAAGGAGATCGCCCATGGCCGAAGTGCGCTACATCGTAAACGACGTCGACGCGGCACTCGCGTTTTACCGGGACCACCTTGGTTTTGCCGTCTCGCAGCAGTTCGGGCCCGCCATGGCCATCGTCAAGCACGGCGATCTCACGCTTTGGCTCGCAGGCCCCATGGCGTCGGCGTCAAAACCCATGCCGGATGGGGCCAAACCCGTGCCAGGCGGCGGTTGGGCCCGCATCGTCGTGTCCGTGGCTGATCTGGCTGATGCGGTTGCCAGATTGAAGAGCGCCGGCGTTTTGTTCCGCAACGACATCGTCACCGGTCCTGGCGGCCGCCAGATCCTGGTTATTGATCCCTCAGGCAATCTTATTGAACTGTTCGAAGCCGCGAAGGCTTGAATGCAGCATTGCGTTAGGGGTGTTGGCAAGTTGCGCATACCAAACTTTCGCATGCCCAAACTTTCGCATGCATTGAATCTATGCATGTATGTGCTCATATATAAGACTGAATGAGACTGAGTCGGGCGAGGGTGGGAGCACGCAATGCAGACGGCAGCCAGCGCCTTGGGCGCACATCCTAGAGGTAGTCGACGCCCTCAAGCACCGGGCGCACTTCGCTTGGCGCTAGAACTGCGGGTGCCGTGGGAGTTCGGTGCAAGTCTCCTCGCACTCCCGATCCTCAAATCAGCACCGCGTGGCGATGGTCACGCGGTGTTGGTGTTTCCAGGGTTGGTGGCGTCCGACATGTCAACGGCGCCGTTGCGACAGTATTTGAGCGGCCAAGGCTATGATGCGCGCGGCTGGGACCTCGGCCGCAATCTTGGCCCTGGACGCGGCAAGATTGAAGCCTGCTTCGACAAGGTGCGCGAGCTGCACAAGGAGACCGGCCGCAAAGTCAGTCTGATCGGCTGGAGCCTCGGCGGCATCTATGCGCGCGAAGCCGCCAAAGTGGTGCCGGAGTTCGTGCGCTCGGTGATCACGCTCGGCACGCCCTTCAACGGGCACCCGAAGTCGACCAACGCATGGCGCGTCTATGAGATGGCGAGTGGCGAGACGGCCGATACGCGACTGACCATGTACAACCTGGCCAAGGCCCCGCCTGTGCCAACGACGTCCATTTATAGCCGCACAGACGGCGTTGTCGCGTGGGAGTGCAGCCAGCAAGCCGCGCACGAGCGGCGCGACACAGAGAACATCGAAGTCGAAGCCAGCCACATCGGGCTCGGCGTCAATCCCTGTTCGCTGTACGCCGTGGCCGATCGCCTGTCGCAGCCCCACGGCGGATGGCAGCCTTTCGACCGCAGCGGCCTGCTCAAAAGCATGCTGTTCGGCGATCCCGCCCGCGCGGGCTGGATGCCGGGGAGCTGGTAGATGTGATGCCGGCGTTGTCAGGCGACCATTTCAGTAGGTCAACGCCGCCTTGATGGCGGCGAGTTCAGCCTTCGGGTCCGGATAGGCCTCATAGAACTGCCCAGCGAGGCGATACCAGTAGCGCGCGTTCTCGGCATCGCCTTCGATCTTGTGCAGCACCGCATGCACCCAGCAGGCGAAACGATCGGTTTCGTCTTCCTGCACGATGGCATGTGCGCCGTCCCAATCACCTGCGAGGGCGAGGTCGACAGCCTTCGTTACATCGGCGCTCGTCATAGCCGCCTCAGCCTCCCGAGCGGACGCGCATGTGGCGCGGATGTGCGCGCACTGTCGCGGACGCCGTCGCCGACGCAAGCAACACGCCCGCTTCATCGCGCAGCCACCCCTGCAGGTGTGCCGATGTCGCCCCGATGCGTACGACTTCGCCACGCCCGATGACACGCGCAATCGGCGTCGGCTTGAAGAAATTGGTCGTGATCGACAATGTCGGCACCACGATCTCGAAGCGCTTGTGGATCGAGGCGGCCACGCCCATGACCTCGTCCAGCATGGCCGTGACATAGCCGCCCTGAACGGCGCCGATCGGATTGATCATCGCGTACGGAGGGTTGAACGCCGCCTCCGCCCAGGCCCCATCCACGGAAAAATCGAGCAGCTCGAAGCCCATCAGCAGTGTCGCCGGCGGCAGTGAGGCGCGATCGGTGAGAAAGGCGCGGATTTCGGCATCTGTCATGAGGTTCGCGGCCATCCTCAATGCAACGTGTTCTTGTAGAAGCGGCCATCCTTCATGATTGCGGCCAGATGTTTGCCTTGTCCCTGAAGGCAGCCAAGGTCCTTCAACGGATTGCCGTCGACAACGATGATGTCGGCAAAGGCGCCGGGCTTCAAGCAACCGAGTTTATCCTCCTGGCGTACGATCTCGGCGCCGATGAGTGTCGCGGCGCGGATGATTTCGATCGGCTTTTGCACCTGCGAGCGGATCAGGAATTCGCGGCTCTGCTCGACCTGCAGCTGGCCGAGCAGATCGGTGCCGTAGGCAACCTTCACGCCCGCCCGCTTGCAGATTTCGAGGGAGCGGAGCGCGCCCTCGATGACGATGTCGTTCTTTTCAAGCATTTCCGGGCCCATGCCGAAGGCGGCCGCCTTTTCCTTCATCTCGAAGTAGGTGACGAGATTGGCGACCAGATACATGCCCTTTGACGCCATCAGCTTGGCGCTGGCTTCATCAACGAGATTGCCGTGCTCGATGGTGCGCACGCCGGCATGTGCGGCACGCGTGATGGCCTCGGGTGTATAGGCGTGCGCGCAGACATAGCGGCCGAAGGCGTGCGCTTCCTCAACGGCGGCGTTCACTTCGTCGGGCGAGAACTGCATGGAATGCAGCGGGTCGTAAGGTGAGGCGACGCCGCCAGACATCATGATCTTGATATGATCCGCACCCTGGCGCATCTCTTCGCGCACGGCGCGGCGCACATCGGAAACGCCGTCGGCGACGCCCATGGTAAAGCGCATGGCGTTGCAGCAGTGGCAGGGGCCGCCGCCATCGGTTCTACGACGCCCGTCCGAGTGTCCGCCCGTGGGGCCAAGCGCCTTGCCGGCAATGAACAGCCGCGGTCCGGGAATGAGCCACTTCTCGGTCGCCTCGCGCAGGCCCCAATCGGCGCCGCCCGTGTCGCGCACGCTGGTAAAGCCGCGATCCAGCATGCGCTTCATGAGATCCGCCGAACGCGCGGTCATGAGCGTGAGCGGAATGTTTTCCAGCTGGCGGATGAACACCTCCGACAGCGTCACGTGCACGTGGCTGTCGATCAGGCCCGGCATCAGGGTTTTCTTGCCGCAATCGACGACCGTCGCGTTGGCTGACGTGATGGTCTTGCCAACGTCTTTGATCGTGTTGCCTTCGACGAGGAGCTGAAGCCCGCCCTGCAGCGCATCCATGTGCGGATCGAGCATCTCGAAGTTCTTGAACAGATATGACGTCATGGCCCCGACCCTTTGCGCTGAGGACGAGAGCGTCGGCCATCACGCGGCGGGCGTCAAGTTTGCTCCGCAAAATCAAGATTGCCCCTAAAGATCGTTGAACAGGCGCGCGTCTGCCCCGTTGCCTGCGCGTTGGTTCTGCCGGAAGGATTGCACGTCAGAGTGTGTGATTCGACGAGGCCGCTGTGCAGTCAGACGATCAATTCCGCTTGGCGTTCGAAGCTGCGACGGCCCGTCTCGATGCGTGGACGGATCGGCATCGCGATTGCGCGCACGTCACGCTCGAGCGAGTTGGGCACTTCTGGCGGTTGAGCCTCACACCGCATGCGGCCAACGCCTGCGCGGTCGAACTTATTCTGCATCGCGACACGCAGAGCTTCGATATCCAATTCGGACCTGAGGCCTACGAAGCGCAACCGATCGACACCTTCGATCTGTTCGAACCGCTGCTCAACGCTGTCGTTGCCGGTGGCGTCGTCACGCGCCAGACGTCGAGCGCGGCGGGCGCGCGGGTACTGATGGTCGAGACGGTGGTACAACCTGAAGACCGCGTCGCCTGGATCGGCGAGCGGCGTCAACCGGGCACACGGGTTGTCAGTGTGGATGCCGTAACAACGCGCGATCGCCATTGGGTGCCGTACCGCCGCGGCTGACGCCTGCGCTGGCGTAACCGAGCTGGCCTACAGATACGGCGGCTTCAACGGACCGAGGGATCGGCGTAGCATTTGCGCATCTGGGCACAGCGCTGAGAGCCAGAGAAGTGCATGCTGTCGCCGCGCGCCGGGGATATGAACTTGCACACCTCGTCTAGACCGTTCTCGTCCAGCCAGCCCTGACGCTTGCCGCGTTGGACGGCAAAACAGTCGGCGGTTTCTTCGTCTGGACCGCGGAATTGATGGCCACATTCGTGCGCGTAAATCCACATTTTTACCGGCGTGGACACCTTGTTCATCAGCTTCGGGTTCAAAATCAGAAACCCGGGATAGGCGGCGCCGTAGTCGTCGAGCGTGTTATCGAGAACCGTCGGTCTCTGCCCGCAATAGACGCGCCGACCGTCCAGGCGCAGGTCGCCAGATTGCACGATCTGTGCGTTGCCGACGTGCGCGGAATATTCCTCAGGCGTCGGCCCGGCCGTTGCATGCGGCGCTGTGACAAATGCAAACAGTGCAACCGCGGTCGTTGCCGCGCGTCCGAGCCCTGATCGCAAAGCGTGCCTTAAGACCACGTCGTCCGCCCCGGCGTTACGGCTCATTTTCGATGCCCACATCGCCGCCCGACGACGTTGCATACATTTCGGTCACACGCATCGTGTAGCTGCAGCCGTGCCCACACTCAAGGGATCAAGGGGCCAATTGTGGGGACGGTCGGACTTTCGATCACACCCTGTTCAGCCCAACCGGGCCGTCACGCGTCCTCGTCGCGCGCCGCCTCGGCCTCAATCGCTTCCATGTCCGCATCCGACAGCCCGAAATGATGGCCGATCTCGTGCACCAGAACATGGGTCACAAGATGGCCGAGTGCCTCGTCGTTCTCCATCCAATAGTCGAGGATCGCGCGCCGGTAGAGGAACACATAGTCGGGCCCCTGCGGCAGACTGGAGGCGTCTTTGTGGCCGATGTGGACGCCGTGATAGAGCCCCATCAGATCGAAGGGGCTTTCGATTTCGAGGTCCTTGAGCACCTGGTCATCGGCGAAATCGTGGATCTGAAACACGACCCCTTGGCACAGATCACGGAAGTGTTGGGGCAAGCCGTCCCAGGCGTCGCGGGCCAGCAGCTCGAAATCATCCAACGTCGGCGCTTTCCGGTCCGCCCAAGGTGAGGCGCGTGTCGCGTTGGGAGGCGAAGTGGCCATCGGTTGTCCTCGTGCGCCGGCGCAGTTCCTATGAACGCAGCCTCGCACACGAGCGAAATAGGGGGCCATGTCGTCAGCCGCAAGGGTGCGGGTGTGTGGCCTCTATCAGGGCGAGCGGCGCTTGATGCCGTCCTTGATGAACACCTGCAGCGGCGTTGTGCCGGTCGCGCTGCCATCGAGCGCACGCCAACGGCCATTGGCGCACAAAACACCGCCCTGGACGCTGGTTGCGTCGAACGTCACGGCGTTTGCATAGACTTTGCCATTCGCGCCGGGCTCGTGCGCGGTAAAATTGGTCTTACAGGTCCCGTCTGAGACGATGGGATCATAGCCGCGGATCATGATGCCGCCGCCGCCCGTGCTTTCAAATTCGGCGGTGAGCAGCGGCCACTTGGCATAATCGTCCGTGGCCTGGGCGAAAAGCGGGGCTGTCATGGCCAAAAGGCTGGCTGCGGCACTGAGTGCAAGGCGCATATGAGGTCTCCCAAGACTGCGGCCATCTGATCGAGCCTTGAGGCTCAACACACACCAGATACGCTCGCCCGCGGTCAAGGTTTCATCATCGGGAGACCCCGCACTGATGCGCGGCATTGATGTTGCGTGAGCTTGCCCCGATCGGGTGGTCAGATGCCCCAACGGTCGTTGCGACGGATCGGTCGCCGGGCAAATTTAGCTGTACCGGAGCTGTACCGGAGCGAAATTCAAGCTTTCACGCGCTTTACGCAAGCCATTGATATTATGGTGAGCCGGGTCGGGGTCGAACCGACGACCACATGATTAAAAGTCACGTGCTCTACCACTGAGCTACCGGCCCCACAGGAACGCGTCCTATAGATGTTTCGGCGAGCTGACAAGCGGCTGAACGCCGGCCGTCGCGCCGCGTGATCGTAGGCTTCGAACCACGCCTTGAGGCGCTATTCGGCTGGTGCAGGCGCCGCCAGGCGGACAGCGCTGCTACCGCCCCACAAACGGCGGTGCAGCCGGTCCAGCGCGAGATAGATGACGGGCGTTGTGTACAGTGTCAGCACCTGTGACACGAGCAGGCCGCCGATGATCGACACGCCCAAGGGCGTGCGCAGCGATGAGCCCGGACCCGCAGCCATCGCCAGAGGCACAGCGCCGAGCAACGCTGCCAGCGTGGTCATGAGGATCGGCCGGAATCGCTCGATGCAGGCCTCGTAAATGGCGTCGCGCGGGGAGAGGCCGCGGGTGCGCTCGGCATCGAGCGCGAAGTCGACCAGCATGATGCCGTTCTTCTTGACGATGCCGATCAGCAAAATGACGCCGATGAAGGCGACCATGGAGAATTCCATGTTCATCAGCTGCAAGGCGACGAGCGCACCCAGCCCCGCAGACGGCAGGGTCGAGATAATGGTCAGCGGATGCGCGAAGCTCTCGTAGAGCACGCCGAGCACAATGTAGACCGCGACCAGCGCGGCCAGGATCAGCAGCGGCTGGGCACCTGTGCCTTGGCGCGAGGCGCGTGCGTCGCCTGCCGCTTCTGCG
>JANMGQ010000188.1:0-1691 GCA_031374735.1 Hyphomicrobiaceae bacterium | reverse complement strand
CAGGCCAAGAGTGGTGACGCTACGCACGGCTTTGATCACGTTGACCTTCTTTTCGCCTGCTGCGACAAGAATTACGGTGAACTCTGTCTGCTCTTCGACTTCAACCGCTGCGGCCGCCGCTGCTGCGGGTGCCGCAGCCATTGCAACCGCGGCGGTCACGCCGAACTTCTCTTCCATTGCTTTGACGAGCTCAACTACGTCCATCACGCTCATTGCCGCGATGGCATTCAGAATGTCGTCTTTGGAAAGTGCCATTTATTTCTACCTCGAATCGAAAATTGGGCCGAACGCCGTCAGGCGGTGGCCTGCTTCTGTTCACGTACTGCGTCGAGTGTGCGGACCAGCTTGCCGGGGATCTCGTTGAGCGTTCGGGCCAGTTTCGCAACCGGCGCCTGCATCACACTCAACAACATCGACAATGCTTGATCGCGCGTCGGAAGTTTGGACACCGCTTCCAGCTGGTCCGGACCGAGCAACTTGCCGCCCAGCGCGATTGCTCGCACAGACAGCTTGTCGTGATCCTTGGCGAAGTCCTTCAGCAGTCGCGCTGCAGCACCTGGGTCACCGCGGGACAACGCCAACAGCGTTGGACCTGCAAGCGCCTCATGCAGACAGGCAAACTCAGTGCCTTCCATTGCACGTCGAGCCAGTGTGTTGCGAACAACCTTCACATACACATCGGCTTCGCGTGCTTTGGTCCGCAGCCTCGTCATCTGCGCCACGGTCAAACCGCGGTAGTCAGCGACGATGGCAGACAGCGCTGTAGCTGCCGCTATCTTCACTTCCTCGACAATTGCTTTCTTGTCTTCGAGTTGCAAAGCCACTCGTATTGCCTCCTGAAAAACGCCGACTGATGTCTGCGTTCAGTTTTTGCGGGTCCCGAAGGGAACCCGCCGTCTGCGTAGGCGCAACTTGCGTCGCATTAACCTGACGATCACGAGCCACTGTTCAAGGTGGGGTCGTTCTGCCCGGGCCTACGGTCTTTGACGGGCACGGAGTGGTTGCTCCGGCACACCAAAGAAGCCAATCGGGGTGATGATGCGTTACTGCCTCACCCCGAAATTTCTATTCGTTCTGCGTTCGTCCTCATTCTGGATCTGACGTCTGCGGTGGGGCGCGGCCTGCTCAGATCTCAAGACTGGCTTGATCGACAGGCACCCCGGGACCCATCGTCGTTGAAAGCGTCACCTTCTGCAGGTAGATGCCTTTGGCCGATGCAGGCTTGGCTTTGCGCAGGTCGCTCAGGACCGCCTCAAGATTCTCCTTCAGCTGCACGGCAGTGAAACCAACCTTGCCGATGCTGCCGTGAATGATGCCCGCCTTATCTGTGCGGAACTGCAGTTGACCGGACTTGGCGTTCTTTACTGCCGTTACAACATCGGGCGTGACGGTTCCAGTTTTCGGATTGGGCATGAGTCCACGCGGGCCGAGAACACGGCCAAGCTGACCGACGATGCGCATCGCGTCAGGTGTTGCGATGACAACATCAAAATCAAGCTCACCGGCTTTGACTTTGTCTGCCAGGTCTTCGAAGCCAACTACGTCGGCGCCTGCTTCTCGCGCGCGATCGGCCGCTTCGCCTTGTGCGAACACAGCAATCCGAACCACTTTTCCAGAACCGTGCGGCAGCGTGGTCGCGCCGCGAACCACCTGATCTGATTTGCGCGGGTCAACGCCAAGATTGATCGCGA
>JANMGQ010000155.1:0-28051 GCA_031374735.1 Hyphomicrobiaceae bacterium | reverse complement strand
GCGCGCAAGATCAAGTCGCTGGACATGCCGACATAGATGACGCCGCGAGGCCCGCTGGCCGTCATGTAGACAAAGAACACCTTAGCGAAGAAGTCCGACATCCTGAGATGCTATCATACCAATCCGGGCGGGGAAGATCCCGGATATTTGTCACGCGAAGGGCGTGACAAATTCCGGGACACCGACGTTGGGGATTGGATGACCGCTCAGGGTCAGAGCCGACCGTCCATGCCAAGGTACCACGCTTGAACCGGATACCTGTCGGCATACCTTGGGTGAGGCGACGAATTGCGCTGCGTCTGCTTTCTCGGAATGCAGAAAATCGAAGAACGAAAGAACGTGCGGCGGCTTCGGCGGCATTTGCGAAACCTGCGCACTCAAGGCAGGAGTAGCCCCTCGCGAAATCTGGTCGCGACGGGCTGGTTCTACGGGCTGGTTCTACGGGCCGGTTCTACGGGCCGGTTCTAAGGCTTCTTGGCGGGATCGGCGTCCTCGGCCTCAAGCGGCGTGTTGCGGAAGCCGGGGCGCCAGCGCAGAAACGCGCGACGTTCATCGAGCGACATGCCAGCTGCCGTGTCGGCCACGATATCTCGCATGAGCATGCGAATTTTGGTCTCTGCCTCTATCTGACGGGTTTGGGCCGCGACATAGCGGGTGCGGTCGAACGGCTCCGCGGTCAAGGCCGCCAGTCGCTCGCGATTGGCGGCACGGACCTGCTGGCGCAATGCCCTCAACTCGGGACGCACGTTGGCGCTGCGCTGCATGAGTTCCTGGCGACGGTCGGCTGGCAAACTCATGACATAGCCGATGACGTTTTGCGGCGCGCCGCGCCCGCCGGAGGTGCCACCTCGAACGATGGCGCCAATGACGACGCCTGCGATCAGGACATTGAGCGCGAGCGAGGCGACGAGCATCCACTTCAGCCATGACCGGCGCTTGGGCACAGCGTTATCAGCAGTATCGGCCATCAGTCGTCATCCCCAAATTCGGCGGCGGCCAATACCGTTGCGACGTCGTGCGTCGCAGAAGTCAGAGACACGCCCGAGACCTCGGCCAGGCGGTGCACCGCTGCATTGGGCAGCGACATCTGGCCGGCGACAAGTCCGATCACCAACGATGCGGCGAGTGCGCCGGCGGCAGCCCACACATCACGGCGCGGCGCCACGCGGCGGGCAAACGCAGGGGCGACGCGTGTGGCTGCGGCTGGAACAGCTTCTGTTCGTGGTTTGGGCGCTTCAGAGGCAGGTGCGACGCTTGCCAAGCGCGGCGTACGCTCGGCTGACGCCATGATGCGTTCGAGCAAATCGGCCTCGCGCGCCGCGTCGCCTTGCGGCTTTGCGACCGCAAGCAGACGGCCAGCCACCTCGGCATCCGTGGCAGGTCCTGCGCGGCGCTTGTGCTCCAGTTCGCTCATCGTCGTCTCCCGTCGGGTAGATCCCGACCGTTCTCGTGTATCAGCAGTTCGGTCGTTCAACAGGCTCGTCGTGCACTCTGGCTAACCGCCTCATCAGTCAGGCCCACTTTAGTCAGGCCCGTCTTAGTCCTGCCCGTCTTAGTCCTGCCCGTCTTAGTCCTGCCCGTCTTAGTCCGGCCCGTCTTAGTCCGGCCCGTCTTAGTCCGGCCCGTCTTAGTCCGGCCCGTCCGGCATCAAGGTGCGCCAGTCGTCCTTCAACAACGTTCGCAGGCTCCGGCGCGCACGCGACAGCAGTGATTCCACGGCTTCATCCGAAATGCCGAGGGCCTCGCCCACTTCGATCTGGCTCAGCTCTTCGAAGTGGAACAGCACCAGGGCCGCCCGCTGACGTTCCGGCAATGTCTGCAAGGCCGCTGCAACCCGAACTTTCAGGTCAGCGGCTTCAAGGTTGTCGCCTTGCACCGCCCGCACCGGCTGTTCGGGCAACTCGTCTGTCACGGTGGTCTTGCGCCCTGCCCGGATGCGATCAATGGCGAGGTTCGACACCACGCGGCGCAGCCAGGGCTTCAATCCGTAGGGGCCGAGTTCCAAGGTCGCCGCATTGCGCCACAGGCGCAAAAACGCCTCCTGCGCAATGTCTTCGGCTTCCGTGCCATCACCCAGCATGCCGCGCGCAATAGATACGGCGGCGCTCAGATGCATGGCGACCAGTTTGCGAAACGCGCCTTGATCACCCGCTGCACTTGCAGCCAGCAGAGCAACCTCCTCAGGCGGCCCATTCTGTGCTGAAGGCGGCGAACGAGGGGCTGCGGCATCCGGCACGCGTGCAAGCTCCACTACGGCAAAGGCCGATCTCCGCACCGACGCAGCGTTGGCTTCAACACCAAGCCGGTCAGCGCGGAGAGGCACGCTATTGTCTTGCCTCGTCCTCGGCATGGCGTCGAGCCCGCGGGTTGGCGTCGTTACTGCTTGGGCGGAGGTCCGCCCTGGGGCGCGCCCTCAGGGCCACGGGGCCCCATGAAGCGTTCACGCATGCGCTGGCCGAAGCCCGGACGGCCACCTGTCTCAGAGCGGTCGATGACGCCGTCGCCGTTGATGTCGCCCTCAGCGAAGCGCTGGCTCTCCTTGGTGAAAAACTGCTCCCTGGTGACCTTGCCATCCTTGTCGCCACCGTAGCGGTGCACAAAGCGCTTGACCTGATAATCGGTCATCTCTTTGCGCATGGCCGCAAAGTCTGCCTGCTCGACTACGCCGTCCTTGTTGCGATCCATGCGCTCGAACTGCTTGGTCGCAGCCGCGAGAGCAGCATCGAGCGTGATCGTGCCGTCCTTCACCTCGACATCGCCGAGGAAGCGGAACATCGGGTTGCGGCTGTTCCTGATGCCCTCAGCCGTGATCAGCCCGCGGCCGCGCATCATCGGTGGCAGGTCGGCGTCGGTGATCTTGCCGTCGTTGTCGAGGTCGGCTTCAGCAAAGCGCGCCTTCACGCGATCCAGGAACGCCTGCCTGGTCAGTTTGCCGTCCTTGTCGGCGCCGAGCCGGCGCAGCATCAACTGGGCCGGCGGTTGAGCACTCATGCCCACTTGCCCAGACGGATTTGGCCCAGACGGGCCGGCTTGCCCTGGTTGACCTGGCTGGCTGTCAGCGTCACGCGCGAAGCGGCCACCGCGACCCATACGGCCACGCTCGCCGACGGCGGCCTCGATCTCGGTGGCATCGAGGATGTTGTCGCCGTTCTTGTCGAAACGCGCAAAGCGCTCGCGCAGGCGCGTGTCGAACTCGTCTTTGGTCAGATCGCGGCCGAACATGCCCCGACGCCCGCGCATATCGCCCATGCCGTCGCCGTCTCCCATCCGCGGTCCCATGCCGAGCCGCATGCCACGACCGTGGAACGCATCGTGATCAAAGCCGTGCTGGCGCCATTGGCGATGCCCTTGGGCTGCAACTGTGACGGCGGCGCCGACGAGCGCGACCAGGGCGACTGCGGCGATAACTTTCTTCTTGCTCATGATCTTCTCCGTTTCGGTCTTCCCATCCGGGCAACCGTCTCAGGGAGGCAAACGGTGGGGCGCGCGTTTTCCGTCGCGCCTGCCGGGACTATTTCCGCCCTATTGGGGCGTATATTGGGTCACGTCAGCCGCAGGCCAGCCTGCTTCATGAGGGGCAGAACGCGGTCGCAGAAGAACGGCAGGTCATAGGTGTAGTTGACGAACGACAGGGCCGCGCCTGCATAGCCCTCTTTCGAGATGGCCAGCATGTCATCAACGATCTTTTCAGGCGTGCCGACCAGCGGGAATGACCCGGCGCCGCCCGCAAAGCGCTTGCGATAGAGGTCGTAGGCCTTGGCATCGTGGGATTTGGAAAACTGCTGCTTGCTGGCCATGTGCTGGTCGACGGCGGCGTGGTCGGCGTGCGTGGCGGCGTAGTGCTCGTAGTAGTCGTCGGCCTCTTTCTGCGTCTCGCGCGCAACCACGTGGCAAACCGTGTAGATGCCGACATCGCGGCCGACCTTGCGGCTGCGCTCGCGGATGTCGGCGATGTGGCGGCGGCCGTCTTCGATCTCGGAAAAGCTCGAAAACAGGAAGTCGCAATTGGCTGCGGCAAAGTCGCGGCCGGGCGCGCCGAACGCGGCGTTCATGGTCACCGGGCGGGGGATCTGCAGGCTCGCCGGACGGCTGACGACGCCCTTCAGGTTATAGTACTTGCCCGTGTGATCGAACGGTTCCGACGAGCCATAGCAGCGTGTGACAATTTCGAGCCATTCGGCCGCTTGCACATAGGCCTCGTTGCCAAGGCCGACGCCGAACATGGCGAACTCAGCCGGGTTCCACCCGCACACGATGTTCAGGCCCGCGCGTCCGTGGCTGATGTGATCGACCGTTGCCAGGGCCTTGGCCGCGTACAGTGGGTGTACCAGCGGCACGTGCACGGTCATGAACAGGGCGATGCTTTTGGTCGCCGACGCCAAGCCAGCAGCCCAGGTGAAGGTCTCGAACGACCACTCTCGCACACGGTTTTTGCCGCCAAAACCCTTCCAACGCGCGATCGGCAACAGGAACTCAATCCCAGCCCGGTCAGCAATGCCGGCCGCGTTCAGATTGTCATCCCACCCGGCGCGCCAGCGTTCGGGTACGTCCGTGATGGCAAGCCCGCCGTCCGCATTGGTCGAGAAGACGCCGATCTTGAACCGGTTCGGCCCCTTCAGGGGGTGGGGATGAACAGACGGCATGGCGGCTCCAAAACGACACGTTGGACAGCGTCGAGCCCGCGCCCGGGCCTGTCAAGGTCGATGGCTGGAGGTCAGGCTGCACGCGAGCCCCGCCCTGGGGCGCGTTTTGCGGCAGCGTCCGTCAAACGCAAGCAAACGGAAGCTGGGCAACGCGCCGATGTCATGCAAGTCTGCGACGCGGCGGCTGCAGGGGAAAGCATGGCACGGCTGGAATTGTCTCATGTCTCGAAGCTTTATGGCTCCACGCGAGCCGCCGACGACGTAACGCTCGACGTCGCCGACGGCGAGTTTCTCGTGCTGCTTGGGCCATCCGGCTGCGGCAAGACCACAACACTGCGCATCGTCGCGGGCTTCATCGAGCCGACATCGGGGAGCGTGCGTCTTGGCGGTCGCGAAATTACGGAACTGCCGCCGTGGAAGCGCAATGCGGGCCTCGTGTTTCAAAGCTACGCCCTGTTCCCGCACCTGACGGTGAATGACAACGTCGCCTTCGGCTTGGAAATGCGCAAGGTGCCCAAGGCCGATATGGCCCCGCGCATCGCCGAGGCGTTGCGGCTGGTGCGGCTTGAGCATCTGGGCGAACGGTTGCCGCGCCAGTTGTCGGGCGGACAACAACAGCGCGTTGCGCTCGCGCGCGCGCTTGTGTTCCAGCCCGATATCCTGCTGCTCGACGAACCCTTGTCTAACCTGGATGCCAAGTTGCGACAGGATGTGCGCGTTGAAATCCGCGAGCTGCAAAAGAAGCTCGGCCTGACAACCGTCATGGTCACACATGACCAGGAAGAGGCGCTGACCATGGCTGATCGGCTGGTGGTGATGAGCGAGGGGCGCATTCGCCAGATCGGCACGCAACAGGATCTTTACGAACGTCCCGCGGACAAGTTCGTCGCTGACTTCGTCGGGCGCTCAACGTTTATCGAAGGCGTGGTCGAGGCGCCGGGGCGGTTTGTGTCCACGGGCGGACTTGCGATTGCGTGTGAGGCGGGCGCCGCAACAGGCAAGGCGTCACTGGCGCTCCGGCCGGAGCGCATGGCGCTGCTCGATGCTGGTGCGCCCGCTCTGGACAACACATTCGAGGGGACGGTGGAGTTCGTCTCTTATCTCGGGGCGCAGGTTGATTTGCATGTGCGGCTGACGCCTGCTGAACGCGTCGTGGTGCAGGTGCCAAACCGGCCCGATCAGCCCTTGCCCGATGTAGGCGCTGCCGTCAGGATCGGTTGGGGACGCAGCACGGGGCGCGTGTTTGCTGATGTGTGAGCCTCGCCGAGATTGCCGCCTTGCGGTGTCGGCGGCAGATGCGCCACTGTGCGGCCCATCATGCAGAAAAAGTCTATGACGCAGAAAAAGAACATCCTCTTCATCATGTGCGATCAGCTCAGGTTTGATTACCTGAGCTGCTATGGGGACGCGGCCTTACAGACCCCGAACATCGATCGGCTGGCTCAGCGAGGCGTGCGTTTTTCGCGCGCCTATGTGCAATCGCCGATCTGCGGCCCCTCGCGCATGAGCACGTACACCGGCCGCTATATGAGCCGCCATGGCTCGCACTGGAACGGCTGGCCGTTGCGTGCGGGCGAGCCGACGCTGGGCGATCACTTGAAGGCCATCGGCGTGCGCAATGTGCTGGTCGGCAAGACACATATGATCGCCGATCAGGAAGGCCTCGCGCGTCTTGGCATCGACCCAAAGTCGATCATCGGCGTGCACGTCTCGGAATGTGGTTTTGAGCCCTATGAGCGGGACGACGGACTGCATCCGGACAATCGTCCACGTCCGGCCTATGATGCCTATCTGCGCGCGCAGGGGTTCGATGCGGCGAACCCGTGGGAACACTGGGCCAACTCGGGCGCCGACGCTGACGGCCACCTGCAGAATGGCTGGATGCTGGTACATGCCGACAAGGCGGCGCGTGTGCCCGAAGAGCACTCCGAGACGCCCTATATGACCCGCCGCGCCATGGATTTCATGCGCGAAGCCAAATCTGATCCGCGGCCCTGGTGTCTGCATCTGTCGTTGATCAAGCCGCACTGGCCCTACATCGCGCCGGAGCCTTATGCGAGCATGTATAAAGGCGCGCCGATGCCACCGGTCGTGCGCAGCGATGACGAACGCGCCAACGCGCATCCTGTCTTCAAGGCCTTCATGGACATGCGCGTGTCTGAGAACTTTTCCCAGCAAGGGGTGCGGGAGAGGGTCATCCCAGCCTACATGGGTCTCATCAAGCAGATCGACGACAGCCTCGGCCGCCTGTTTGCTTTCCTCGAAGAGGAGGGCCTCGCCGAGACGACCATGATCATCTTTACGTCTGACCACGGGGATTATCTCGGCGATCACTGGATGGGCGAGAAGGACCTGTTTCACGATTGCAGTGTGAAGGTGCCGCTGATCATCTACGATCCAACGCCGGCGGGAGATGCGACGCGGGGCACGGAGTCGGACGCGCTCGTCGAGGCCATTGATCTGGCGCCAACGTTCCTCGAGTATTTTGGCGGCACACCACCGTCACACATCCTCGAGGGCCGCTCACTTGCGCCGCTGCTGCGTGGCGAAACACCGGTTAAGTGGCGCGAATTCGCGTTCTCGGAATATGACTATGCCATGCAGGAGCCGCGGCTGACGCTGGATCAGCCGCTGCGCGACTGTCGCCTCTTCATGGTCGCGGACAGGCGTTACAAATTGATGCACGCTGTCGGCTTTCGGCCGATGCTGTTTGACCTCCAGAGCGACCCCGACGAACTCATCGATCTCGGCGCACACCCAGACTACGCCGACGTGCGCAAGCGTCTCTATGATGCGCTGGTGCATTGGTCGCTGACCGGACACAATGCGATCACCATGCCGGACGCAAAAATCGAGGCTTACGGCGTCAACAAGAGTGCATTCCGCGGCGGTATCCTGATCGGCTATTGGGACGAGGCAGAGTTGGCCGCCGAGCGCAAGCGCTTGGGCATGGTTTAGCAAGCAACCGGATGAAGCTCCCTCTCCCCGTCCTTTACGGGGAGAGGGAAATTCTGCACTCACACGTCGGCGGCATTTGCCCTGTTGCGCGGCGCATGCTGTGGTCCGCCGCCGCGCAAGGTCGGCCCGTGTCTGAGTGACCCGTGTCTGATCCACTCGTGTCTGATCTGGCGCCTTCGCAACACAAACCTACAAAGGTTCTCATGACGCTCTCGATGTATCAGGCCTCCGTGCCCGTGTTCACACAATATCTGACGTCTCTGGATGTCATGCTCGACAAGGCGGCCGCCGTCTGCGCGGCGAAGAAAATTGACGAGACGGTGTTTACAAGTTTACGCTTGGCGCCGGACATGTTCCCGCTCGCGCGTCAGGTCCAGCTTGCCAGCGACTTCGCCAAGGGACCGACAGCTCGCCTTGCCGGCCTCGAAGTCCCTGCCTGGGAAGATACGGAAAAGACGATCCCCGAGTTGAAGGCGCGGATCAAGAAAACGCTCGACTACATTCACGGCTTCAAGCCCGCACAGATCGACGGCTCCGAGGGCCGCGACATTCATCTCAAGGTGCGCGGCAATCCCGTGACGTTCAAGGGCCAGCTCTATCTGCTGCACTTCGCCATGGGCCACTTCAACTTCCACGTCGTCACCGCCTACAACATCATGCGCCACAACGGCGTCGACATCGGCAAGGGCGACTTCATCGGCAAGCTGCCCGGTATGTGACCTGCCATGTGACGCGGTCGCCGTGGCTGTGTGCCACGGCGCTGGATTGCAGAGCGCCACGCGCTCGCCTAAACGCGAGACCTCGACCCCGGGTGCCATCCAGCACCCGGGCCGTATTGCTTGAGATGTCACGATGCCCGTTGCTGAGACTGCCGACCTCGAAACCCGCCGCAAGCGGGCCCTCTTTCGCGCCCAGCATCGCGGTACGAAAGAGATGGACTGGATGATCGGTCGCTACGCCGAGGCAAAATTGCCTGAAATGGATAGTGGCGCGCTCGACCATTTCGAGCGCTTGCTCGCGATCGCCGATCCGGAACTCGACGCCTGGATCCTGAAGCCGGGTTCTATTGTTGGGCGTGAGTTTGAAGGACTGATTGCCGATATCCGTGAGTTTCACAAACTCTGAGGCCGCTGATCGATGATACCCGCGCCTGCACAAGCCGTCATGATCCGCTGGGCTGTGCCCGCTGATGCGGCGGCGATAGCACGCCTATCGGATCAGTTGCGCACGACCAGCGGTGATGCAACCGGCGCCATGACGGCAGATGTGGTGGTGCGTGACGGGTTTGGTGCGGCGCGCGAGTTTCAAGTGCTTGTGGCCACGGACGGTCAGACTGTTCTGGGCTACGCTCTCTTCTATGCCTCTTATGAGCCGTCCAAGGCGGCACGCGGTCTCTACCTCGCGGATTTGTGCGTGGACCAGACAGCGCGACGGCGTGGCATTGGCCGTTTGCTGCTTGATGCCGTCACGGCCGAAGCCGATCGCCAGCGGCGCAGCTTCGTGTGGTGGCTTTCATCTCCCGACAATACGGCTGCTGCAGCATTCTATGCCGCAATCCAACCCGACATCATCGCGCCGACCGTCGCCCGTGTGCGTCTGGTTCGTGCCGAGACACCAGAAACCAGCGCCGCATGACCGCAATGGCATCGAAACACCCGGACTACCTCACCGCCGTGCCAGAAGGCATGGACGCGCTCGTGCTTGGCCGGCTGTGCCTAGCCGAGGCCGCGCGCTCGAAAGAGGCGCCGCTCATGGTGCACGTGGCGCGCGATGATCGGCGACTGGAAGCGCTCGCGGCCGGCATCGCGTTCTTTACGCCGCAGGTGAAGACGCTCGCCTTCCCCGCCTGGGATACTGTGCCCTATGACCGCATCGGGCCGAACGCGGATATCATGGCGCGCCGCATCACGACGCTGTCGCGTCTTGCGATCGCGACGTCGCGCAAGGATCCGACCATCCTGCTGACGACGGCGAATGCCGTGCTCCAGCGCGTGCCACCGCGCCAGTTCATGCGCAACGCGCTGAAGCCGATCGCGCCCGGCCAGCGCCTCGACATGAACCAGCTGATTCAGCGCCTCACGCTCGGCGGTTTCACGCGCTCGGGCACTGTGATGGAGGCTGGTGAGTTCGCTGTGCGCGGTGGTATTCTCGACATCTTCCCGCCCGGCCGCATCAATCCGATCCGCCTGGATTTCTTCGGCGACACGCTGGAGAGCATCAAGAGCTTCGATCCAGAGACGCAGCGCTCCGACAAGATCGTGCAGAAACTGGTTTTGATGCCGATCAGCGAGCTTGCCTTCGGCGAAGACGCCGAGAAGCGGTTTCGCTCAGGCTACGTCGCACAGTTTGGTGCGGTCACAGGCGATGATCCGCTGTACGCCGCTGTCACGGCCGGCCACCGCTATCCCGGCATCGAGCATTGGCTGCCGTTGTTTCACGACAGCATGGAGACGCTGTTCGACTACGTGCCCGGCGCAACCTTCAGCTTCGACCACCAGATGGACAAGGCGTTGGCGGAGCGTTTCGAAACCGTCGACGATCACTACAAGGCGCGGCTCGACGGGCTCGAACACGCGAAGTTCGGAGCAGCACCTTACAAGCCGCTGCCGCCGGACAAACTGTTCGTGCCCAAGCGCGAGTGGGAGAAGCTGACGTCAGATCGGGTTGTGCGTCAGGTGTCGCCGTTCGAGCAGCCGGAAGGTGGCAGTGCGACGGTCACGTCGTTCAATGGCCGCGCCGGACGCAACTTCTCAACCGAGACGGTGCCTGAAGGGCTGTCCGTGTTTGACAGTGTGCGCGATCATATCGTGCGCCAGCAGACCGCCGGTCGCCGCATTCTCGTCAACGCCTGGACTCCAGGCGCGCGCGAACGTCTGGTCTCGCTGCTGAAAGATCACGGCCTTGACCCTGCGAAACTGCGCAAGGTCGAGACCTATGCCGAAGTCGAAATGATCCCGCGCGATCACGTCGCTTTCGGCGTGCTTGGCCTGGAGCACGGTTTTGATACGCCCGAAGTATGTGTCATCGGCGAGCAGGACGTGCTCGGCGATCGCCTCGTGCGCCCGCGCCGCAAGGCGCGCAAAGCCGCCGACGTGATCACGGAAGCAACGGCGCTGTCCGTCGGCGATTTCGTCGTCCACGCCGATCACGGTATCGGCCGCTTCGACGGCCTCAAGACCATCACCGCGCTGGGCGCGCCGCACGATTGTCTTGAGCTGCAGTATGCGGACGGTGCCAAGCTCTATCTGCCGGTCGAAAACATCGAACTGCTCTCGCGCTATGGCTCGGATGATGCTGGCGCGCAGCTGGATCGTCTCGGCGGCGCCTCATGGCAATCGCGCAAGGCGAAACTGAAGCAGCGTCTGCGCGAGATCGCGGGCGAGTTGATCCGCATCGCAGCGCTCCGGCAATTGCGCGAGGCTCCAGCGCTTGCGCCGCCACAAGGCGCCTACGAGGAATTCTGCGCCCGCTTCCCCTACGAGCCGACGGAAGACCAGGAGACCAGCATCGAGGCCGTGCTTGCAGACTTGAACTCGGGCAAGCCGATGGACCGTCTCGTGTGCGGCGATGTCGGCTTCGGCAAGACAGAAGTGGCTCTGCGCGCCGCGATGGTTGCCGCGTTGAACGGTTTGCAAGTCGCTGTCGTCGTGCCGACGACCCTGCTCGCGCGGCAGCACTATCGCACCTTCACGAAACGCTTCGACGGCTTGCCGGTGAAGATCGCGCAGGCCTCGCGCATGGTCACGCCGAAGGAGCTGTACGACACCAAAGAGGCGTTGAAATCGGGCCAACTCGACATCGTCGTCGGCACGCATGCGTTGCTCGGCAAGAGCATCGAGTTCGCGCGCCTCGGCCTGATCATCATTGACGAGGAACAACACTTCGGCGTCACCCACAAGGAACGCCTGAAGCAGATGAAGGAGGAGGTGCACGTCCTCACGCTCTCTGCGACGCCGATTCCGCGCACGCTGCAATTGGCGCTCTCTGGTGTGCGCGAGCTCTCGCTTATCACCACGCCGCCGGTCGATCGCCTCGCGGTGCGCACGTACATCTCGCCCTTCGACGGCGTTATCTTGCGCGAGGCGCTGCGGCGCGAGCGCTATCGCGGTGGGCAATCATTCTTCGTTTGCCCGCGCTTGTCTGATCTTGACGACATCGTCGAATTCCTGACCGAGCAGACACCGGAGTTGCGCGTCGCCCGCGCTCACGGCCAGCTGAATGCGACCGAACTCGAAGACATCATGACGGCGTTCTATGAGGGGCAATACGACGTGCTCGTCTCGACGGCGATCGTCGAATCCGGCCTCGATATCCCCAATGCCAATACGATGATCGTCCACCGCGCCGATATGTTCGGTCTCGCCCAGTTGTATCAGCTGCGCGGCCGCGTCGGCCGTTCGAAGACGCGTGCCTATGCCTATTTCACCACGCCCGCCGGCAAGAAGATGACGGAGGGTGCCGAGAAACGCTTGAAGGTGCTGCAGTCGCTTGATCAGCTAGGTGCTGGATTCTCGCTCGCCTCGCACGATCTCGACATCCGCGGCGCGGGCAACCTGCTCGGCGACGAACAATCCGGCCACATCCGCGAGGTCGGCTTCGAACTCTACCAGCACATGCTGGAGGAGACGATCGAGCAGCTGAAAGGCAGCGACATCTCAGGCGAGACGCAGGAGGCCTGGAGCCCGCAAATCACGCTCGGTTTGCCGGTGCTCATCCCGGAAGCCTACGTCACCGATCTACAGGTGCGCTTGGGCCTCTATCGCCGCCTGTCGAATTTCGCGACGCGCCAGGAGCTGGACGAGTTCGGCGCGGAACTGGTCGACCGCTTCGGCGAGCTGCCGGACGAAGTGCGCGGCCTGCTCGACGTCATGGAGATCAAGGCGCTGTGCCGCCGCGCCGGCATCCAGCAGATCGATGCGGGCGGCAAAGGAGCGGTACTGACGTTCCGCAAGTCGAAATTCAACGAGCCGCAGGCGCTGGCCGCCTACCTCATGAAGCACAAGGCGACCGTGAAGCTGCAGCCTGACCACAAGCTGCTGTTCCGCGGCGCCTGGGACGACACCGCAATGCGGCTGAAGGCCGTGCGCGATATCGCGGCGGATCTGGCGGGGCTGATCGCGCAACCCAAAACAAAGGCCGCGTGAGCCAAGCTTTGATACCGGCCAGCAAAATGGCGAACATTCGGGCATAGGAAACACCCGCATTTGGTTTGGCGCATGAGTTGACTTTGGCTCGCGCGCATCTTATATTTCTGTTATGACAGAAATTACAGGCGCACCTAAAGATCTACCACCCGCCATCGAGCACTTCGTGCTGCATTGGGGCGATATGGGCGGACAGTGGGGCGTCAACCGCTCCGTCAGCCAGATCCACGCGCTGCTGTTCGTCTCGGAGCGAGCGTTAACAGCCGAAGAGATTGCCGAGACACTCGGCCTTGCGCGCTCCAATGTATCGAATTCGATCAAGGAGCTGATCGGCTGGGAGTTGATCCGCCGGGTGCCTGTGAAAGGTGATCGTCGCGAACACTTCGAGGCCGAGACGGACGTCTGGGAGATGGCGACACGCATCGCACGCGGGCGAAAAGCACGTGAGGTCGATCCCGCACTTGTGGCCCTGCGTGCGTCCATCGCCGAGGCCGAAGCCGACCCAACGGTGGGGCGCGTTGCATTGCAACGGTTGCGGGCTATGCTGGCATTCACCGAGTCGGTCGACGTCTGGTATCGACAGATGCTGTCAGTGCCGAAATCACGCCTCGCGACAGCCATGAAACTCGGCGCCAAAGTGTTGACCTACATTCCAGGCGCAAAAGCCAAGTAACAGGTCGCCATAAGGCAAGACGTCGATGCGTGCGCAAGAGCAATACACCGGACAAGCGCTCGAGCCGGAAGCCCTGGGCGACACACGCTTTCGCGCTCTGCTGGGTGCCGCCGCTTGGCGCACGCTGCCGCCTGCCATCCGCCGGCGCTTTTCAAAACGGCTCGCGCCGGGGGGCAGCGTCGTCTACACCGGCGAAATCGTTGAAGCGCATCTCAGCCGAGCGGGTCGTGTGTTGGCGAACCTGTGCCGGCTCATCGGCGGGCCGCTACCGCTCTCGACAGACATGGGCGTCGCCAGTGTCGTCACCGTCACCGAGGACGCACGCAACGGCGGCCAAGTCTGGACCAGGCTCTATGCCAGCCGCGCCGGCTTCCCCCAGACGATCCATTCGACCAAGCGCTTCGAGGGCGAGACCGGCCTCGAAGAACATATCGGCTGCGGCGTTGGCATGAGCCTGACCGTCTCGGCTGAGGCAGATGCGCTGGTGTTTCGCCAGCATCGCTTCTTTCTTGCCTGTGGCCGCCATCGGCTGCGCCTTCCCGCATGGCTGACGCCGGGGCAATTGATCGTCAAACACATCGAGTTGGGCGGCGGGCGTTTCGACTTTACCCTCGACGTCACGCATCCGCGACTTGGGTCGCTCATTCATCAGCGCGTGACGTTCCGCGATGGCGTGTAGGTCGCCGCGACGCCATCATCGGCCGGTGCGCGGCAACAGAAACGTCAGCATGCCGAGTGCCGGCAGCCACGCCACGTACTTGAACATGGCAACGACACCGACACTATCGGCGACAACGCCAAGACCTGCGGCCGCCAAACCGCCGAGCCCGAAGGCGAGCCCATAGAACAAGCCGCCGACCATGCCGACCCGATGTGGCACGAGATCGATGGCATAAATCAGGATCGACGAGAACGCGCTCGACATGATCAGACTGATCAGGATGCTCAGCACGCCTGTCCAGAACAGATTTGCAAATGGCAGCAGCAAGGCGAACGGCAACGCGCCGACGATCGAGATCCAGATGATCTTATCGCGACCGATGCGGTCCCCGATCATGCCGCCGACGATGACCCCGAGCGCGCCGACGACGAGATACAGGAACAGCATCACTTGCGATGCCTGCACGGTAATGCCGAACTGCGCCATCAGGTAGAACGTGTAGTAGGACGAGAACGCCGCCGAATAGGCGTTCTTCGACAGCAGCAGAACGATCAGGATCGCCATGGCAAACAGCACGGTGCGTGCTGGCAGAGGTGAGGCAAGCACGGCTGGCGGTTTGCCCGTTGCGGCGGCAACCTGATCCCGGCGCATCGCAATGTAGCGGCGCCCCGTCCAGGCCATCAGCATCATGGCCAACACGGCGATGACGGAAACCCACGCAAGGCTCGCTTGTCCGCGCGGCACGACAAGTGCCGCAACCAGCAGCGGGCCTGAGGCATAGCCAACGTGGCCGCCGATCTGGAAGATCCCCTGCGCAAGGCCCTGGTTGCCAGCCGCGGCATGGCGCGCCATGCGCGTCGCCTCCGGGTGAAACACGGCCGAGCCCAGACCGACGAAAGCCGCAGCTACCAGCACCATGCCATAGCTCGTCGCAAAGGCCAGACCGAGCAGGCCGATCAAGGTCGAGCCCATGCCAGCCACCATCGCGTACGGCCAGGGGCGCTTGTCGGTGACGTAGCCAAGTACGGGTTGCAGCAATGATGACGTCACCTGAAACGCCATCGTGATCAGCCCGATCTCAGTGAAGTCCAGCCGGTACGTCTCCTTAAGGAGCGGATACATGGCGGGGATCATCGACTGGATCAGGTCGTTGAGCAGATGCGCGCCGCTCAGCGCCGCCAGGATGGGGAGCAGGGGGCGCGTGGTCGGAGTGGTGGTCGGGGCTGTAACGGCAAGCGTGGTCATGCGCCGATCATTGGAGAGGGCCGGGAGCAGCGTCAAGGCGCGGGGGCGATGGGCAGCCGTTCACCCCGTGCATGGGAGCCAGATCAGGCCAGCTCGCGCACATCCAGGGCTTCATCGAGCCAGGCCTTGTAGCCAGCCGCAGACTTTGCCGCCGCGGCATAGCGGGCAAGCGCCGCATGATCCGGCCCATAGGCGTCGGCGAGGCCGACCGGGGCCGCACCCTTGGGCGCAACGGCAAGGGCCGATACATACAGCGATGGGATCGTGCCGGCTGCAAGCGCGGGGTCGGTGAGGAAGTTGCAGTCTTCGATGCGCTCAACGGTGACGTAGGTCGCCTTCGAGGCATGCGCCATCAACATCAGCTCGCGCCGAATGCCGATCCAGACGTTGCCGTGCACATCCGCCCGCGCCGCATGAAACAGAGCGACGTCAGGCCGAATGGCTGGCAGCACAACGATCTGATCCTTGACGCCGCTCTCGGCCACCGGGTTCTGGATCGCGCGCCAATCCGGTCGCACGCGCAGCAGGTCGGAGCCAATCAGTCCGCGCAGCGGCATGAACGGCACACCCTTTTCGGCCGCCTGCAAGCCTGCGTGAATGGCCGGGCAGGTGGCGTCCCACATTTCAATCTCGCCAGACTTCAAGGCGACCGTGAAGCGTGGGGCGAGGCCATGCTCGCCAAGTGTGACAGCGGCGCTTTCGATCCGCGCGACGCAGTTTGCACCGATGAGCTGGTCGGCCTGGAAGCCGAGCACGGGAACACCGACGAGGTGCAGATCACGAACGCCACGCTTGATGAGCCTCAAAACAGCTGCCATCGCCGTGCCCGAATAGTCCGGCGGCAGCGCGATCTTTGCCCCGTTCGGGATCAGCGCGGTCAAAGCGTCGAGCGACAGGATGGGGACCGACATCGACAAGCCTCCGTTTGTACGCGACACCATAGCGCGATTTGCCGGTTTGTCGATCAAATCGGAGAGGTCCGGCATGGACTGGACCAGCGGCCACGCGTCCCGTGGCCTCTCGCCGGTGGCACGCTATAGGATGTGCCTGATCCCGCCGGAGAGCCGTCTCATGCCCAAATCTGACCCTGCAGCCGATCAGGCGGCTCTGCTCGCGCGGATTGCTGACGCGCTCGACCGACTGGCGCCACCGCCCGTGACCACGCCGGATTTCGATGCCGCGGAGGCGTTCGTGTGGCAGGCCAAGCCTGAAGCCTTCCTGCCCGTCGCGCATGTGAACCGGCAGCCGCTGCGCCTGTTGAAGTCCATCTCGCGGGCCGCCGACCAGTTGCTCGACAACACGCGGCGCTTTGCCGACGGACTGCCAGCCAACAACGCGCTGCTGTGGGGCGCACGGGGCATGGGCAAATCATCGCTGGTCAAGGCCGCGCACGCCGAGGTGCGCAAAGGGCTCGCCAAAGCCAAGGCCAAGCACGATCTGAAGCTCGTCGAACTGCATCGCGAGGACATCGAGAGCCTGCCGCACTGCCTCGCCCACATGCGCAAGAGCCACCACCGCTTCATCGTGTTCTGCGACGATCTTTCGTTCGACAAAGACGATACCAGCTACAAATCGTTGAAAGCCGTGCTCGAAGGCGGCGTCGAAGGGCGGCCTGACAACGTCGTGTTCTATGCCACCTCGAACCGCCGTCATCTGATGCCGCGCGACATGGTCGACAACGAACGCTCGACCGCCATCAACCCGAGCGAGGCGGTGGAGGAAAAGGTCTCGCTGTCAGATCGGTTCGGCTTGTGGCTCGGGTTCCACAATGGCACCCAGGACGACTATCTCGACATGATCCGTGGCTACGTCGCCCATCACGGCTTGAAGATCAAAGACGAGACGCTGATCGCCGAAGCCATCGAATGGCAGGTGACACGCGGCGGCCGCTCGGGCCGCGTTGCCTGGCAATACATCCAGGACCTCGCCGGCCGGCTGGGGCAGACGCTGAAGGTCGAGTAGCGCCAACGTCGTCGTTTTAGGCTGATCAATTCCAACATCGTCATTCCGGATTGCCTGTCGCGCCAAAACGCGGCAGGCATATCCAGAATCCTTACCTCTCACGGATTGGCACTCGCTCGTGCTTTGCGGACAAGGGTAAAGTTCCCGGATATACGATCTCGCAGGATGCGTGATCGTATTCCGGGATGACGCTGTTTGGTTGCGTGGGTCAATTTTTTCTGCCGGCAAGTATAGTGCAGGACGCACGCGTTGGGTTCCGGACGTCGCTCACTCCCGCGCCCGCACCATCATCTTCGACAAGAACGGCATCGCTGTCTCGCGCATGGACAGGCCTGCCTCGGTGAACAGTGTGTCGAGATCATCGATGGCGTAGTGCCGGAAATACGGTTCGTGGAAGCGCACGGGGAATGCTTCCAGCATGCCGTCCCAGCCGGGTTTGTCGCCCATTTGAAGGCTGTCCATGAAGATCAGGCGACCGCCGGGTTTCAGCACCCGCGCAAACTCCTTCACAACGGTTCGGCGCACGTCGGGCGGCAGTTCGTGGAACAAATAAACACACGTGACGATGTCGCAACTGGCGTCGGGCATCGGGATGGCCTCGGCATTGGCCGCCAGCCAATCTGCCGGCCGTAGCCCCTCGAATTGCCGTGCCCCCTCTGCGAGATAGGCTTTCGACAGGTCGAGCCCAACGAGCTTCAGGGCGGGCCAGGCCAGCCGCACTTGGCGCAGGAACCGGCCCGTGCCGCAGGCAACATCGAGCAGCGTGCATTGGCGCTGATCCCGGCCTGCCAGGGCTTCTGCAATCGGCCGCAGCAGGGCGCGGCGCATGGGGCCAGCGGTTCCCATGAACAGCGTTTCGACCTGCACATCGTACAGGCGTGCGCTGTCGTCCGTCAGGTAACCGCCTGTTTGGAAATGAAAATCCTGAGTGAAATAGTCGGGCAAGCCATCGGCATCAGGCACCGTCTTGGCCGTTGCCGCATCTTCTGAACCACGGCGCGCGAGCGCGTCGGGCAGGTCTGCGAACATGGCGCTGATGCGCTGCGCGTGCGTCATCGGACTGTCAGCCGCGTCTGTCATGGGCGGGTATAGTCCCGCTTGCACGGCCATGGCGTCGGCGACCAAAAGTTGCCCAAGCTCGGCGAGCAATTCGCGCTGATCCGGCACAGGGCGTTTCGGCTTGTAGTGGGGGCGTGCGCCGAGCTGGTTTGCGCGCCGCTCTACCAGGCGATTGAGTGCGTAGTACCAGCCGACGCGGATGCCGTTGCCGGCCAATTGCCGCGACATGTCTATCGTCTGTGCCAGCGACGGGCGGAACGCTTGATCAGATGCGGTTGCATGGCTTCGAAGGTTCGACATACCCGGCCTCTACGCGCTGCACCTTCTCCAGATCGAACCGCAATAGCACATCCGTGCGCAATGCGCGGTGCGCCGTGTTGCCTCTCACCGTCGGTCGCAGGTCTGGTCATTTATTGAGCGGAAACCTCAGCAATACGCCGATGTGATAAGAGGTGATTTCCGATCAAACCTTGCACTCGGATATGGCGTATCCTAGTGGACGTGGTGTTGGGCACAAAGTCAGCGCGGGCAACGCGCGACGTATGCGGTGCAAGGGAGCGAAACTTGGCAGGATCTACCGCCGCAACCGGTGAGAGCGTCTCTGCGAGCAGAGTTGACGCCACTGGTCGCTTGGATACCGTACCTAAGCTGCTGCTGCGCAACGCGGACCTGTTTCCAGGCCGCCAGGCCATGCGCCACAAAGACCTCGGCATCTGGCAGACCTATAGCTGGGGCGACATGCGGGACGAGATCCGTCTCCTCGCGCTCGGGCTTCGCAAAATTGGCTTTGAGCGCGGTGATCGCATCGCGATCATTGGCGACAATCGTCCGCGTTTGTATTGGACCTTCTGCGCCGCACAGAGCCTCGGTGGTGTGCCTGTGCCGCTCTATCAAGACTCGGTCGCCGACGAGATGGCCTACGTCCTCGCCCATGCCGAGGTAAAATTCGCGCTCGTCCACGACCAAGAACAGGTCGACAAGATCGTCTCGGTGGCCGACCGCGTGCCGTCTCTCACCCGTATCGTTTACGATGATACACGCGGCCTGAAGGACTACGATCCGACACATCTGTCGAGCTACAATTCCATCCGCGAGCTCGGCGCCAAAGAGCTGGCCAACAACAAGGCGGCGGCAACGTGGTGGCTCGACCAGATCGCGCTCGGCCAGGGCAGTGATATCTCTGTCATGCTCTATACGTCTGGCACCACCGGCCGGCCGAAGGGCGTGATGCTCTCGCACGACAACGTCGTGAAATCTGGCCAGAACGCCAATCTGTTCGACAAGTTCACAGCCGACGATACGATGCTGGCCTACCTGCCGATGGCCTGGGTTGGCGACCATATCTTCACCTATGCCCAAGCCTATGCTGGCGGCATCTGCGTCGCCTGTCCGGAGAGCCCGGAAACCGCGGTCGAGGATCGCCGCGAGATCGGTCCGACCTACTTCTTCGCGCCGCCGCGCGTGTTCGAAGGCATGCTCACGCAGATGACGGTGCGCATGGAGGATGCGAGCAAGCTCAAACAGCGCATGCACGCGCACTTTATGAAGGTCGCCCGTGACCACGGCGAACACGTGCTGGACGGCAAACCGGTGCCAGCCGGAGCCCGTTTCCAGTATTGGATCGGCGACAAATTGGTATACGCCCCGTTGCGCAACCGCATGGGCTTTTCTAAGCTGCGGCTCGCTTACACCGCTGGCGAGGCGGTCGGGCCCGAACTGTTCCGTTTCTACCGTTCCATCGGCATCAACCTGAAGCAGCTCTACGGCCAGACGGAAGCCAGCGTATTCGTCACGCTACAGCCCGATGGGGAGGTCTACCCCGACACAGTCGGCAAGCCCGGCCCGGACGTCGAGATCAAGATCGCCGAATCCGGCGAGGTCATGTTCCGCTCGCCGGGTGTGTTCGTCAAATACTACAAGAACGACGAAGCCACGGCGTCCACCAAAACTCCTGACGGCTGGGTGCACTCGGGCGACGCTGGGTTCATCGACAGCCGCGGCCACTTGGTCATCATGGACCGCGCCAAGGACGTCGGTAAACTGACATCGGGCGCTGTGTTCTCGCCGAAGTACTTGGAGAACCGTCTCAAGTTCTTCCCCGAGATCAAGGAAGCCGTGGCCTTTGGCCATGGCCGCGATTTTGTATCGATGTTCATCAACATCGACCTGACCAGCGTTGGCAACTGGGCCGAACGCAACGGCATCTCGTACGCGAGCTATCAGGAGCTCGCCGGCCACCCGAAGGTGCTTGAGATGGTGACCAAGCGCGTCGGCGAAATGAACAAGACGCTGTCCACCGAAGAGCGCATGAAGGCCTGCCAGATCAAGCGCTGCATCATCCTGTCGAAAGAGCTTGAAGCCGACGACGGAGAGTTGACCCGCACCCAAAAGGTGCGTCGCTCATTTATCGAGGACCGCTACGCGCCGCTGGTCAAGGCGTTGTATAATGGCTCTAGCGCCGCTGACATCTCGGTCGAAGTCGTGTTCGAGGATGGCCGCAAAGGCAAGATCGAAGGCCACATGAAAGTGCTCGACGCGCAGACGTTTGCCGACGCTGGGATACCGGTTCGGGAGGCCGCGGAATAATGGACCAAGTTTCAGATTTCCGCTCGCCGCTGTCGTCTGCTGCGCCAACCAGCGCACTCGGTGCCTCGCGCCGGATCGGCGAGACGCTGCTGACCGTCGAAAACGTGGTCATGCGGTTCGGTGGCGTGACAGCCATCAAGGGCGTGTCGTTCGACGTCAAGAAGGGCGAGATCCGCGCCATCATCGGACCGAACGGCGCCGGCAAGACGTCAATGCTGAACGTCATCAACGGCTTCTATCACCCGCAGGAAGGCACGATCACCTTCAAGGGCGAGAAGCGCACGGCGATGCGGCCCTATGTGGCGGCCTCTCAAGGCATTGCGCGCACGTTCCAGAACGTGGCGCTGTTCAAGGGCATGTCGACCCTCGACAACATCATGACGGGGCGAACCCTGAAAATGAAGCGCGGGATCCTGGCTCAGGCGTTCCGCTTCGGCCCAGCGATCAACGAAGAGATCAAGCACCGCGAAGCCGTCGAGAAGATCATCGATTTCCTTGAGATCGCGCACATCCGCAAGACGCCCGTCGGCAAGTTGCCCTACGGCCTGCAGAAGCGCGTCGAACTCGGCCGCGCGCTTGCGACGGAGCCGGAGTTGCTGCTGCTCGACGAGCCGATGGCCGGTATGAACCTCGAAGAAAAGCAGGACATGTGCCGCTTCATCCTGACGGTCAACGACACCTTCAACACCACGATCGCCTTGATCGAGCACGACATGGGCGTCGTGATGGATATCTCAGACCGCGTGGTCGTTCTCGATTACGGCCAGAAGATCGCCGACGGCACGCCCGAGGTGGTCCAGGCCGATCCGAAGGTCATCGCGGCCTACCTGGGTGTGGCGCATGAGTGAGGGTGCGAGTTGCGAGTTGCGAATTGCCAGTTGGGGTTCGCGGTTCTCAATTCCCAACTTTCAACTGCCAACTCGCAACTCGCACGAATGAAAGCAGCGCATGGCCTCTCTCGGAAACTTCCTCGAAGTGCTGATCGGCGGACTGCTCTCGGGCGTCCTCTACAGCCTCGTCGCGCTTGGCTTTGTGCTGATCTACAAGGCCTCTGGCGTGTTCAACTTCGCACAAGGCGCGATGGTGCTCGTCGCAGGTCTGGCGTTGGTTCGGTCGCTGGATTGGATGGCGGCGCGCGGCATGCCCAACTGGGCTGCTATTGTGTTGGCCTTGATTTTCGCCGGCATGATCATGGCCATCTGCGCCTGGTTCATTGAGCGGTACCTGATCGGACCGCTGCTGAACCAGGACGGCTTGACTTTGTTCATGTCGACCATCGGCGCGGCCTTCATCCTCGAAGGTCTCGGCCAGATGATCTTCGGCTCGGACGTGTATCCGCTCAAGCTTTATCCGACCGACGCCTGGTTCCTGCTCGATGGGTTGTTTCCTGGCGGCATCCTGGTCAACAAGCTCGATGTCTGGGGCGGCTTGATTGCCGGCGTGCTGGTTGGCGGCCTGGCCGCGTTCTTCACCTATACCAAGACCGGCCGTGCGTTGCGCGCTGTCGCCGATGATCATGCGGCGGCCCAGTCTGTCGGCATTCCGATCTCGTGGATCTGGTTCGTCGTCTGGCTGGTTGCCGGTCTCGTGGCGCTTGTGGCAGCGACCGTCTGGGGCACGAAGCTTGGTGTGCAGTTCTCGATCACCTTCCTCGCCTTGAAGGCGCTTCCCGTGTTGATCATCGGCGGCTTCACGTCGGTCCCCGGCGCGATCATCGGCGGCCTCATCATCGGGGCCGGCGAGAAGCTCGCTGAGGCCTATCTCGGGCCGTTCATGGGCGGCGGCATCGAGTACTGGTTCGCTTACGTGGTCGCACTCGCTGTGCTCATGGTTCGCCCGCAGGGACTGTTCGGTGAGCGGATTATTGAGAGAATTTAGTTGTGTGAGTTGTGAGTTGTGAGTTGTGAGTTGTGAGTTGTGAGTAGGGGGGCGGTGAGCGAACGACACGACAATCCGAAAGTGAAGTCGTATCAAGATCTTGCCGCTTGGAGTAAAGCTATGGAATTGGCTGTAGGCTGCTATAACCTGACACGCGGCTTTCCGAAAGACGAGTTGTACGGAATGACAGCGCAACTCCGTAGAGCGAGCGTGTCCGTTGCGGCCAACATTGCCGAGGGCTACGGTCGAGAGACAACGGCTTCGTTCATCAACTTTCTACGGATTGCTCAGGGCTCAGCAAAAGAGACCGAAACTCATCTGATTTTGTGTGAGCGTGTTGGATTGGCAAAAGCTGAACACACTGGACCACTTTTGAAACTGGCTGACGAGATCGCGCGAATCTTGCGCGGTTTGATCCGTTCACCTGGCCTCAAACTCGAAAGTGCCAAGGGGTAGTCTGGTTGGCTCGTCTCACAACTCACAACTCACAACCCACAACCCACACAAAGCCCCTCATGCTCTACAGAGAAACCGGTCAGTTCAAGACCACTTACCAGACCGATATGCAGATGTTTCCGATTCGGCAGGATCGGATCGCCTACTATGCGTTGCTGGCGTTTGCCTTCATCGGCGTGCCGCTGCTGGCGCATTTCCAGATCGGCATGTTCGGTCGCGACTATGTCTTCAAGGCAATCCTGGTTCCTTTCCTGATCCTTTCGCTGGCGGCCATCGGCTTGAACATCCTGACCGGCTATTGCGGGCAGATCTCGCTCGGCGCGGGCGCGTTCATGGCGATCGGGGCGTATTTCGGCTACAAGTTCGCAACCGGCTTTGGGCCCATGATGGGCTTGCCGGTGCTGGCGTCGATTTTGCTCGGGGGGCTCTCGTCTGCGGTCATCGGCATCCTCTTCGGAATACCCTCTCTCCGCATCAAGGGGCTGTATCTCGCGGTGGCCACGCTGGCGGCGCAGTTCTTTTTTGATTGGCTGTTTCTGCGCGTGAAGTGGTTCACAAACTACGAGCCGTCGGGCTCTGTGTCGGCACCAGAGTTGAATTTCTTCGGTTGGGTCGTGAACTCGCCGGTTGAGCGGTACTGGCTGGCGCTGGCCTTCGTCACCGTGTTTGCGCTGCTCGCCAAGAACCTCGTGCGCGGCAACCTCGGACGCCAGTGGATGGCCATCCGCGACATGGACATCGCGGCTGAAATCATGGGCATCCGGCCGCTGTACGCCAAGTTGTCAGCCTTTGCCGTGTCGTCGTTCTTCTGCGGTGTGGCCGGCGCGTTGTGGGCCTTCGTGCACCTTGGCAGCTGGGAGCCGCTGGCGTTCAACATCGACCGCTCGAACCAGTTGCTGTTCATGATCATCATCGGCGGCCTCGGCTCGATCCTTGGATCGTTCCTCGGCGCGGCCTTCATCCTGCTGCTGCCGATCTTCCTCAACCAGGCCCCGGCCGCCATCGGCCTTAAGATGTCGGTCGAGACTGTCACGCACCTCGAATTCATCATCTTCGGCGGTCTCATCTGCTTCATGCTCATCAAAGAGCCGCACGGCTTCGCCAAGCTCTGGTCGCTTGCCAAGGAGAAGCTGCGGCTCTGGCCATTCCCGTACTAACGGGTCATCATTGAGCCGGGCCACCGGTTCAGTTTGTGCCAGCCGAGCGGAGTGGCGGCAGGCACGACCTCAAGGTTTCACCACCCACCGGTCGCTCGTCCAAAGGGCGCCGGATCAATAAACGGAGGAACGACATGAAACGCCTAGTTCTCAGTGCGGCCGTCGCACTGACCAGCATCGCCGCAATGAATGCGGCCACCAGCACGACCAGCTTCGCGCAGGCCAACGAGCAGTTCATCCCGGCCCTCGTCTACCGCACCGGCGCCTACGCCCCGAACGGTATCCCCTGGGCCAACGGCACCGCCGACTACTACACCATGCTCAACGAGCGCGATGGCGGCATCAACGGCGTCAAGCTCGTCTATGAAGAGTGCGAAACCGGATACGCCACCGACAAGGGCGTTGAGTGCTACGAGCGCCTCAAGGGCAAAGGCCCAACCGGCGCCGCGTACTTCGCTCCGCTCTCGACCGGCATCACCTTCGCGTTGACCGAGAAAGCACCGGGCGACAAGATCCCACTGCTGACGCTCGGCTATGGCCGCTCGGACAGCCGCGATGGCTCTGTGTTCGGCTGGAATTTCATTGCCATGGGCAGCTACTGGACCGCGGCAGACGTCGCCATTCAGCACGTCGCCAAGGAAATGGGCGGCATGGACAAGCTCAAGGGCAAGAAGATTTCCCTCGTGTTCCATGACAGCCCCTACGGCAAAGAGCCGATCCCGGCACTTGAAGCGCGCGCTAAGAAGGAAGGCTTCGAATTGAAGTTGATCCCGGTCACACATCCGGGCGTCGAGCAGAAGTCGCAGTGGCTCTCGATCCGTCAGGACAAGCCAGACTACGTGCTGCTCTGGGGCTGGGGCGTGATGAACTCGACCTCGGTCAAGGAAGCCGCCGCGGTCAACTTCCCGCGCGACAAGATGCTGGGCGTGTGGTGGTCAGGCGCTGAGCCCGACGTGATCCCGGCCGGCGAGCAGGCCATCGGTTACAAGTCGCTCATGCTTCAGCACGGCGCAGGCCGCTCAAAGGTGCACGACGACATCGAGAAGCACGTCTACGCCAAGGGCGGCGGCGCGGCCAAAGGTGACGACGCGGCGCAGATCAAAGAGGGCCACGTGCTCTACAACCGTTCGCTCGTGAACGCGTTGGTTGGGACCGAGGCCATCCGCACAGCCATGAAGAAGTTCGGCAATAAGCCGATGACTGGCGAGCAAGTGCGTTGGGGCTTTGAAAACCTCGACATCACCGCTGACCGCCTGAAAGAGCTCGGCTTTGAGGGCATGATCCGTCCGCTCAAGCTGTCGTGCGCTGACCACCAGGGCGCCGACGTTGCGCGCGTCCAGCAGTGGGATGGCAAGAAGTGGAACGTGATCTCTGACTACTACACCGCGGATCGCTCGATCCTTGATCCAATGGTGAAAGCCGTCGCTGCGAAGTACGCGGAAGACAAGAAGATCACACCGCGCGACTGCTCGAAAGAGTAACTCGTAAGGAAATCGGAAGGTCGGAAATCAGAAGTCGGAAAGACTTCGAGTTCCACCTTCCGACTTCCGATTTCCGTTTTTCGGGTTCCCAAATGTCCACGCCCTCGACAGCCGTTCAGCCCTCAAAATCGATCCTCTCGGTCAAGAACATCGAGGCGATCTATGACCACGTGATCCTGGTGCTCAAGGGCGTCTCGATCGACGTGCCCGAGCGCGGCATCGTCGCGATCCTCGGTGCCAACGGCGCGGGCAAGTCGACCACGCTGAAAGCCATCTCGAACCTGATCAAGGCCGAGCGCGGCGAGGTGACCAAAGGCACCATCGAATTCAAGGGCGAGCGGATCGACACCTTGACGACAGATGCCTTGGTCAAGCGCGGCTGCATCCAGGTGATGGAAGGCCGCCATTGCTTCGGCCACCTCACCATCGAAGAAAATCTCCGCACCGGCGCCTTCACGCGTCCGAGCCGCGAGGAAAGCGCCGCGCTTGAGAAGGTCTACGCCTACTTCCCGCGCCTCAAGGAGCGCCGCAATTCGCAAGCCGGCTACACGTCCGGCGGCGAGCAGCAGATGTGCGCCATCGGCCGCGCGCTGATGGCCAAGCCGACTATGGTGCTCTTGGATGAGCCGTCGATGGGTCTCGCCCCGCAGATCGTCGAACAGATCTTCGAGATCGTGAAGGACATCAACAGCAAAGAAGGCGTGTCGTTCCTGCTGGCCGAGCAGAACACCAACGTCGCACTGCGCTATGCGACACACGGCTACATTCTGGAAACCGGCCGCATCGTCATGGAAGGCGACGCCAAATCGCTCCGCGAAAACGAGGACGTTAAGGAATTCTACCTCGGTGCCGGCGGTGGCGGCCGCAAGAGCTTCCGCGACGTGAAGAGCTACAAGAGGCGCAAGCGCTGGCTGTCGTGATGATTTTGCGCCTTGTGGTGCCAAGCTGCGTGTAAGCGAGACACCGATGCCGTCATGGCAGGTGTGGCCGGATCTCATGTCGAATAGCAGAGCCGCCGCAGCGCGTGAATGGTTCGCACTCCGGTGGCGCGGGCAGGCGGTGGCCGGCTTAACCGTAATTGCGTTGCATGTCGCGGCCCTCGGCATCCTGATCGCGACTGAGACCAACATGGTCGCACGCATCGCGTTCGTCCTCTCGTGGATTTTCTGGAACGCATCTTGGATGACGCTGTTGCGACGGCCCGTCGTCTCCGCGGCGCTGTCGCTCGCCTGCCTCGTGGTGCTGATCCTGTTGTCGCGCTTCAAGCACGACGTGCTGTTGATGACGGTCAACTTCGTCGACCTCATGCTGATCGACCGGGACACGTTTCTGTTTCTAATGCAGGTGTTCCCGCAGCTGGGACTAAAGGCCGTTGTCGGGATTCTTGCCACCATCGCAGCCTTGTTCGCGCTGTGGCGCCTCGATACTTTGCGCGTGCGTCGGCTGTCGGCGGCGTTGGTGTCCGGCGCGTGTGCTGCGGGCCTTATCGCTCTGTCGCTCGTCGTGCCAAATGATCCGTGGGACGAATTTTACGCGGAGAACTATTTCTCGAAGTACATGCGCTCGGCCGTGACGGCGACCAGCGATCTCCTCACGCGCGGCATCCTCGACAAGGCCGCGGCCGTCGACACGCGATTGCCGCCCATGCCGACGACGCCGTGTCGCGTGGAGAAGCCGCCGCACATCATCCTTATTCATGACGAGTCGAGTTTCGACGTCCGTGCCATTCCCGGCGTGAGAGTTCCGGACGGATACGGCGCACACTTTGCCTCGAGCGATGGCCGTCGCCGCAAGCTGTTGGTCGAGGGCGCCGGCGGCCCAAGCTGGTACACCGAGTACAACGTCGTCACAGGGTTATCCGCGCGCTCATTTGGCCGCTTCGTCGACTTCGCGACGCGCATTGCGGTTGGACGCGTTGAACGCGGCTTGCCACAGGCTTTGGCGCGCTGCGGTTATCACACGCACACGCTGTATCCGATGTACGGCTCGTTTCTCTCGGCTGAGAAATTCCAGAAAACAGCCGGCACTGAGACGTTCCTCGACAGCAAAGAGCTAGGCGCCAAGTTCCTCGACGACGACGCCTTCTACTTCAACAAGGCTGCCGACGTGATCCGCGATCGCAAGGGCGATCGGCCGCTGTTCCTGCAT
>JANMGQ010000092.1:0-56383 GCA_031374735.1 Hyphomicrobiaceae bacterium | reverse complement strand
CCGCGCCAAACCAGCGACCGCGGCTGGCGAAGAATAAGTTACGATAGCCTCACTCAGTGTCGAAACCCGGCCGTGTCATCGACACGGCCGGGTTTCTGTTTGTCAGCGGCTCAGAGGATAAAGTCGCTTGCGACCAGCGTGCCCGCATCGCCGACGTGCACCATGAAGCTATGATCGACCGCGCCGCCGTCGCGGTTCACAAACACCGTCTGATCGCCGTTGGCGTCGACAGCACTGAGCGAGATGGAGCCAGCGACCGTACTCGGGCCAGTGGCCGACGAGAATGTGAAGGTGTCGTTTGCTGTGCCGCCGACGCGGGCGTCTATGGGCGATAGATTGATGCGATCGCCCGAGGAACGGCTGAAGTCGGTGATGTAGTCCACAGTCGTGCCAGCGGCGAAATCGTTCTGATGTCCGAACACGAACGTATCGGCACCCAACCCGCCGGTCATGCGATCGGCGCCGCCGCCGCCTTCCAGATGATCGTTACCTGAACCGCCCGACATGACGTCGTTGCCATCCAGACCGCTGCCATCGCCATCCCCCAGCATAAAGTCGTCGCCGGAGCCGCCGTTCAGCGTGTCGGCATGGCCGCCACCGACCAACACATCGGCGCCGCTGCCGCCGTTGAGGGTGTCATTGTTGGCGCCGCCTTCGAGCTGATCGCTGCCCGAACCACCGTTTAATGTGTCATTGCCGCCCTCACCGGCCAGGATATCATCACCCGATCCGCCAAACACCGTATCGGTGCCGCCACCAGCAAACACGGTATCGTTGCCAGATCCCGCATGGACGGTATCGTCGGCCGTCGTCGAGGTGCTTTGCAGCCAAATGAAGTCATCTCCGCCCTGCGCGTTGATGAACTGATCGGTCGATGTGTTGATGCTGAACGTGGTGCCCGTGCTGCCGAGGTTCTGGAAGCCGTCGCGGACGTTGTCCTGGCTCAGATTGTAGATGATTTCACTGAAACTTTCGGCGTTGTCGACCTTGCTCTGCGGGTCGAATATGAAATTGATCGCCATTGTCTGAACTCCGTGGGTTCCGTGGTGCAGCGCGTCTCCGTTGCCCTGCATGTCAGCACAATGACGTTTGGCGCCCCTCCCCGCTGTGCTCGGCAGCACAGGCGCCTCGCAAGCTGATGTATTCACTTTTTGTTCGATACATCTTTCCCCGTTGAAAAGCCCGAATTTCCGGGCTTTTCCGGCCCCGAAAGGCTTGACGTGACGAATTTTTGCCCGTCATAGGCCGTCGTCCTGTCCGGGTCCGTCGCGATCCGGAGCTTTCCGGCCGCCCTTCACCCCCCAAAGGTAAGGCGGCGTGCGAGTGGGGTGCCTCAGCGCACGTCAGCTCGAGTGTTCACACCTGGAGTAATCCATGACGAAGCAAGATCTCATCGACGCTGTCGCGTCCGCCTGTTCGATCACCAAAGACAACGCGAAGGTGGCGGTTGACACGATGATCGACCACATCAAGGCGTCCATGAAGAAGGGCGAAGATGTGCGCTTGCCGGATTTCGGCACCTTCAAGGTCACCAAGCGCAAGGCGCGCGATGGCATCAATCCGCTGACCAAGGCGCCGCTGAAGATCCCAGCTGCCAACGTTGCCAAGTTCACGCCTGCCAAAGGGCTGAAAGAAGCTCTGAACTGACGTGCCGTCCCGCCTTTCCGGAGATCATCCCGGGAAGGCGGTGCTGCCTTGGAGGCAGCAACTCGTGAGCGATACGCCACCCACCACAGCGGAAGCCGGATTTAAGGGCTGTTGCCCCCGTTGCGGCAAAGGTCCCTTGTTCCGTCAGGCGATCGTCTTGGCGGACCGGTGCAGTGCCTGCGGCCTTGACTATGCCTTCGCGGACTCAGGCGATGGGCCTGCAATCTTTGCGATATTCATTCTCGGATTTCTGATGCTCGGCGGCGCCCTGATCGCCGAGTTCAAATTCAATGCCCCGGTCTGGTTCCACGTCATCGCCTGGGGCATCACAACGCCGCTGCTGGCGGTCGGCCTGATTCGTGTCCTCAAAGGCTTGCTCGTCGCCCAGCAATACGCGACCAAGGCGGAGCAGGGTCGCCTTAAGTAGGTCGCCTTAAGTCGGCTGTCACGAGCCCGCGCCTCAACCGATGAACGGCACCGTCAAAAGCATAAGCTTGCCGTTGATCATCAGCAACATCCCAACGATAGCAAGCACGCCGCTGACGTAGAACAGCCAGATCGTGCCTGTGATCAGACACACCGACGCCAGCACGATCGCGATCTGCAGCAGCGCTTGCGCCCAGTCGAAATACGGGTCCTGAGCGAGCGCGCGGTCGCGTTGCGCTTCGAGCGCCTTGCCCTTGGCAAACAACTCGTCGAGCCCTTCGCCGGTCGCCGGCTCGGAGGTCAGCCGCTTGTCCAAGGCTTTGTAGGTGTCGATCCGCGATTTGTAGGCCGTCTTCAGGCCATCAGACAAACTCGTGTTCGAGGCGACATCGAGTTCCAGCTGTTCTACTTGCAAACGCACCACTTGCCGACGCAGGTTCTTGGCCTGGAAGAAGTTCCAGTTGTTGTTGGCCTCGATGTTGAAGCGGTTGGCATCCTTGGTGGCGTTGTTACCGAGCATGGTGCAGATGGCCATGAAGGCCGCGAGAATGCCGATGTAGACGCCAATCCAGCGGTCACGGCTGTCCTTGTCGGAGTAAAGCCTGTCGCGGATCTCGGCGGCCTTTTCCTTCGCGTCCCCAGCCGTTGTCTTGAGTGGCGTCATTGGCGTCTCCTGTTCAGAGCTTCTGTGCGCGAGATTTGTGACACTGGGCCACAAACCACGCGTTTTTCTGCACAGCTAATTGTGTGCTAGGGATAGCGAACCGAACACCAGATGAACGAGGGCTGCACCGTGGCGAACCTGCCGACCCGCATCGTCCTGCCCGCAACCGCCAAAAAGGGTGAAATCATTGAGATCAAGACCTTGGTCCAGCACCCCATGGAACCCGGCTATCGGCGCGACAACGAGGGCCGCGCCGTCCCGCGCGACATCATCGCGACGCTGACGGTGCAATACGCGGGTTTCGAGATCTTCAAGTGCGAGATGCAGCCGGGCACGGCCGCAAACCCCTATGTGGCGTTCTCGACCATCGCGACTGTGACCGGGGAATTGGTGTTCACTTGGATCGACGAAAAGGGCGCGGCGACGACGGAGAAGCGCAAGCTGACCGTGACGTGACGTCTGCCACTTTTCTGCGCATCGAAAATGCGTGCGTGCGCGGTTCGTACCCATAGGTAACGCCCCGATCGGATGCTAGAGAGCGGCCAAATCGGGTGTGGTGACGTCAGGGCCGGGATTCAGGGCCGGGATGCAGGGAAAGTCATGGCAATCGAAATCAAGGTACCGGCGCTCGGCGAGAGCATCGCTGAAGTGACGGTTGGCAAGTGGTTGAAAAAGGTCGGCGATGCCATCCGCGTGGATGATCCGCTGGTGGAGCTCGAGACCGACAAGGCGACACAGGAGCTGCCGTCTCCCGTCGGTGGCGTGCTGTCGGAGATCAAAGCCGAGAGTGGCTCGACGTTGACCATCGGCGCGCTGCTGGCCCTCATCAAGGAAGGCGCTGGTGCGCCGGCTGTGGTTCCAGTGGCTGCTGCGCCGAAGCCAGCCGTCGCGCCGGCGGCTGTCGCGACACCGGTGGCGGCGCGCGCCGGCACGGTGATGCCACCGGCACCGGCCGCCCGTAAGATCCTGGAAGAAAAGGGCATCGATGCCGCCGACGTGAACGGCTCCGGCAAACGCGGCCAAGTCCTGAAGGAGGACGCCGTCGCTGCCTCGGCGCGACCGGCGGCGGCACCCGTGGCTGCCGCTCCAGCTGCATACACCGCCGTGGTCCCGGCTGCTGCACCGGCGCCGGTCGCGTTCCGCGCGCCGTCAAACGCCACCGACGCGCAGCGCGAAGACCGTCAAAAGATGTCGCGCCTGCGCCTGACCATCGCGCGCCGCCTGAAGGACGCGCAGAACACCGCGGCGATGCTGACGACGTACAACGACGTCGACATGAGCGCCGTGATGAAGCTGCGCAACGAATACAAAGAATTGTTCGAGAAGCGCCACGGCACGAAGCTTGGCTTCATGGGCTTCTTTGTGAAGGCCTGCATCCAGGGCCTGCGCGAAGTGCCAGCCGTCAACGCCGAGATCGACGGCCAGGACATCATCTACAAGCACTACTACCATATGGGCGTCGCCGTCGGCACCGACAAAGGCCTCGTCGTGCCTGTGATCCGTGACGCCGATCACATGAACCTCGCCGAGATTGAAAAGACCATCGCGGGCTTCGGCAAGAAGGCGCGCGACGGCAAGCTGTCGATCGAGGAGATGCAGGGCGGCACGTTCACGATCTCGAACGGCGGCGTCTACGGCTCGCTGATGTCATCGCCGATCCTGAATGCACCGCAGTCGGGCATTCTCGGCATGCACCGCATCGAGGAGCGCCCCGTGGTGCGCAACGGCCAGATCGTGGCGCGCCCGATGATGTACCTCGCGCTCAGCTATGACCATCGTATCGTCGACGGCAAGGAAGCCGTGACCTTCCTGGTGCGCGTTAAAGAGTGCCTCGAAGACCCGCAGCGCTTCGTGCTGGAACTCTAAGGCCAGGCGACGACCTCATAGTCACGACAGTTCCGCGCTCGCCATTTCTGGGCACGGCGGAGCTTTGGTCTGCATGGCGCGGCTCCCGACGCTGTTAGAAGCGCCATATTCGCCCCAAAGGAACCCCATTCGTTCTGCATTGCTTGCTTGGTGATGAGTCTCCTGTTGCGACGGATGATCTAGTGTGAAGCTGGCCGAAGCAGCGTAAGACATACGCCGGGGACGATGCGCGAGTGCGCGGCGCATGGAGGGGTGAGGCGAGGATGCAGGGCGGGGGGCAAGCAGACGCGGTCAGCCGTGCGCCAGCGCTCGACGAGAGCTTGGCACGAGCACACCAACTTGCCGTTTCACAGGGCCACGGCACAGTTGCACTTGAGCATCTGCTGTTTGCCCTGACGGATGACGCGGACGCCGTTTCGATCCTCGGCGCCAGCCGCATTTCAGTCGAACAGTTGCGCATCGACGTGTCCGGTCATCTCGGGCGCATGTCCGAAACGGCGCCGCCGGATGCCGGTGCCGCGCCGCGGCCAGGAGCCGACCTCTTGCGCATCTTGCAACTGGCCGGCATGGCCGCACGCCAATCGCAGCGCCGGTTGATGGACGGTGGCATCGTGCTGGCCGCGATCATCGGCGATGGCAACTCGCCGGCGGCAGGGCTGCTCAAGGCTCATGGACTGACGTTTGAAGATGTCATCCGCGTCCTGCAGACTGCAGGTGCGCCGCGCCAGCAGGAAATCGCATCTCCACCGCCACGTGCGAGCCTGCCGCCACCCACTCCATCAGCACCAAAGCCACAGGCCCGCCCAGAGCCGGCCCGCCCAGAGCCGGCCCGTCTGGAAGCAGCTCCTGCGGAGCCTGCCCGGGACGAACCAGCGCGTGAGGCTGTCCGGCCGTCAGTTGGCGGTGATGCCCTGGCTGCCGCCCGTTCACGTGTCCGCCAGTCCGAACCACAGGCTATGAAACCGCTGGTGCCGGTCTCTATGCCGCTGTCGCAGCTCGCGCCTCCGCCAGAGCCGCAGGCAGCGCCCGTGCAAAATCAGCCACCACCTGCCTCGCCGCCGCCTGCACGGCCTGACCGTCAGCCGCCACAGGAGCCGCTGCGCCCAGACCTTGTGCGCCCAGACCTTGTGCACCCAGAACCCGCACGCCCAGAGCAGAGGCCATTAGAACAGCCGCGTCCCGCTGCCGCGTCAGAGCCGACGCCTGGGCCGCGGCGCGAGGTAACGCAGCCTCTGGTGCAGCCCGACCCGAACCGTTCGGAGCCGGACCGTTTGGAGGCGACGCGACCACGTGCTGCCAGCTTGGAGCCTATTGCCGTGCCGGCTGAGGCCCCTGCGGTCGAGCAGCCGCTGGCTCGCCTGCGTTCAAACCCGTCTCACACGCCAGCGCCTTATCCGCAGGCCATGCAGCCACCTCCGCAGCGGCCGGCCGTCCCGCAATATCCGCATCCGCGCCCGGTTCCAGCCGTCGCGCCCAGACCGCCAGCGCCGTATCCCTATGCGCCGCCGCCCGGCCCTCGATCGCCCCAGCCGGTCATGCCCCAGCGTGCCGATGCCTCGGCGCTCTCGCCGCAGTTGTCTGCACAGCAGGCCTTGCCACCTCATGCCGTGCTGCCGAGCGAACCGCTGGAGATCGTACACGCCGCCGCTGGATTGCCGGCAGTCGTGCGCCGCAATGTGCCGGTGCTGGTCGAGATCCGAATTCCTCGTTCGCAAGTGGACGTGCCGCGTCACGGGCCTTTTGCGGCATCGGGTGTACCCGTGCTGCGCGCCGTGACCACGCGCCTCACAGGCGGGCCGGTGTCCGGGCTGTCGATTGAACCGCGCACGCCCGAAACGACCTGGCTTGGCCCGGCCGAGGCGGACAATCGCGACGTGATCTGGCAATATGTGCTGCTGCCGACGCGCGCCGGTACGTTTGCAGTCACGCTCTCGGTTTCGGGTCGGACGGTGACGCCCAATGGCATGATCACAGACGCGAGCACCGCCGCCGAAACGTTCGCCGTCCGCGTCAAGCCCGAGCGCGGCCGCTTCTCGCGCCGCCTGTTCAGCACGCTGGTGTTACTGGCGCTGGGCGGCGCCATTGGATGGGCACTCACAGGCCCCTTGGCAGGGCTCGTCAAGGCGCTGATCGATGTAGCGCGCGGCTGAGATCTCCAAGCCGCGGCTCACCCGCTGCCCTTGGTGCCCGTGTCGCCAGGTGTTGAGCGCCGCTCGAGGAAGCGGATCATGGCGCCGGCCACATCGGCCTGGGTTGCCTCCTCGATGCCCTCGATACCGGGCGACGAGTTCACCTCCAGCACGACTGGCCCGCGCTTCGCGCGCAGCATGTCGACGCCACAGACATTAAGCCCGAGGATCTCGGCCGAGCGGACGGCCGTGCGCTTCTCGTCCGCCGTCAGCTCAACTTTTTCGGCCTTGCCGCCGCGATGCAGGTTGGATCGGAAATCGCCCGCGCGGCCTGTGCGCTTCATGGAGGCAACGACTTCGCCACCGACCACCAGCGCGCGCACGTCTGAGCCGGCGGCTTCCTTGATGTATTCCTGCACGAGGATGTTGATGTTGGCCGCTGAGAATGCTTCGATGATGGACTTGGCCGAGGCCTGCGTTTCCGCCAGGATGACGCCCATGCCTTGCGTTCCCTCAAGCAGCTTGATCACGCAGGGAACGCCGCCGACTTCCTTGATCACGTCTTCCGCCATGCGCGGGCCGTGCGCGAAGGCCGTCACAGGCAAGCCGATGCCCTCGCGTGCCAGCAATTGCAGTGCGCGCAGCTTGTCCCTGGACCGGCCGATGGCGACGCTCTCGTTCAATGGGAACACGCCCTGCATCTCGAACTGGCGCAGCACGGCGAGGCCGTAGTGCGTGACCGATGCGCCGATGCGCGGGATGATCGCGTCATAGGCGCCGAGCGTCTTGCCGCCGTGCCGCAGCAGCGGTTTCGACGACGTGATGTTCATGTGGACGTGCAGCGTATTGATCACGTCAATCGTGTGTCCGCGCGATTTCGCGGCCTCAACGATCCGCTTGTGCGAATAGAGCGTCGGGTTGCGCGCCAGCATCACCAGCTTCATCGGCATCGGCGGGTCTCCGTGTATGACCTCGCTCTGCACGCCACGGCACAGGTCTGTAAAGGGCCGTCTGCATTGAGGAAACCTCGTCATCCCGCACAAGTGCGGCCCCTTCAGGCCGCGCGCAGATGCGGCATCCAGCAAGTGAGCGCGCGTCGCGCACGTTATAGAACAGTCAACGCGAACCGCTTCGCGGACGTCCTGCGCTGGATCCCGCATCTGCACGCGGCCGAAAGAGGCCGCGTTTGTGCGGGATGACGGTTCAGGCAATTGGCCTAAGCACCGAGACCGACCTGTTGACGTACGGCCTGGGGCGCGTGCACGCTCCGCACCATTGCGATGACACGTGAAGTGCCCCAATGACCGTCCCTGCCGACGCAGCAACGCCCTTGCATGACGCCGTGAAACGGCGCGACCTACGACGTCTGCGTGAGTTGCTCGCTGCCGGGCGTGACCCCAACCAGCTTGATGCCGAAGGACAGCCGCCATTGCGGTATGTGCTGAGCGATAGCTTTGGATTTTGCCTTGAGGACGCAACCCGCGAGATGATCCGGCTGCTCCGGCGCGCTGGTGCCGATCCGAAGGTGGCGAACGTCGGCGCGAGCGTGATTAAAGATGCGCATGACATGGTAACGGGTGCATCGGAACTGGCCGATGCCAGCGAATTAGAGACACTTCTGGCTTAGGTGCTTGTGACGCCGGAGCAATGGGCCCAGATGCGACAACAATTCTCCATGTGAACGATCGGCACGTCCCTTCTCCCCTCATTCTTCATGAGGGGAGAAGGTGCCCGACGGGCGGATGAGGGGCAGCCGCTTTCGCCACCAGCGCTTGATCCTTCAAGTCATACAGAATGTGACCAACACCGACCGTGCACGTTGCTGCCCCTCACCCGCCCCCACTGTTTCGCGCCTTCGCGCGGGCGGCCACCCTCTCCCCTTGCAAGGGCAAGGGGAGAGGGAAAGTGCCTCCGTTTCCACATGAGTTGACCACCGGCCTACGGGCCGACCCACTGGGGATGAAACCGGCTCCAGTCCGTGGCAGAGTGCAGGTAGCGTCGGCGGCGCCGAGGTCGGACGTTTCTTGGTGCGGTTGAGCCCGTCATTGAGTTGGATCCGGAATGTCAGAGCACCCCTGAGTGTGCCAAGGGCCGCGTTGGTCCCGGAGCACGGTTTTTAGAGTTCACCTGACAGACATTCCATGCTGGCGGCGCGCAATGGAGGACATGTCATGGACGTTCTGCATCCCAACTGCGCGGGCCTTGATGTCCACAAGGACACGGTCGTGGCCTGCAGTCGTCGCGTCGTGAGCGGCAAAGTGGTCCGAGAGGTTCGCACCTTCAAGACCATGACCAGCGACCTGCTGGCATTGTCCGCGTGGCTGGCGTCACTCGGCTGTACACATATCGTTATGGAGGCGACCGGGGTCTATTGGAAGCCGGTGTGGAATATCCTGAGCGACGGCGACTTCGAACTGATGCTGGCCAATGCGCACCATGTCAAAGCCGTCCCGGGCCGCAAGACCGACGTCGTCATGCCGGAGGCGTGCGGGGCACGACGACGCGACGTGGCTGGCCGACCTGCTGGCTCATGGTCTCGTTCGCGGTAGCTTCGTGCCCGACTCTGCCACTCAAGAACAGCGTGGCCTGTTGCGCACGCGCAAGCGGTTGATCCGTGAGCGTGCGAGCCACGTCCAGCGCCTGCAGAAGACGCTAGAACAGGCCAACATCAAGCTCGACTCCGTCATCACCGACATCGTCGGCAAGAGTGGTCGCGCCATGATCGAGGCTTTGATCGCTGGCGAGACGGGCCCGGTGAAATTGGCTGGTCTCGCCGACCGGCGGATCAAAGCGTCACCCGCAGCACTCGCGGAATCGTTGCGCGGCCGGGTGACCGCGCATCACCGGTTCCTGCTACGGCTGCATCTGGAGCAGATCGACGCGCTGGATCGCGCCATGGCCGAGATCGACAAGCCAAGTCTTAAGTGGGGAGGTCGAGGCCAACCTCGAGCCCTTTCGCCCCTTGATCCCGATTCTGATCAGTGTCCCGGGCATCAGTGAGCTGGCGGCGCGCACGATCCTCGCCGAGATCGGCACGGACATGAGCCGGTTCCCGTCGGCAGGACATCTGATCTCTTGGTCGGGGTTATGCCCGAAGAACGACGAGAGTGCCGGCAAGCGCCGATCGACCCGCATGCGCAAAGGTGCGCCGTGGCTCAAAACCACGCTCTTCCAATGTGCCTGGGCGGGATCGCGCAAGAAAGGCAGTTATTTGCAAGCCCTGTTCCATCGCATCCGCGCCAGGAGCGGCGCCAAGGTCGCCATCGGCGCAGTCGCCGCATCGATCCTGACCTCGGTCTATCACATGGTCAAAAACGGCACCTTCTACGAAGACCTCGGCGCCGACCACTTCGAACGCCGCGCCAAACCCGCCCAGATCAAGCGCCTCGTCGCCAAACTCCAAGCGCTCGGGTAAGAAGGCCAGACCAATGCACTAGCCACGTAACCGCGGGGTCGAGTTTCTTTCTAGAATTGCTGTCCAGCAGCCGCTTGGGTCGACCAGACCGGGGCTGAGCGCGCCTCTGGTCGCGCGAGGTGCAGGTGCTGGTGCGCAGGATTAACTAAATGTACTCGGCTCATCCGTTGACGTTTGCTTGCCTGACGCGTTTGCGCTAGCGTCGGCGAAGTCGTGGCACACACGTGATCCGCGATTGTCTTGCGCGCCCAACTTTAAGTGCCCCAACTTTAAGTGCTGTGGCGCTATCTGACACTGAGTGTTGACCACGCAATTTCAAATTCCGATCGGCGCCTGGACTATTTTAGACGCGAGAATGTTTCCGTTACGCGTGTTATAAATTCGATACGCCAAGGTGGGATGCCAAATATGCTTTGCAAGCCCGATATTCTTTTCATTACCGATCTGCCTCACAAGCCTGTGCGCAGGAGCCCGTCATGACCCACCCTGCCAGCAAGGCCGAGTACTTTCCCTCACTCGATTTGTGCCGCGGCTTGGCGGCAATTGTTGTTATGTTTTACCATATCGGTTTTCTTCTCTCGGGCTGGCCCATGTTTCTGAAGCGGGGATATCTCTGCGTCGACTTTTTCTTCCTCCTCAGCGGTTACGTGATCGCCAACAGCTACGAGAGACGGCTCAAGTCCGACTTGGGTTTGACCGAATTCGCTGTGTTGCGTCTCGCGCGTTTATGGCCACTGTTGGCGCTGACGACGGTGCTTGGTCTGATTGTTCAGCTGCCCCGCTTTCATAGAGACTTTGGCGGCATCGATGTGTCGGCCACTATCATCACGACGGTGTTCAATGCGTCCGGGCTTCCAACCCCCGCAAGCCCGACAGGCTTTCTCTTTCCGCTGAACCCCGCCGCGTGGTCCATCTTCTTTGAGCTCGTTGCCAATCTTGCCTATGTGCTCCTGCTCCCTTTTCTATCGGGCCGGATGCTGCTCGGGCTGGTTGCTGTGAGCGGTGGCGCTCTGCTTCTCGTGGCACTGGGACAGAATACGATAGACACCGGCTGGGCGGACTGGAACATTCTGTATGGATTTCCGCGCGTCGCATTTTCGTTTTTTCTCGGTGTATTCATGTGGCGGCTCGGCCCGGACATGCTGCAAGCGCAGAGCCGTGGTTCTGCGTCTCTGTTCATTGTCTTGTTGGTGACGCTGGTCGCATTCAGCGTGCCGCTTGATCTTCTCGGACGATTCAGCGGGTTCTACGACGCGCTCCTTGTCATCGTTGCGTTTCCCATCCTTCTCTTGGTTGCGGTTCGCACGCGGCTCGGGTCGCGGGCGAGCGCCATTGCATTGCTGCTCGGCGGCATCTCGTATTCGGTTTATCTGCTGCAAACGCCGCTGATGATCGCTTTCTCCGCTTTGCCGCAGGTGCTGTTGGGCAAGAAGATCGCGGACTTCGCACCCTGGGCCGGCGTGGTCTTCGTGCCGCTCTGTCTGTTTGCGTCGTATCTGATGTGGACCTATTTTGAAAAGCCGGCTCAGAGATGGCTCCGGGCGCGTCTGCTCCGGCGCCAAAAACCTTTCGCTGCACCTCAACGTGTGGTCGACCCATGACGCGAGCCGGTTATCTGCGGGCCGTCATGCGATGGGTGAGCGCAGCTGTCACGGTGATGGGCCTGTCCGCTCCGATGCAGGCCGTCGCTGCCGGTACGGGCGAGCCGCAGGCGGGGGCCGCGTCCAAGGTCGAAGCCTCGGCGGCCCAGATAGCGGGCCAGACAGTGGCCCAGACAGTGGCCCAGATAAAGGCATTCGCGCCCGCCTTGGCCAGTGGACCAAATGGGCCCATTCCCGCCATCGTTGTCGACCAGTTCGGCTATCGGCCGGACAGTCGCAAGATCGCAATCATCCGCGATCCACAAACCGGCTACGATGCGGTGGCGCGCTACGCGCCGGGTGCGGCCTTCGCCGTGGTCGATGTCGCGACGGGCGCAATCGTCGCCTCGGGATCCCCAACCCCCTGGAACGGTGGCACAACTGATCCGGTATCCGGCGATCGCGCGTGGTGGTTCGACTTTTCCGACCTCACCCGGCCGGGGCGCTACGTGGTCGCTGACACGCAAAACCGCATCCGCTCCTTCGAATTCAACATTGCCGAGACGGTGTATCGGCCCGTCATGGTGCGGGCTGTTAAAATGTTCTTCTATCAGCGCGCAGGGGCGCAAAAATCGGCAGCACACGCCGGTGCCGCCTGGGCTGATGCCGCAAGCCATCTCGGCCCGGGCCAGGATACGGCCACTGCGCCTTGGCCCGGTGCGTTTGGCTCGGCCGGCCAGAAACTGCCGCCCGCACGCGACCTCAGTGGCGGCTGGTACGACGCCGGCGACTACAACAAATACACCACGTGGCTCGCGCGCAATGTCATCACGCTGCTGACCGCCTACGAAGAACATCCAAACGCCTTCAGCGACGATACGGGCATTCCTGAGTCCGGCAACGCGGTTCCAGATCTTCTGGACGAGGTGAAGTGGGCGCTCGATTGGCTGGCGCGCATGCAAAACACGGATGGCGGCGTGCTGTGCGTTCAAAATCTCGCCACGGGCACTCCACCGTCCCGCGCCCTGGGACGCAGCCACTACGGGCCGGCAACGACATCAGCGACACTGATGGCCGCGGCCGCCTTCGCGCGCGCCGCCCGCACATACGGTGCGCTTGATCAGCCGGCCATGAAAGCTTACGGCGCACAGCTGGCGACGCGTGCGCGCGACGCCTGGCGATGGACCAACGAAAATCCCAACGTCTTGTATTTCAACAATGACGAAACCCGTCAGCCCGGCTCGAGAGGCTTGGCCCACGGCCAGCAGGAGTTGAGCGAGCCCGCGCGCGTCCTGGCAAAGCTGGAAGCGGCGCTGTCGCTGTTCGAACTTGACGGCGATCCCGCCTTGCGACGGGCCGTCGAAGCGCAAGCCGAAAAAATGCTGCCGCGGTCCGAACCCACGCTGTGGGAGATTGATACGCACGAGGTGCTGTTGCGCGTGGCTCGGATGAACGGCGCGTCGCCGCCTGTGGCCGTGAAAATCCGGTCCTGGTTTCTCGGCTCAATAGCGTCGCAAGCCGGACGTTTTGAAGCAGAGCTGCAGCGCAACGATCCCTATCGCGCGCCGATTCAGCAATACACGTGGGGCAGCAACAAGGCCAAGTCGATGCAGGCGCGGCTGTTTCAGCTGGCGGCTCTGCACACGACGGACGTCGCGGTGCGCAAGGCCGCGCTCGATGCGGCGCAGGGCTATCTCAACTATCTGCACGGCACCAATCCGCTCGGTCTCGTCTATCTCACCAACATGGGCCAGGAGGGCGCGACCCATTCGGCCAACACCATGTTTCACGCCTGGTTCGCCAAGGGGACACCGTGGGAAAAGGTCGCTGACGGCCGGCCCGGACCACCGCCAGGGTTTCTCGTCGGTGGACCCAATCCCGCGTTTCGCCTCGACGGCTGCTGTACCAATGCGCAGTCGTCGGCGGCTCCAGCATGCGGGGATCTGCGCGCCGCTATGATCTGTCGGCAGACGTTCCGCCCGCCCATCGGACAGCCACCGGCCAAGTCCTATCTCCAGTTCAACGACACCTGGCCGGCCAATGCGTGGGAAATCACGGAGCCGTCGACGGTCTATCAGGCCCACTACATCAGGCTGCTGGCCGCGTACGTGCGCTGAGCGCCGCGCGCAGGCGGGGACTGCTGTCGGTCACGGCTTCTGGCGAACAGCCGTGTCGGCTTCGGCCTTCAGCAAGCCCACGAGGCGGGCTGAATTGGTTTCAGCGTCATAGGCCGTCCGCACGTGCGTGCAGGCGCGCGCGCCAAATTCGAGCCGCAGCTGCGGGTTGGAGATCAGCGTCTGCAAGGCCTGAGACAGCGCCGCCTGATCGCCCGGCGCCACGATCAAGCCGGTCGAGCCATGCCGCACGATCTCGGGGATACCGGCAACATCCGTTGATATGACTGCAAGACCCGCGGCTCCCGCCTCCGACAGGACCATCGGCAGGCAATCCGCCATCGTCGGCAGCACGAACACATCACAGCTGTGATAGAGCCGCTTCAGCGCCGCGCTGTTTGGCGCCATGTCGTTGTAGACGAACAGCCCAGGTTCGGCCGCAACCTTCTCCTTGGTCACGAGGTGCAACTCGGTCGTCGGTGAGCGCAGCTGGCGAAACGCCGCCAACAAATCCCGTCCGCCCTTGCGCTCCAGATCACCGCCAACGAACAGCAATTTGCACGTCGCGCCAGCGGCCACACGCGGTTCGGGGCGCAACCAGTCGCGCACGATGACCCCAGGTGGAATGACCGTGATCTTCTCAGAGGGCATGCCGTAGTCGCTGATGAGGCTGCGCTTCGTCCATTCCGCCCACACCACAATCTGGCGGGCTGCCGCATAACAGTTGCGGTTCAACTGCCACTTGATCTTCTCGAGGGCCGCGGGGCCCGCCGCATGCTGATAAAATTGGCCGAGCTGGTCATATTGCATCGGCGTCGCGTCAAGGGAGACAACACTGGGAATGCGATGCATCCAACGCTGCGCCAGGATGGCCGGCACCTGCGTGTGGAAGAACAAGACGTCCAGCGTCGTGCGTTGCGCGATGGCCTTCAGCTGTCGCCGCGCGCGCACGCCTGCCCTGACCGACCAGTTGCTGCGATAAATCGGAATGCGTCCCGCGAGCCCGTCAGCCTTGAAGTCGATCAGCGCCCAGTGGGCACGCACCGTGGGATCGTCGGCAAGTTCGGCCTGCAGGTTCTGTGTGTGCGTGATGTGACCGAGCGCCTGCTCAAGCACAAACCCGATGTCGTACGTCTTCATGGCCGATGACGGTCCTATGGCAATGTGCGTCATGCCGTTCCTCGTAGCCGCTGTACAGCAGAGCGCACGGCCATCATGGCACCGACAATATCGCCCGGGCGGATGAGGCCGAGCGCCACCGCCACGATGGCGTACACGACGAGCACTACCCCGACGGCCAGCCACAGCGGCAGCAGCATCGTAAATGTCGATGCGACGACGGCTGTCACGCTGGCTGCAACGAGCGCCCGCCCCAGATATCCAATGACGATCTTCACCAGCGCCGGGGATGGCATGAGCGCGATGAAAACCCCGAGCATCAGCGCTTCTGTTGCCCCGTACGCAAGCATGAGACCGACAGCCCCATTTCCGATCTTGGCCTGGAAATGGGGGACGAGGAACCAACTGGAGATGCCGCAGATCACGACGCAAACGATCTTGGCGGCTGCGATCTGCGAGGTCTTCTGCAGCGCGACCGCTGCATTTCCCATCAGCGAATTGATGAAGAAGATTGGAAAAAAGACCGCACTGATCTGCAGGATGAGAGCTGACGGCGCGAACTCTGGCCGGCCGAAGGCGAAACGGACGGCCGGCGCCGCGAACGTGAACAACAGACAAGCCGCCAGCGCGCCGACGGCCATCAAAGGTCGCACGGACGCGCCGAGGATGGCAGCGAACTCAGTCTTGTTGTCAGCCGTTCGAGACAGCTCGGGAAAAGAGGCTGCTGCGAGAATGAACGCCGGGGCGACCAGCACCCCGATCAGCGAGCGGGCGGCACCAAACAAGCCCACAACCACCTCGTTCGTTAGTTGTGCCAGTAAGGTCACATCCATGATGCCTTGCACCGCGAGCGTGAACGCCATCACCACGACAGGCAATCCGGCCATGAATATCTCACGGATTGTCCCAATGTTTGGGGTGGAGAGCCTGAGATTGAGCCGCCGGGAGAGGCACAGAGCATACAAGAAACCCACGATGCCGCCGACGACAGGAACGAGGACGGCCGCTTGGAGCCCGCCGCCCCAATGAAGGGCCGCCACGGTTGCCATCGTCGCAACGATCTTCGTCAGCAGGCCGGCCACGACATCTAGATCGGTGCGATCGAGGCCGCGAAACACAAATGAGGCCAGCGCAAGGAACCATGCCGGTAGCGTGACCAAGACGCCAAACATCGAGAGCCAGACCACAAGGGGTTGATAGCCTGAGATGTGGGCGATGCTACCGGCCAGCACGGCTGCGACAGCAATCCCAGCCAAGCGCAACACCAACGCGCTCGCCAAGTACGAGCCGAGATCCGCTCGTCCCCTGGCAACCTCACGAATGACAGTGTTCGACTGGCCCCAGTCCACCACAAGACCGACGAACGCAATGATGGTCAGGATGATATAGTAATGGCCGAAGTCGGTGGTGCCCAAGGTCCGCGTGAGCGACGCCGTCAGCACCAGGCCGAGCGCAGTGCTCAGGATCTGGCCGCCGCCAAGCAGAATGAAATTGCGACCGATTTGTCTCGACGCTGACTCATCGGTGCGCTGGCTCATGTGCTCGATCTCTCGCGAACCTGCCCGCGTGTACACCAGATCGAGCCATCGGCAACGCCCGCATTTGGCTTATAGTGTACGCACGACGCGCGCGGGCTGGCCAACGGCCACCGAGCGCGGCGGGATGTCCCGGGTCACGACGCTGCCCGCACCGATCACGCTCCCTGCACCGATCGTCACGCCACGCAAGATGATCGCACGTGTTCCGATCCAGACGTTCTCTTCGATCACGATCGGCGCAGACGGTGGCATCACGTTGCGCCGCTCGGGCTCGAGTTGATGGTAGTCATTGTCCATCATCACGACATGCGTGCCGATGCTGCAGTTTGGGCCGATGCTGATCGATTGGGTCGCTGCGATAGAACTGCCGTAGTTCACGAACGTCCCGGCACCGATCGTCAGGGTCCCGCCCCTCGCGGCGGCCAATTCGAGCGTAGCCGTTGTCGATACGAGGCGCACGCGATCGCCGATCATCAGTGTGCCCTGGTTGCGAATGGCAGGTCGTCCCCACAGACGCACTCGGCTGCCAACGCTCGCGCTTCGCAGATACCAGCGTGCGCGCATCACCGCCGCCACATTGCGCGCCATAATCAGAGGCGAAAAGGCGTTTCGAGGTGTCACCTCGGCACTGCGCGCGCGCGATCGCTCCACGATCCCAAGCAGGCGCTCGGCGTATTGCTCGATGCCGAACCGTTCGACGACAGCCGCGCGGGCATTGCGACCCAGCCTCGCAGTTTCGCTAGGCTCAGAGATGAGACGCACGATTGCGGCACGCATCGCCGGCGCATCGCCAACCGGGACATAGCGGCCAGTCTCGTTATCGACGATCACGTCGGTTTGTCCGGGCGAGGCAGAGCAGATGACGGGCTTGCCCATCGCCATGGCCTCGAGAATGGCCGTGACCCCCGCTTGAAAATCGACCGCTTGCAGCGGCATGACCATGAAGTCGCAATCAGCATACAGCTGGCGCAGATCGAACTGCGTGAACTTGGCGAAGGTGACGTTCGCAGGGATTGGCACGCTCGTCGCCCCGAGGTGCGGCTTGGCCCACGGCGACGCCGCGGCGATGACGACGTCGACATCCAGGCCATCGACGGCTGCAATCAGCGTGGCATAGTCGCGTCGTTCTAGCCCGACGGCACACAGGCGCGGCCGCGCAGCCGCCGTTCGCTGCACCTGGCCGGCATCGAAGAACTGCTCGTCGACCATGAATGGGCTCAGCGCGACCCGATCATCAGGCAGCTGCCACCGCGATTGAATGAAGGACTGCTGCAGGCGGCTATAGACCACGAACGTATCGATCTTGTGCTGCAGGCCGAGCAGATCGATCAAGCGCGTCTTCTTTGGCACCGACAGCACGTGCGCGATCATCTCGTGGCGTGGACGCGGACCGTGCGTGACTTTGAACAGCGCCGCCAATGGCAAGCCAACCTGCTCGCCGTCGGTGACGATCGATCCGTACTCCCGACGAACACGCCAGCAGGCATAGGCGAGCAAGGCATTAGGCCCAGCGATCCGCTCGATCACGCGCCCGGCAAAGCCGGTGCTCGCCCGCGCAGCCGCATAATCAATAATGTCCGCTTTGAGTGTCCGCGCCAGTTCATAATAGTCGGCACGGGGGCGCTGTTTTTGGGCGATGCGCTCTGCTGTCGATGGGTCGATATGCCCCGATACCGTGAGCAGCGTCGTGTTCCTGGGTGTCACGGTGTCCGACGGCCCACCAGACGTCGATGTCATGGCCCACTCGCCCGCAGTCGGTTGCTCCAGGTGATCAGCCGAGCGACCAAGGGACGCTCCAACGTCAGAAGCTGACTTCGCGTCAGCGCTCGATCCTCCGCCACTTGCCGCCCCCGCGCTATCGGCCGGCGATCTGCCGACGAGGCTCGACGCCAGCAGGCCCGGTAGCACCATCAAACAGCTGGCGTACCGCGACCGCAGACGCGGATTTGTAACCAGCCGCCAGAGCCATTCAGCACCGATCTTCTGTGTCCATCGCGGCGCTCGGACCTGAACACCGGCCAGATAATCGAGGCCGGCTCCAATGCAGATAAAAGCGGTCCTAGGCGCTTCCGCCATCGCGATGGCAGTAAACAGCTCTTGCTTGGGGGCGCCAAGCGCCACGAAGCACACCTTGGCCCCTGACTCCGCGATCCGGCGGGCATAGTCGTGCGCCACATCCGATCCCGGATCGAAACCAGCTTCCGGGGCCGACGCCCCGGCGATCTCAAGGGCTGGGTAGCGGGCAACAAGATGCTGTGCCGAACCGGAGAGGGATTCGAAACTGCTGCCGAAAAGATAGATCGGCACGCCGTCTCGCGCACAGGCCTCGCACAAGGGCTCGATCAAGTCGGCACCGGTGACACGGGCGGCCGACGCCCCGCGAAGCCAGCCGGCCCAAACGATGGGAAACCCGTCCGCCGTAATGTAGCGCGCGGTTCGATACGCGGCGCGGAAAGCCGCGTTGTTGCGTAGTTTTACGACGTGATCGAGGTTCAGCGTGAATACGCCAAAAGACATGTCCTTTTTGCAGTCGGCAAGGATGTTATCCGCCGTCGACTGGAGTGAAATGCAGTTGATTTGAACACCTTCGACGACAAACGCAGCGCGAGACATCTGTGGGCCTTCCCAAGTATGACAGACCTGAGACTTTCAATGACGGATAATTCCGCCAAGGCGACTTTCAATAAGCGCCCCGAGTCAGGACAAAGAGCGTACGGACCAGTATTTCGAAGTCGAACCAGATGGACCACGTGTTGATGTAGTAGAGGTCGTGCTCCATGCGCCGGTTCACATCTTCCGGCGTTTTCGCTTCGCCGCGATATCCGTTGACCTGCGCCCAGCCTGTCATCCCCGGCTTGACGCGCCGACGACGTGAAAACAGGTCGAAGCTTTTTTCAAACTCTGTGTCGTGAGCGATGGCATGGGGGCGCGGGCCGACCAGAGACATGTCGCCGAGCAAAACGTTGATCAGCTGCGGCAACTCATCCAAGCTTGTCGACCGCAAGAACCGGCCGACGCGGGTCACGCGCGCGTCGTTCTTCGTCGCCTGGACAACAACCGGTCCGTCCTCTTCGACGGTCATGGATCTGAACTTGTAGATCCAGAACACAGAACTGTTTTGCCCAAGCCTGCGCTGGCGGAAAAACACCGAGCCGGGGCTGTCCAGCTTGATTGCGGCCGCCACAATCAGGAGGAAAGGTGCCAGCAAGATCAGCCCGATCGCCGCAACCACGATGTCCATCGCACGCTTGACCAGTGCCGAGTCCTCCGATGGTGGCACCAGATGCACGACATCGGCCCGCACCCGCCCGAACTGCTTCGTTCCCTGCGTTGCAACGGGCAGCCCCTCTCGGTCGTCACAAATCAGCAACTCCGTTGTGAAGGCGCCAAGCGTTTTTACGGTTGCTCGGATCGTTTCGCTGTCCTCCCCGGGGATCGCCACAACGACGCGATCATAAGGCCGGATCGCCATCGCCTCGGCCAATGTGTCGAGCCCGCCAACGAAGCGCGGATCACGCTCCGATGTTTTGGTGAAATAGAGATCGATGGCGCCAGATAGCCCCTCGCTCTGTCGAACACCGCTCGCAACCGACAGCGCAAAATCGACGTCTCCGATGATCGCAATCCTGCGAATGAGCTGCCCTTTTGTCGTCGCCCGCCTGACCCAGCGTGCAAAGAAGATCCGAATGAGCACAACGGATACGATCGTGACCGCGAGCCAAACGAACACCCAGCCGCGCGACAGATCGCTGATTTCCTTCAGCGAATAGAGAACGCCGAGCACGGTCAGCAACGACACGACGATCCCGCCGATGATCTTGCCGAGCCCGAGCTGCTGGTCTGCAATGCGCTCGACGTCATAAAGCCCAAGGTTCAGAAAAAATACGTATACGGTCGCCGCCATCGCAAGAGCGATGGCAACAAAGGTCTCGGTGGGCGTAACCGTGCCGACGAAGAGATCAAGGTAGGTGGCCTTCGCGACAACGGCCGAAAGGACTACCGCAGCGCACTCCAGGGCCCCGAGCACACGAGGCACCAGCGCCAACGGCAGTCCGGAGGACGCAAGCGGCGTGAACGTGGAGATCGATTCTGACTCACGAATACCGGGACGAATGGGGCGGCGGCCAGCCACGTGCCGCGAGATATCGAAATGAGACGCAGGAACTGTCATCGCACTCACACACAACGGCAACACAACTAAAGCATACGCATGGCCTATTTTGGGCCACTCATCAATGACCTGTGAACAGATGCTGAGGTTTTGATTACCAGCGTCCGGGCATGCCGATTGAGGCAATCTCAGGCTGTGCGACAAAGGCGCGAGCCGTCCCAAACCTGCAGTGGTCGGATTAATTCTCTTGTGGCTGAGCGTGTTGGTCGTTCTTCTGATCTCGACCTACGAAACCGAATGCTGCAACCGCGAACTGCAAAGACCGCATCGCAGTATGAGACGGGTTTTCAGGCATGAGTATTAAGTCTATCAGCATTGCATTTATCACATGACTTGACGCTCAACCGACGTTCGACCGGTTGGCCTAGCGCGTGCGATGGCCTTTGCTCACGTGGCAGGCTGGCGTCGCTGATGCCACGCCCAGGCGGTCGCGACGATCTGGTCGAGATCGCGAAACTTGGCTTGCCAGCCGAGCGCCTCGATCGCCCGGGTCGGATCGCTCACCAGTGCAGCCGGATCGCCGGCTCGGCGCTCGCCGCGGCGAACCGGGACAGAGAGGCCCGTAACCCGTTCGACGGACTTGACCACATCCAGGACCGAAAATCCGAAACCCAAGCCGAGATTGAGCCTTTGCGACGGTGCACCGGCAAGCAGGGCGTCAAGTGCCAGCACGTGGGCACGTGCGAGATCGCTGACGTGAATATAGTCACGGACGCACGTCCCGTCGGGCGTGTCGTAGTCAAAACCAAAGATCGTCACGTCGTCGCGCCGCCCGGAGGCGGCATCGAGGACAAGCGGGATCAGGTGGGTTTCTGGGTCGTGATCCTCACCAACCTGTCCGTCGGGATCACATCCGGCGGCGTTGAAGTATCTCAGCGCAATGTACCTGAGGTCGTGAGCATGCGAAAAATCTTCGAGCATGCGCTCGACCATAAGCTTGGAGGCGCCGTAGGGATTGATCGGATTTTGCGGCGTGTCTTCTGAGATCGGCAGGCGCTCCGGGATGCCGTAGGTGGCGCATGTGCTTGAAAAAATCAGCGGCTTGATGCCATTGCGCTCAGCCGCCTCGATCAACGTCAAGGAGCCCACGGTGTTGTTGCGATAGTACTTTCCCGGGGCCCGTACGGACTCTCCGACGTATGCAAACGCTGCCAGATGCACGATCGCCGACACCTTGTGGCGGGCAATCACGTCATCAAGACGAGCCGCATCGAGAATGTCACCCGTCTCCAGCGGTCCCCACTTGACCGCCCACGCGTGCCCATAGACCAGATTGTCGTAGGTGACGGGTAGGTATCCGGCCTCCGCCAGTGCTTTGCACGTATGCGAACCAATGTATCCGGCGCCCCCGGCAACAAGCACTGTCTTGGTCATCTGGTGGTGCTCAACGTGTCGGGCTCGGCTGCGCCGAGGACATATCTATGCGTCGCGTGCAATCGCCCTTGGTCTACACGGTCTATCAAACACGCCTACCCCATGACTATGGTCGGCTCGCGATTGCCCTGGCAAGATGCTGAGTTGCTTAATCATGCCAATCGCATGCCAATGCCGGAGCACCGCTGCACGGGACGTTATCGAGCAGCCCGACTTGCTCACCCCGACTGCTTACCATGTTTCGGGCGGAGGCTATAATTTGTTAACAAAGTATGTTGTCTTGCATGGGTTCTGCGTGTTTGAGATGGTGTGGTCGGGAGCGGTTCCCTTGCAGACCGCAAACTATATTCGAGGAGAGATCCATGCTCTCGCTTGGCTTACGGGAATTGGCGGCGGCACTCCGTGTGATCGCTCGGGGTGATCTCAACCGTTATTCGGCCAAGGGCGTCACAGAAACGCAACGTTTTGAGAATGCGTTGCAGGCCTCAAGCGGAGCGAAACACGCGCTCGCGGTCAACAGTGGCACAAGTGCCCTGATCTGCGCCTTGGTTGGGGCCGGGATTGGGCCGGGCGACGAGGTGCTGGTTCCAGCCTATACGTGGGTCTCGACAGCGGCTGCCCCGTTGGCCGTCGGGGCCGTTCCCGTTCTGGTGGACATCGATGCCAGTCTGACGATCGATCCGCGCGACATCGAGCGCAAGATTACGCCCTTCACCAAGGCGATTATGCCTGTCCACATGCTGAATCTCGTTTGCAACATGGACGCGATCATGGCGATCGCCAAGACGCATAACCTCGTGGTGATCGAAGACGCCTCCCAGGCCATCGGCGTGCGCTACCGTGGTCGCCGTGTCGGGGCCATTGGCCACGCAGGCGCGTTCAGCTTCAATCAGCACAAGAACATCAAGTCCGGCGAGGGCGGCGCACTCCTGACCAGCGACACGAAGCTCTACGCACGTGCAGCCATGTATCATGATGTCGGGAGTTACGAGCGGGACAGCAAGCTCGACACGGATGAGCCGGTCTTCCTAGGCGTCAACTACCGGATGCCGGAACTCTCCGCCGCTATTCTTTCCCCGCAACTCAAACGGCTCGATGCGCAGCTCGCGCGTCGTCAGCGGCTGCGTCAGATCATGCTCGATGAGATGGCTTCGAGCGACTACAAATTTACGCTCTGCCCACACCATGATCCCGACAATGCCGTGGGTATTGCGTTGAGCTTCAGCGATCCAGAGGAAGCAGCCCGCTTTGGCGCAGCCAAAGGCGCCCGTCGACTGATCGATACCGGGCGACATGTGTACACGAACTGGCAGCCGATCATGGCCAAGAGCTTTGCTCACCCCGCCATGAACCCACATGCATGGGCACATCGACCGATCGACTACACGGCGGATAGCTGCGCGGCGACCCTGAACATCCTTGCCCGCACCTGCACCGTTGAGCTGCCGCCCGAGATTCCGGTTACCGCCTTCCGGTATTTGGCGCGTCGCATCGCCCGGTCTCGCGGCTCGGCGCCCACCGGGCACGTCGCCAGTCCGCCAATGCCTTTACCCCAATAAATTTCCCGTTTTGCGACTTTTTGCGTCAGGCGTGATGGCTCATGAGCGTTCCAGAGCGACATGATCCCGGGATAGGCGATAACGCTGCTCCCCGATTTGCTATCGTTGTTGCCACGCGTAATCGCGGCGCAAAGATCGTAGCCCTGATGGAGTCCGTGCTCGCGAACGACGTCCAGAACTTCGAGATGGTGATCATAGATCAGAGCACAGACGAGACAACCAAGCACGCTCTGTCTCCGTTCCTCAAAGATGGTCGTATTCGCTACCTGCACTCAAGTTTGGTCGGTCTCAGCAAAGCCAGAAATCTTGGCATTTCATCGACGTCGGCCCCGATTATCATCATAACGGATGATGATTGTAGCGTGCCAAAGCACTGGCTCTCAGGCCTGGGGGAACCGTTCGAGCGCCATGCCAAAGTCGGTGTCGTGTTCTGCTCGGTGGTGCCTGTCCCGGTTGACGCGCCGGGATTGACGCCGCACATCATTTTTGAAGGCAACACGATCGTACGTGACGCAAGGGATGTGTGGCGCTCCACCAATGCCCTGTCACTCGGTGCCGGCATGGCAATCCGCCGAACGATGTTCGATGCAGTCGGCGGCTTCGACGAGCTGCTCGGAGCCGGGGCGAAATTTGGCTCCTCGGAAGACAATGATCTCAGCTGGCGCGGCCTGCTGCAAGGCTGGTGGGTTTACCGGTGTGCCGACATCGCGGTTGTTCACGACGGCTTTCGTCCGATGTCGGAAGTTCGCGCCCTGATTATTCGCGATATGTATGGGATCGGCGGCGCAATGGCCAAGTATCTGCGCTCTGGGCGGTGGGGGATTGCCGGCATGCTCGTGCGATGGGTCCTCCGACTAGGCGCCGTTCAGCCTGCCCGGGATCTTCTTGCTGGCCGCAGGCCGCGCGGCTTCCGACAGCCATACATGTTGCTCCGCGGCGTCGTCGACGGACTGCGGGTGCCAATTGATCCTGTGCACCTCGTCTACGAACCGGACTCGTCGAAAGCACCGCAGGGCATCGCCAGCAAGGCCCCAGACCCAAATAGCCCCCGCGGTCCGCGCTATGCGATCGTTGTTGCGACACGCAACCGCGGCACAAAAATTGCGGCCCTCATGGACTCGATACTGGCCAGCGATATCAGTGATTTCGAGATGGTCATCGTCGACCAGAGCACCAATGACGAGACGCGCCGCGCGCTGGCGCCGTATCTACATGACAATCGCATCCGCTGCCTGCATTCGAGTTTTCCAGGTGCTGGCAGGGCACGCAATCTGGGGGTCGCGGCGACGACTGCGCCGATCATCGCCATCACAGACGACGACTGCATCGTGCCAAGGGACTGGCTTACCGTTCTGGGCGCATCATTTGCGCGCGACCCCAACATCGGTGTTGTCTTTTGCTCAGTCAAACCTGTCCCCGTCGATGCGCCAGGACTGACGCCACACATTATCTTCGATGACAACCGGCAAATACGTGATGTCAGGGACATCTGGTGGCCAGCAAAAGGCCTCTTCCTCGGAGCGGGCATGGCCGTCCGCAGGGCGATGTTCAACGAGGTCAGAGGCTTTGATGAACTCATGGGCCCAGGCGCCAAATTTGGCTCGGCCGAGGACAATGACCTCAGCTGGCGCGGGATTTTGCGCGGCTGGTCGACGTTCCAGTGTGCCGATGTCGCTGTGATACATGACGGGTTCCGTCCGGTTGACCAGGTCCGCGATCTCGTGTTTCGCGACATGCACGCTATCGGTGGCGCATACGCAAAGTATCTGCGCATCGGCCGTTGGGACCTCGTTCCCGTGCTGCTAGGGATGCTCGCACGGGTTAGCGTTATTGGACCCGTTCGGGATCTTCTGGCTCGACGGAGGCCACGTGGGTTCAGCCAGTCGTTCATGCTGCTGCGTGGTGTGTTCGATGGTCTGCGGCTTTCGCTTGACAGGACACACCTCGCTTACCGTCTGGATTCGTCGGCTGCGCCACGCGCTGATGGCATCACTCAAGTGTCGTTACGCCCACCGGCCGCCTCACGTGACATGACCAGAGCGGGGCCATGAGCATACACGACGCCGCAACGGTCCCTCCTGGGACAGAGCTAAAAGCTGACGTCTGCATCATCGGAAGCGGAGCCGCAGGTATTGCTCTGGCTCAACAGCTGAACGGCACAAATCTCGACGTGATCGTTGCGGAGGCTGGAGCCTTCGAGCGCGACGTTGCGGCCGAACGGGAGACGTTCGCCGTTGACCACATTGGCATCCCGTGGCGCAATCCCATACCTGACAGGGGCCGCTGGTTCGGTGGCAGCACGAACCTCTGGTACGGTCGCATCGCGCTGCCTGACCCCATCGACTTCGAGCGGCGACCCTGGGTTCCCTTCAGCGGCTGGCCGCTCACCTATGATCAACTGACCCCATGGCTGCAGGTGGCGGCGGGCATCCTTGGCGTTGCGCATTTCGACAAGATGGGGATCGAGCACTGGCGCGACTATCCCACTGTGAGCACATTTATGGCCGATGGCCGCGCTCACCTTGCCTCGTTCCTGTGGGCCGACGGCATGTTCATGGGGCCACGGCATCGCCAATTGCTCACGCAGTCGCCGAACGTTCGCTTGCTGATGAACGCGACCGCGACAGAACTGATGCCCGACGGGACCGGGTCTGCTGTTGCGTCATTGTCGGTCAGTGGACCTGCGGCCAACGCGTTCGGGATCAAGGCGACAACGTATGTTCTAGCGGCTGGAGGGCTGGAAAACCCGCGTTTGCTTTTGGCCTCGAACCAAGGCGCGCCAGCCGGACTTGGCAACCGGTCCGACCAGGTCGGCCGCTACTACATGGACCATCCGCGCGGCGAAGGCCTTGCCGAGGTGAGCCTGAAAGGCCTCTCGCCATTGCAAACCCAAAACATAGCGTTGCTTGGTGAGAAGGCGCGCACCCGATATGGCAAGGCACAGCTGCGCGTTACTTTTCCAGTCGCCATGCAGCGAGATGAAGAACTTCTGAACCATGCTCTGCACGCCCACATCGTTGATGATGGGCATGATGCGGTGGGTTATCGGAGCACAAAACGCCTTTGGCAGCGGTTAAGAGGCAGCCAGCTCGAGCCAGGCGGCAGCATTGCAGACGACGTATCGGCCGCGATCAGGGGCGCCCCAGGACTGGTGACCTATGGTGCGCAACGCGCCATCGGTGTTGCGCGCCCATCGCGGATGATCCTGATCGATCAGATGGAGCAGGCGCCGGATCCGTTCAGTCGCGTTACAATCAACCCAAGGCAGCGTGATCGGTACGGCCTGCCGAGGCTGACGCTGGACTGGCGCATCAGCGACCAGACGTACCGCTCGCAGCGGCGTATGCACCGTCTCGTCAAGGACATCCTGGCCCGCACCGGACTATCCGGTTTCAAAAGCGACATTCTGGATCAACCCGACAAACAGCCCGCGCTGTGGGACATGAAACATCCAATGGGCACGACACGGATGGCAGCGTCGCCGAAAGACGGCGTTGTAGACGCCCAGTGCCGCGTACACGACATGACGAATCTCTACATTGCTGGGAGTTCTGTTTTTCCGACCGGCGGCCACGCCAATCCGACATTGTTGATCGTTGCAATGGCCGCGCGCCTGGCGGATCATCTCAAACATAAGTTCGCGGCGTGAAGCCTGGTCGAGCGAGCCGCCACGGCAATCGGGTGTAGTTCCCTCTCCCCGTGAACGGGGAGCAGGACCGCGTTCAGCCAATTGCCTTGCCCATTCACGTTTTCTCCCTTGTCATGCCACAGTCGCAGGCCGCATGTGGCGCATCGAACGTGGAGGCCAGACATGAACGCGATCCGTATTCTGCTGACCGGCGCAGCCAGCGCGCTGATGATATCACCGAGCAACGCACTTGATCTTGATGCCGCTACGCTTGCCAAGCTGCAGGCCGGCGAGACGGTGACGAAGTTCACGGCGGACAAGTCTCAATCTGCCGCTGGTCTGCTCGAAGCCGTGATCGACATTCGCGCGCCGCGCGAGGCGGTTTGGAAGGTGCTCACGGACTGCGACGGCTCGACCAAAGTGTTCAGCGGCTTGAAGACCTGCAAAGTCGTCAAGACCGAGCCGGGCGGCAAAGCCGACGTGCGTGAACACGTCATCAGCTGGAGCAGCCTGCTGCCCAACGTGCGCAGCGTGTTTCGCTCGCAGTACGATGCGCCCAAGAGCATCACCTTCAACCGCACGGAAGGCGACCTCAAGGAGCTCAAAGGCGAGTGGCGTCTCGAGACGCTCCCCGATGGCGCGACGACGCGTTTGCACTATGCCGCGCAGATCGTCGTCGGCATTCCCGTGCCGTCCCCGCTCGTGCGCGCTGCGCTCGAAAATGACATGCCAAAGTCGATGAAGGCGATCCGGCAGGCAGCATCGGGCAAGTGATAGCAGCGGCGAAGATTTCTGACTGAAGACTTATTCCACCTCCTGTCATGGCTGGGCTCTTGTCCCGGCCACCCATCGCGCAACGAGCGCTTTGGTGCCCATGGTGTTGAGACATCTCAACGTGCAGACACAGCTGCGTGCGGTGCATGAGGGGTGGCCGGCACGAAAGACCGGCCATGACAGTGAAGGTAGGCACATCCGTCAACAATTCTGGCCGCTGGTGTAAGACCTGCGACGGCATGAGGCGAGGTTGGTGATGAAGACGACGATGACCCGAGTCGACGCGCTGGCGCGCGATGCCAGCGATCCGCTGGCGGCAAAGCGGCACGCGTTCGTGCTGGCGGACGGGGTGATCAACCTCGATGGCAACTCCCTTGGGTCGCCGCCGAAGGCCGCGATCGCGGCCTTGAAGGTCGCAGCTGAGCAGGAGTGGGCGCAAGGCCTGATCCGCAGCTGGAACTCGGCTGGCTGGGCCGATTTATCTTTGCAGCTGGGCGACCGCGTCGGCCGCCTGATCGGCGCAAGGCCAGGTGAAACCGTGGTTGTCGATACGACGTCGGCCAACATCTTCAAGGCACTGAATGCGGCCCTGAGCCTGAGGCCGGGGCGCAACGTGATTGTGGCCGAGGGCGGGGGCTTCCCGACCGACATCTATATTGCCCAGGGCGTGCAGAGCGTGCGGCCGCAGGTGCAGTTGCGGCTCGAGGGCAAGGACGCGCCGACGCTGGAAGATCTGATTGATGATCAGGTGGCCGTCGTCCTGGTCAACCAGGTGGACTACCGGACAGGTGTCCTTCGCGACATGACGGCTGTCACCAAACGCGCGCATGCGGCCGGCGCCCTCGTCGTCTGGGATCTCTGCCATACGGCGGGTGCGCTCAAGGTCGACCTTAATGGGGCCAATGCCGATATGGCTGTCGGCTGTACCTATAAATACCTGAACGGTGGCCCCGGCGCGCCCGGCTATGTGATGGTCGCCGAGCGCCATCACGGCGCTTACGCCCAACCCCTGTCCGGCTGGTGGGGCCATGCCAAGCCGTTCGCCTTTGTGCGCGACTACGCGCCCGGCGAAGGCCTGCGCCCGATGCTGTGCGGCACGCAACCGGTGCTGTCCCTGCGCGCGCTGTCCGGCGCACTCGACGTGTGGGACGATGTCGATCTGGATCAGGTGCGCGCCAAAAGCCTGGCGCTCAGCGACATGTTCATTGCGCTCGTCGAAGAGCGTTGCGGCGGCTTTGGTGTCACGCTGGCGGCCCCGCGCGAGCACGCCCGCCGGGGCAGCCAGGTTTCATTTCGCTATGGCCATGGATATGAGGTCATGCAGGCGCTGGCCGCGCGCGGCGTTATCGGGGATTTCCGCACGCCGGACTTCATGCGTTTCGGCTTCGCGCCGCTCTATTTGAGTTATGCCGAGATCTACGACGCGGCGGCGCATCTGCACGATATTCTCGTGCGCGAGATCTGGCGCGAGCCGCAATTCGCTGTTCGCGGGTCGGTGACCTGATTGCGCCGTCGGGTTCCGTGCGCAACACGGCGCAGGCGGCGTCCAATCCGATAAAATCTCGTATCTACAGGATGTTGAACGTCGTTTTTGAGATGAAACCTGCCGCATGTGTCTGAAATGTCATGGCAGATCACCGCGAAGCGCGGCATGGTCTTGAAATACCGAGCATTTTACCTTCGAACGCAGAGAGCTGACCGGGATCAACTCCTTCCCGGCTGGTTTTCCACGATGAGAAGGTGCGTGCAGGATCAGCCCATCCCAGCGCCGAGATCATCCGTGACCGTCATCAGAGCTATGGCTGCAAGTCCACGCGGTGAACTCACGCTGTTGTTCGCCGCGAGCTGCGCGGTTGTCGTAGTGCTGGTCCTCGCCATCGCGATCGGCGGGTCCGCTTGGATGTCCGGCTCGCATCTGCGACTGGTACTGATGACCTGCCTTGCGACGGGCCTGGCGGTCGCAGGGGCTATTCTCCTCGGCGTGCCGCAACTCGTGTTCCGCGCGGATCAGCGCCGTATCGAGGAGGTGCGGCGGTTGCAGGACGCACTCGCCGCCTCCAACGCCATCGTCAATGCCGAGCCGCAGGTGGTGGTGCTGTGGGAGCATGGCAAGCCGGTTCGTATTGCCGTGCAGACGCTGGACGGCGTTGCCGGCCTGCCAAACGAGGGCAGCCAACTGCAGAAGTTCGGCCAATGGCTCGACACGTCCTCAGCCGATGACCTCAAGGCGGGGCTCGAAGGCCTGTTCTCCATGGGGCGGCCGTTCAACAGCATCGTGCGCACGATCGAGGGCGCCCATCTCGAGGCTGATGGCCGCGCCTTTGGTGCACGCGCGATGCTGAGACTGAGGAGCGTCACCGGACACCGCCGGGATCTCGCTCGCGTGCTCGACCAACAGCGCGATCTCACACGTGAAATCGAGGCGGGCCGCACGCTGCTGGATTCCCTGCCGATGCCGACCTGGTTCGCCAATGACAAAGGTCGCATCACCTGGGCCAATACTGCCTACGTCAAGGCTGTCGGCGCGGATGCGTCGAGCGAGGTCCTGGATCTCCCGGTCGAGCTGCTGGAAGCCCGCAAGCGGGAAAAAGCCAAGACGGCCCTTGCCAAGGGCCCCCGCTACAGCGAGCGCATGCCGCTCGTGATCGACGGGCAGATGCACGCCCACGACGTTTCCATCATCGCGCTCGACCAGTCCAGCGCCGGCATTGCCATGGATGTCGAAGCGCTCGAAAATGCCAAGGTCGACGCTGACCGGCGCACGGCGGCCTACGATCGCACCCTGCATCGCGTCGCGACCGGCGTAGCCATCTATGGCCGCGACATGCGCCTTGCCTTCTTCAACGACGCCTATCGCAGCATCTGGGAACTGGATGTGGATTGGCTCGCGGGCAATCCCACAATCGAGGAATCGCTCGATCGGTTGCGTGGTCTTTCGCGCCTGCCGCAGGTGCCGAATTATCGCGAATGGAAACTCAAGGTGCTGACCGCGTTCCGCAGCGGCGACCAGTACGAGGATTGGTGGCATCTGCTCGATGGCCGCACCATCCATGTCACAGCCGAGCTGCGCCCCGATGGCGGCGTGACCTATCTGTTCGATGACGTGACCCAGCGCCTGGCTCTGGAGAGCCGCTTCAATGCCATGATTGACGTGCAGCGCGAAACGCTCGACAGTTTGAAGGAAGGCGTTGCCGTGTTCGCCCCAGATGGCCGCGTGCAACTGCACAACAAGGCGTTCGCCCAGATCTGGCGCCTGTCGCGCAAGATGCTCTCGGAAGGGCCACACGTCGACGAAGTCACCAGCCAGTGCCGCGTCCTCTACGACGACGAAGTGATCTGGAAGCAGATGGTGGCGACGGTGACGGGTATCTCTGACCGCCGGGCAGGGATCGAGGGACAGCTGACGCGCGCCGATGGCAGCGTGATCGCCTATGCCGCGACGCCGCTCCCCGATGGCGCAACGCTCATCACCTTTGCCGATGTCACGGACGCCCGCCGCGCCGAACGCGCTCTCATTGAGCGCAACGAAGCACTGGTGGCAGCCGACCGCATGAAGAGCCAGTTCGTTGGTCTCGTCTCCTACCAGATGCGCTCGCCGCTCACGAACATCATCGGCTACACCGAGTTCCTGCAGGGCCCCCATGTTGGCCCCCTCAACGACAAGCAGCGCGAGTATCTCGGCGATGTCGAAGGCTCTTCGAAAACTCTGCTCGCGCTGATCGACGACATCATCGATCTCGCCACCATCGACGCCGGCGGTCTTGAGCTGAAAATGACGCCGGTGACGGCACGCGGCGTGATCGACAACGCCGTCACGGATGTACGTGAACGTGCCAACCGCGCGCGCATCGGGTTCGATGTGCGGATTTCAAAGGAGCTTGAAACGTTCGTCGCCGATGAGGTGCGCGTGCGGCAGGTGTTGTTCAATCTGCTGTCCAACGCGGTCGGTTTCTCCAAGCACGGCGATACCATCCAGGTCGCGGCATGGCGCGAGCGGGGCATGGTCGCCATTGCGGTCGAAGACCAAGGCGTGGGCGTGCCGCTTGAGCAGCAGGCCAAGGTGTTCGAACGCTTCGAGAGCAAGGCGTTCGGCTCCAAGCATCGCGGCGCAGGGCTCGGCCTCTCGATCGTCAAGAGCCTGGTTGAACTGCACGGCGGCAACATCACGTTCGTCTCGGAGCCGGGTCGCGGCACGCGCGTGACGGTGCGCCTGCCCGAAGCCGGCGTCGGGCTGGCCGAGCAGCGGGCCGCGTGAGGGGAAGTTAACGATCACGCGTCCCGCGGGATCGTCTATCCGGGACCTTTACCTCTGCCTGTAGAGCACGAGTGCCAATGCACGAGAGGTAAGGATTCCGGATATGCCTGCCGCGCTCGGCGCGACAGGCCTTCCGGAATGACGATGATGGGATTGATCAATCAATAGTCCTAGCCGCTGGTGACGGTCGCAAACTTTGACCACAGGCCTCACATCGAACGGTGCAGGCCTTCGCGGTGCTTCAAGATCGTCCGGTTGACGCAGAACATCTTACGCGTGCCACGGTCGGCGCACGTGTCGAGTTTGGCATAGAGGCGCGTCTGCGCCGTGTAGGTCGCCTCATGGCAGCGCACGTCGCGCGCGCAGCGGTCGCGCTGGCCCAAGAAGGCGCGACGATCGCGGCCGACGGCGACCATGGCCTCAGCGCCAAGCTTTGGGCGCAGGGCTGCAAAGCCATTGCCTTCGGCCCGATCGAGCGCGGCCAGAGTGGGGTTGCCACACACGGTCTTTTTGGCGGCACTGAAGATGCCGGGGACGGCGCAGGTGAATGCCTGGGCACCCGGGGCTGCGACAAGCGTCGTCGTGATGAGGGCGGCCGCGGCGAGGATAATGCGGGGAAACATGCCGGGGATCATGCCGGGGATCATGGGGGGGGCTCCTGGTGTGTGGGGACGTGCATCTTGACGCGTATAACTGGCAATTCCGGGATGAACGGCGTCTGTCGACGAAACGCATGCAGCGGTATTTTCCGGCAAACGGGGATACAACCATCAAAACCCGGACCTCAAAACCCGTGCGTCTCTCGTGCCGCGCGGAACGTGTTGGCATACCCGTCCACGGTTGCCGAGATCGGCTCGCCGTAGCCGCCGCCGATGGCAATTGACACGGGAATGCCGCGCCGCCGGAAAGTCTCGAAAACAAAGCGGTCGCGCTCCATCAGCCCCTCGTGCGTCAATGACAGGCGGCCGAGACGATCAACAGCCAGCGGGTCGGCGCCGGAGAGATAGAGCACGAGATCGGGCCTGAAGGCGATAACGGCGTCGAGCGCGTCGGCCACCGCTGCGAGATAGGCGCGATCCTCGGTGCCATCGGGGAGTTCAACATCGAGGGACGATGTCATGCGGCGGAACGGGAAGTTCTTCTCGCCCTGGATCGACAGGGTGAACGCGCGCGGCTCATGGGCGAGGATCGCGGCCGTGCCATCGCCTTGATGCACATCCAGATCGACGATGGCGACGCGATCCACCACGCCTTCAGCGAGCAGACGTGTGGTGGCCACAGCCAGGTCGTTGAACACGCAGAAGCCCGAGCCGAAATCGCGATGGGCGTGATGTGTGCCGCCGGCGAGTTGTCCCGATATGCCTGTGACGCGTGCTTCGCGTGCAGCCGCGAGCGAGCCGCCAACGGTGGTCATCGAACGCGTCACGAGCGCTTCGCTCCACGGCAAGCCGATGCGGCGCACGATGGCGGGATCAATGCTGCCATCGAAGACGGCGGCGACATAGGCCGCGTCGTGAACCGACAGAAGATCAGCAGGTGTTGCAACAGGCGACGGCACCAGCATCGCCGAACCAAGTGTCCGATCGCGCGTGATTGTCTCGCGCAGCAGGGCGTACTTGGTGTTCGGAAATCGGTGGCCCGGCGGCAGCGGCGTCGGCGCGACATCGGGATAGAAAAAGCGCATGCTCACGGTCTCAGTGCCCGGGTCAGTGTCCGGCGATCGCGTTCATAGCCTCCGCCAGTTGCACATCCAGCGCTGTGATGCCACCGGCGTCGTGCGTGGCGAGTGTGACATCCACCTTGGCGTAGACGTTGAACCACTCCGGATGATGGTCGAGCTTTTCGGCCACCAACGCGGCGCGCGTCATGAAGCCGAAGGCCTCGCTGAAATCCCTGAACTTGTACGATTTCGTGATGGCATCGCGGCCAATCACCATGTGCCAGCCCTTGAGCTTGGCGAGCGCCGCCGCGCGTTCGGGCTGAGTCAGAAGATGCGGACGGGGCATGAGGTAAATCCGGAAGTGGGGGCTGGCGGGTCATGTGTGCACAAGTGCCTGGGCATGTCATCTGCGTCTATGACAGGGCGTTCGCAGGTGCAGGGCACCTTCTCCCCTCGTGAAGGACGAAGGGAGAAGGGAAGCAGCGTTCTTGAGATTGCCTCGGCGTCTATGGCGCCTCCATGGCGCTCCGCGGTGATCCCCGTTACAATCGCTCCATCTCCAATCATCAGAGCCCCCGATGTTCAATCCCGAATCGCCTCCGGAACTTCAAGTCTCGCGCTGGATTGGGGCTGATGCGCCGATCACGCTTGCCAGCCTGAAGGGCAAGGTCGTCGTCGCCGTGGCGTTTCAGATGCTGTGTCCCGGCTGCATCGAACATGGGCTGCCACAGGCCAAGAAGCTGCGTGAGCGCTTCCAGCCGAGCCAGGTCGCCGTCATCGGTCTGCACACGGTGTTCGAGCATCACGACGTCATGACGCCGGCCGCGCTTGCGGTGTTCATGAAGGAATACCGCTGGCCGTTTCCTGTCGGCATCGACATGCCCGCCGATCCCGGCGATGTGAATGGTATCCCCAAGACCATGACGGCCTACGAGATGCGCGGTACGCCGACGATATTGCTGTTCGATCGCGCGGGCCGTTTGCGCCGCCATTACTTCGGTCGCCCCGATGACATGCAGTTGGTCGCAGAAATCACGGCCTTTGCCATGGAGAGCGATGCGCCTGCACGGGCCGAGTCCGCGGCTTTCGAGCGTCGCTTGGCCGCAACGCTGCGCACGCCAGGACACGATCATGGGCATGATCATGGGCATGATCACGGCGAGGACCATGTGCACGGACCGGGCTGTGGTCATGACCACAGCCATGATCATTTGGCGCACGATCACGCAGGTGAGCATATACACGGCCCTGGTTGCGGCCATGATCACAGTCATGATCAGCAGGGGCACGACCATGCGCCCGCTGCGGCGAACCCCGAGCCCAAGCCGGCCAAGAAAAAGCCATCGGCAAAGGGCAAATCGGCATGACGGCGCCGAACCTTTCGCGCTGCGCCTACGTTGATCCGACAGCACGCATCTTCGGGGCTGTTGCAGCGGACGAGGGCGCGAGCATTTGGCCCTATACGGTCATCCGCGCCGAACATACGTCCGTGCACATCGGGGCATTTTCAAACCTGCAAGATCACGTGATGGTGCATATCGGCTATCGTCTGCCGGTGCGCATCGGCGCCTATTGCTCGATCACGCACCGCGTCGTGCTGCATGGTTGCGTGATCGAGGACAACTGCTTGATCGGCATTGGCGCAACCATCATGGATGGCGCTGTGATCGGTGCCAACTCCATCGTCGCCGGGCACACATTCGTGCGCGAAGGCACGATCATCGCGCCCAACTCCGTCGTCATGGGCACGCCGGGCAAAGTCGTTGCGACACGCAACAGCTATGTCGCCAACCGAATCAACGCGATGCTCTATCACCGCAATGCCTGCGCCTACGCCAAAGGCGATCATCGCGCGTGGCACGGCCCCGACTTCGAGGCCGCCATGGCCGAATGGAAGGTACGCTTCGAAGCCGAACTGGCGCAGCATGGCTGATTTCTGCGGGCTGGTGGTGTGACGCCTGCCGTCACCAGCCTTCACCCACACCTTGTTGTCGTGAAACGCGGCCCCGCCCTGTCCATGAGGCAACATCGCATTTGCGGGTTGCATAGGCTGGATGTTTATGGTACGTTCTATCTATCAACGATAGCGCACGTTAACGATAGCGCACGTTCAAGCCATGCCAGACAATGTTCAACCCGCGATCCTTGAGATCCTCAAGCGCCTTCAAGCCGATGGTGCGGAGACGCGATCGCGTCTCGGTGGTATCGAAACGCGCCTCGAAAAATTCGAGGCGCACGCCAAGAAGCAGAACGGCGATAGCGCTGCCATGCTCTTCATCATGCGCGCGACCGTGCGCGACTTCAACGAGCCCGTGACCGACATCGAGGACGACATCCGAATGATCAAGCGGCGGACGTAGTCATCGGCCTCTCCTTGAAAACCGAACACGGAAAATGAAACACTCGTTGTTTTCCGTTTTCAAACCCGATGTTTGCCATCGAAACCACCCACCCATTTTGAGCTGCTCAAACGCTGGCATGCACTGCAGCGAACCGGTGCGCCTATCACCCCGCCCGCACCCACACCTTGTTGTCATGAAACGCCGCCCCGCCGTAGGGCTCGGGGATGTCGGCTGATGTCAGCACGTTGATGCCCCAGCCGCCTTCGAATTCGTCGTTGGGGCAGATGCCTTCGACGATGATCACGCCGCGATTGACACCTGGGAACGCCTCGGCTGTGAGCCCGCCAATCTCGCCGCGCGTGTTACCCATGCGGATCTTCTGGCCATCGATGATCCCCAATGAAGCCAGATCGTGCGGGTGCATCTTCGCGCGCGGCTTGCCCTCGCGTTTGCGGCTGGTCGGCATCTCGTTGAACGACGAGTTCAAATAGTTGCGCGCGGGCGACGTGGCGAGACGGAACGGATGCGCCGCGTCGGCATTTTCCGTCACATCCCAATGATCCGGCAGCTTGGGCATCGCCTTGCCAAGGCCGAAGTCAAACTTGCGGCCGGCCGGCACCGTCGGCCACGGTGGTGCAAAACGGAACTTGCCGTCAGGATAAGCGAAACCTTTGGTGTAGTGCGCCGTTTCGAAGTCTGGCTGCACGTCGAGCCACTTTTTCTCTTCGAGGTTTTCGAGCGTCCCCCAGCCCGATTTCTGCAACGTCCAATCGATCAGCTCACGCACGCTCATATCGAAGCCCGGATGCTTCGCGCCGACCCGCTTGGCGAGGGCGCAGATAACGTCGTGGTTGCTCCACGTCTCGCCTGCAGGTTCCAGCAGCTTCGGTCCCATCAAAATGTGCTGATGCCCGCCGCCCTGGTAGAAATCGTCGTGCTCCAGGAATTGCGTCGCGGGCAGCACGATGTCGGACAACTCCGCCGTTGCGGTCATGAACTGCTCGTGCGTGCACACGAACAGATCGTCGCGCGCGAAACCGGCTTTAACCTTGCGCTGTTCGGGCGCGACCTGCACCGGGTTCATGTTCTGGATGAACAGCGCCGTTACGGGCGGACCGGGCTTGCGGTCACGATAACCGGCGAGGTCGATCGGGTTGTTCGTCAGCACGTCGCCGATGCGGCTCATGTCCAAGGTGCGCACGGAGGGATCGTGGACATCCAGCCCCTCGATCATGGTCTTGTTCCAGTTGAAAATGGCGCCGTTGTTGTGGAACCCGCCGCCGCCCTCGTGCAGCCACGCGCCTGTGACGCTCGGAATGCACAACGCCGCGTGCATGTTATGCGCGCCGTTGCGCGAGCGCGAAAAGCCATAACCCAGACGGAAATACGTCTTCGGCGTCGTGCCGATCATCTTGGCAAAGGTCTCGATCTCTTCGATCGAGAGCCCCGTGATCGCGGCTGCCCACTCCGGTGTTTTGGATTTCAGATGCGCCTCGAGATCGCGCGGGCAATCCGTGTACTGCTCCAGATACGGCCAGTTGGCGTAGCCATCACGAAACAGCACGTGCATCACAGCGCAGGCGAGCGCGCCATCTGTTCCAGGCTTCAGGCACAGGCCCATATCGGCCTGCTTCATCGTGCCATTCTGATAGATGTCGATGGCGACGATCTTGGCGCCGCGTTCTTTGCGTGCCTTCACGGCGTGCGTCATCACGTTGACCTGCGTGTTGACGGGGTTCGTGCCCCAGATCACCACCAGATCTGACTTCGCCATTTCCCTGGGATCGGGACCCGCGAGTTTGCCGGTGCCGGCAATGTAGCCCGTCCACGCCAAGGTCGTGCAAATCGAGGAATACTGATTTGAATACTTCTTCGCATTGCGCAGCCGGTTGATGCCGTCGCGCATGACGAGGCCCATGGTGCCGGCGAAATAGTAGGGCCAAACGGCCTCCGCGCCGTGCTTTTGCTCGGCCTTCAGCATCGCCTCGGCCGTGATATCGAGAGCGTCGTCCCAGCTCACGCGCTCGAACTGCTTGGAGCCCTTCGGCCCTTTCCGGCGCAGGGGATACAGGAGCCGATCCGGGTGATGGACGCGCTCGGCGTAGCGCGCGACCTTCGCGCAGATGACGCCATCCGTATACGTGTTGTCCTTGGCGCCATGCACGCGGCCGATCCGGTTATCGCCAAGCAACTCGACATCCAGCGCACAGGTCGACGGGCAATCATGTGGGCATGCCGTGTGGCCGATGCGGGGCCCAGTGGACTGTCTCGTGGGCAGCATGTCGTGTGGCATGGCGATGTCCGGTTGGGATATCCTATTCGGCGAACCTATCCCGAACCGCGCCGAAAGGCCAAATCATCGACGCGATGGACGGCCGGTCGGGCTAAATCTGCGTTAAGGCGCACCGTGTAAGCTGCCCGCCAGGAGAGACTTGCGGTGACAGGGCAAATTCGAACTCAACTGTTGTCGATGGGAATCGCCGCAATCATGGGCGTTGCCGCGCTGATTCTGGTCACCAAATCCGGTGGTTCGGTCCACAGGTCGTCCAAGCCGACGGCCGAGAGCATCCCTGCGCGCGTCACAAGCGTCGAACATCGCGGGATCGAGACGCCCGCCTCGGGACATCACAGAGACATCGAGACCGTCTTTTCACTTCGCACCATCGATGGAGAAGACGTCGTCGCCACCTGCCTTGGCCGGCAGTCCTCCGCGGTGGTGGGCCACATCGTCCATGTCCGCGTCGTCGACGGCGGCAAGCGCTTTTCGATCCAGCAGTGTGTGCAACCCGTGCGGCATATGTGGGTGCTCTTCTATCTTGCCGCGGTGTGGGGCGCTGTCTGTGTGGGCGCCGTGTTCTGGTCGGTGTGGTATCGAGGCCGAGAGGCACGCATCAGATCGCAAAACTGGGTTGGGTTGGATGGCGAACCGCGGCGCGGAGCCAGCAAGTATCGCCGCATGCTCCAGCGAGAACGCGGCTCGGATGCCAAATTCGGCCGCAAGTGATTCTGCAGATGCAACGTCGGCCAGCAAATTGCCACCTTCGTCGGTCACTGCGACTCCGCGGCGTCGCTTGATCGACTCGGGCGAAGCCGTTAAGACTCCGTTGACGTTTACGGTTCGTTAACGCTCCCGGGGTGTATTGTGGGGCGTCACGCGGTTGTCCTGCCGCTGACGACTGTAAGCGTAAGCCGACCGGGGACCATGCGTACTTTATCGAGCATCACATCAGGTCTGACATCGGGGGGCCTGCGGCGCGCCATCGGGGCAGTTTGCGTCGGCGCATCCGCGTTTGCGCTCGCGAGCTGCACGTCCGTCGAGACGCCACCGCACATGCGGCCGCTGTCCAAAGAATCCATGATGCTGCTTGGCAAAAAGGGCATGGACCCGGCCCAGCCCATTTTCGTGCGAATCTTCAAGGACGAATCCGAGCTTGAAGTCTGGAAACAACGCGCCGACGGCCGCTACTACCACTTCAAGACCTATCCGATCTGCAACTGGTCCGGTGAACTCGGGCCGAAGCTCCAACAGGGCGACAAGCAGGCGCCGGAGGGCTTCTACCGGGTCGCCAAGACGCAGATGAACCCGAACTCGCAGTTCCATCTGGCGTTCAATCTCGGCTATCCCAACGCCTTCGATAAGTCGCATAAGCGCACGGGCGACGCGCTGATGGTGCACGGCAAGTGCAAGTCTGCCGGCTGTTACGCTATGACGGACGCGCTGATCGAAGAGATCTATGCGCTGGCGCGCGAAAGCCAGGCCGCCGGCCAAGACGTCATCCATGTGCACGCTTTCCCGTTCCGCATGACGGATGCGAACATGGCCCGCCACGCCACCAACAAGTGGATGCCGTTCTGGAAAACCCTCAAAGAGGGCCATGACCACTTCGAGATGTCGCGCACCACGCCGGAAGTGGCCGTGTGCCAGCGCAGTTACGTCGTCAACGTGAAGCTGCCAGCGAACATGAGCCGCATCGATCCGGAGGGACCATGCCCTCGCTTTGAGCGGCCTGCCGTGACCGCATTCGTGCCTAACCCGGCCGAGAAGATCGCCGACGAGCGCATCACCGTGAAAGGCCCGAAAGAGCGCACCGCCTCCGCGCCGCCGTCAAATTGGGGCGTGCGGTCGGGGTTGATCCAGGACTGATGGGTCCGGGGCTGACCGGTCTGCGGCTGAGCCGCAGGAATTGGCTGGGGTGCTAGGACTCGAACCTAGGAATGGCGGAACCAAAAACCGCTGCCTTACCACTTGGCGACACCCCAACATGGGAACTCCATGACGGAAAGCCCATGGAGTGGTCGGCTCATAGCTAATCTCGCCGCCCGCCGCAACCGCGCTTTCGTTGACTGCGCCTTATCAGATCGTCGCCGTTCGACGCAGCCTCTTGGCGCGGCACAGCGTTACTTCACGGCCGCTAGCGCTTCCCCAAAGCCCGCCAGCGTGATCGGGATGCCGATGCCCTGTTCTTCGGTCTGAAAGATAATGAACACCGCTTGCTTGCCGCTTCTCATCTGGCCGATCAGCGCTTCGTCAGCGACCACCTGTGCATAACAGGCGAATGAGTGGCAGCGCAGGAACGGTGCGTTGCCGATATCCTTGTTGTCGATCTTGAGGCCTATGCCCTTTGGCAACAGGATGCCGAGCGGGGCGAACACGCGCAGGACGCGGGTGCCGTCCGAGAATTTCTGAAAATAAACGGTGAGCCCCACGTTGTTGCGGTCTTCAGCCGTGACACTTTGGACCAGGGCGCAGACTTCGCTCTTCGATCCCGGTGGCGGCGCCTTGCACACGACCTGCCAATCCCCATGCTGGGCCTTTACGGTGCCGCCATCGGGTGTCACCGGGGCGCCCTGGGCAATCGCAGGCGTGGCCTTCTGGGTTTGCGCAACTGCCGCCGCAGCGTTCCCCATCAGCGCCACGACCACGGCGAACATCCAACGTCTCATTGCCCCTCCTTCGCCGATCCTTGGCGCCGATCCCTGGTACATTCGGCTGACAGCTTCACATGTCGCTTGGCGCTAGAAAGTGGTCGAAAAAAGAAGCGGCGTTGCGGCCTTTGTCGCATCTGTGGACTGGTGCAAAACAATGCGGAGATGCGCGACGCGGCGCCGTTCGCGAACATATGCCGCAGCGCGGTCGCTTGAGGCCAAAACGGCTGACAGGCAATGACAACCGTCATGGGTTTCCGCAGGCGTGCAGCGAGGCGCGGCACCGTGTGCCATACGTGGCAGGCGGGTGCCATGGTATCGCAGCACAAGTGGACATCGCGCGGGTTACCACTGCGCAGGTCGGGCGTGAGCCCAGCCGCCGCACGAAGACGCATCCGAGACGACCGAGGAACTGTCGATATGAAGCGCAACACGCTGTTGCTGTTGACCCTCGGGGTCCTTGCCCTGGCGGCCGCCTTGGTCAGCTGGCCGCTTGAGAGCGTCGCCCAGCAGGTGCCCCACACCGTGCACCAGAACGCCGGCACCGGCCAGCCGATCGCCGGCCAGATCACGCTGCAAAATCCTGTCACGCCGATCGCAGAAGAGATCAATGTCTTCCATAGCCGCGTGAACAAGATCATCATCGGCATTGCGGCATTCGTGCTGATCTTGATGATCTACGTGATGTACCGCTTCCGCGAGAAGGCCAACCCCCAACCCTCGCGCACCACACACAATGCGGCGCTGGAAGTGGCCTGGACCGTGATCCCGGTCTTCATTCTGATCGCAATCTCGATCCCGTCGTTCCGCCTGCTGTTCAACCAGTACTCATTCCCAAAGCCTGACCTGACGATCAAGGCCTATGCCAACGCCTGGTACTGGATGCACGAGTATCCGGACGCCAAGATCAAGGTCGAATCGAACATGATCACCGACGAAGAGCTGATGAAGGCCAAGCTCGGTGAAGCCGAATTCAACAAGCGCATGACCGGCCTGAGCGATCTGGCGAAGATCAAGCTTGCGCAGGACACGACGGATGCGATCTGGAAGGGCTTGGAGCCCGCGCCGGCACCCTACACGGGCGCCCGCTTGGTGCGTCAGTTGTCGGTCGACAATGAGATCGCCATCCCTGTCGGCAAGGTCGTGCACCTGCTGATCACGTCGAACGACGTCATCCACTCCTGGACGATCCCCTCGTTCGGCTCCAAGATGCAAGCCGTTCCGGGCCGCGTGACCGCAACGTGGTTCCGCGCCGACAAGATCGGCGTTTACTACGGCCAGTGCTCAGTGCTGTGCGGTAAGCTGCATTCTAGCATGCCGATCGCAGTTCGGGTCGTGTCCGACAAAGACTACGCTGCATGGGTTGATGCCGTTAAAGCACGCGACAAAGGCAAGGCGCGCACGATCCTGCAGCAGGCGACCGCCGGCTTTGAGCCGCGCTCGCTGGCCGCGATTGAGTGATACTGACCGTCTAAGAGACCGCCACCCGGCCATACCGCCGCCCCGACAGACCAGACGACAGAGACGAGCACATGGCGAGCAAAGACCACGCTCACGACGACCACGCCCACGGCGCTGGGCATGACCACGCGCACGACCACAAGCCGTACTTTGTGCAGCGGTGGTTGTTCTCGACCAACCACAAAGACATCGGCACGCTGTATTTGTTGTTCGCCATGATGGCGGGCATCGTTGGCGGCGCGCTGTCGGTCGGCATGCGCCTCGAGCTTCAAGAGCCGGGCCTGCAGTATTTCGCCAACCAGCACATGTACAACGTGTTCGTGACGGGGCACGGTCTGATCATGGTGTTCTTCATGGTCATGCCGGCCATGATCGGTGGCTTCGGCAACTGGTTCGTGCCGTTGATGATCGGTGCGCCGGACATGGCGTTCCCGCGCATGAACAACATCTCGTTCTGGCTGTTGCCTGCCGCGTTCGCCCTGCTGCTGATCTCGATGTTTGTGCCTGGCACCACGGATGCGAACGGTGTCGGTACCGGCTGGATCGTGCTGGCGCCGCTCTCGACCACCGGCCACCCTGGCCCCGCTGTTGACTTCGGCATCCTAGCGCTCCACGTCGCGGGTGCCTCGTCGATACTTGGCGCCATCAACTTCATCACTACGATCTTCAACATGCGCGCGCCGGGCATGACGCTGCACAAGATGCCGCTGTTCGTGTGGTCGGTGCTCGTGACGGCCTTCCTGTTGCTGCTGTCGCTGCCGGTTCTGGCGGGCGCCATCACCATGCTGCTCACGGACCGCAACTTCGGCACGTCGTTCTTCTCGGCGGCTGGCGGCGGTGATCCGCTGCTGTACCAGCACCTGTTCTGGTTCTTCGGCCATCCCGAGGTGTACATCTTGATCCTGCCAGGTTTCGGCATGATCAGCCACATCATCTCGACGTTTTCGAAGAAAGCCGTGTTCGGCTATCTCGGCATGGCCTACGCCATGGTCGCCATCGGCGTCGTCGGCTTCGTCGTGTGGGCGCACCACATGTACACGGCTGGCATCGGTGTCGATGCGCAGGCCTACTTCGTGTTCGCGACCATGGTCATCGCGGTGCCGACCGGCGTGAAGATCTTCTCCTGGATCGCGACGATGTGGGGCGGTTCCATCCGTTTCGCCACGCCGATGGTGTGGGCGCTGGGCTTCATCTTCCTGTTCACGGTGGGCGGTGTCACGGGCGTCATGCTCGCCAACGCTGGCGTCGACCGTGCCATGCACAACACATACTACGTCGTGGCCCACTTCCACTACGTGCTGTCGCTCGGCGCTGTGTTCGCGATCTTCGCGGGCTGGTACTACTGGTTCCCGAAGATGAGCGGTTACATGTATTCCGAGACCATGGGCCACATTCACTTCTGGCTGACGTTCGTTGGCGCGAACCTGCTGTTCTTCCCGCAGCATTTCCTCGGCCTCGCCGGCATGCCGCGCCACTACGCCGACTACCCCGATGCCTACGCCTATTGGAACCGTATCTCGTCGATCGGCTCCTACATCACAGCGGCAGGCACGATCTTCTTCTTCGCGACCATGCTGTACGCCTACTTCATCATGCGGAAGCCGGCTGGTGCAAACCCCTGGGGCGTTCCCGAGCGCCTGCAGACACTGGAATGGACACTGCCGAGCCCACCACCCTTCCACCAATTCGAAACCCTGCCAGTGATCAAAGACGAACCGGCCGGACATCATTGAGACCACACGGGCGCCTCTTTCGCAGGGGGCGCCCGAAGTGTTTGGACGGGGCCTACTGGCCCCGCTTCATCTTTGCTTCGTATCCGGGCATCCATGTTGGCTCATAAGGCGCCTTCATTTCTGCATAAGTCTTCATGCTCAACCAATCTATAACGTAAGCCAAACCGGCAATGTGCGAGCTGAGTAAAGTCTCATCGGCGGGCTCCGTAAGCCTCACCAAGGATTGCCGAGCGCGAAACATCGGCGATGTCTTTTGCTGCAGGGCAATCAGCGCCGACCGCATGCCCCTCCGCCGCTCAGCAAAATTCTCATACGCCTTCAGAAAGTCGGGAAACGACCGCATCCAGTCCTTGGGTCGCGTAAGCTGAAACGTCTTCACGACGCGTGTTTTTTCAGCATCGGGCAACGGCTCCTTCAGTCTGGACGCGTACAGACGGTATCCTCGGGGAAGTCTATCATTTCGGCCGAGCCCGAGGCGGATACCGCGAAGATCCCGCAGCCCCTCGTCAACATCGTGGGCCCGAGGATCCGCGTCGCTTCTCTTAGGCTTCTGCGTCGTCATGAGGATCGAGGAACGCCACTCTGGATTGATGATATCTGCAATGCCGCCCCTTGGCTCCCGGCCTTGGACAAATCCATGAAAATAATATTTCAGATCCCCTTGCCCACTACAAAATGCAATTCCGTTTGTGTAGGCGTTGTCTTCATCGGAGCCGCCCCACGTTACAAACTCGACAGGAGCTGTGTTGTCTCGCTCTTCCTTTATCGACATGTAAGAGACAATCAATTTGGGATGGAGCTTGTCTGAAAACGTCCGACGCAACAGCAGGTAATCGCCTGCGACATGGCGCATTTCGTCTTGTCGGCCAAAGTCCACAGTCCTGATAATCCTGACATGGTTTTTCTCGGCTTCCGGATTTGTCGCCGCGCCCAGAACGGCAGACGTGGCTGGTGCTGCAACCGCAGAGCGCTGCAGGACCCTCCTTTTCCGGCCGACTGGCGTCGGATGCAAGCGCACATCCTCGATAATGGCCCTTGCCGTTGCCTCACCGCCATTACCCAACGCTGGTACGTAATAATGCACCACCGCGAGATCAATGAAATTTGCCTGCCACGGTTTTGGCTTGGACATCCCCCGTGTGTTATGTTCGTTCTGAAACGCTGCGAATGCACCGTGGGAGATCGTGTCGAGAACCACGTTGCCCGTTTTTGGGTCAGTGGTCAGATGCACTCGTTGGCTCAGCAGCAAAGCCGCACGAGCATTCAAATACGCCACCTTGCTAGGAATACCTATCGTCTCCGCGAGGCGCCTTAGAATTTCTCCGGTTAATTCAAATTCTATGCCCTTCGGCGGTATCAAAGCTCTTAATACAAAGACCATTCTCGATCCCCACACGCTGTTGAGAAATGGCAGCGCAGCCAACCCCAGTGTTGCCATATGGAGCATATGGCAGATATGGCCGACCGCGCAACATATGTCGTATCCCTCATGGCGCGTATGCATTTGTATGGTGGTCGGAGGCGGGATCTAATCAGCGGAAGGCCGGCTCATCGGCCTTGAGATAGGAACCCGCTATGAAAGACGCGTACAACATTGTCCTGGCGATCTCACCCGTCGGGCCCGAAGACATTGCAACAGCCGCTTGCGACTCCGCTAATGTCGGCTTGCGCCGCTGCACGTTCGAGCAGGCGACTGAGGCACTGTTTTTGATGAAGCAGTGCCGGGTCTATTGCGTTTCAGACGATGAACGTGCCGTCCACCTCATGACAGAACTGCCGCCTTTTGTCATCCGCGCGCTGATCCGCAAGCACGCCGCCTATGGTCGCCCATACCCGACCGAAGCGCTGCTGACGGAGTTTCTCGGCCAGCTCGAATATGAGGGCGTTCTGCTTGCAGCTTGATTTTTTGCCGGGGCGCCGGCCCGGCAAGGCCGGCTGCCCCGATCCCGACCGGCTTGCGCTCTGGCAGGACTCTGCAACTTCCAACTACCACGAGCGTAGGCCAGTTTCAACCAGCCCTTTGGGCAATCGAGGCACTGGCAATGACCCTTATCGTTTGTACTGGAGCTGGACACGGCGCTGACACGTTTGCACTGGTCGCGTTGAGTGACGTGCCGTTGGCGATGCGCCACGACGAAGCGATTGTTCTGTGTTTGATCTTTATCGCCGTTTTCGGCAGCCTGTGTGCGCCGCGTGGTCCTGCGCTTGTGCGGGTCGCACTCCGGATCATGGTGGCAGAGGTGGCTTACGCGGTGAGGTACATCGCCACGCGAGCGCTAAATTGGCTGATACCGTAACTTTCTCACGGTTGGCTGCGCAGTTTAGAGGTTGGGCGCCTCCCTCACGGGGGGCGCCCGAAGTGTTTGTGGGTTTCATGCCGGTGGACAGCATGTGACTGCAGAGGGTGGCCGCATCTGCCCCAGCGCTTGCACCCGCCCCTATGGCCCGCAACGCGCGTACCCGCACGATCGCGATTGGCGTCAGCCGGCCTCACTGTTAGTTAGACCGCACGACGACTTCGCCAATCGCGCCGAGAGCTCGCATGACCACCCGCCCCGCCGGCAAGCCCCGGCCTTTGGCCGCGAATAAATCAGGTGCCAAGACGGCGATCCGTGGACTGCTCGAAAACCTCGATCTCGAGCCGTTGGAAGTGAACCTGTTTCGCGGCACCAGTCCGCAGGTGGGTTGGCAGCGCGTCTTCGGCGGACAAGTGCTTGGCCAGGCTCTGATGGCGGCTGTGAGAACCGTCGAGCCTGAACGCAGCGCGCACTCCTTGCACGGCTATTTCCTGCTCGCCGGCGATCCGAAGGCGCCGATCGTCTATCAGGTTGAGCGCATTCGCGATGGCGGGTCGTTCAGCACGCGCCGCGTCACCGGCATCCAGCATGGCCGCGCCATGTTCGCGATGAGCATCTCGTTCCAGAAACACGAGGACGGCTGGGACCATCAGAGCACGATGCCGGACGTGCCGCCGCCGGAGGATCTGCCGACCGAGCGTGAGCTGGCGCGCCGCTTCGTCGAGGTCTTGCCCGATGCCATGCGCGCCTATTGGGAACGCGATCGCCCGATCGAGATGCGGCCGGTCGATCTCGGCCGCTATTTTGAGCGCGATCATCGCACGGCCGCTCAGCACATCTGGATGCGCGCCAACGGCCGCCTGCCCGACGACCCGACGCTGCACCAGTGCGTTCTGGCCTATGCCTCGGATTTCACCCTGCTCGACACCGCTTTGATCGCCCACGGCAAACTGATGTTCGACGCCGACCTGCAACTCGCCAGCCTCGATCATGCGCTCTGGTTCCACCGGCCATTCCGCGCCGACGAATGGCTGCTCTATGTGCAGGACAGCCCGTCCAGCTCGGGCGCCCGCGGCTTCTGCCGCGGCGCCATTTATCGCCGCGACGGCGTTCTGGTCGCCTCGGTCACACAGGAAGGCCTGATGCGCAAACGGGCCTGATGGGTGGGGCCGACCGAGTGCGTCATCCCTGCCATGGCAATCGCAGGAACCGTCATCCCGCACAAGCGCGGCCTCTTTCGGCCGCGTGCCGATGCGGGATCCAGCGCAATATGTCCGCGAAGCGGTCCGTGTAGATGGGTCTATGTAGATGGGTCTATAATGTGCGCGACGCGCGCTCACTCGCTGGACCGCGCATCTGCGCGCGACCTGAAGCGGCCGCGCTTGTGCGGGATGACGGGGTTTTTGTTCATGCGATAGCCCGATCATCCCTGCGATATTCTCTTGACCACTCCAGCGATGCGCGTCAGCGAGAACGCGAGCGGCAGCGTAGCCAGCAGACGCGAGCTGGAACACTGCACTGAGGTCAGGGGCCCGAGATGATGAAGCGCAATCGCCGTGTGAAGATCCTCGCGACGCTGGGGCCGGCGTCTTCGGAACCCGAGATGATCGAGCGCCTGTTCCAGGCCGGCGTCGACGTGTTCCGCCTCAACATGAGCCACTCGCGCCCGCCGCACGACGGCATTCGCAAGCTGCACGCCGCGATCCGCGCCACGGAGGCCAAGTTTGGCCGCCCCATCGGCATCCTGTGCGATCTGCAGGGGCCGAAATTCCGCGTCGGCGAGATGACCGGCAGCCGCCAGTTCCTCAAGCAGGGCGAAACCTTCCGCTTCGACAGCACCGAAAGCGCCGGCACTGAAACCCGCTGTTTCCTGCCGCACCCGGAGATTTTCGAAGCCATCGAGCCCGGCCACAACCTCTTGCTCGACGACGGCAAGATCCGCATGCAGGTGATCGGGCGCACCAAGTCGACCATCGATGCCAAGGTGATCGTCGCGGGCCCGCTCGGCTCGCGCAAGGGCGTGTCGATGCCCGACACCATCCTGCCGATCAACCCGATCACGGAAAAGGACAAGGGCGATCTCGATTTTGCCCTTCGCCTCGGTGTTGATTGGGTGGCTCTGTCGTTTGTCCAGCGCGGCGAAGACGTGGCGCTCGCCCGCCAGATGATCGGCAATGGTGCGGCCATCATGTCGAAGATCGAAAAGCCCTCGGCCATCACGGACCTTGAGGCCGTCATCGCCATGTCGGATGGACTGATGGTCGCCCGCGGGGATCTCGGGGTGGAGATGCCGGTTGAGCGCGTGCCGGGCCTGCAGAAGCAGATCACACGGAACGCGCGCGCGGCCGGCAAACCGGTGGTCGTCGCCACGCAGATGCTGGAGAGCATGATCTCGTCGCCCGTGCCGACGCGGGCCGAAGTCTCTGACGTCGCAACGGCTGTGTTCGACGGCGCGGACGCGATTATGCTGTCGGCCGAAAGCGCCGTCGGCCAGTTCCCGATCGAGGCCGTCGAGATGATGAACCGCATTGCGGTTCAGGCCGAAGCAGACCCGACCTATGACGCGTTGGTGCATGCGACGCGTACGCCGCCGCAGTCGACCGGTGCCGATGCCATTGCCGCGGCCGCCCATGCCGTTGCCAGTACACTGAAACTGTCCGGCATCATTTGCTATACGGCCACGGGCTCAACCGCGCTGCGCGTCGCGCGCGAACGTCCGGGCTTGCCGGTCATCGGTCTCACGCCCGTGCTCGGCACCGCCCGCCGCCTGGCCATGGCCTGGGGCGTGCACTGCGTGTTGACCAGCGACCCCGAGAATCAGGCCGATATGGTGCGCAAAGCCTGCCGCATCGCCTTCGATGAAGCCTTCTGCAAACCCGGCGAAGGCGTGATTATCACCGCTGGCGTCCCGTTGGGCTCACCTGGTGCCACCAACATGATCCGCATCGCCTTCATCGGGGAGGGCGGCGTGCCGGTGCACGAGGGGCGGTGATGGTCATGCCGATGCAGGCCGGCGGGTGAAGGGGATGCGGAATGCAAGCCGATGATCCCAGCACTTGGATCGAAGTGATCGATCCGACTGTTCCGTTTCGCCAGCCGACCGGTGTGACGGTGCTGGCCGAACTCTGCGAGGTCAAGGATGTCCGTTATGTAGCGGCGCGATACGAACAGTGGATTGCCGACATCGACAAGGACGATGTCGATGCCGAGGGCAAAAGGGTAGCACCGTTCTTCAATTGGATTTCCGTCTTCAACTTCAATCCCGATGCGACGGTTTTAGCCTTGGAGGCTATGTCGTCGGCGCAGGCTCTGATGCAATTGCGGTTCGGGCACGTGGTAGCTTTTGCCGGCGAATGCAGGCCACCGCTTGTCTATGTGAGCTTCTTAGAGGTAGCGCCCGCAAACCGATCGAACGCTCCAGATCGAAAGGTGCATGGTTCAGGTCCGGCATTGATCCGGATCGCAGCCGATGCGTCGTATCAACGGGGCTACCACGGGCGCGTCGGCCTTCACTCTGTCGCTGGCGCCATCGATTTCTATCGTCGTCTTGGATTTCGGTCACTCGATTGTCCAAACGAGTACCACGAACTATATATGGAATTGGACGAGGCTGGTGCTCAAGCATTGCTGAAGGACTAGCGGGCCATGAAAACGAAGTGGAAATTCTCAAAGATCCCAGCAGACTTTGCGGACCGCTTCCCCGACGGCGACTACACGGTTGGCCGTGGCGCCGATCCGCGTTCGGCGGCCGAGCGCGCAGCCGATCCCGACGGCAGCATCGCCAAGCGAAAGCTTGAGGCGGAACGTGCGAAGGCCTCAACACCATAGGCGGCGCGTAAGACTGCAGCGCCGTCGGAAGCGGCCGAGTAGGTACCAACAATTGTGGGCTATGGACGATAGCGGGGGGCGATCTCGCCCGTCCGCGGGCGTTTCACAATGAGACGCCTGCGGCGATATCTGACCTCGCACAGACACCCTCATCTTCACGCCTTGGCGCTCGGGCGGCTCGACACCTCGCTATGCCAGCGCGCCACGTGGGTCAGGCTCTCCGGCCGCGGGATGCGCGCCGCGCGCATGAAATCCATCGCGCACAGTGCCGTCACATCGGCGATCGAATAGTGGTCGCCGGCAATGAAGGCGTGCTTGGCCAAGTGCTCGTCGACCACATCCAGCATCGCGAGCGCGCGCGGTTTGTTGGCTTCGCCCCACGCCGTCACTTGCGGCACTTCAACGCCGACCATGGAGGGATGCAGATGGCGAAAGGCGAACGCTGTCGGCATCAGCAGGCCCTGCTCGATGCGCCGCTGCCACATTTCCACCTTTGCCCGCCCAACAGCGCCGCGGCCGAACAATGCCGGTTCCGGATGCAGCTCTTCAAAGTATCGGCAGATCGCGACCGTCTCGGCGATCACCGTGCCGTCGTCGAGGACCAGCACCGGCACCTTCTGCAGCCGGTTGACCGCCGTAAACTCTGGCGATTTGAGCTTTGCCGGCGTGAACTCGATCTGCTCGTAGGGCACCGATATGCCCTTCTCAGCCAGGAAAATACGCACACGCCGCGGGTTTGGCGCCGAACGTGTTTCGATGATCTTCATGACAGCCTCGCGGTTCCGACGTATCAAAGCTAGCACCGTTTGAAGAAGGCGTGAACTTTCCTGATCTGCTGTTTGGCCTTCCCAACGAAGCGCGCTACATCGTCGAGTGAAAAACGCAGAGGCTTCGCATCATATGGCGCACGAAGACCACAAGCATGGACACAGCCATCCCCATGATCACGACCACGATGATCACAGCCACCTGACGTCAATTGAGGCGCGCGTGCGCGCTCTGGAGACGATCCTGGTTGGCAAAGGCTTGGTCGATCCCGCCGCCATGGACGCCATTATAGAGGCCTATGAAACCAAGATCGGCCCGCGCAATGGCGCCCGCGTGGTGGCCAAGGCATGGTCGGATCCAGCCTATGCCGCACGCCTCAAAGCTGACGCGACGGCGGCCATCGCTGAACTCGGCTACACCGGCCGCCAGGGCGAGCACATGATCGCCGTGTTCAACTCGCCCGATGTCCACCATCTCGTCGTCTGTACGCTGTGCTCGTGCTATCCCTGGTCCGTGCTGGGCCTACCGCCGGTCTGGTACAAATCCGCGCCCTACCGCTCGCGCGCGGTCATTGATCCGCGGGGCGTGATCGCGGAATTCGGCGTGACACTGCCCAAGGACAAACAGATCCGCGTGTGGGATTCGACCGCTGAGACGCGCTACCTCGTCATCCCCGAGCGCCCTGCGGGCACGGACGGCCTGAACGAGGACGCGCTTGCCGATCTCGTCTCGCGCGATAGCATGATCGGCACCGGCATTGCCGGCGCGCCCACGGAGAAAGCCGCATGAACGGCGCACAGGACATGGGCGGGCAGATGGGCTTTGGCCCCATCGCCCCCGAAAAGGACGAGCCGCTGTTTCATGCCGCATGGGAGAAGCGTGCGCTGGCGCTGACGCTGGCGGCCGGCGGCATGGGGCATTGGTCTATCGACGAGAGCCGGCATGCGCGCGAGACGTTGCACCCGGCCGACTATCTGTCGTCGAGCTATTACGAGATCTGGGCCAAGGGCCTGGAAAAACTGCTGCTGCGCCATGGTTTCGTCACCGAGGCCGATCTGAAGGCGGGTGCGCCCGTCGATCCCGCGGCACCCGCCAAGCGCAAGCTGGAAGCCGCCGCCGTGTCAGCTGTCCTTGCACGCGGCGGACCGACAACCCGCGACAAAGCCGGCGCCCCACGCTTCAAAATGGGCGACAAAGTCCGCACCATCCTGATCCACCCGACCGGTCACACGCGCCTGCCACGCTACGCGCGCGGCAAAGTCGGCACCATCGCGTTGCTGCACGGCGCACACGTGTTTCCCGACACCAGCGCCCACGGCAAAGGCGAACAACCCGATTGGCTCTACACGGTGCGTTTCGACGCCCGCGACCTGTGGGGCCGCGACGCCGACCCCGCGACAGTGATCAGCATCGATGCCTGGGAGGCCTATCTTGAACCGGCCTGAAATCACGCACGCGTTGGCAGATGTGGCACCGCTGCCCTGCGACGCCGCCGGACCCGTGTTTGCCGAACCCTGGCAAGCGCAGGCGTTCGCTATGGTGGTCGCGTTGCATGATCGTGGCGTGTTCACGTGGAGCGAATGGGCGGCAGCCATTTCTGCCGAGATCGCTGAGCATGCAGCCGAGCATGGGTCGACAGATGACGGGTCGCAGTATTACGAGCATTGGCTTGAAGCGCTCGAACACCTGCTGATCGCCAAGGGCCAGACGAGCCACGCGGCCGTGGACGACCTCGCCGCAGCCTGGGCGCGCGCGGCCGAGGCGACGCCGCATGGCAAGCCAATCGACCTCGCCAACGATCCCAGGCGCTGACGCACCGACAGACACGTCACACGTTGCATGTCAGCGCGTTCCGCGCTTAGCTCGGCGTTGCAACGGGCGAGGCCACAATGAACTTCGATTTTTCCGACGACCTGAAAGAGTTCCGCGCCAGCGTCCGCCGCTATCTCGCGGAGAAGTGCCCGCTGACTGTCACGCGGCGCGTTCTCGATGGCCCGGAGACGCATGCGGCCGAAGTCTGGCAGGGACTTGCGGAACTTGGCTGCCTCGGCGCCGCGATCCCTGAAGCCTATGGTGGCTCAGGCCTCGGTGCCCTCGAAGTGTGCGTCGTCGCCGAAGAGATCGGCCGGGCCTGTGCGCCGGTGCCGGTCTCATCGTCCGTTTACCTCGCAACGGAAGCCCTCCTGCGCTTTGGCACAGAGGCGCAGAAGAAATCCTGGTTGCCGCGTCTCGCCTCGGGCGCTGTTATCGGAACGCTTGCTGTCGCCGAAGGCACGGAAGCGCCCGCCGAGGGCAAGCTGAAAACCACATACGACAGTGGCGCGATCAGCGGCACCAAGCTGCCGGTCGCCGACGGCGAAGCCGCGCACCTCGCTGTCGTCCTCGCCGGCAACACCCTTGTGCTCGTCGACATGACCGGCACTGGCGTAACGCGCGAGCGCGTCGAGACAATCGACCCCGCACGCAAATATGCGCGCATCACATTCAACGGCACCAAAGCCGAGATCCTCGGCACGGCAGGAGATGGCTGGCGCCATCTCGCCGAGATCTATGATGCCGCCGCTGTCTACATGGCGTTCGAGCAGACGGGCGGCGCGGAGGCGGCCATGTGGATGGCGCGCGACTATGCGCTGCAGCGCTACGCCTTCGGCAAACCGATCGGTGCGCAACAGGCGATCAAACACAAGCTCGCCGACATGTACATCAAGCTCGAGCTGTCGCGCTCGAATGCCTACTACGGCGCTATGATGCTGTCCGGCCGCGGCGCTGATCTGCCGGTCGCGGCCGCCGCCGCTCGTGTTGCCGCCAACGACGCCTACATCTTTGCCGCCCAGGAAAACGTGCAGACGCACGGCGGCATTGGTTTCACTTGGGCTGCCGATCCGCAGTTCCATTACCGCCGCTCACGGCTGCTCGCCCACGCGCTCGGTTCGCCAAGTGCCTGGAAGGAGCGGCTCGTCAGCGCGCTCGAGAAGCGCAACGCAGCATGAACTCGAGCCGGCCAATGCGCCGCGCGCAATCATCCCAGCCGCAGCTCAGCCTCAAGGCTCGCAACCGTCTTTTCCAGGCCCGTGACGATCATATCGATCTCGTCCTCGGTCACGATCAGCGCAGGCGAGATCATCACCCAATCCCCGTCGGCGCCGCGGTTTGTCCGGCGGCTGTAGACCGACAGTCCGTGCTCTGCCGCGTGGGCGTTAAAGCGCGCAGGCGCCGGCGTCGCACCAGGAATCATGGCCTTGGTCGATTTGTTTGAAACCAATTCGAGTGCGAACAGCAGGCCCTTACCGCGCACATCGCCGATGATGGCGGACTTGTCAGAGAGCGCGCGCAAACGCGGCTCGAGGATGGCGCCCATGCGGCGCGCGTTGCCAATCAGATCGCGCTCGATCGTCTCAGATACCGCCGCGACACCGCACGCGCATGACAGCGGATTGGCCTGATACGTGTGGCCGTGCATGAAGCCGCCCATGTCAGCGACAGCTGCGACCATGTGCGCTGGCGCCAACACCGCGCCGAGCGGCATGTATCCGCCCGACAGCCCCTTTGCCATGACAACGAGATCGGGCCGCGCCTTGGGTGTATGCTCGGCTGCCAGGAAAGCGCCCGTGCGGCCAGCGCCGGTGATGACCTCGTCGAAGATCAGCAACACACCGTGGCGCGTGCAGATGTCGCGCACAGTTTCCAGGTAGATGTCGGGGCTGACCAGCGCACCCGTCGCCAGTCCGCCGACCGGCTCCAGAATGAAGGCCAGCACGCTGTCGGCACCTTCGGCGAGGATGATCCGTTCCAACTCCGCCGCACAGTGACGGGCCCAGCTTTCAACGGTGTGGTTTGGAGGTAGCCGATAGGTCACCGGCGTCGGCACCTTTGGCAGTAGCTTCAGCATTGGACCAAACAGGTCATGCGCGCCTTGATCGCCCGTGAGCGCCAACGCCCCAAGGGTATTGCCGTGGTATGCTGGCATGCGGCTCAGCACCTTCCAGCGTTTGGATTGTCCGACGGCCACCGCATGCTGGCGCGCGAACTTGATCGCGCCCTCGACCGCTTCCGAGCCCCCCGAACAGAACCAGACGCGCTCAAGGCCCTTGCCGGCATGCTTGGCGATCAAGCCTGACAGCTCGACATTCGCCGCACTTTCGAACTGGGACGGATGGGCAAAAGCGGCCGTATCGAGCTGCGCCTTCATGGCAGCGATGACGCGCGTGTTGCCATAGCCAAGATTGAACGCGCACGGGCCTGACGACACATCAATGTAGCGCTTGCCCGTGGTGTCCCAGATGTAAATGCCCTCGCCGCGCGCAATGGCGGGTCGGCGGGGCGAGCCGGGCTTGAGCGAGAATACCTGCGCTGGGCCGCCAAACGGCAGCGCGTCGACCGTGTGCGGAACTGAACCGTCAGGCATAATCTGAACCCTTGAGCGTGATGTTCCAAACCTGTCCTGTCGGCGCCCCCATGACAATAAAAATCGGCAATCAAAAATGCCATGCGTTCACTGGCATCTGTGTCATCGGTCACCGGGACGGTACGTCTGGCGCAGGCGAATGGCTCTCATCGCGAACACGACAAGTTCCAGGAAGCGGTTCATGCTACGGTCTCAATGGCCAAGTACATGGCGTCCCGCAACGTGGCTCGAAGAACAGTTCTTTGGCCTGCCGCATTGAGGTTGCCCATGCGACATGCCATGGAAGACCGGGGTCAGTCTTCAGGGTACGCCATCATGAAAAAGATCATCGCGCTGCTCGTGCTGGCGCTGCTTGGGTTCTATGTCGCTTGGCCAGCGTGGTCGGGCTATCGCATGGCAACGGCGCTCGGCAATGGCGATGAAGCGCTCTTGGCCTCAAAGATCGACTTCCCCTCGGTGCGCCAGAGTTTGCGCCCAGCGGTGACGTCGGAGGTCGAGAAAGGCATCCAGAAGCAGGCCGGCCAAGGACTTGGCGGGCTGCTCACCGGCGACCTCAAGGCTCAGCTTGTGCCAAAGCTGGTCGATGTTGTGCTGGAAAAAGTCGTTACTCCGGCCAATGTGATCCGCATTGCGCGGGAAGGCGGCAATGTCGCTGGAACCGTCGAGAAGATCATGATGGAGGAGATGAACAAAGCGGGCGGCAT
>JANMGQ010000090.1:0-55372 GCA_031374735.1 Hyphomicrobiaceae bacterium | reverse complement strand
ATGCGCCCTTTCCCCGTAAAGAACGGGGGGAGGGCATGCGCGCTAACATAACAAATTTTCCGCGTCATTCCGGACAAGCGCGGCCACTTCTGGCCGCGCGCAGATCCGGAATCCAGCGGATCTGTCCGCGAAGCGGTCGATACATCGCGTGCTTCGCACACGCCCTTCGCGGGATCCCGGTTCGGCGGTCGGCCTGAAGGGGCCTCCCTTGGCCGGGATGATGACGAAAAATTGGGGTATGTTAGCGCCAATGCGGGGGGAGGGAGACGCCACTCGATTGCCTGGCATTCCAGAATGGCGGCCTACCTCATCAGGTCTTCGGCTTGGTCTTGGCTTTGGCCTTCGGCGCGGCTTCGGCCTTGAACGTGTTGCTTGGCACGAACCCTGATTTCTCCGCTTTGCGTGGCTCCCGTACCCACACCTCGCGGTTTGGGTGCAAGCCGCCGCCGCGTGTGGCCGGAACCGCGGTATGGCGGGCGCGCTGTAAAAGGCGCGTGTCGGCGATGCCGCTGTTAGGGTGCGTACCGCCATTGCTGGCGACAGCTTTGTCCCAGGCCGCTTTGCGCTTTTTCACCGTTGCCGCATCGCGCAGCGCCGTGCAGTTCAGTTCGTTGGTGTTGAGATCGACGGTGATCTCATCGCCCTCCTCGATGAAGGCGATCGGCCCGCCGAGCGCCGCCTCGGGCCCAACGTGACCGATGACGAGACCAACCGAACCGCCCGAGAAGCGCGCGTCTGTCATCAGCGCGATGACGATGTTGCGCTCGCGGCAGATGGTGGTGATACGCGAGGTTGGGTCGAGCATCTCAGGCATGCCCGGCGCGCCGCTCGGCCCCTCGTAACGCACAATGACGATGTCGTTGTTCTTGAAGCTGTCGGCGTGCTTGTCGAGCGCGACGTGCAGCGCCTGCTCACCCTCGAACACGCGCGCGCGGCCCTTGAACACGTTGTTCTCGAGCCCACCTTCGACGCCGGCGAGTTTCAGGATCGCCGAGAAATCCGGTGACAGGTTACCGCCGAGCACGCGCAGACCGCCGGTCGGCTTGTAGGGTTTTGCAACGGGGTAGACGACCTTGCCATCGGCCGACTTGGCCTTCAGGCGCTTCACCTGCTGAGCGAGCGTCTCGCCGGTGCAGGTGAGCACGTCACCGTTGAGCAGCCCCGCATCAAGCAATTCCTTGACGATCATCTGCACGCCGCCGGCCTTGTCGATGTCGACCATCGAGTATTTGCCGTAGGGGCGGGCATTGGTCAGCACCGGCACGACATGCTGCGAGAGGTGGTTGAACTCCTCCGGCGTGATGATCTCCTTCCAGAAATCAGCGTAGCCGGCGGCACGCGCGATCTCGGGCGCATGCAGCGTCACGTTGGTCGAACCACCGACGGCCATGGCCACGATCATGGCGTTGCGCAGGCTGTCGCGCACCACGATATCGCGCGGCTTGATGTCCTTCTTGATCAGGTTGGCCAAGAGGTCGACGAGTTCGGCCGCGAACTGTTTTGTGCGGCGCGGATCATCCGACGGCGGGGCCACCATATGCAGCGGCTGCATGCCGAGCACGCCGATGAACGTCTGCATGGTGTTGTAGGTGAACATGCCGCCGCAGCTGCCATAGCCCGGGCACGCGTGGCAGGCGATGTGATGACGGTGCGCCGGGTCCGGGTGATCGGCGACCTGATAGGCAGTCACGAGATCAATCGTCTCGCCGGTCTTCGGGTCCTTGCCCGGATGTATCGAACCATCCGACATGATGAGGGCGGGTTGGTTGTGCTCGAGCAGGGCCGCGAGCACGCCGACCGGCGGCTTGTCACAGGCGACGACGGCGATGGTGCCCGCGAGACCTGTGGCGCTCAGATGTTCGCACAACGCGTCGTTGGTGACCTCGCGGCCGATCAGCGAGTAGCGCATTTCGCGCGTGCCGTTGCGAATGCCGTCGGACGTCGCGATGGTGTACTCGGGCTGCACGAGGCGCAGTTTGAGCTGGCCTTTGCCCTTGCCGATGCGGCTCTTCAGTTCGGCATGGATGGCGTCGACCTTGGACAGCACGCCGAGATAACATTGGCTGTCGCCCTTGGTGCCGACGACGCCCACGGATGGCTCGTGAATGAGACCGATTTCAGTGCCGAGTTCGCGCGCCAGACCGATGGTCTGGCTGTTGCGTCCGGGATGGTGGTCGATGATGACGGTTTTCGACATGTCTGGCGTCCTGCAATGGCGCGGCGCTGCGCGGGCAAGACAAGCGCATAGTCGGACATCGCTGCCCCGTGCAAGGGCCTCAGCAGCTCGCTCCAATCACGCCGGCCGCAGCAGGGCCCTGGCGCGCTCCAGCTCCTCAGGCGTGTCGACGCCAAGCGGCACCGCATCTACCACCTGCACATCGATGCGCAAGCCGTTCTCCAGCGCACGCAATTGCTCCAGCCGCTCGCGGCCTTCCAGCGGCGTCGGCTTCAACGTCACGTAGCGCTCGAGCGCGTCACGGCGATACGCGTACATGCCGATGTGGTGATACAACGGTCCCTCGCCCGAAGGCGCCGTTGCCCGCGTGAAATAGAGCGCCCGCAGTCGCCCGGGCAGGGGAGCTGCCCCAACCGGCGTCGCTATGGCCTTTACGACGGCGGGATTGTCGCGCTCTTCCGGCCGGACAATGACGGCGGCAAGCGTCGCGATATCCACTTCCGGGGTATCAAGCGGGCCAAGACAGGCTTGCACGAGTTTGGGATCAATGGTCGGCAGATCGCCCTGCAGGTTGACGATGCGGCTATAGGTGCGGCGCGGGTCGATGGCCGTGATGGCTTCGTGGATGCGGTCGGAGCCGTTGGGGTGGTCGACCCGGGTCATGATGGCCTCGCCGCCCGCCTTTGCGATGACAGCGGCGATCTGTTCGCTATCCGTTGCAACAATCACGCGCCCCGCGTTGGCCGCAACGGCCCTGCGCCAGACGTGCACGATCATGGGTTGGCCGTGGATGTCGGCGAGCGGCTTGTTCGGCAACCGGGTTGCGGCCAGCCGCGACGGAATAGCGATCAAAGTGTCGGACATGCGATCTCAACTCTTCCACGCGAGGCGGCCGGCTCCACGCAGTGGAGACGCCTCGCGAACCAAGCAAGCCCGGCTCCACGCAGTGGAGTCGCCTCGCGAACCAAACAAGCCCGGCTCCACGCAGGGGAGTCGCCTCGCGCGACGAAGCAAGTGACAATTCGCCTCGGTTTCCTCCTCCTAGAACGGCGGTCTGTCACGTTGCAAGCCGGGACCGAGGGCGTGTAGTTCGCTTGGGTGCAGAATAGCCCAGGGGACGTCAGCCGATGAATTCCTTCGAACTGAACAAGATCGCTGGTGGCGTGCTGGGCGCTGCCCTGTTGATCTTCGGCGGCCGCACGTTTGCGGACATCGCGCTACACAAACCGCCGTCCAAAACCCCGGGCTACCCGATCGCGGTCACCGGCGGCGCGGGTGGCAGTGGACCGGTCACCGCGGCCAAGTTCGAGTTCGCGCCTCTGGCTGCGCTGCTCAAGACGGCTGCTGCGCCAAACGTTGAAGCAGGCAAGGCCGTGTTCAAGAAATGCGCGGCTTGCCATACGGTAGACAAGGGTGGCGAAAACAAAATCGGCCCGAACCTGTGGGGCGTCATCGGTCGTCCGATCGGCCAACATGCTGGGTTTGGCTATTCCGATGCGCTCAAGGCTAAGGGCGGCGCCTGGGGCTGGGAACAGTTCGCAGGCTACATCTGGAAGCCCGTGGAATACATCCCTGGGAACAAGATGGCGTTCGTCGGTATCCAGGATCCGCAGGATCTGGCGGACCTGATGGCCTATACGCGGACATTGGCTGATACGCAGCCGGCCCTACCGCAGTAACGGCACGAAAGTGCAAATTGAAATCGCCTGCAACGCTCTGTTGTGCAGGCGGATTATCGGCTAGTCCGTATTCATGGCGGCTGTCGCGGTAAGGCGACTTTGAGCCCGGGTGGTTCCTCCCGGCCTTCATGGTCGTGCCGTGGACCTGACGCCATGCCCGATACCATGTCTCTCGCCGACGTTTTGTTTTACGTCGCCATCGGCTTCGCCGCACAGATCGTCGATGGTGCGATAGGCATGGCCTACGGCATCACCGCCACAACTGTCCTGCTCAGTATCGGTGTGCCACCTGCTACAGCCAGCGCGTCGGTGCACGCTGCCGAGGTGTTCACAACGGCCGCGTCCGGCGCCGCGCATTGGCGGCTAGGCAACATCGACCGCCGGCTTGTCTTGCGGCTCATGATCCCGGGCATGATCGGCGGCGCCATCGGCGCTTACGTCCTGGTCAGCGTGCCGGCACATGTCATCAAGCCGTGGGTCAACGTGTATCTGCTGGCCCTTGGCGGCTACATCCTGTTCAAAGCGTGGCGCCCAGCACTCTTGAGCGTTGCGCCGCCCAAAGGGCTCATACCACTCGGCTTCGCCGGCGGCCTACTCGATGCCATTGGCGGTGGGGGCTGGGGGGCGATCGTCACGTCAACACTGGTCGGCAATGGTGTCGCGCCACGGTATGCGGTCGGCACCGCCAACTGTGTCGAGTTCTTTGTCGCATCCACTATAACGGCTGCGTTCGTCACAACCATCGGCCTGTCTCTTTGGCCCGTGATTGCGGCACTGGTCGTGGGCGGCGTGTGTGCCGCCCCATTTGCAGCACTTGCCACCAAACATCTGCCAGATCGAGCGCTCAGGGCGCTCGTCGGCGGCGTGGTGTTCCTGCTCAGTCTGCGCGGGCTCGTCGCCGGATAGCAGGCCGGCCTATTTCAGCGGCTCCTGACGGCGGCCGATCCGCTCGGCGACGTCGTCATGATAGTAGTGGTCGTGACCGACTTTGAACTTCAGGCCGAGGCGGAACATGTGGGCGTCGGCGTCATAGTTGTACGCGGTCCCTCCGCTCACGTGATTAACGACGCCGAAGCCGGCGTAAGTGTATTCACCAAACAGAATGCCGCCGCCGTAGTCCCACTCGAGCCCAGTGCCGAACGACCAGCCCCAGCGTGTCCGATTAAGCTTTTCCGCCGTCGTCAGGTCAGATCCGCGCAGTGCCGGCCCAGTCGAGGCGTACCAGAGCACATCCGGCCGCACATGATGTCCGAGGCGCGCACGGGCCGTAACGACATAGTCGACGCCGAATTTCTGGCCGAATTTCTCGGTCTTGCCGTCCATGAAGGCTGCATCAATTTCGACGCCGTAATTCCAGCTATGCTTGTTGACGATCTCGATGCCGCTGACGAAGCCGATACCTTTGGAAAAATAAGAGAATGGTCCGTCGCCCCCGCCGATCGCCGAGGTCGTCGCGTCACCCTTGACCAATGCCCCTTGAAAGAAGCTGCCAAAGCGCACTTGCAGGTTGGCATCATAGTTCTGTGCCGCGGCTGGACCAGTCTGACCTATGGGCCCAACAAGACCGATCCCAACGAGGCCAGTGAGAGCAATGAGTGTTTTGAATATGGGCGCTCGCAGCATGGCATCGTCCTGTTTTGGTCGTGGAAGCCTCAGGTGCGACGCCGGACGATGCACCGAACTGACCTGGGGCTAACACGTGTGCCTGAGTCGGACAGTCGGCAGGAAACCAACAAGTTGTGGACAGTTGCCCCTTTGAAGGCCGTTCCGTTTCGATACGACCGGGCATGAATCCTGAAAGACACGGGACAGGCACGGCGCCTTCGCGTCGCTATTCGATGGGCATCACGTGCGAAGGGCGTATTCGGAGACGGACGTTAAGGCCTGATTTACTGACATCTCACGGGATTTGACGGTCCCGCCCATCGGCCGCAAGCCCGGCATCGCCTTTGCTTCTCCCCCTGCAGTTCACGCCGACTGGTTCAGGGAGAGTTCCAAATGGTGAAGTTCCAAGCTTTCAAGTCACTGACATCCGCCACCAGCCTGTTCGCCAAGCGCGACGAGGGTTCTGTCGGCATGATCCTCGCGATCTGCGCGCTGCCATTCTGCATGGCCGTTGCTCTCGCTGTTGACCTCAACCGCGGCATGCACGCCGGCCAGCGCCTGCACGACGCTGTCGATGCGGCCGTGCTGGCTGCCGCCAAGATGGTGAAAGACGGCGTCGCCTCCGATACCGAGATCAAGGCGTCTGCACTTGCCATCTTCAAGGCCAACGTCGACGGTAAAGGCAAACAGGCCGTCTACAGCGACGGCGACTTCAGCTTGACCATCGACCGCGTCAACTCGAAAGTCGAAGTTGAACTGGTGAACTCATATCTGCCGACCACGTTCGCCCGTGTCGGCGGCTATGAAAAGATCCCGCTGCCGCAGAAGTCGTCGGCCGTGTTCCAGCTGCGCGACATCGAAGTTGGCCTGGCGCTCGACGTCACGGGCTCGATGGGCAATACGCCCTCGAGCGGCGGTGCGCCGAAGATCGACACGTTGAAGGCGGCATTTGCCAAGTTCGCTCTGCTGATGCTGCCCGACAACCCGCTGCCCGGCCAGAAGGTTCGTCTTGGTCTCGCGCCCTACTCGGCCGCAGCAAACCTCGGCAGCTACGCAGGTGCAGCCTCCGCCAACCGCAGCAAAGACGGCTGCGTGACGGAACGCAACACGGGCACATTGGACAGCGACTCGAGCGGCGTGTTCTTCGTGGCGGCTGACGGCACCAAGGACATCGACAGCACCGAAGGATACGGCGGCTACGTCTGCCCGAAGGCTGCGCTTGTGCCACTGTCCAAGGATCGCAAGGCGCTGATCGCCGAGGTGAACAAGTACCAGACCGGCGGTTGGACCGGTGGGCACTTCGGTGCCCAGTGGGCCTGGAACGTCATTTCGCCGGAATGGGGTACCGTTTGGGGCGGCCAGAGCGTGCCAGACAGCTACACCAAGATCACCGACAAGAAATTGACCAAGGCCGTGATCTTGATGACCGACGGCGTGTTCAACACCGCGTTCCATGACGGCACGTCTGAAGACCAGGCGCTGCGGCTGTGCGACAAAATGAAGGAAAAGGGCATCCAGGTGTTCGCTATCGCCTTTGACGCACCAGCTGGCGCCCAGGCCGTCTTGAAGAAGTGCGCGACCGTTGGATCGGACTACTATGCCGATGCCTCGAACGCGACGGAACTTGACAACGCGTTCACGAAGTTTGCCCAGAAGATCAACGCGCTCCGTCTGGCGCAGTAATCTATCTGGTCCAGCACCAATCCGGCGGCGCCCTCCCTGACGTTCGCTGGTTGAAGAAAATGGCACGCTCCGTCTGGGGCGTGCCATTTTCGTTTGAGGTCAGAGCAGTATGGTCGCTTTACAGCGGCACGCTGAGGGTCACCTGCAGACCACCGAGCGCGCTGCGGCCAAGTTCGATGTCGCCGCCATGGCTCTTGGCGATGTCGCGCGCGATGGCCATGCCGAGGCCGACATGGCCCTGGTCGACGTTGCGGGCGTGATCAATGCGGTAGAACGGCTTGAACACATTGTCCCGTTCTTCGGCTGGAATGCCCGGCCCATCATCCTCGACGTCAATCTGCAAGCGCGTGCGGTCGATTGTCGAGCGGATCAGCACCTTGTCGCCATATCGCGCGGCATTGGACACGAGGTTCATCAATGCCCGCTTCATGGCCTGCCGCTTCAAGGGGATGACGACGTCGCGGCGGCGCCGCGGAATATCAAGCGTGATGGGCGCATCATAATGGGCGGCATCTTCGGCCACTTCTTCGAGCAACTCGCGCACGTTTGTCGCGGTCAACTGCTCGCCACCGTCGCCGCGGGTGAAGGCGAGATATTCCTCCAACATCTGCTGCATTTCGATGACGTCGGCTTTCATGCCGTCAACACTGTCGCTTGAGCGCATCATTTCGAGTTCGAGCTTGAACCGCGTGAGCACGGTTTTCAGGTCATGACTGACGCCGGCCAGCATATGCGTGCGCTGTTCGACGTGCTGGGTGATGCGGTCGCGCATAGCGAGGAAGGCCTCAGCGGCGCGCCGCACCTCGCGCGCGCCGCGCGGCTTGAAGTCTTCGGGCACGCCGCGGCCCTTGCCGAAACTGTCGGCGGCCTCGGCGAGCTTCAGGATAGGCTTGATCTGGTTGGACAAGAGTTGCGTTGCCGCCAGCAGCAGCACCATGGATGTGCCAACCATCCAGACCAGGAAGATGTGGCTGTTGGACGCGTAGATCTGGCTGCGCGGCGCAATGATGCGCAGGATGGCATCGTCGACCTTGATGCGGATCTCGACCAGGTTGGAACGCCCGACCGTGTCGATCCAGAACGGCTTGCGCACCTGGCTGCGGATCTGCTCTGACAATTTGCGCTCGAGCAGGCCGAAAAATGGTTTGTCTTGCGACGTCGGTAATTCGCCTGCTGGTAGGATTGAAAACGACGTCAGACCCAGCTTCAATTGGGCGATGTCAGTGAGCTTGCTGTAGTCCCCCTCGAGTGGAAACGTCTCGTAGATCTCGACGACGGCTGCAATGTCACGCGCGGTCGCTTCCGACAGGCGCTCTGTCGTTTGCGACCAATGACGCTCCATGAACGTGAAGGCGACGACACTGGCGAGCAACACAATCGGCGCAATGATGATCAACATCGCGCGGGCGTAGAGGCCCTTGGGCAACAAGCCGGTAAACAGGCTCGCCACGCGCCCGATCGCAAACCGCCAGATCGCACGCAGCCGTCGCGGCAGCCAGTGCTGGCGCTCCTCGGGCGGATCGGACGTTGTCAGTGCCATGAGTTATGAGGCGGGGTTCGGTTCAGTCGACATACAAGATGTATCCCTTGCCACGGACTGTTTGGAGATAGACGGGATTTGCGGGATCTTGTTCAATCTTGCGGCGCAACCGATTGATCTGAACATCGATGGCACGTTCGCTGCCGGTCGTGTCGTCGCTGGCCAATTCATGGCGTGGCACGGGAACCCCCGGCCGTTGCGCAAACATGCGCATCAGGTCGCGTTCGCGTTCAGTCAACTTGATGGTCTCGTTGCCGCGCTTCAGGTCGCCACGGCCGATCGAGAACAGATAGTCACCCATCTTGATTTCGTCGCGCAGGCCGTTCGTGCCAGGGGTCACCGTCGCGCGGCCACGCTTGAGGATATTCTGCAAGCGCAACAGCAGCTCACGCGGCTCGAACGGTTTGGCGATGTAGTCGTCGACGCCGATCTCAAGACCGATGATGCGGTCGCTGGTTTCGGCACGGGCCGTCAACATGCAGATGGGAATGTCCGAGATCTCCTTGAGGCTCCGCGCCAGCGACAGACCGTCCTCCCCTGGCATCATGACATCAAGGATGACGAGATCGAAAGCCAGGCCGCGCATATGGGCGCGTGCGATTTCGGCATCATTGGCCAGCGTCACGCGGAAGCCGTTTTCGAGCAGATAGCGGCCCAACAATTGGCTGATGCGCTGATCATCGTCGACCACCAGGATGTGAGGCGCATTGTCGGGCAGCGGCTCGCGGCGGGCCGTTGTTTGAAGATCGGTCGTGGTCATTGGGCTACCTCGAACGTTACGGGTCGTCGTATCGGCTTTGCATGCTCTGGCCCCCCTGCCGCACTATAGCTCGCGCCGCTTGGACGCGCCTGCGATCAGTGCCTGCACATGCTCGCGTTCATCCTGTGCGATCAAGGCCAAAAGGAAGCGCCTGACTTCTACTTCCTTTGGGCCATCTGTGCCATTGGCGCCGAGCGCGCGCACGATCTGGCCGACTTGGTGGTGCGCGAGCCGTTGCGCCAGTTCCTCGCCCTTGGGCGTCAGGGCCAATCGGCGGGCGCGTCGGTCTTCGCCGTCAATGCGACTGTCGATCCACTCACCTGCGATCAGCTCATTGAGCACCCGCGCGAGGCTCTGCTTGGTGATCTTGAGGATCGCCAGCAAGTCCGTAACGCGCAAACCGGGCTGGCGGCGCACGAAGTGCAGAACACGGTGATGCGCGCGGCCAAGTCCGTCCTTATCCAGGATCGCATCAGATTCGGCGGTAAAGTCGCGATAGGCAAAGAACAGCAGTTCGACCAGCGTGATCAGGCGCTCGTCGCGGCTTTCCCGGTCCTGCTCGTCCACGTCATCGGCCATAATGGTGCGTTTACCTCCACCTGCTGCCAACGCTGTTACGCGCGGTCTTTAGACCAGGAGGCTTTAGACCAGGAGGATGGGTCGAGGGGCAAGTCTTTGTTCGGATCGAAGGCAAGCAGTTTCGGCGCCCCCTTTTCGTTCCACGACCAGAGTACAACGTTGATGCCGCCCTTGTGCCGAACCGACGGCACACGGACACCTTTAAAGCCGCTGGCCATCAAGCGCTCGACCAATGTCCAAGTCGGAGGTACCTCATTCTTGCGCAAGGTGAGCGTCCTCCAGCCGCATGCCAAATCCACGCCCTCAGCGAGTTGTGGCGATGCAACGATGTCTGCCATCTTGCCGCCTCGTATTGCGTAAGCGCAAAACGTGCCTGGGCGGACCTCGATCGTTTGAGAATACTCGGCGTGCGCCGTGTCGAGCGATTCAGACAGGTAAATTGCCGGCGTGCCCTTAGGGTTGAACCGGCCACCAAAGCGTGCGGCACCCGCTCCACTGAGTGGAAGGAAGGCCCATTTCGGAGCGAGCACACGCCAGTAGTACTTTTTCCTCACGCCGGTACGCCGTCTTCCACCATTTGTAGAAAAGCCAATACGGCATCGGCGTTTCCTTCCTGAACCAAGTCAGCCGCTGTGACGGGTCCGAATCCGGCGAGATGTTCGTAGCGAAACCAGAACGCAGCCAAAGTGTCGTCGGCACCTGTCACGCTCATCATGCGCTGCAGGATGCCGGTCACGACGGATAATTTGCGCTGCACCTCCGGCGAGGCAGGCGAGCGGCTGAGCGTATTGCGGTGCAACCCCACCATCACACCGAGCTCCGCGAGGGTCATGTTCAGCCGCTTTGCCAGCTTGTCTGGCGAGATATGACTGCCTTTGGCAGCGCGCAAAGACTCGAGATGCATCACTTGAGACAATGCCGAGAGCAATTCCATGCTTGCCTCCTGAAGTGCAAAGCGAGTGCATCGTAAGTTGTTTGTTTGCACACTTCAAGCCGCCGGTGCGAACTTCACTTGCCCTGCCACTTCGGCTTGCGCTTCTCCAGGAAGGCTGTCAGTCCCTCGCGGAAATCCTGGCTGCCATAAGCGGCCGACACGAGGTCATCGTCGGGCGCCTTGCCGTTGGCCGTGCGCAGGCGGCGTAGCGCCTCCTTGGTGACGCGCAACGTGATGGGCGCGAGTTCCGTGATGGCCGCCGCCATCTCTTTGGCACGCGCCATCACGGCGTCGTAGTCAGACAGAACCTCCGACACGAGACCGATGGCCTTGGCTTCCTCCGCTTCAATGAGCCGGGTGGTGAAGATCATTTCGGTCACCTTCGCCGGGCCGACGAGCGACACCATTTTCTGCAGACTGCCAGACGACAAGCAGTTGCCAAGGGTCTTGGCGATCGGGAAGCCGAAACGCATGTCCGACGTGCCGATGCGAATGTCGGCGCAGGCCGCGATGGCGGCCCCGCCGCCGGTACAGGCGCCCGAGATGGCGGCAATCATGGGAACTTTGCAGCCTTCGATCTTGCCGATGCGGATCGACATGCGGCGTTCGTATTCGATGCCGTCTTCGGGCCCCTTGAAGGCCTTGAACAGAGAGATGTCGGTGCCCGCGCCGAAGGCCTTGCCGCCGGCGCCCGAGACGACAATGCAGCGGATCGGACCATCGAGTGGGATGCTATCGCAGATGTTGGCAAGTGTATCGTACATCTCAAAGGTCAGCGCGTTGCGCGCCTGCGGGCGGTTGAGCGTGGCGTAGCCGACGCCATTTTCGATTTTCCAGAGAAGATCGCCTGCGGTGATGGGGGCGGGGGCCATTGGACGTTTGCTCCGACGGTGTTTGGGCTCGTTCTAGGGTGACCCTGGAGCTTGGACCAGAGAAATCGCGCTTCTCTTGTGACGACTGGGACCGTAGGATCGGACAAAAAACAATCCAGGGAAACGCCACGTGAACCAAGATTTCGATTACGTCATCGTCGGCGGCGGTTCCGCCGGATGCGCGCTAGCCGGGCGGTTGACCGAGAACCCGAACATCAGTGCCTGCTTAATCGAGGCGGGACCTTCGGGTGACACGATGCTGGTCAAGGCGCCGATCGGCATAGCAGCCTTGCTGCCCGGACGTACGCACAACTGGGCCTTCGAAAGCGTCCCACAAGCGGGCCTCAACGGTCGCAAGAGTTATCAACCGCGTGGCAAGTCACTCGGCGGGTCGTCGTCGATCAATGCCATGGTCTACATCCGCGGACACCGCTGGGACTACGATCACTGGGCGAGCCTCGGCAATACAGGGTGGGGCTTCGACGGCGTGCTGCCCTACTTCAAGCGCTCGGAAAACAATGAGACAATTGCCGACAGCTATCACGGATCTGGCGGCCCGCTGAACGTCGCCAATCTGCGTTCGGACAACCCGTTTCAGCAGTATTTCCTCGATGCCGGCCGATTGCTGCAGATGCCTGCCACCGCCGACTTCAATGGCGCGCAGCAAGAGGGCCTCGGCCCCTATCAGGTGACGCAGAAGAACGGTGAGCGCTGGAGTGCGGCGCGCGCTTATGTCGAGCCGCATCTCGCCACGCGTAAGAATCTCCAGGTGTTCACGGGCGCGCTGGCCAAGCGTGTCGTGTTGGAGGGCAAGCGTGCCGTCGGTGTCGAAGTCACGCGCGACGACACAACGGGTGTGATCAGGGCCCGCGCTGAGGTCATAATCTCAACCGGCGCGCTGCAGACACCGCAACTGTTGATGTTGTCAGGCATCGGCGACGCAAAACATCTCGCCGAGCATGGCATCGCTATCGTGCATGATAGCCCCAATGTCGGCCAGAACCTGCAGGATCACATAGACTTCGGCTTCGCCTTCAAATCTGCGAACACGGAGCTGTTTGGGATGACGCCGAAGTTCATCGCGCGCATGCTGTTCAGAGAAATCCCCAAGTATCGCAAACACGGTCGCGGCATGGTGACATCGAATGTTGCCGAGGCTGGCGGGTTCCTCAAGACCGATCCGAACCTTGCGATCCCCGATATCCAGCTGCACTTCTCCATTGGCCAAGCCGACGACCACGGGCGCAAACGATTCAGCGGGCCCGGCTTCGGGCTCAAGACATGCCTGTTGCGCCCCAAAAGCCGGGGTCACGTGACGCTCAATGGCGCTGACGCAACAGCGCCCCCGCGCATCGATCCGAAGTTCTACAGCCACCCCGATGACCTCGAAGTGATGGTCAAGGCTTACAAAATCTCGCGCCGTATCGTCGACGCAGAGCCCCTGGCGAAATGGCGCACCGAAGACAAATATACAGCCCACGTGAAGACCGACGACGATATCCGCGAGGTGCTGCGCGATCGCTCGGATACGGTTTATCACCCTGTCGGCACGGCGCGCATGGGCACGGACGCGGGTGCGGTGGTCGATCCGCAGTTGCGTGTCCGTGGCGTTGAAAGGTTGCGTGTGGTGGACGCGTCGATCATGCCGACATTGATCGGCGGCAACACCAACGCGCCATCGATCATGATCGGCGAGAAGGCGGCTGACATGATCAAGGCTGGATGGGCAGGCGCCTGAGCTCGGCCCTCAAATTTCGCTGATGCGCGCATAGACGCCCTATGGAACATGTCGTACGCGCGCGCCTCACGGCCGCACGGGCGATCCGTTGACCGGCAAAGCGTTAAATCCCATGCGGGAACCAAGGAAACGGTGTGAGCACGGAACCTTCCAAGAAGCGCGGCCTGTTTGGTCGCTTGTTCGGTGGCGGCCAAGCGGCCGAGTCTATCAACGACGCGCCGAGCGTCGAGCCCGCGGCAGGGCCCATTGCGCCTGGTCAAGTCGCCAAGTCCGTCATTGAGATGGCGGCAGCCGAAATTGCGCCGGTGGCCGTCGTCCCGGATGTGGTCGACGAAGACAAGCCGCGCGGTAGCTGGCTCCAGCGTCTCAAGACGGGACTGTCAAAGACCTCTTCGAAGCTCACGGAAGGCATCACCAGTGTCTTCACGAAGCGAAAACTCGATGCGGCCACGCTCGACGACCTTGAGGATTTGCTTTTGCAGGCCGATCTTGGTGTGACCACGTCGCAGCGCATAGCTGAGACGCTCAAGGCGACGCGCTATGACAAAGACATCTCAGCGGACGATGTTCGCAAAGTTCTATCGGCCGAGGTCGAGCGGGTGCTGACGCCGGTCGCACGGCCGCTTGAATTGCGTTCAGACAAACTGCCGCACGTAATATTGTTCGTTGGGGTCAACGGCACAGGCAAGACGACAACGATCGGCAAGATGGCTGCCAAATTCCGTCGCTCCGGCAAGACCGTGCTCATCGCCGCCGGTGACACGTTCCGTGCAGCCGCCGTCGAGCAACTCAAAGTCTGGGGCGAACGGGCCGGCGCTGAAGTGATCTCCAAACCGACAGGGGCAGATTCCGCGGCTCTTGCCTATGAAGCGCTTGAAAAAGCACGTGCTTCCAAGGCTGACGTTCTGTTGATCGACACCGCCGGGCGGCTCCAGAACAAAACCGCACTGATGGACGAACTCGAGAAGATGCTGCGCGTCTTGAAAAAGCTCGATCCGACCGCCCCGCACGATGTTGTTCTTGTTTTGGACGCGACCACAGGTCAAAACGCTCTTAATCAGGTTGAGGTATTCAAGGACAAGGCGGGTGTCACGGGCTTGGTTATGACCAAGCTCGACGGAACCGCCCGAGGTGGAATTCTTGTCGCAATTTCAGCAAGATTTTCGCTTCCTGTGCACGCAATCGGAATCGGGGAAGGGATCGACGATCTCGAACCGTTCGATGCGGGGGAATTTGCTCGAGCGATCGCGTTCGGGTAAGGTATGTAACATCCAACGGTCTGCTTTGCGCTTAGTGCGGAGCAGACGCGTCAGGTGAACGGGGCCATAGGGTACTATGACGACATCGACATCGCGCCGGAGCTGGTTTCCGTTCAACGCCGAGCAGCTCATCAACATCATGAGCGAGATCGGCCCGGTGTTCACGATGTTCGTCGTGAATTTCATCTGGGGCGTGCAAGCTGGCGTCTGGTCGCTGATAGGCACAACGTTGCTGGCGTTGGTCGTCTCGATGATCATGTTCCGCCGCCCGCCGATCATGCCGTTTATCGCTGGCGCCGTGACGATCACGTTTGGCGCGCTGACGCTGTACACGGGCGATGAGATGTGGGTGCAGATCAAGGTCACGATCTTCAACGCGCTGGTCGCCGTGCTGTTGTGGGTTGGCCTGTACCGTCGCAAGTACTTCTTCGAGTTCGTGTTTGGCAAAACCTTCAACTACACAGAGCAGGGCTGGAAGCAGCTCACCCGCAACGTCGCCATCTTCTTCTTCATTACCGCGATTGCCAACGAAGCCGTCCGTCTGGGCTTTGCGTCGGCCCATATCCCAACGCCAGATCAGCTGATGTGGTTGTTGAAGAAGCCGATGCTCAATGGCCTCGACATTTGGATGATCTTCAAGCTTTTCGTCGTCATGCCACTCACCTCGCTTTATTTTGTCTGGCAGGTACGGCTGATGCAGAAGTATCGTCTGCCGGAGAAGGCGCAGTGAGTTGCTGCGCCGCCCGCATCGGGAGCGCCGCCTCATGTCCAACGTTGAAAAGCCCAACGGTGCACCGCAGCCGTCGGGCATGAAGACCATCATAGAAATGGTCCCGCTACTGCTGTTCGGGGCGGCGTACGCCGTTTATGGGATCAAGGCTGCCACGGGCGTCTTGATGGTCGCGACCGTGGTGTCATTGGCGGCATCCTATTTTCTGCTCGGCCACATGACGCCGATGCTGATCACCACCACAGTGCTGGTGGTCGGATTCGGCAGCCTGACTTTTCTGTTCGATGATCCGCGCTTCATCAAGATGAAGCCAACTGCAGTCAACGTGCTGTTTGCCGGGGTGCTCGGCTACGGCTTGTTCACGGGGCGGCTGTTCCTCAAGAAACTTCTCGGCGAAGCGTTGGAACTCACCGGCGAGGGGTGGCGGCAACTCACCACCCGCTGGATTGGCTTCTTCCTGTTCCTCGCCCTGCTGAATGAGATTGTGTGGCGCACACAATCGGAGACGACTTGGGTCAATTTTAAACTTTTTGGCATTCTTGGGTTGACATTTGCCTTTATGATCGCGCAAGTTGGTCTCTTGAAGCGCCATGCTGTGCCGTCCACATCAGGCCAGAAATCACCGCCACGGTAAAACTTCAGGTTGCCGATGATGCGACAGAAGATTGTTTTTCGTGTCAAAATGGGACAGCAGCGTGCGGATTAAAAAGGATTTCACTGAAACTTCACAAATGTCATACCAAAAACATTGGACGCGAACGGGCAAAGCAGTCTTCTATAAACGAAGGGAGTGGACCACTCCTGCATCTGACCTTGTCGGCTGCGCGCGGACACGGGGCCATCGTAACGCGCAAGTGCCGGATGGATCGAACCATGGAAGACATATGAAGCGCGATGACAAAACGGATCGGCTCGGCCGATCCCCGTTGCACATGCTACACCGCGCCGGCCAATGCGCTGGCGACGTGTTTCACGCTGAAATGCAGGATGGCGACCTCACGCCCCGTCAGTACGCCGTCCTGCTCACTGTCGCTGCCAATGAAGGCATCTCGCAAACCGGCTTGGTCGAAAAGACCGGCGTTGACCGGTCGACGCTTGCCGACATCGTGCGCCGCATGTTGAAGAAGGGCCTTCTTCAGCGCCGCCGTACCAAGGAAGACGCGCGCGCTTATGCCGTGAAGCTCACGGAAGATGGCAAGCGCATGCTTCGCGGCGCTGACCCGGTCACCGAACGCGTGGATTCGCGCATCTTGGAGGCGATCCCGCCCAAGCAGCGTGAACAGTTCATGGATAATCTTGGCTTGATCGTCGACGCCCTTGGCAAGATGTCACCGGCCGAAGCCGAATGACAGCCTAAGTGCACCGATCTTTACGTTTCAAATGCCCCGCTTGCCATCCGGCCTGTGGGGCGTTTGCGTTGCTGGGGGCATTTCAAAATAGAGCACTTTCGGCTTGCGCCGGGCGCGCCGCGGGGCCATCTTTGACGTGAAGGGCAAGGCACCGAAGAGTGCAGCCACCACGGAGGAGTGCCGCCGCCATGTCGACGCCAAAACGAGTCCGCCTGCGCATCGATGCGGACAAGTGCCAGGGCCACAATCGCTGCAAGGCCATATTGCCCGAAATGATCGAACTCGACGCCTACGGCAATGCGCAGCCCAAAGGCGACGGCATCGTACCGGAGGCGCTGCTCGAAAAGGCCTACCTCGCCAAATCGAACTGTCCTGAATTCGCAGTCGAAATCATCGAGGAGTAACAGCGCCATGGCTGATGGAGCAACGCCGCCGAAAGCCCGCCCGCCCGTCCAAGACTGGGCCACCGACTGGGATCATTTCGATCCGGCCTGGCGCAACGACCCGTTCGAAATTTGGCAACAACTGCGCCGCCGCAATTGCCCGGTCGCCTCGACTGAGCGCTACATGGGCGCGCATGTGCCCGTCACATATGATGCTGTGAAAGCGATTTCCTACGACACCAAGCATTTCTCGTCCCGCCGCGTCGTTGTGCGCAACTCACGCATCGATCCGCCGCAGCCGGCGCCGCCGATCACGTCCGATCCGCCGTCGCACAAGCCACTGAAGCAAATTTTGCTGCCACCCTTCACGCCGGACGAGATGGCGAAGCTCGAGCCGAAAGTGCGTGCCATCTGCAATGATCTGATCGACGGCTTCATCAAGGACGGCAGCTGCGACGCGGCGCAGCACTATGCCCGCCACATCCCGGTGCGGGCCATTGCACTCATGCTCGGCGTGCCGAAGCAGGATGGCGACAAGTTCATCCGCTGGATCCACGAGATTCTGGAGCTTGGTGTGCACGACGATGAAGTCTCGATGCGCGCCGGATCAGAGATGCGAGAGTACATCACGGCGCAGTTCATGGCCCGCAAACAATACCCGACCGACGACTTGATCACCCGCGTGATGCATTCCCAGTTCATGGGCAAACCCATCCCGGATGAACTTGCGGTCGGCATGATCCTGCTGTTGCTGATCGCCGGCATTGACACGACCTGGAGCGCCATCGGCGCGTCGCTCTGGCACCTGGCGAAAACGCCATCGGATCGGGACCGTCTGGTTGTTGACCCGAGCCTTATGCCGACGGCGATCGAAGAGTTCCTGCGGGCCTACGCCCCCGTCACCATGGCGCGCGAAGTCGTCGAGGATACGGAAGTTGCGGGCTGTCCAATGAAAAAAGGGCACATGGTCCTGCTCTCTTTCCCGGCCGCCAACCGCGACCCTGCCATGTTCCCCGACGCCGACAAAGTGCTGATCGACCGCAAGGAAAACCGTCATGCGGCCTTCGGCCTCGGTATCCACCGCTGTGTCGGCTCGAACCTCGCGCGGATGGAAATGACGGTCGCTATCGAGGAGTGGCTGAAGCGCATCCCGAAGTTCTCGCTCTCGGGCGATACAATCTGGTCCGAGGGTACCGTGCGAGGCCCCAGACAGTTGCCGATCGGCTTCGGTTGATTCGCGTGAGTACCGTCTGATCGCACACCAAAACCGTGCATACATCAGCGCTCGGTGCCAAATTGCCGTTCGTTGCCGCGTCTTGCTCTGCTACGATGCAACCGAGTGGAAGCCTGCAAGCATAGTGAGACGTGCATGATGGAACATCCGGGGTTCTTCGAGCGGGCCGGACCGTTCGCGCTGTCGCATGTGGCAGCGAAGGTCGGCGCGGAACTTGGTCCCGGTGTCGACGGGGCACTGTCGATCACCGACGTGCGCCCGCTCGATGAAGCGACGGCTGGCCACCTGAGCTTTGTCGACAACCGCAAATATCTGCCACAGCTGCTGACCACAAGAGCCTCGGCCTGCATGGTGCAAAGCGCGTTCGCGGGTCGCGTACCGTCAAGCACGGCGGCTCTGATTTGCAAGTCGCCCTACCGCAGCTTCGCCCAGGCGCTGGCGCTGTTCTACCCAGAGGCCACCCGGCCCAAGGCGGCTGAAACCCGAGCGGGAGAGCCGCTCGTGCATCCGACGGCACGCATCGAAGATGGTGCCAAAATCGAGGCCGGGGCCATTGTCGGACGCGAGGCCTGGATCGGGCGCGATACGGTCATCGCTGCCGGCGCCGTCGTCGGTTACCGCGTCACCGTTGGCCGCGGCAGCTACATCGGCCCTGCCGCCAGTCTGCAGCACTGCCTGATCGGCGACCGAGTTGTAATTCATGCCGGCGTGCGCATTGGCCAGGATGGATTCGGCTTTGCCATGGGCCCGGGCGGTCATCTGAAAGTGCCACAGATCGGACGCGTCATCATCCAGGACGACGTCGAGATCGGCGCCAACTCTAGCGTCGACCGCGGCGCCCTTAAGGATACCATCATCGGACAAGGCACGAAGATCGACAACCTCGTGCAGATCGGCCACAACGTGGTGATCGGGCGTCACTGTGTGATCGTCGCCCAGGTTGGCATCGCCGGCTCGTCGACACTTGAAGACTATGTCGTGATGGGCGGACAGAGCGGCGTGGCGGGGCATTTGCACATCGGGCAGGGGGCTCAGATCGCAGGCGCCAGTCACGCGAAGGACAGTGTGAAGGCAGGCGTGCGTGTGGTCGGCACCCCAGCTGTACCGCTGCGCGAATGGATTGCTGAGCGCCGTGCGCTTCGCAAACTGGCCGGCGGCGCCGATGATGCATCCTCTAGCGGTGACGCTGGTTGAATTTACTAGGAAATTGAGGACGGAGAATGGACGAGACCAAGCCGCGCGAACTGGCGACAGCCGACATCGCGAAGGTGATGCAGCTGTTGCCGCATCGCTATCCGTTCCTGTTGATTGACAAGATCATCGACATCGATCGCGATCAGAGCGCAATCGGCATCAAGAACGTGACCATCAACGAGCCATTTTTCCAGGGGCACTTTCCAAAGTATCCTGTCATGCCCGGCGTGCTGATCATCGAAGCCCTGGCGCAGACGGCCGGTGCCATCTGCGTGCACAACGCTGGCCAAACCGATATCCCCCAGATCGTCTACTTCATGGGCATCGACAACGCCAAGTTCCGCAAGCCCGTGCTGCCCGGTGATACGCTGCATTTGCACGTGCAGCAGCTGCGCAACCGCGGCAATGTCTGGCGCTTCAAATGTGATGCCAAAGTACTCGGCAAGACTGTCGCTGAAGCCGAAATCTCCGCCATGATCGTGGACCCGCGCGATGCCCAAAAAAGCTAAGCCAGCGACAAAGGCTGCCTCTACTGCACGCGGAGCGTCCGTTGCCCGCGTGTCGGCCCGCATCCCAACAGAGGTGCATCCGAACGCTGTCATCGAACGTGGGGCCGTGATCGGTGAAGGCGCCAGGATCGGCCCCTTCTGCACCGTCGGACCGGACGTGGAGATCGGCCCAGGTGTTGAGCTGAAGAGCCATGTCGCGATTGCTGGCCGCACCAAAATCGGCGCACGTACGGTCGTGTTCCCTTTCACATCGCTCGGACATCAGCCGCAAGACCTCAAATACAAGGGCGAGCCCTCGACGCTGACCATCGGTGCGGACTGTATCATCCGCGAAGGCATCACCATGAACCCCGGCACCGAAGGGGGCGGCATGAAGACCGTCATCGGTGACAAGTGCGTGTTCCTCGGCGACAGCCACGTCGGTCATGACTGCATCGTTGGCAACAGTGTCATTCTCTCGCACGGCGCCATGCTCGCAGGTCACGTCACGCTCGGTGATTTCGTGATCGTCGGCGGCGGCGCGGCAATCATTCAGTTTGCCCGGGTCGGCGATCACGCCTTCGTCGGTGGCCTCTCGGGCCTCGAGCACGATCTGATCCCCTATGGCATGGCGCTCGGCAATCGCGCGCACCTGTCGGGCCTCAACATCATCGGTCTGCAGCGGCGAGGATTTTCGCGCGAGCAAATCCACTCGCTGCGGCGCGCGTACCGCCTGTTGTTTGCGCCCGAAGGCACACTGAAGGAACGCGCCGCCGACGTGGCCGAGGAGTTCAAAGGCCACCCGATCGTGCACGAGATCCTGCAGTTCATTGCCCAGCCAAGCAAGCGTTCGCTGTGCATGCCGAGCGAACAGCCGAAGGAAGTGGCGGGCGGGTGAGGCGGCGGCCTCAGCGTCGATCCGTCAGGCATCCGCGGGTTGTCGCTTCGGCGTCGCAGGCCATTTTCACGGCCACCTTGTTGAAGGTATCAGCGATGTTCGGCCCGCGGGTGTCGCCAGGCACCATAAGCAATACAAGCCCGAGCAGCACGAAGGCCAACTTGGCGACGTGTCGTACCGTGTCGTACCATGTTGCGGTTACCCAAGACGATCTCTACGGGTTCCTAAGCACGCAAGGCGTAAGCTTGCCGTTTCCTTCAGAGTGGCGGGCGAGCGATCCTTTTGGTAGTTTGACCGCATGGACACTCTCGCCGATCCCCCGCGTGTCGCGCCGACGGTGCAAGCCGGCACCCGTCGCCTGTTCACGGCCGACGAATTCGAGGCCATGGTTGCTTCTGGGGTCATCAACGAAGCTGAACGCCTTGAACTGATCGGCTGGGAGATCGTGGCGATGCCAGCGAAGAGCATTCGGCACGAGATTTTGCGCAACAAGCTGCATCTGCACTGGGCCCGCACTGGCCCGCAGGATCTTGTTCCGTGGACCGAAGCCCCCGTCCGCCTCGCGAAAACGGATCAGCCCGAACCCGACGTTGTCGTCTATCCCGCGTCGATCTCCTACGCCGACCTGAAAGGTCCAGACGTGCATTTGATGGTCGAAGTATCAGCCTCATCCGTCAGCTACGACCTCAAGATAAAGGCGCCGCTATACGCGTCCTATGGTGTGCGCGAATACTGGGTTATCGAGGCCGACAGTTTGATCACTCACGTGCATACTGGGCCGACTGAGAGCGGATACAGCAGCGTCACCCAATTCAGGCATGACGAGTTGATTGCGCCGACCGCTGCCAGTGGACTTGCCGTGCGGCTTATGGATCAAAAACTTGGCTGGGAACCGGACGCGTGACACTGTACGGGTGACCCGTCGCGTCTTTCGTCCTTGGGGGAGGTCGTTTGTCCACGTTCCTGTCACAGCTCCTGAATGGGCTGCAATATGGCCTGCTGCTGTTCCTGATCGCGAGCGGATTGACGCTGATTTTCGGCGTGCTCGGCGTCATCAATTTGGCCCACGGCAGCCTGTTCATGATCGGCGCCTACACGGCGTTCCTGGTGACGAAGTCGACGGGCTCGCTGTGGCTCGCGCTGCCTGTCGCTATCGCGTTCGGCATCGCGCTCGGTCTGTTTCTGGAGCGCTTCCTGTTTCGACACTTCTACAAGCGCGAACACCTTGACCAGGTGCTGCTGACGTTCGCGCTGATCCTCATCTTCGAAGAGATGCGCTCGCTGTTCGTTGGCAACGATTTCCATTCCGTGCCGATTCCTGCCGCGCTCAACTTCTCGATTCCGATCACGAGCCAGTTCAGCTACGCGGCCTATCGGTTCGTGGTCATCGGCGTGTGCCTCGTTTTGGCGGCGGCTCTCGTGTGGTGGATCGAGCGCACAAAGATGGGCGCCATCATCAGGGCCGCAGCGGAAAAGCCTGAGATGGTCGACGTCCTCGGCATTGATGCCAGCCGCGTGCACTTGACCGTGTTTGCCGTTGGCACGGCGCTCGCGACGACCGCCGGCGCGCTCGCAGCACCTTTGACGTCGGTGTATCCGAACATGGGCGACAGCTTGCTGATTATCTCGTTTGTGGTCGTCGTCATCGGTGGCCTTGGATCGGTATCGGGAGCTTTTTGGGCGGCCATCTTGATCGGGCTCATCGACACGCTCGGTAAGGCCTATGGTCCGGCTTTCGCGGGCGCGGGAGGCCTCATTGGCCCTGTTATCGCCGCTGCAGCATCGATGGCCGTCTATCTACTTATGATCGCCGTGCTGCTGTTCCGTCCGACCGGCTTGTTTGGGGGGCGGACGTGATGCGTGCTGCGCTGCGACCTCAAAACTCCGCCTCCCCACCGCTGTCATTCGGCGTCTTTTGGGCATGCCCCAGCATCGATCATCGAAAAATCGCGCTCCACTTCCCTCTCCCCCTTTTTCAGGGGGAGAGGGGGACCAAGCCAAAGTCGCGAGCGACTTTGGTTTGGTGGGTGTGGGGCGGCCACTTGCGCCATTGGCTCTAAATTCTTGCTCTTCTACTGCGGTTAGATCTCGCCCGAGCAAGCGGCCGCCCCTCACCCTCCGTTGACCGCGCTGTCGCGCGCGGTCAACCTTTGCCCTCTCCCCCTGAAAGAGGGGGAAAGGGAAGTGAAAGTCGCCTCATGCGTATCATGCTCCGCTGGCAGACGAGATGTGTGAATACCGAAGCCACATGGGGCGGGACCACAGGAGAGGGTGCATCGCCCCGTGCCGACCTGACGACCGATCGCGCTGCAACCTGCCGTAAGATCTGCAGGAGCCCATCATGAACGCTCCGCCCCTCGCCCCGAGCACCACACATCGGATGCTGCCGCATTCGGCCGCCGGCTGGATCGGTCTCTGCGCGCTGGTCGTCGCGCTCGTGTTCCTGCCGCATCTTGCATCGGCCTACACCGTCGGTCTCGTCACCACAGCGATGATCGGCGCCATGCTCGCACTATCCATGCATCTGCTGGTTGGCGCGACGGGCCTCGTCAGTCTCGGCCACGGCGCGTTCTATGGGCTCGCAGCCTACGTCGTGTATCTCGTCACACCAGTTGATACGCCCATGTCCATGTGGCTGACGCTGCCGCTTGCGATGGCCGTCGCCGGTCTTGTCGCCCTCGTCGTTGGCGCGCTCTCGCTGCGCACGACGGGTTTCTTTTTCCTGATGGTCACGTTGGCCTTCGGGCAGATGATCTACTTTGTGTTTCACGACACGAAACTCGGCGGCGGCACCGACGGTGCCTATCTCGCCAAGCCGTTGTTCTCACTGTTCGGCTATACGCTCGACCCCAAGGACTTCCCGCGCGCGCAGCGTGGTTGGCCACCCTACTATGTGGCGCTGGGGCAATTGGTGGTGACGTATCTGATCCTCGCGTTCCTGCTGCGCTCGCTGTTTGGCCGTGTGCTCGAGGGCATCAAGGTCAACGAACACCGCATGATCGCCATGGGCTTCAACACGAACCGCTACAAGCTCGCGGCGTTCGTGATTGCCGCCATGCTGGCAGGCGCGGCGGGGCACATGCTCGCCATGCAGACGGGTTTCGTGAACCCGGATCTGGTCAGCTGGCACAAGTCGGCTGAGGCGCTGCTGATGATCCTGCTCGGCGGTATCGGCTCGCTGACGGGCGCGGTGGTCGGCGCGTTCGCCTACTATGCGCTGGGTGAAGGCGCGCAGGTGCTCGGCAGCTATGTGGCGGCGTGGGGGTTCCCCAAGACCGGCGAAATCCTCAAGGAGCGCAAGCTGCTGGTCGAGGGGCTCGTGATCCTGGCCGTGGTGCTGGTGGCGCGTAATGGGCTGACGGGAATCAGATGGCCGGGATTGGCGTCGCCGTCGGAGCGCTTGGACACTGAAAGCATCGCAGGCGAGGGTTCAGCCGCAGGGCGGGACGCACCATGACGGACACGCCCATCCTCTCAACTGACAAGATCAGCAAATCCTTCGGCGGCCTCAAGGCCGTCAGCGATGTGACGATCGCGCTGCATGCCAACGAACTTCACGCCGTCATCGGCCCGAACGGCGCGGGCAAGTCTACATTTGTGAACCTGCTGACTGGCCAGTTCACGCCGACCAGCGGCCAGCTTTTCCTGCAAGGCCGCGACATCACCGGCACGCCCGCGCACAAGATGCCGTCACTCGGTGTCGCCCGCTCGTTCCAGCGCACGAACATCCTCAAAACGCTGTCCGTGCTGGAAAACGTGCGCCTCGCCGCACAGGCTGTGCAGCTGAAGGCGCCGTCGGTGCTCACAGCCCCGCAGCGTCATCCCGAATTGATCGAGCGCGCGCAAGCGGCACTGAAACGCGTCGGTCTGCCCTGGGCGGCGAACCACATCTCCGGCTCGCTCAGCCACGGCGCGCAGCGCCAGCTCGAAATCGCCATGGCTCTGGCCGTCGAGCCAAAGGTGCTGCTGCTCGACGAACCGCTCGCCGGCATGGGCCAGGAGGAGGGTGAGCGCATGGCCGAATTGTTGCGCTCCCTCGCCAAGGAACATGCTGTGCTGCTGATCGAGCACGACATGGACTTTGTGTTCAAGGTCGCTGACGTGATGACGGTACTGGTCGAAGGCGCCGTGCTCGCAACCGGCAAGCCTGGCGACGTGCGCGCCAATGCAGCCGTGCAATCCGCTTATCTCGGGGGGCATTGATGGGACAACAGACGTCACTGGAACCACCCCCAAATCTGTCATGGCCGGGCCTCTCCCGGCCACCCATGGTTCAGCGTGCGGCAAGGCTCGCTTGTTGTTCCGATGGCGCCACAGTCTCTCGCTCTGCGCTCGCAGCTCAATGGGTGGCCGGCACAAGGCCAGCCATGACAGTTTTAGGGTTGCGCGCCCACGTAGCTAACAACGAGCGCAAGGCCATCCCATGACCCCGCTGATCGAGGCCAAAGGCCTGCACACCTACTACGACGAAAGCCACATCCTGCATGGCGTTTCGTTGACTTTGAAGCCCGGCGAAACGCTTGGCCTCATGGGCCGCAACGGCATGGGCAAGTCGACGCTGATCCGCACCATTATGGGGCTCGTGCGGCCGCGCTCGGGCACGGTCATGATCGTCGGCCAAGACATGACGACGGCCAGCACGCACGCCATCGCGCAGGCCGGCATCGCCTACGTGCCGGAAGGCCGAGGCATCTTCGCATCGCTGAGCGTGCGCGAAAATCTCGCCATTGCGGAGCGCTCCAGCGTCGACGGCAAACGCACATGGACGATCGAGCGCATCCTCGAGCTCTTCCCGCGCCTCGGCCAGCGCATCACCAACCGTGGTGATCAGTTGTCGGGGGGCGAGCAGCAGATGCTGGCTGTCGGCCGCGCGCTGCTGACCAACCCGCGCGTGCTCATTCTCGACGAAGCCACGGAGGGCTTGGCGCCGCTGATCCGCGAGGAAATCTGGAAGACCGTGCGCCTCGTGCGTGACGCAGGCATCGCGACGTTGCTCGTCGACAAGAGCGTGTCGGAAGTGACCGCCGTCGCCGATCGCGTCGTGATCCTGGTGAAGGGCAAAATCGTGTTCGGTGGCACGCCCGCGACGCTCAAGGCCGAGCCGGAGACGATGCAGAAGCACTTGGGTGTGTGAGCGACATCACTCCCGCCCGAGCAAGCTCATGCTGTCGAGCAACGGCTTGACGAGGTAGCTCAGGATCGTGCGCGGCGTCGTCTCGATGTAGACCTCGGCCGGCATGCCGGGGACGAGGGTATGTTCCTTGCCGAGGCGCGCGATCTCCGACGGCGGCAATTCAATCTGAGCCGTGAAATAGGGCTTGCCCTGCGATTGGGGTGAATTGTCCGTGATCTGCGCGGGCGATACGACGGTCACCTGACCTTCAAGGCGCGGCGTCTTCTTGGCATTCAGTGCCGGGAACTTCACTGCGGCCGGCAGACCACCGCGTACTTTGTCGATGTCCTGCGGCTGGATGCGCACCTCGACGATCATCTTTTCGCCGTCGGGAATGATCTGGGCGATCTGCATGGCCGGCGTGATGACGCCGCCCTCGGTCGTGGCCGCCAGGTTGTTGACGCGACCCTTACGGGGTGAGCGGATCTCGGTGCGCGCGAGCTTGTCTTCAAGGCCCGCGCGCTGATCGCCAGCTTCGTTGATGATAGACTGCACCTTGCGCAGATCGTCAGCCACCTGCGACTGGAAATCCTTCTCGCTCTGCGCCAGCTTCAACTGCGATTCAAGCAGACCCGCTTTCGCCTTGGCCTTCTCGCCTTCGAGACGACCGACCTCGCCTTCGAGACGAGCGGCATCGCGCTGCAAGGGGCCAAGCCGCTGCTGGTTGAGGAAGCCCTTCTCGAACAGGGGCAACACGCCCTTCAATTCGCGCGCGGTGATGTCGAGTTCGCGCGAGCGGGCGCTGAGCGAGTGTTCGGCGCCAGCGAGGTCACTGTTCAGCTGCTGCACGCGTTGCTGCAAGACACTGCGTTCGCCAAGGCGCGCTGTGCGGCGGGCGAGAAACAGCGTGCGCTGCGCCTCGATCATGCGCGCGATCTGCGCGTCGCCGAGATCGTGTGCGACGTCGGCAGGAAGCTCGAAGTTGGCTTTGTCATCGCGCTCGGCAGTCAGGCGTGCAGACTGGATGAGGCCATCGGCGAGTCGCCCTTTTGCGACGTTCAGCTGAGAGCGGATCTGCGTGTCGTCAAGGCGAATGAGGACGTCGCCCTCCTTCACAAGGTCGCCGCTTTTGACCAGGATCTTGCTGACGATGCCGCCATCGAGATGCTGGATGTTTTTGTAGCTGTTCTCGACCGACACCGTGCCGCTCGCGACGACGGCGCCGCTGATCGAGATAAAGCCTGCCGCAAGTGAGCACGCGAGCAGCGCGTACATGAGTTTCTTGCCAGTACCGATCCACGGCTCAGTCGAGGTCCAGCCGGTGTCGGGCGCCGGCAACGTGGGCGCGCCAGAGGGCGCGAGCTTGGCGTTGAGGGATGCGAAAAGGCCCGACATAGCTTAGCCTTTCCGGAGGAGACGAACTTCCCTCTCCACCCACTTCGGGGGGAGAGGGCGACACACCAGCCGTCGCGCGCGACGGCTGGTGTGTCGCCCTCTCCCCCCGAAGTGGGTGGAGAGGGAAGTTCGTCTCCTCCGGAAAGGCTAAGCTATGTCGGGCCTTTTCGCATCCCTCAACGCCAAGCTCGCGCCCTCTGGCGCGCCCACGTTGCCGGCGCCCGACACCGGCTGGACCTCGACTGAGCCGTGGATCGGTACTGGCAAGAAACTCATGTACGCGCTGCTCGCGTGCTCACTTGCGGCAGGCTTTATCTCGATCAGCGGCGCCGTCGTCGCGAGCGGCACGGTGTCGGTCGAGAACAGCTACAAAAACATCCAGCATCTCGATGGCGGCATCGTCAGCAAGATCCTGGTCAAAAGCGGCGACCTTGTGAAGGAGGGCGACGTCCTCATTCGCCTTGACGACACGCAGATCCGCTCTCAGCTGAACGTCGCAAAAGGGCGACTCGCCGATGGCCTCATCCAGTCTGCACGCCTGACTGCCGAGCGCGATGACAAAGCCAACTTCGAGCTTCCTGCCGACGTCGCACACGATCTCGGCGACGCGCAGATCGCGCGCATGATCGAGGCGCAGCGCACGCTGTTTCTCGCCCGCCGCACAGCGCGCCTTGGCGAACGCAGTGTCTTGCAGCAACGCGTGCAGCAGCTGAACAGTGACCTCGCTGGCGCCGAACACTCGCTCAGCGCCCGCTCGCGCGAACTCGACATCACCGCGCGCGAATTGAAGGGCGTGTTGCCCCTGTTCGAGAAGGGCTTCCTCAACCAGCAGCGGCTTGGCCCCTTGCAGCGCGATGCCGCTCGTCTCGAAGGCGAGGTCGGTCGTCTCGAAGGCGAGAAGGCCAAGGCGAAAGCGGGTCTGCTTGAATCGCAGTTGAAGCTGGCGCAGAGCGAGAAGGATTTCCAGTCGCAGGTGGCTGACGATCTGCGCAAGGTGCAGTCTATCATCAACGAAGCTGGCGATCAGCGCGCGGGCCTTGAAGACAAGCTCGCGCGCACCGAGATCCGCTCACCCCGTAAGGGTCGCGTCAACAACCTGGCGGCCACGACCGAGGGCGGCGTCATCACGCCGGCCATGCAGATCGCCCAGATCATTCCCGACGGCGAAAAGATGATCGTCGAGGTGCGCATCCAGCCGCAGGACATCGACAAAGTACGCGGTGGTCTGCCGGCCGCAGTGAAGTTCCCGGCACTGAATGCCAAGAAGACGCCGCGCCTTGAAGGTCAGGTGACCGTCGTATCGCCCGCGCAGATCACGGACAATTCACCCCAATCGCAGGGCAAGCCCTATTTCACGGCTCAGATTGAATTGCCGCCGTCGGAGATCGCGCGCCTCGGCAAGGAACATACCCTCGTCCCCGGCATGCCGGCCGAGGTCTACATCGAGACGACGCCGCGCACGATCCTGAGCTACCTCGTCAAGCCGTTGCTCGACAGCATGAGCTTGCTCGGGCGGGAGTGATGTCGCTCACACACCCAAGTGCTTCTGCATCGTCTCCGGCTCGGCCTTGAGCGTCGCGGGCGTGCCACCGAACACGATTTTGCCCTTCACCAGGATCACGACGCGATCGGCGACGGCGGTCACTTCCGACACGCTCTTGTCGACGAGCAACGTCGCGATGCCTGCGTCACGCACGAGGCGCACGGTCTTCCAGATTTCCTCGCGGATCAGCGGCGCCAAGCCCTCCGTGGCTTCGTCGAGAATGAGCACGCGCGGGTTGGTCAGCAGCGCGCGGCCGACAGCCAGCATCTGCTGCTCGCCCCCCGACAACTGATCACCACGGTTGGTGATGCGCTGGCCGAGGCGCGGGAAGAGCTCGAGGATGCGCTCGATCGTCCATGTGCGTTTGCCGTCGACGCTGGAGCGCTCCGCAATGGCGAGATTTTCGCGCACGCTCAGCGATGCGAAGATGCCTCGGCCTTCCGGCACGTAGGCGATGCCGGCCTGCGCGATGGCGTGCGTGCTGGCCGTCGTCATGTCTTGGCCGACGATCATGACCGTGCCCGAGCGCGGCCGCACGAGCCCCATAATGGTGCGGATCAGCGTCGACTTGCCCATGCCGTTGCGGCCCATGAGGCCAAGCGTTTCGCCGGGCTTCAAAGTCAACGAAACGCCATGCAGGATGTGGCTTTCGTCGTAGTAGGTGTGCAGGCCTTTGGCCTCGATCAGCGGGGTCATGGGATGGCCTTGCGCTCGTTGTTAGCTACGTGGGCGCGCAACCCTAAAACTGTCATGGCTGGCCTTGTGCCGGCCACCCATTGAGCTGCGAGCGCAGAGCGAGAGACTGTGGCGCCATCGGAACAACAAGCGAGCCTTGCCGCACGCTGAACCATGGGTGGCCGGGAGAGGCCCGGCCATGACAGATTTGGGGGTGGTTCCAGTGACGTCTGTTGTCCCATCAATGCCCCCCGAGATAAGCGGATTGCACGGCTGCATTGGCGCGCACGTCGCCAGGCTTGCCGGTTGCGAGCACGGCGCCTTCGACCAGTACCGTCATCACGTCAGCGACCTTGAACACAAAGTCCATGTCGTGCTCGATCAGCAGCACAGCATGTTCCTTGGCGAGGGAGCGCAACAATTCGGCCATGCGCTCACCCTCCTCCTGGCCCATGCCGGCGAGCGGTTCGTCGAGCAGCAGCACCTTTGGCTCGACGGCCAGAGCCATGGCGATTTCGAGCTGGCGCTGCGCGCCGTGGCTGAGCGAGCCGGAGATGTGGTTCGCCGCCCAGGGCAGACCGACGCGTTTCAGTGCCGCTTGCGCGCGCTCGATCAATTCGGGATGACGCTGCGGGGCTGTGAGCACCGACGGCGCCTTCAGCTGCACAGCCTGTGCGGCGAGGCGCACGTTTTCCAGCACGGACAGCGTTTTGAGGATGTTCGTGCGCTGGAACGAGCGGGCGACACCGAGTGACGGCATCTTGTGCGCGGGCGTGCCGGTGATGTCGCGGCCTTGCAGGAAAAGCTGGCCGCTGGTCGGCGTGAACTGGCCAGTCAGCAGGTTCACAAATGTAGACTTGCCCGCGCCGTTCGGGCCGATGACGGCGTGAAGTTCGTTGGCATGCAGCGCGATCGTCACATCGCTGACGGCCTTGAGGCCGCCGAAGGATTTGCTGATCTTGTCAGTTGAGAGGATGGGCGTGTCCGTCATGGTGCGTCCCGCCCTGCGGCTGAACCCTCGCCTGCGATGCTTTCAGTGTCCAAGCGCTCCGACGGCGACGCCAATCCCGGCCATCTGATTCCCGTCAGCCCATTACGCGCCACCAGCACCACGGCCAGGATCACGAGCCCCTCGACCAGCAGCTTGCGCTCCTTGAGGATTTCGCCGGTCTTGGGGAACCCCCACGCCGCCACATAGCTGCCGAGCACCTGCGCGCCTTCACCCAGCGCATAGTAGGCGAACGCGCCGACCACCGCGCCCGTCAGCGAGCCGATACCGCCGAGCAGGATCATCAGCAGCGCCTCAGCCGACTTGTGCCAGCTGACCAGATCCGGGTTCACGAAACCCGTCTGCATGGCGAGCATGTGCCCCGCCGCGCCTGCCAGCATGGCGGCAATCACGAACGCCGCGAGCTTGTAGCGGTTCGTGTTGAAGCCCATGGCGATCATGCGGTGTTCGTTGACCTTGATGCCCTCGAGCACACGGCCAAACAGCGAGCGCAGCAGGAACGCGAGGATCAGATACGTCACCACCAATTGCCCCAGCGCCACATAGTAGGGTGGCCAACCACGCTGCGCGCGCGGGAAGTCCTTGGGGTCGAGCGTATAGCCGAACAGTGAGAACAACGGCTTGGCGAGATAGGCACCGTCGGTGCCGCCGCCGAGTTTCGTGTCGTGAAACACAAAGTAGATCATCTGCCCGAAGGCCAACGTGACCATCAGGAAAAAGAAACCCGTCGTGCGCAGCGAGAGCGCGCCAACGACGAGGGCGACAAGACCGGCGACGGCCATCGCAAGCGGCAGCGTCAGCCACATGGACATGGGCGTATCAACTGGTGTGACGAGATACACGACGTAGGCTGCGAGCCCATAGAACGCGCCGTGGCCGAGACTGACGAGGCCCGTCGCGCCAACCAGCAGATGCATGGATAGTGCGAGCATGGCGCCGATCATCGCTGTGGTGACGAGACCGACGGTGTAGGCCGATGCAAGATGCGGCAGGAACACGAGCGCGACGACCAGCGCGCAGAGACCGATCCAGCCGGCGGCCGAATGCGGCAGCATCCGATGTGTGGTGCTCGGGGCGAGGGGCGGAGCGTTCATGATGGGCTCCTGCAGATCTTACGGCAGGTTGCAGCGCGATCGGTCGTCAGGTCGGCACGGGGCGATGCACCCTCTCCTGTGGTCCCGCCCCATGTGGCTTCGGTATTCACACATCTCGTCTGCCAGCGGAGCATGATACGCATGAGGCGACTTTCACTTCCCTTTCCCCCTCTTTCAGGGGGAGAGGGCAAAGGTTGACCGCGCGCGACAGCGCGGTCAACGGAGGGTGAGGGGCGGCCGCTTGCTCGGGCGAGATCTAACCGCAGTAGAAGAGCAAGAATTTAGAGCCAATGGCGCAAGTGGCCGCCCCACACCCACCAAACCAAAGTCGCTCGCGACTTTGGCTTGGTCCCCCTCTCCCCCTGAAAAAGGGGGAGAGGGAAGTGGAGCGCGATTTTTCGATGATCGATGCTGGGGCATGCCCAAAAGACGCCGAATGACAGCGGTGGGGAGGCGGAGTTTTGAGGTCGCAGCGCAGCACGCATCACGTCCGCCCCCCAAACAAGCCGGTCGGACGGAACAGCAGCACGGCGATCATAAGTAGATAGACGGCCATCGATGCTGCAGCGGCGATAACAGGGCCAATGAGGCCTCCCGCGCCCGCGAAAGCCGGACCATAGGCCTTACCGAGCGTGTCGATGAGCCCGATCAAGATGGCCGCCCAAAAAGCTCCCGATACCGATCCAAGGCCACCGATGACGACGACCACAAACGAGATAATCAGCAAGCTGTCGCCCATGTTCGGATACACCGACGTCAAAGGTGCTGCGAGCGCGCCGGCGGTCGTCGCGAGCGCCGTGCCAACGGCAAACACGGTCAAGTGCACGCGGCTGGCATCAATGCCGAGGACGTCGACCATCTCAGGCTTTTCCGCTGCGGCCCTGATGATGGCGCCCATCTTTGTGCGCTCGATCCACCACACGAGAGCCGCCGCCAAAACGAGGCACACGCCGATGACCACGAACCGATAGGCCGCGTAGCTGAACTGGCTCGTGATCGGAATCGAGAAGTTGAGCGCGGCAGGAATCGGCACGGAATGGAAATCGTTGCCAACGAACAGCGAGCGCATCTCTTCGAAGATGAGGATCAGCGCGAACGTCAGCAGCACCTGGTCAAGGTGTTCGCGCTTGTAGAAGTGTCGAAACAGGAAGCGCTCCAGAAACAGACCGAGCGCGATGCCGAACGCGATAGCGACAGGCAGCGCGAGCCACAGCGAGCCCGTCGACTTCGTCACCAGGAACGCCGTGTAGGCGCCGATCATGAACAGGCTGCCGTGGGCCAAATTGATGACGCCGAGCACGCCGAAAATCAGCGTCAATCCGCTCGCGATCAGGAACAGCAGCAGGCCATATTGCAGCCCATTCAGGAGCTGTGACAGGAACGTGGACAAACGACCTCCCCCAAGGACGAAAGACGCGACGGGTCACCCGTACAGTGTCACGCGTCCGGTTCCCAGCCAAGTTTTTGATCCATAAGCCGCACGGCAAGTCCACTGGCAGCGGTCGGCGCAATCAACTCGTCATGCCTGAATTGGGTGACGCTGCTGTATCCGCTCTCAGTCGGCCCAGTATGCACGTGAGTGATCAAACTGTCGGCCTCGATAACCCAGTATTCGCGCACACCATAGGACGCGTATAGCGGCGCCTTTATCTTGAGGTCGTAGCTGACGGATGAGGCTGATACTTCGACCATCAAATGCACGTCTGGACCTTTCAGGTCGGCGTAGGAGATCGACGCGGGATAGACGACAACGTCGGGTTCGGGCTGATCCGTTTTCGCGAGGCGGACGGGGGCTTCGGTCCACGGAACAAGATCCTGCGGGCCAGTGCGGGCCCAGTGCAGATGCAGCTTGTTGCGCAAAATCTCGTGCCGAATGCTCTTCGCTGGCATCGCCACGATCTCCCAGCCGATCAGTTCAAGGCGTTCAGCTTCGTTGATGACCCCAGAAGCAACCATGGCCTCGAATTCGTCGGCCGTGAACAGGCGACGGGTGCCGGCTTGCACCGTCGGCGCGACACGCGGGGGATCGGCGAGAGTGTCCATGCGGTCAAACTACCAAAAGGATCGCTCGCCCGCCACTCTGAAGGAAACGGCAAGCTTACGCCTTGCGTGCTTAGGAACCCGTAGAGATCGTCTTGGGTAACCGCAACATGGTACGACACGGTACGACACGTCGCCAAGTTGGCCTTCGTGCTGCTCGGGCTTGTATTGCTTATGGTGCCTGGCGACACCCGCGGGCCGAACATCGCTGATACCTTCAACAAGGTGGCCGTGAAAATGGCCTGCGACGCCGAAGCGACAACCCGCGGATGCCTGACGGATCGACGCTGAGGCCGCCGCCTCACCCGCCCGCCACTTCCTTCGGCTGTTCGCTCGGCATGCACAGCGAACGCTTGCTTGGCTGGGCAATGAACTGCAGGATCTCGTGCACGATCGGGTGGCCTTTGAACTCCTCGGCCACGTCGGCGGCGCGTTCCTTCAGTGTGCCTTCGGGCGCAAACAACAGGCGGTACGCGCGCCGCAGCGAGTGGATTTGCTCGCGCGAAAATCCTCGCCGCTGCAGACCGATGATGTTGAGGCCCGACAGGTGCGCGCGATTGCCGAGCGCCATGCCATAGGGGATCAGATCGTGCTCGAGGCCCGAGAGGCCACCGACGAAGGCGTGATCGCCGACCCGGGCAAACTGAATGATTGCCGCGCCGCCGCCGACGATCACGAAATCACCGAGCGTGACGTGACCTGCGAGCATGGCGCCGTGCGAGAGAATGACACTGTTGCCAACGATGCAGTCATGACCGACGTGGCTGTCGCCGAGGAACACGCACTTGTCACCGATGACGGTCTTCATGCCGCCCCCTTCGGTGCCGGGGTTCATGGTGATGCCTTCGCGGATGATACAGTCCGCACCGATGGTCAGCGTCGAGGGCTCGCCCTTGTATTTGAGGTCTTGCGGCTGATGTCCGAGCGATGTGAAAGGGAACACGACCGTACGTGCGCCGATTTTGGTGCGGCCAGCAATCGCGACATGGCTCTTCAGCTCAACACCTGGGCCGATCTCCACGTCCGGTCCGACGGTGCAGAAGGGGCCGATCCTGGCGCCTTCACCGATCACGGCCCCACGTTCGATGACAGCGTTCGGATGCACCTCTGTTGGGATGCGGGCCGACACGCGGGCAACGGACGCTCCGCGTGCAGTAGAGGCAGCCTTTGTCGCTGGCTTAGCTTTTTTGGGCATCGCGCGGGTCCACGATCATGGCGGAGATTTCGGCTTCAGCGACAGTCTTGCCGAGTACTTTGGCATCACATTTGAAGCGCCAGACATTGCCGCGGTTGCGCAGCTGCTGCACGTGCAAATGCAGCGTATCACCGGGCAGCACGGGCTTGCGGAACTTGGCGTTGTCGATGCCCATGAAGTAGACGATCTGGGGGATATCGGTTTGGCCAGCGTTGTGCACGCAGATGGCACCGGCCGTCTGCGCCAGGGCTTCGATGATCAGCACGCCGGGCATGACAGGATACTTTGGAAAGTGCCCCTGGAAAAATGGCTCGTTGATGGTCACGTTCTTGATGCCGATTGCGCTCTGATCGCGATCGATGTCGATGATCTTGTCAATCAACAGGAACGGATAGCGATGCGGCAACAGCTGCATCACCTTCGCGATGTCGGCTGTCGCCAGTTCGCGCGGCTTGGTCTCGTCCATTCTCCGTCCTCAATTTCCTAGTAAATTCAACCAGCGTCACCGCTAGAGGATGCATCATCGGCGCCGCCGGCCAGTTTGCGAAGCGCACGGCGCTCAGCAATCCATTCGCGCAGCGGTACAGCTGGGGTGCCGACCACACGCACGCCTGCCTTCACACTGTCCTTCGCGTGACTGGCGCCTGCGATCTGAGCCCCCTGCCCGATGTGCAAATGCCCCGCCACGCCGCTCTGTCCGCCCATCACGACATAGTCTTCAAGTGTCGACGAGCCGGCGATGCCAACCTGGGCGACGATCACACAGTGACGCCCGATCACCACGTTGTGGCCGATCTGCACGAGGTTGTCGATCTTCGTGCCTTGTCCGATGATGGTATCCTTAAGGGCGCCGCGGTCGACGCTAGAGTTGGCGCCGATCTCGACGTCGTCCTGGATGATGACGCGTCCGATCTGTGGCACTTTCAGATGACCGCCCGGGCCCATGGCAAAGCCGAATCCATCCTGGCCAATGCGCACGCCGGCATGAATTACAACTCGGTCGCCGATCAGGCAGTGCTGCAGACTGGCGGCAGGGCCGATGTAGCTGCCGCGGCCAACGGTGACGCGGTAACCGACGACGGCGCCGGCAGCGATGACCGTATCGCGCCCGATCCAGGCCTCGCGTCCGACAATGGCCCCGGCCTCGATTTTGGCACCATCTTCGATGCGTGCCGTCGGATGCACGAGCGGCTCTCCCGCTCGGGTTTCAGCCGCCTTGGGCCGGGTGGCCTCTGGGTAGAACAGCGCCAGCGCCTGGGCGAAGCTGCGGTAGGGCGACTTGCAAATCAGAGCCGCCGTGCTTGACGGTACGCGACCCGCGAACGCGCTTTGCACCATGCAGGCCGAGGCTCTTGTGGTCAGCAGCTGTGGCAGATATTTGCGGTTGTCGACAAAGCTCAGGTGGCCAGCCGTCGCTTCATCGAGCGGGCGCACGTCGGTGATCGACAGTGCCCCGTCGACACCGGGACCAAGTTCCGCGCCGACCTTCGCTGCCACATGCGACAGCGCGAACGGTCCGGCCCGCTCGAAGAACCCCGGATGTTCCATCATGCACGTCTCACTATGCTTGCAGGCTTCCACTCGGTTGCATCGTAGCAGAGCAAGACGCGGCAACGAACGGCAATTTGGCACCGAGCGCTGATGTATGCACGGTTTTGGTGTGCGATCAGACGGTACTCACGCGAATCAACCGAAGCCGATCGGCAACTGTCTGGGGCCTCGCACGGTACCCTCGGACCAGATTGTATCGCCCGAGAGCGAGAACTTCGGGATGCGCTTCAGCCACTCCTCGATAGCGACCGTCATTTCCATCCGCGCGAGGTTCGAGCCGACACAGCGGTGGATACCGAGGCCGAAGGCCGCATGACGGTTTTCCTTGCGGTCGATCAGCACTTTGTCGGCGTCGGGGAACATGGCAGGGTCGCGGTTGGCGGCCGGGAAAGAGAGCAGGACCATGTGCCCTTTTTTCATTGGACAGCCCGCAACTTCCGTATCCTCGACGACTTCGCGCGCCATGGTGACGGGGGCGTAGGCCCGCAGGAACTCTTCGATCGCCGTCGGCATAAGGCTCGGGTCAACAACCAGACGGTCCCGATCCGATGGCGTTTTCGCCAGGTGCCAGAGCGACGCGCCGATGGCGCTCCAGGTCGTGTCAATGCCGGCGATCAGCAACAGCAGGATCATGCCGACCGCAAGTTCATCCGGGATGGGTTTGCCCATGAACTGGGAATGCATCACGCGGGTGATCAAGTCGTCGGTCGGGTATTGTTTGCGGGCCATGAACTGCGCCGTGATGTACTCTCGCATCTCTGATCCGGCGCGCATCGAGACTTCATCGTCGTGCACACCAAGCTCCAGAATCTCGTGGATCCAGCGGATGAACTTGTCGCCATCCTGCTTCGGCACGCCGAGCATGAGTGCAATGGCCCGCACCGGGATGTGGCGGGCATAGTGCTGCGCCGCGTCGCAGCTGCCGTCCTTGATGAAGCCGTCGATCAGATCATTGCAGATGGCACGCACTTTCGGCTCGAGCTTCGCCATCTCGTCCGGCGTGAAGGGTGGCAGCAAAATTTGCTTCAGTGGCTTGTGCGACGGCGGATCGGACGTGATCGGCGGCGCCGGCTGCGGCGGATCGATGCGTGAGTTGCGCACAACGACGCGGCGGGACGAGAAATGCTTGGTGTCGTAGGAAATCGCTTTCACAGCATCATATGTGACGGGCACATGCGCGCCCATGTAGCGCTCAGTCGAGGCGACCGGGCAATTGCGGCGGCGCAGTTGTTGCCAAATTTCGAACGGGTCGTTGCGCCAGGCCGGATCGAAATGATCCCAGTCGGTGGCCCAGTCTTGGACGGGCGGGCGGGCTTTCGGCGGCGTTGCTCCATCAGCCATGGCGCTGTTACTCCTCGATGATTTCGACTGCGAATTCAGGACAGTTCGATTTGGCGAGGTAGGCCTTTTCGAGCAGCGCCTCCGGTACGATGCCGTCGCCTTTGGGCTGCGCATTGCCGTAGGCGTCGAGTTCGATCATTTCGGGCAATATGGCCTTGCAGCGATTGTGGCCCTGGCACTTGTCCGCATCGATGCGCAGGCGGACTCGTTTTGGCGTCGACATGGCGGCGGCACTCCTCCGTGGTGGCTGCACTCTTCGGTGCCTTGCCCTTCACGTCAAAGATGGCCCCGCGGCGCGCCCGGCGCAAGCCGAAAGTGCTCTATTTTGAAATGCCCCCAGCAACGCAAACGCCCCACAGGCCGGATGGCAAGCGGGGCATTTGAAACGTAAAGATCGGTGCACTTAGGCTGTCATTCGGCTTCGGCCGGTGACATCTTGCCAAGGGCGTCGACGATCAAGCCAAGATTATCCATGAACTGTTCACGCTGCTTGGGCGGGATCGCCTCCAAGATGCGCGAATCCACGCGTTCGGTGACCGGGTCAGCGCCGCGAAGCATGCGCTTGCCATCTTCCGTGAGCTTCACGGCATAAGCGCGCGCGTCTTCCTTGGTACGGCGGCGCTGAAGAAGGCCCTTCTTCAACATGCGGCGCACGATGTCGGCAAGCGTCGACCGGTCAACGCCGGTCTTTTCGACCAAGCCGGTTTGCGAGATGCCTTCATTGGCAGCGACAGTGAGCAGGACGGCGTACTGACGGGGCGTGAGGTCGCCATCCTGCATTTCAGCGTGAAACACGTCGCCAGCGCATTGGCCGGCGCGGTGTAGCATGTGCAACGGGGATCGGCCGAGCCGATCCGTTTTGTCATCGCGCTTCATATGTCTTCCATGGTTCGATCCATCCGGCACTTGCGCGTTACGATGGCCCCGTGTCCGCGCGCAGCCGACAAGGTCAGATGCAGGAGTGGTCCACTCCCTTCGTTTATAGAAGACTGCTTTGCCCGTTCGCGTCCAATGTTTTTGGTATGACATTTGTGAAGTTTCAGTGAAATCCTTTTTAATCCGCACGCTGCTGTCCCATTTTGACACGAAAAACAATCTTCTGTCGCATCATCGGCAACCTGAAGTTTTACCGTGGCGGTGATTTCTGGCCTGATGTGGACGGCACAGCATGGCGCTTCAAGAGACCAACTTGCGCGATCATAAAGGCAAATGTCAACCCAAGAATGCCAAAAAGTTTAAAATTGACCCAAGTCGTCTCCGATTGTGTGCGCCACACAATCTCATTCAGCAGGGCGAGGAACAGGAAGAAGCCAATCCAGCGGGTGGTGAGTTGCCGCCACCCCTCGCCGGTGAGTTCCAACGCTTCGCCGAGAAGTTTCTTGAGGAACAGCCGCCCCGTGAACAAGCCGTAGCCGAGCACCCCGGCAAACAGCACGTTGACTGCAGTTGGCTTCATCTTGATGAAGCGCGGATCATCGAACAGAAAAGTCAGGCTGCCGAATCCGACCACCAGCACTGTGGTGGTGATCAGCATCGGCGTCATGTGGCCGAGCAGAAAATAGGATGCCGCCAATGACACCACGGTCGCGACCATCAAGACGCCCGTGGCAGCCTTGATCCCATAAACGGCGTACGCCGCCCCGAACAGCAGTAGCGGGACCATTTCTATGATGGTCTTCATGCCCGACGGCTGCGGTGCACCGTTGGGCTTTTCAACGTTGGACATGAGGCGGCGCTCCCGATGCGGGCGGCGCAGCAACTCACTGCGCCTTCTCCGGCAGACGATACTTCTGCATCAGCCGTACCTGCCAGACAAAATAAAGCGAGGTGAGTGGCATGACGACGAAAAGCTTGAAGATCATCCAAATGTCGAGGCCATTGAGCATCGGCTTCTTCAACAACCACATCAGCTGATCTGGCGTTGGGATATGGGCCGACGCAAAGCCCAGACGGACGGCTTCGTTGGCAATCGCGGTAATGAAGAAGAAGATGGCGACGTTGCGGGTGAGCTGCTTCCAGCCCTGCTCTGTGTAGTTGAAGGTTTTGCCAAACACGAACTCGAAGAAGTACTTGCGACGGTACAGGCCAACCCACAACAGCACGGCGACCAGCGCGTTGAAGATCGTGACCTTGATCTGCACCCACATCTCATCGCCCGTGTACAGCGTCAGCGCGCCAAACGTGATCGTCACGGCGCCAGCGATAAACGGCATGATCGGCGGGCGGCGGAACATGATCATCGAGACGACCAACGCCAGCAACGTTGTGCCTATCAGCGACCAGACGCCAGCTTGCACGCCCCAGATGAAATTCACGACGAACATCGTGAACACCGGGCCGATCTCGCTCATGATGTTGATGAGCTGCTCGGCGTTGAACGGAAACCAGCTCCGGCGCGATGTCGATGTCGTCATAGTACCCTATGGCCCCGTTCACCTGACGCGTCTGCTCCGCACTAAGCGCAAAGCAGACCGTTGGATGTTACATACCTTACCCGAACGCGATCGCTCGAGCAAATTCCCCCGCATCGAACGGTTCGAGATCGTCGATCCCTTCCCCGATTCCGATTGCGTGCACAGGAAGCGAAAATCTTGCTGAAATTGCGACAAGAATTCCACCTCGGGCGGTTCCGTCGAGCTTGGTCATAACCAAGCCCGTGACACCCGCCTTGTCCTTGAATACCTCAACCTGATTAAGAGCGTTTTGACCTGTGGTCGCGTCCAAAACAAGAACAACATCGTGCGGGGCGGTCGGATCGAGCTTTTTCAAGACGCGCAGCATCTTCTCGAGTTCGTCCATCAGTGCGGTTTTGTTCTGGAGCCGCCCGGCGGTGTCGATCAACAGAACGTCAGCCTTGGAAGCACGTGCTTTTTCAAGCGCTTCATAGGCAAGAGCCGCGGAATCTGCCCCTGTCGGTTTGGAGATCACTTCAGCGCCGGCCCGTTCGCCCCAGACTTTGAGTTGCTCGACGGCGGCTGCACGGAACGTGTCACCGGCGGCGATGAGCACGGTCTTGCCGGAGCGACGGAATTTGGCAGCCATCTTGCCGATCGTTGTCGTCTTGCCTGTGCCGTTGACCCCAACGAACAATATTACGTGCGGCAGTTTGTCTGAACGCAATTCAAGCGGCCGTGCGACCGGCGTCAGCACCCGCTCGACCTCGGCCGATAGAACTTTGCGAACATCGTCCGCTGAGATGTCTTTGTCATAGCGCGTCGCCTTGAGCGTCTCAGCTATGCGCTGCGACGTGGTCACACCAAGATCGGCCTGCAAAAGCAAATCCTCAAGGTCGTCGAGCGTGGCCGCATCGAGTTTTCGCTTCGTGAAGACACTGGTGATGCCTTCCGTGAGCTTCGAAGAGGTCTTTGACAGTCCCGTCTTGAGACGCTGGAGCCAGCTACCGCGCGGCTTGTCTTCGTCGACCACATCCGGGACGACGGCCACCGGCGCAATTTCGGCTGCCGCCATCTCAATGACGGACTTGGCGACTTGACCAGGCGCAATGGGCCCTGCCGCGGGCTCGACGCTCGGCGCGTCGTTGATAGACTCGGCCGCTTGGCCGCCACCGAACAAGCGACCAAACAGGCCGCGCTTCTTGGAAGGTTCCGTGCTCACACCGTTTCCTTGGTTCCCGCATGGGATTTAACGCTTTGCCGGTCAACGGATCGCCCGTGCGGCCGTGAGGCGCGCGCGTACGACATGTTCCATAGGGCGTCTATGCGCGCATCAGCGAAATTTGAGGGCCGAGCTCAGGCGCCTGCCCATCCAGCCTTGATCATGTCAGCCGCCTTCTCGCCGATCATGATCGATGGCGCGTTGGTGTTGCCGCCGATCAATGTCGGCATGATCGACGCGTCCACCACACGCAACCTTTCAACGCCACGGACACGCAACTGCGGATCGACCACCGCACCCGCGTCCGTGCCCATGCGCGCCGTGCCGACAGGGTGATAAACCGTATCCGAGCGATCGCGCAGCACCTCGCGGATATCGTCGTCGGTCTTCACGTGGGCTGTATATTTGTCTTCGGTGCGCCATTTCGCCAGGGGCTCTGCGTCGACGATACGGCGCGAGATTTTGTAAGCCTTGACCATCACTTCGAGGTCATCGGGGTGGCTGTAGAACTTCGGATCGATGCGCGGGGGCGCTGTTGCGTCAGCGCCATTGAGCGTCACGTGACCCCGGCTTTTGGGGCGCAACAGGCATGTCTTGAGCCCGAAGCCGGGCCCGCTGAATCGTTTGCGCCCGTGGTCGTCGGCTTGGCCAATGGAGAAGTGCAGCTGGATATCGGGGATCGCAAGGTTCGGATCGGTCTTGAGGAACCCGCCAGCCTCGGCAACATTCGATGTCACCATGCCGCGACCGTGTTTGCGATACTTGGGGATTTCTCTGAACAGCATGCGCGCGATGAACTTCGGCGTCATCCCAAACAGCTCCGTGTTCGCAGATTTGAAGGCGAAGCCGAAGTCTATGTGATCCTGCAGGTTCTGGCCGACATTGGGGCTATCATGCACGATAGCGATGCCATGCTCGGCGAGATGTTTTGCGTCGCCGATGCCTGACAACATCAACAGTTGCGGTGTCTGCAGCGCGCCGGTTGAGATTATGACCTCAGCGCGGGCCCTGATCACACCCGTTGTGTCGTCGCGCGTGACTTCGACACCGACGGCACGCTTGCCCTCCAACACGACACGCTTGGCCAGCGCGCCCGTGAACACCTGGAGATTCTTACGCGTGGCGAGATGCGGCTCGACATAAGCGCGCGCCGCACTCCAGCGCTCACCGTTCTTCTGCGTCACCTGATAGGGGCCGAGGCCCTCTTGCTGCGCGCCATTGAAGTCGGCGGTGGCAGGCATCTGCAGCAATCGGCCGGCATCGAGGAAATACTGCTGAAACGGGTTGTCCGAACGCAGATTGGCGACGTTCAGCGGGCCGCCAGATCCGTGATAGCTGTCGGCAATTGTCTCATTGTTTTCCGAGCGCTTGAAGTAGGGCAGCACGCCGTCGAAGCCCCACCCTGTATTGCCGAGGCTCGCCCAGTGATCGTAGTCCCAGCGGTGTCCGCGGATGTAGACCATGGCATTGATCGACGACGACCCGCCGAGTGACTTGCCACGCGGTTGATAACTCTTGCGACCGTTGAGGCCCGCTTGTGGGACGCTTTCGAAGGCCCAGTTGTGCGTACGTCCGGGCAGCAAGGCTGCTATGCCGATCGGCGCCTTGACCAGCATCGTGTCACCCGAAGGTCCCGCCTCGATTAAGCAGGCACTGATGTTCGGGTTCTCGGTCAACCGCCCGGCTAGCGCGCATCCGGCGGAACCGCCGCCGACGATGACGTAATCGAAATCTTGGTTCACGTGGCGTTTCCCTGGATTGTTTTTTGTCCGATCCTACGGTCCCAGTCGTCACAAGAGAAGCGCGATTTCTCTGGTCCAAGCTCCAGGGTCACCCTAGAACGAGCCCAAACACCGTCGGAGCAAACGTCCAATGGCCCCCGCCCCCATCACCGCAGGCGATCTTCTCTGGAAAATCGAAAATGGCGTCGGCTACGCCACGCTCAACCGCCCGCAGGCGCGCAACGCGCTGACCTTTGAGATGTACGATACACTTGCCAACATCTGCGATAGCATCCCACTCGATGGTCCGATCCGCTGCATTGTCGTCTCGGGCGCCGGCGGCAAGGCCTTCGGCGCGGGCACCGACATCTCTCTGTTCAAGGCCTTCAAGGGGCCCGAAGACGGCATCGAATACGAACGCCGCATGTCGATCCGCATCGGCAAGATCGAAGGCTGCAAAGTTCCCATGATTGCCGCCATCTCGGGCGCCTGTACCGGCGGCGGGGCCGCCATCGCGGCCTGCGCCGACATTCGCATCGGCACGTCGGACATGCGTTTCGGCTTCCCGATCGCCAAGACCCTTGGCAACTGCTTGTCGTCTGGCAGTCTGCAGAAAATGGTGTCGCTCGTCGGCCCGGCGAAGGTGACCGAAATGATCTTCACCACCCGGCTCATTGAAGCGGAGGAAGCCAAGGCCATCGGTCTCGTGTCGGAGGTTCTGTCTGACTACGACGCCGTGATGGCGCGTGCCAAAGAGATGGCGGCGGCCATCACGGAACTCGCGCCCATCACGTTGCGCGTCACCAAGGAGGCGCTACGCCGCCTGCGCACGGCCAACGGCAAGGCGCCCGACGATGACCTCGTGTCGGCCGCTTATGGCAGCCAGGATTTCCGCGAGGGACTGACAGCCTTCCTGGAGAAGCGCAAGCCGAAGTGGCAGGGCAAGTGAAGTTCGCACCGGCGGCTTGAAGTGTGCAAACAAACAACTTACGATGCACTCGCTTTGCACTTCAGGAGGCAAGCATGGAATTGCTCTCGGCATTGTCTCAAGTGATGCATCTCGAGTCTTTGCGCGCTGCCAAAGGCAGTCATATCTCGCCAGACAAGCTGGCAAAGCGGCTGAACATGACCCTCGCGGAGCTCGGTGTGATGGTGGGGTTGCACCGCAATACGCTCAGCCGCTCGCCTGCCTCGCCGGAGGTGCAGCGCAAATTATCCGTCGTGACCGGCATCCTGCAGCGCATGATGAGCGTGACAGGTGCCGACGACACTTTGGCTGCGTTCTGGTTTCGCTACGAACATCTCGCCGGATTCGGACCCGTCACAGCGGCTGACTTGGTTCAGGAAGGAAACGCCGATGCCGTATTGGCTTTTCTACAAATGGTGGAAGACGGCGTACCGGCGTGAGGAAAAAGTACTACTGGCGTGTGCTCGCTCCGAAATGGGCCTTCCTTCCACTCAGTGGAGCGGGTGCCGCACGCTTTGGTGGCCGGTTCAACCCTAAGGGCACGCCGGCAATTTACCTGTCTGAATCGCTCGACACGGCGCACGCCGAGTATTCTCAAACGATCGAGGTCCGCCCAGGCACGTTTTGCGCTTACGCAATACGAGGCGGCAAGATGGCAGACATCGTTGCATCGCCACAACTCGCTGAGGGCGTGGATTTGGCATGCGGCTGGAGGACGCTCACCTTGCGCAAGAATGAGGTACCTCCGACTTGGACATTGGTCGAGCGCTTGATGGCCAGCGGCTTTAAAGGTGTCCGTGTGCCGTCGGTTCGGCACAAGGGCGGCATCAACGTTGTACTCTGGTCGTGGAACGAAAAGGGGGCGCCGAAACTGCTTGCCTTCGATCCGAACAAAGACTTGCCCCTCGACCCATCCTCCTGGTCTAAAGCCTCCTGGTCTAAAGACCGCGCGTAACAGCGTTGGCAGCAGGTGGAGGTAAACGCACCATTATGGCCGATGACGTGGACGAGCAGGACCGGGAAAGCCGCGACGAGCGCCTGATCACGCTGGTCGAACTGCTGTTCTTTGCCTATCGCGACTTTACCGCCGAATCTGATGCGATCCTGGATAAGGACGGACTTGGCCGCGCGCATCACCGTGTTCTGCACTTCGTGCGCCGCCAGCCCGGTTTGCGCGTTACGGACTTGCTGGCGATCCTCAAGATCACCAAGCAGAGCCTCGCGCGGGTGCTCAATGAGCTGATCGCAGGTGAGTGGATCGACAGTCGCATTGACGGCGAAGACCGACGCGCCCGCCGATTGGCCCTGACGCCCAAGGGCGAGGAACTGGCGCAACGGCTCGCGCACCACCAAGTCGGCCAGATCGTGCGCGCGCTCGGCGCCAATGGCACAGATGGCCCAAAGGAAGTAGAAGTCAGGCGCTTCCTTTTGGCCTTGATCGCACAGGATGAACGCGAGCATGTGCAGGCACTGATCGCAGGCGCGTCCAAGCGGCGCGAGCTATAGTGCGGCAGGGGGGCCAGAGCATGCAAAGCCGATACGACGACCCGTAACGTTCGAGGTAGCCCAATGACCACGACCGATCTTCAAACAACGGCCCGCCGCGAGCCGCTGCCCGACAATGCGCCTCACATCCTGGTGGTCGACGATGATCAGCGCATCAGCCAATTGTTGGGCCGCTATCTGCTCGAAAACGGCTTCCGCGTGACGCTGGCCAATGATGCCGAAATCGCACGCGCCCATATGCGCGGCCTGGCTTTCGATCTCGTCATCCTTGATGTCATGATGCCAGGGGAGGACGGTCTGTCGCTGGCGCGGAGCCTCAAGGAGATCTCGGACATTCCCATCTGCATGTTGACGGCCCGTGCCGAAACCAGCGACCGCATCATCGGTCTTGAGATCGGCGTCGACGACTACATCGCCAAACCGTTCGAGCCGCGTGAGCTGCTGTTGCGCTTGCAGAATATCCTCAAGCGTGGCCGCGCGACGGTGACCCCTGGCACGAACGGCCTGCGCGACGAAATCAAGATGGGTGACTATCTGTTCTCGATCGGCCGTGGCGACCTGAAGCGCGGCAACGAGACCATCAAGTTGACTGAACGCGAACGCGACCTGATGCGCATGTTTGCGCAACGGCCGGGGGTTCCCGTGCCACGCCATGAATTGGCCAGCGACGACACGACCGGCAGCGAACGTGCCATCGATGTTCAGATCAATCGGTTGCGCCGCAAGATTGAACAAGATCCCGCAAATCCCGTCTATCTCCAAACAGTCCGTGGCAAGGGATACATCTTGTATGTCGACTGAACCGAACCCCGCCTCATAACTCATGGCACTGACAACGTCCGATCCGCCCGAGGAGCGCCAGCACTGGCTGCCGCGACGGCTGCGTGCGATCTGGCGGTTTGCGATCGGGCGCGTGGCGAGCCTGTTTACCGGCTTGTTGCCCAAGGGCCTCTACGCCCGCGCGATGTTGATCATCATTGCGCCGATTGTGTTGCTCGCCAGTGTCGTCGCCTTCACGTTCATGGAGCGTCATTGGTCGCAAACGACAGAGCGCCTGTCGGAAGCGACCGCGCGTGACATTGCAGCCGTCGTCGAGATCTACGAGACGTTTCCACTCGAGGGGGACTACAGCAAGCTCACTGACATCGCCCAATTGAAGCTGGGTCTGACGTCGTTTTCAATCCTACCAGCAGGCGAATTACCGACGTCGCAAGACAAACCATTTTTCGGCCTGCTCGAGCGCAAATTGTCAGAGCAGATCCGCAGCCAGGTGCGCAAGCCGTTCTGGATCGACACGGTCGGGCGTTCCAACCTGGTCGAGATCCGCATCAAGGTCGACGATGCCATCCTGCGCATCATTGCGCCGCGCAGCCAGATCTACGCGTCCAACAGCCACATCTTCCTGGTCTGGATGGTTGGCACATCCATGGTGCTGCTGCTGGCGGCAACGCAACTCTTGTCCAACCAGATCAAGCCTATCCTGAAGCTCGCCGAGGCCGCCGACAGTTTCGGCAAGGGCCGCGGCGTGCCCGAAGACTTCAAGCCGCGCGGCGCGCGCGAGGTGCGGCGCGCCGCTGAGGCCTTCCTCGCTATGCGCGACCGCATCACCCAGCACGTCGAACAGCGCACGCATATGCTGGCCGGCGTCAGTCATGACCTGAAAACCGTGCTCACGCGGTTCAAGCTCGAACTCGAAATGATGCGCTCAAGCGACAGTGTTGACGGCATGAAAGCCGACGTCATCGAAATGCAGCAGATGTTGGAGGAATATCTCGCCTTCACCCGCGGCGACGGTGGCGAGCAGTTGACCGCGACAAACGTGCGCGAGTTGCTCGAAGAAGTGGCCGAAGATGCCGCCCATTATGATGCGCCCATCACGCTTGATATTCCGCGGCGCCGCCGCGACGTCGTCATCCCCTTGAAGCGGCAGGCCATGAAGCGGGCATTGATGAACCTCGTGTCCAATGCCGCGCGATATGGCGACAAGGTGCTGATCCGCTCGACAATCGACCGCACGCGCTTGCAGATTGACGTCGAGGATGATGGGCCGGGCATTCCAGCCGAAGAACGGGACAATGTGTTCAAGCCGTTCTACCGCATTGATCACGCCCGCAACGTCGACCAGGGCCATGTCGGCCTCGGCATGGCCATCGCGCGCGACATCGCCAAGAGCCATGGCGGCGACATCGAACTTGGCCGCAGCGCGCTCGGTGGTCTGCAGGTGACCCTCAGCGTGCCGCTGTAAAGCGACCATACTGCTCTGACCTCAAACGAAAATGGCACGCCCCAGACGGAGCGTGCCATTTTCTTCAACCAGCGAACGTCAGGGAGGGCGCCGCCGGATTGGTGCTGGACCAGATAGATTACTGCGCCAGACGGAGCGCGTTGATCTTCTGGGCAAACTTCGTGAACGCGTTGTCAAGTTCCGTCGCGTTCGAGGCATCGGCATAGTAGTCCGATCCAACGGTCGCGCACTTCTTCAAGACGGCCTGGGCGCCAGCTGGTGCGTCAAAGGCGATAGCGAACACCTGGATGCCCTTTTCCTTCATTTTGTCGCACAGCCGCAGCGCCTGGTCTTCAGACGTGCCGTCATGGAACGCGGTGTTGAACACGCCGTCGGTCATCAAGATCACGGCCTTGGTCAATTTCTTGTCGGTGATCTTGGTGTAGCTGTCTGGCACGCTCTGGCCGCCCCAAACGGTACCCCATTCCGGCGAAATGACGTTCCAGGCCCACTGGGCACCGAAGTGCCCACCGGTCCAACCGCCGGTCTGGTACTTGTTCACCTCGGCGATCAGCGCCTTGCGATCCTTGGACAGTGGCACAAGCGCAGCCTTCGGGCAGACGTAGCCGCCGTATCCTTCGGTGCTGTCGATGTCCTTGGTGCCGTCAGCCGCCACGAAGAACACGCCGCTCGAGTCGCTGTCCAATGTGCCCGTGTTGCGTTCCGTCACGCAGCCGTCTTTGCTGCGGTTGGCGGAGGCTGCACCTGCGTAGCTGCCGAGGTTTGCTGCGGCCGAGTAGGGCGCGAGACCAAGACGAACCTTCTGGCCGGGCAGCGGGTTGTCGGGCAGCATCAGCAGAGCGAACTTGGCAAATGCCGCCTTCAACGTGTCGATCTTCGGCGCACCGCCGCTCGAGGGCGTATTGCCCATCGAGCCCGTGACGTCGAGCGCCAGGCCAACTTCGATGTCGCGCAGCTGGAACACGGCCGACGACTTCTGCGGCAGCGGGATCTTTTCATAGCCGCCGACACGGGCGAACGTGGTCGGCAGATATGAGTTCACCAGTTCAACTTCGACTTTCGAGTTGACGCGGTCGATGGTCAAGCTGAAGTCGCCGTCGCTGTAGACGGCCTGTTTGCCTTTACCGTCGACGTTGGCCTTGAAGATGGCAAGTGCAGACGCCTTGATCTCGGTATCGGAGGCGACGCCGTCTTTCACCATCTTGGCGGCAGCCAGCACGGCCGCATCGACAGCGTCGTGCAGGCGCTGGCCGGCGTGCATGCCGCGGTTGAGGTCAACAGCGAGAGCAACGGCCATGCAGAATGGCAGCGCGCAGATCGCGAGGATCATGCCGACAGAACCCTCGTCGCGCTTGGCGAACAGGCTGGTGGCGGATGTCAGTGACTTGAAAGCTTGGAACTTCACCATTTGGAACTCTCCCTGAACCAGTCGGCGTGAACTGCAGGGGGAGAAGCAAAGGCGATGCCGGGCTTGCGGCCGATGGGCGGGACCGTCAAATCCCGTGAGATGTCAGTAAATCAGGCCTTAACGTCCGTCTCCGAATACGCCCTTCGCACGTGATGCCCATCGAATAGCGACGCGAAGGCGCCGTGCCTGTCCCGTGTCTTTCAGGATTCATGCCCGGTCGTATCGAAACGGAACGGCCTTCAAAGGGGCAACTGTCCACAACTTGTTGGTTTCCTGCCGACTGTCCGACTCAGGCACACGTGTTAGCCCCAGGTCAGTTCGGTGCATCGTCCGGCGTCGCACCTGAGGCTTCCACGACCAAAACAGGACGATGCCATGCTGCGAGCGCCCATATTCAAAACACTCATTGCTCTCACTGGCCTCGTTGGGATCGGTCTTGTTGGGCCCATAGGTCAGACTGGTCCAGCCGCGGCACAGAACTATGATGCCAACCTGCAAGTGCGCTTTGGCAGCTTCTTTCAAGGGGCATTGGTCAAGGGTGACGCGACGACCTCGGCGATCGGCGGGGGCGACGGACCATTCTCTTATTTTTCCAAAGGTATCGGCTTCGTCAGCGGCATCGAGATCGTCAACAAGCATAGCTGGAATTACGGCGTCGAAATTGATGCAGCCTTCATGGACGGCAAGACCGAGAAATTCGGCCAGAAATTCGGCGTCGACTATGTCGTTACGGCCCGTGCGCGCCTCGGACATCATGTGCGGCCGGATGTGCTCTGGTACGCCTCGACTGGGCCGGCACTGCGCGGATCTGACCTGACGACGGCGGAAAAGCTTAATCGGACACGCTGGGGCTGGTCGTTCGGCACTGGGCTCGAGTGGGACTACGGCGGCGGCATTCTGTTTGGTGAATACACTTACGCCGGCTTCGGCGTCGTTAATCACGTGAGCGGAGGGACCGCGTACAACTATGACGCCGACGCCCACATGTTCCGCCTCGGCCTGAAGTTCAAAGTCGGTCACGACCACTACTATCATGACGACGTCGCCGAGCGGATCGGCCGCCGTCAGGAGCCGCTGAAATAGGCCGGCCTGCTATCCGGCGACGAGCCCGCGCAGACTGAGCAGGAACACCACGCCGCCGACGAGCGCCCTGAGCGCTCGATCTGGCAGATGTTTGGTGGCAAGTGCTGCAAATGGGGCGGCACACACGCCGCCCACGACCAGTGCCGCAATCACGGGCCAAAGAGACAGGCCGATGGTTGTGACGAACGCAGCCGTTATAGTGGATGCGACAAAGAACTCGACACAGTTGGCGGTGCCGACCGCATACCGTGGCGCGACACCATTGCCGACCAGTGTTGACGTGACGATCGCCCCCCAGCCCCCACCGCCAATGGCATCGAGTAGGCCGCCGGCGAAGCCGAGTGGTATGAGCCCTTTGGGCGGCGCAACGCTCAAGAGTGCTGGGCGCCACGCTTTGAACAGGATGTAGCCGCCAAGGGCCAGCAGATACACGTTGACCCACGGCTTGATGACATGTGCCGGCACGCTGACCAGGACGTAAGCGCCGATGGCGCCGCCGATCATGCCCGGGATCATGAGCCGCAAGACAAGCCGGCGGTCGATGTTGCCTAGCCGCCAATGCGCGGCGCCGGACGCGGCCGTTGTGAACACCTCGGCAGCGTGCACCGACGCGCTGGCTGTAGCAGGTGGCACACCGATACTGAGCAGGACAGTTGTGGCGGTGATGCCGTAGGCCATGCCTATCGCACCATCGACGATCTGTGCGGCGAAGCCGATGGCGACGTAAAACAAAACGTCGGCGAGAGACATGGTATCGGGCATGGCGTCAGGTCCACGGCACGACCATGAAGGCCGGGAGGAACCACCCGGGCTCAAAGTCGCCTTACCGCGACAGCCGCCATGAATACGGACTAGCCGATAATCCGCCTGCACAACAGAGCGTTGCAGGCGATTTCAATTTGCACTTTCGTGCCGTTACTGCGGTAGGGCCGGCTGCGTATCAGCCAATGTCCGCGTATAGGCCATCAGGTCCGCCAGATCCTGCGGATCCTGGATACCGACGAACGCCATCTTGTTCCCAGGGATGTATTCCACGGGCTTCCAGATGTAGCCTGCGAACTGTTCCCAGCCCCAGGCGCCGCCCTTAGCCTTGAGCGCATCGGAATAGCCAAACCCAGCATGTTGGCCGATCGGACGACCGATGACGCCCCACAGGTTCGGGCCGATTTTGTTTTCGCCACCCTTGTCTACCGTATGGCAAGCCGCGCATTTCTTGAACACGGCCTTGCCTGCTTCAACGTTTGGCGCAGCAGCCGTCTTGAGCAGCGCAGCCAGAGGCGCGAACTCGAACTTGGCCGCGGTGACCGGTCCACTGCCACCCGCGCCGCCGGTGACCGCGATCGGGTAGCCCGGGGTTTTGGACGGCGGTTTGTGTAGCGCGATGTCCGCAAACGTGCGGCCGCCGAAGATCAACAGGGCAGCGCCCAGCACGCCACCAGCGATCTTGTTCAGTTCGAAGGAATTCATCGGCTGACGTCCCCTGGGCTATTCTGCACCCAAGCGAACTACACGCCCTCGGTCCCGGCTTGCAACGTGACAGACCGCCGTTCTAGGAGGAGGAAACCGAGGCGAATTGTCACTTGCTTCGTCGCGCGAGGCGACTCCCCTGCGTGGAGCCGGGCTTGTTTGGTTCGCGAGGCGACTCCACTGCGTGGAGCCGGGCTTGCTTGGTTCGCGAGGCGTCTCCACTGCGTGGAGCCGGCCGCCTCGCGTGGAAGAGTTGAGATCGCATGTCCGACACTTTGATCGCTATTCCGTCGCGGCTGGCCGCAACCCGGTTGCCGAACAAGCCGCTCGCCGACATCCACGGCCAACCCATGATCGTGCACGTCTGGCGCAGGGCCGTTGCGGCCAACGCGGGGCGCGTGATTGTTGCAACGGATAGCGAACAGATCGCCGCTGTCATCGCAAAGGCGGGCGGCGAGGCCATCATGACCCGGGTCGACCACCCCAACGGCTCCGACCGCATCCACGAAGCCATCACGGCCATCGACCCGCGCCGCACCTATAGCCGCATCGTCAACCTGCAGGGCGATCTGCCGACCATTGATCCCAAACTCGTGCAAGCCTGTCTTGGCCCGCTTGATACCCCGGAAGTGGATATCGCGACGCTTGCCGCCGTCATTGTCCGGCCGGAAGAGCGCGACAATCCCGCCGTCGTAAAGGCCATAGCGACGCCGGTTGGGGCAGCTCCCCTGCCCGGGCGACTGCGGGCGCTCTATTTCACGCGGGCAACGGCGCCTTCGGGCGAGGGACCGTTGTATCACCACATCGGCATGTACGCGTATCGCCGTGACGCGCTCGAGCGCTACGTGACGTTGAAGCCGACGCCGCTGGAAGGCCGCGAGCGGCTGGAGCAATTGCGTGCGCTGGAGAACGGCTTGCGCATCGATGTGCAGGTGGTAGATGCGGTGCCGCTTGGCGTCGACACGCCTGAGGAGCTGGAGCGCGCCAGGGCCCTGCTGCGGCCGGCGTGATTGGAGCGAGCTGCTGAGGCCCTTGCACGGGGCAGCGATGTCCGACTATGCGCTTGTCTTGCCCGCGCAGCGCCGCGCCATTGCAGGACGCCAGACATGTCGAAAACCGTCATCATCGACCACCATCCCGGACGCAACAGCCAGACCATCGGTCTGGCGCGCGAACTCGGCACTGAAATCGGTCTCATTCACGAGCCATCCGTGGGCGTCGTCGGCACCAAGGGCGACAGCCAATGTTATCTCGGCGTGCTGTCCAAGGTCGACGCCATCCATGCCGAACTGAAGAGCCGCATCGGCAAGGGCAAAGGCCAGCTCAAACTGCGCCTCGTGCAGCCCGAGTACACCATCGCGACGTCCGACGGCATTCGCAACGGCACGCGCGAAATGCGCTACTCGCTGATCGGCCGCGAGGTCACCAACGACGCGTTGTGCGAACATCTGAGCGCCACAGGTCTCGCGGGCACCATCGCCGTCGTCGCCTGTGACAAGCCGCCGGTCGGCGTGCTCGCGGCCCTGCTCGAGCACAACCAACCCGCCCTCATCATGTCGGATGGTTCGATACATCCGGGCAAGGACCCGAAGACCGGCGAGACGATTGATCTCGTGACTGCCTATCAGGTCGCCGATCACCCGGACCCGGCGCACCGTCATCACATCGCCTGCCACGCGTGCCCGGGCTATGGCAGCTGCGGCGGCATGTTCACCTACAACACCATGCAGACGTTCATCGGCGTGCTCGGCATGCAGCCGCTGCATATGGTGGCCCCGCCGTCGGATGATCCGCGCCGCACAAAACAGTTCGCGGCCGAACTCGTCGACCTCTTGGCCAACCTGATCAAGAAGGACATCAAGCCGCGCGATATCGTGGTGCGCGACAGCCTGCGCAACGCCATGATCGTGGCCATGGCCGTCGGTGGTTCGACCAACGTGACGCTGCATGCGCCCGAGATCGCGCGTGCCGCCGGCTACGCTGATTTCTGGAAGGAGATCATCACGCCGGAGGAGTTCAACCACCTCTCGCAGCATGTCGTGCCGGTGCTGACCAATGCCCGCCCCTACGGCAAATACTCGATGGTCGACATCGACAAGGCCGGCGGCGTGCAGATGATCGTCAAGGAATTGCTTGATGCGGGGCTGCTCAACGGTGACGTGCTCACCTGCACCGGCGAGACGCTCGCTCAGCAGGTGAAGCGCCTGAAGGCCAAGTCGGCCGATGGCAAGGTCGTCTACCCCGTTGCAAAACCCTACAAGCCGACCGGCGGTCTGCGCGTGCTCGGCGGTAACCTGTCACCGGATTTCTCGGCGATCCTGAAACTCGCCGGCGTCGAAGGTGGGCTCGAGAACAACGTGTTCAAGGGCCGCGCGCGCGTGTTCGAGGGTGAGCAGGCGCTGCACGTCGCGCTCGACAAGCACGCCGACAGCTTCAAGAACAACGACATCGTCATTGTGCGTTACGAGGGGCCGAGCGGCGCGCCGGGCATGCCTGAGATGCTCGACCCAACCTCGCGTATCACCACCATCTGCCGCGAGCGCAACATCGTCATCGCGCTGATGACAGACGCGCGCTTCTCGGGCGGTTCGGTTGGTCTCGTCATCGGTCACGTTGGGCCCGAGGCGGCGCTCGGCGGGCCGATCGCCTTCATCGAGGAGGGCGATGAGATCACCGTCGATCTCAACACCAACGAACTGAACTGCACGGCGCTGCGCGATGCGGCAACGGTGAAAAAGCGCAAAGCGGCCTGGGACAAAGCTGTCGCCAGCAATGGCGGTACGCACCCTAACAGCGGCATCGCCGACACGCGCCTTTTACAGCGCGCCCGCCATACCGCGGTTCCGGCCACACGCGGCGGCGGCTTGCACCCAAACCGCGAGGTGTGGGTACGGGAGCCACGCAAAGCGGAGAAATCAGGGTTCGTGCCAAGCAACACGTTCAAGGCCGAAGCCGCGCCGAAGGCCAAAGCCAAGACCAAGCCGAAGACCTGATGAGGTAGGCCGCCATTCTGGAATGCCAGGCAATCGAGTGGCGTCTCCCTCCCCCCGCATTGGCGCTAACATACCCCAATTTTTCGTCATCATCCCGGCCAAGGGAGGCCCCTTCAGGCCGACCGCCGAACCGGGATCCCGCGAAGGGCGTGTGCGAAGCACGCGATGTATCGACCGCTTCGCGGACAGATCCGCTGGATTCCGGATCTGCGCGCGGCCAGAAGTGGCCGCGCTTGTCCGGAATGACGCGGAAAATTTGTTATGTTAGCGCGCATGCCCTCCCCCCGTTCTTTACGGGGAAAGGGCGCAT
>JANMGQ010000085.1:0-6750 GCA_031374735.1 Hyphomicrobiaceae bacterium | reverse complement strand
GTGCGCCGCATACCCCATAACTCTGTCAAAGTTTTCAGGTGTCTGCAAACTTGCCTCTTCCAAGTCCACAGCAACATAAGTCAGGCCTGTGGCGTCGGCCGCATGACCAAGGCGTGCCTGGCTCTCGCGAAGGCGGGCATTGATCCGTTTCCTTTCAGTTATGTCCCGGGAGGCTGCAAATATGCGGTGTGCTTGTCCTCGATGGTCAAGAATAGGACTGACTAAGACATCCCACCATTTGAATGTGCCCTTGGTCGTGGCGCCAAATGCCTCGAAACGAACCGACTGACCATCTCTTGCAGCGGTCAGTGCATTTATCACGGCCCTTTTGTTGTCAGCAGACCACAGCGCACTCCATTCAGTTCCAACCAAGTGGCTAAAATCATCCACTTGCAAAAGCTCACAGCCCTTGGCGTTCATGTATTCAAGCCGACCGTCTATGCCGATTATCTTCAAGCAGTCGGGGCTTGCCTCAAGCACACTGCGATACAGCGCCTCACTCTCGCGCAACTTATCGTGGGCCGCCGCGCGATCCGTAATGTCTCGAATGACGGCGAGCACGCCGGCCGCTTGTCCAACAATCGCTCGAAATACCGTGACGCTCGACTCGACCCGAAGTTCTCGGCCGTCGTGTCTGATGTGAACGCTTTCACCACGCCACTCGCCGCACTCGCGTAGGGCGGCCGTAGCGGTCGCCTCGTCTGCCGGGCTGGCCCACCTGGTTCGATAGACACTGGAAAGGAGTTTACCAAGAGCCCCGGTGACGCCAACATCGTATTGTCGCTCAGCGGCAGCATTCATATACGTAACGCGGTCGTCGTCGTCGATCGCGATGACCGCGTCACTCACCTGCGAGAGGATTTCGCCGCGGAATCGATTTGATGCGGCATCAACGCCTTGCAGCGTATAGACCCGCGGCCCACCGGCGCTCTCAATCACAAGCGCATCCACCTCGCCCGACCGGATCGCGCAGAGCACATCCTCTGACGTTTCCAATCGCATGCGTAGCTCGGCAATTTCCGCGATCAGATTTGCTTCGGTGCGTGATCCCTGGTGCATGGCCGCTTAGGTCTTTGTCACAGTAGGCGACGTTGAACGAACTTTGCTGAGATCGAGGCCAATGAGGATGCGCTCCGTTTGCGACATGTCGCCGATAAACCGGCGCAGCGGTAGCGGCAACACTTTGATCAAGGTTGGGGCGGCGACAATCTGCTCGCCTTTCGCCAGCGCGGGATGCTGGGAGATGTCCACGACGTCCAGTTCGTAGCGTCCTTCCAGATGCTCTTCGCAAATTTTCCGGATATTTGCGATTGCCCGCGTTGATTGTGATGTCGTGCCGATGATGTAGAGCCGCAGGACATAGTGGCCGTTGGCGTGCGCCATTGACGCTGACGCTTTAGCAATCGCTTCAAATTCATCTGTGGAATTAGGGCTCTTTTTCATGAACGATCAGGTCCTCAGCGGCCGCACGTCGAGGCCGACGAGCACGCGTTCTTCGTTGGACAGGTCGCCCAGGATTTTCTTGATCGGCTCGGGAAGGCGCCGCACAAGCGTCGGCACAGCAATGATCTGGTCTCCAGCGGCGAGTTGAGGGGCCTTCGTCAAGTCGATGACTTCGATCACATACTGCCCGGCGAGGTGCGTCTCGCAAATGCGTTTCAGATTTGAGAAAGCCGCAAGCGATTTGGCGGTTTGACCGGCAACGTACAGCCGCAATTCGTATGTCGCGTTGGACGTCGCCAACTGGGATGCCGTTTGATGTGTCATGGCCACTAAATTTCTTTCGCCAACCCGTTTCGGCTCTTGTCGCCCCCTCGTAGTTGCTCCATGGCTCGGCTGTTTTGCAGGATATTTTTGTCGTGTAACGCCTGTTGCGCGATCGCCAGATTGACTGCGGCAGTTTCGGATTCCGCCTCGACCTGCAGCGCCAGGATCTGTGCTTCGATGGCCTTCTGCTTGCCCGCAAGTTGCAAGAGTTTACGCTGGTGATCCTGTCGCCCGACTTCGGCTGCGACCCGCTCGTGGGCCTCCTGCGCCACGCGAGCGGTACCGGTCAGCACACGGTCAGCGCCAACATAGACGTCCACCAGATCGATGCCCTCATCACTCAAGATGAATTCACGCACCTGGTTCGAGTGTGCCATGCCGCGCGACTTCAAAACATAAATTGTGCGATTGCGCTCGCCATTGAACTCGACATTGCGCAGCAGAAGCCACGTGTCCATGAGCGACGACACCCCCAGTTGGGAGTCCTCCCACGCCGTGTCATCACCGGAGTTTAGGCTCGTGAAGAGCGTGGTGATCTGTTGATGCTTGAGGAAATCGATGAGGCGCATAAGGGTCGCCTTCACCTGCGAATCGTCGCGCTCAAGCGTTAGATTGCTGATCGGATCGACAGCGACAACGGTTGGGGAAAATGCGTGCACCGCATCGTGCATCATCACCAGATGCTGCTCCAGCCCTTGCAGGGTCGGGCGGGACGCGTGAATCTGCAGTAGTCCAGATTTGACCCAGGGCTCAAGGTCGATGCCAATTGAACGCATATTACGCACAATCTGCGCGCTCGATTCCTCGTAGGTGAAAAGCAACGCGCGTTCGCCACGACGGCAAGCATCGTCGATGAACTTTGCGCCAATGCTGCTTTTTCCGGTACCAGATGATCCCGAGACGAGCACGCTACTGCCGCGGAATACACCCTTGCCACCAAGCATTTCATCCAGGCGTACAATGCCGGTCGGAACGCGCGCCGGCGAGGCTTTGTGATCGAGTTGGAGCGATGTGATCGGCAGCACTGAAAAGCCGCGCTCACTGATGATGAAGGGATATTCGTTGGTTCCGTGTGACGTCCCACGGTACTTCACCACCCGTAGCCGCCGGGTACAGATCTGGTCGGCAATGCGTTGGTCGAGAATGATCACGCAGTCGGCGACGTATTCTTCTAACCCGAAACGCGTGATCGTCGCCTCGCCTTTTTCGCCCGTAATGACAGCTGTCATCCCGCGATCTTTCAGCCAGCGGAACAGCCGCCGCAGTTCAGCGCGCAGGATGGCATGATCAGGCAACCCCGCAAAGAGTGCCTCGATCGTGTCAAGCACCACGCGCTTGGCGCCAATGGAATCGATGGCGTGCCCGAGCCTGATGAACAGTCCCTCAAGGTCGTACTCACCCGTCTCCTCGATCTCGCTGCGCTCGATATGCACGTAGTCGAGCATGATCAGCTTTTGCTCCGCGAGCTTCTCAAGATCGAAGCCGAGTGAGCGGACGTTGGCCGTGAGTTCGGCGGCGTTTTCCTCAAACATCATGAAGACGCCCGGCTCGCCGAATTGCGTCGCGCCGCGAACCAGAAACTCCATCGCGAGCATGGTCTTGCCACAGCCCGCAGTACCGCAGATCAGCGTTGGCCGCCCTGCCGGGAGACCGCCGCCGGTTATTTCGTCCAGGCCCTTGATACCCGTGGGGGCCTTGGTCAGTTGCGCCATCGTGTCATCCATCAATTCAACCGATCACACATGCAAGCTGGACGCTAGGTTCGGAAACTACCTATGCCGTCGAACTTAAAGACAATCGAAGTCGCGTGCGCCGGCCGCAGTTGGCCGTACAGGTGGTAAAGGCTCGAAACCTCGAAACTGAATTTGAAGGACCGTATCGATCCAATGTTTATGCAATTTCTGATTGCAATCGTGGCCCGCATCAACAGTGCCAGCGAGGTGAGACGGAGCGGTGTCCCGGCTGGTCACGGCGCCAGTCACATCGGCCGCTATATCGAGCAGGTCTGTAGCGACGTCGATGAGAGCGTCGCGCACTGTGAAATTCTCGTCGATGCGCAGCACGACATCCTGATCGCCACCGATCAAGCGATCCCGTTGGCCTTGATGGTCAACGAACTGATCACGAATGCTGCCAAACATGCTTACGACGGCCAATCGGGCTGCAAAATCTGGGTTGGCGTGGTCCGCGCCGACGCAACGATCCGAGTCTCCGTCCGCGACGAGGGAAACGGGTTGCCGGCCACCTTTGATCTGGCCAAGAGCAAAGGCCTTGGCATGCGGCTCGTGAGAGCCTTCCTGCAACAGCTGGACGCGACGGTTTCCATCAACCCGCAACCGCGAGGCACCGAATTCGTGGTATCGGTTCCGCTGGAACACAAGCTGGTCCTAAGTTGACCCGGCTCCACGCAGGTAGTCTAGCGTACAAAGAGATTTCATGAGCAAGCCCGGTTCCGATCAGCCCGTTGTGTCTGAACTTCGGCCAATCAGCCCGGGGTCGCCGTTGTCGGTTGATGCACAACCGGTTTCGAGCGACGACCTGGCCCTGGACAGTGACGACGCACCTGTCGAGACCTCGGTTCCGTTTCCCATCGTCGGTATCGGCGCGTCAGCGGGCGGGTTGGAAGCGGTGACCCAGCTGCTGCGGGCGTTGCCGGTCGATACCGGCTCGGGTTTCGTCATCATTCAACACCTCGCGCCTGACCACGCCAGCAATCTGGCCGAAATACTGTCGCGGTCGACACGCATGCCGGTCAGCGAGGTGCGCGATGAGCCCGAGGTCCAGCCCGATCACGTCTATGTGATCCCGCCGAACCGCGACATGATCATCGCCGGCGGCAAGTTGCAGTTGCTGCCGCAGGATCGTTACGCGCGGCGACGCGGCATCGACCAGTTCTTTTCCTCGCTGGCGGAGGATTGCGGGCATAAGGCGATCGGCGTCGTGCTGTCCGGCGCGATGAGTGACGGCACGCTCGGGCTCGAGGCGATCAAGGCTGCAGGCGGCATCACCTTCGCCCAGAACGAGAGCGCCCAGCACGACAGCATGCCGCGCAGTGCCGTGGCCTCGGGGTGCGTGGACTTCGTTCTGCCCCCGGATAAAATCGCGGACGAGATTGCCCGGATTGCGCGCCACCCTTACGTGGCGCCGGAAGTAAAGTCGGAGGTCTTGGACACCGAGCCGGCCAGCCACGCGCGGATCGTCGAAATTGTGCGTCGAGCGTTGGGCGTTGATTTCACCCACTACAAGCCGAACACCCTGCTGCGCCGCATCACCCGCCGCATGGTGCTGCACAAAATGACAGCGATGGAGGACTATGAGACCTACCTGCAGCGCGAGCCGGCAGAAATAGAGGCGCTGTTCCAGGATATTCTCATCGGCGTCACGACGTTTTTCCGAGATCCGGATTCTTTCGACGAACTCGCGAAGACGGTTTTCCCGAAGCTATTGGCCGGGCGCACACTGCAAGAGCCCGTGCGGATCTGGACTCTCGGATGCTCGACCGGCGAGGAAGCGTACTCATTGGCCATCGTATTTGCGGAATGTGCGGAAGCCGCCGGCAGCGACGTTCCCATGCAATTGTTCGCCACCGATCTCAACAGTGCCTGCGTCGCGAAGGCGCGCGCCGGCGTCTACTCCGCAAGTATCGAGCAGAACGTGTCGCCGGCCCGGCTGAAGCGATTTTTTATCAAAGAAGAAGCCGGCTATCGGATCTGCAAAGACATTCGCGAGCGCTGCATTTTCTCGCGCCACAACGTGCTGGGTGATCCGCCGTTCTCGCGGGTCGATTTCATATCGTGTCGTAATCTGCTGATCTACATGGAGCCCGTGCTGCAACAGCAGATCATGGCGCTGCTGCATTATGCATTGAAGCCGGGCGGCCACCTGTGGCTCGGCCGATCAGAGACCGCGGGCACATCGCGCGCACTGTTCGACGTCGAAGATGCGCGCCATAAGCTGTTTTCGCGGCGACCGGGCGGCAATGCACCGGGCCTGCCGTTCCGCCCCGCTCTTGCTGTCGGCAAAGCCGATCCGTTTCTGCGGGCAGCACCGGCGGCCAAACCGGTCCCGCGCGGCGATCTGCATAAGGAGGCCGAGCGCGTCCTGCTCGCAAAATATGTGCCGCCGGGCGTGGTCATTTCAGCCGCCATGGAGATCGTCCAATTTCGTGGCGATACCGGAGACTATCTTGCGCCCCCGGCTGGCGCGCCGAGCCTGCACCTTCTGAAGATGCTGCGCGAGGGACTACTCGTCGGCGTGCGTGCTGCCATTTTGCGTGCGCAAACGGAAGGCCGCTCGGTGCGTGAAGAGCATTTGCGTGTCAAAAGCGACAGCGGCTTTCGCGAACTTGCAGTCGAAGTGATCCCGATCAAGGCCGGTGACGCCAAACAAAGCGGCTACCTGGTCCTCTTCGACGAACATCACAAGCCCGATCGCGCAGCGTCCAAACCGCGCGAACAACCAGCCGCTGCGACGACCAATGTCGATCACATCGCAGCCGCGACCAATGACGAGATCGTTCGGCTCACACAAGAACTCGCCGCCACGCGCGAGTATCTGCAGGTTGTCATCGAACAGCAGGAGGCGGCGAACGAAGAGCTGCAGTCCGCCAATGAGGAGGCTCAATCGGCCAACGAGGAAATGCAGAGCGTCAACGAGGAACTAGAGACGTCGAAGGAGGAAATCCAGTCCAGCAATGAAGAACTCGCCACCGTCAACGACGAGCTCAATAGCCGGAATCTTGAGCTCAGCCGGCTCAACGGCGCGCTGCGATTGGCGCGCGATTACGCCGAGAGCATCGTGGCCAGCATGCGCAGCCCGCTGGTGGTATTGGATGCAGAGCTCCGCGTCAAAACAGCGAGCGCCGCATTCTACGAGACATTTCACGTTGATCCAAAGGCGACCGAAAGCCGGCTTATCTACGATCTCGGCAACGGCCAATGGAACATCGCGGCATTGCGCACCTTGCTCGAGGAACTGCTGGTG
>JANMGQ010000084.1:0-45713 GCA_031374735.1 Hyphomicrobiaceae bacterium | reverse complement strand
TTGCCGAAAAAGTCTGTCATCGCGTGAGCGTAGCACACCATTTCGACCGGGGTAGATCCCGGATATTTGTCGTGCGAAGGGCACGCCAAATTCCGGGACACCGACGTTGGGAGTGAATGTCTCCTAAGGGTCAAAAGCGTCGCTGGCCGCTCATGCCGGTCTGGTCCGCTTCGCCCCGCCCTGCCACGGACAGTTCGCCAGCACGCCAGTTGTTAGTCAAGTTAGTCAAGTTGGGAAATTCAGCATGGAAACTCAGCCAAGCCACCCCACGTCCCGCTTAAACCATACCCATGACATAGGCCCGGGCCCACGCGTCCTGGCCGTTGGCACGGGCGCGCTCGGCTGCGGCGTCCCAATCATAGGCAATGGCCATGAACTCGGCCGACCACTTGCTGGCGCGCTTGGTCAGAACCGCATAACGTGCGTGTGGCGCGCGGGCGTCGTTGTTCACAGCGGTCGGATTGTCCGCGAAGATGGGGCAGCCGACGCTCCCTGGGTTGACGACCAGCGTGCTGGGCGGCGCCCACACCATATGTGCGTGGTGGCTATGGCCGCACAGCACCAGATCCGCCGTATGCCCCGCAAGCCGGGCGCCCACATCTGCCGGCCGCGAGCAGATCAGCCGGCCGTCGTCCCGGTCCTCAAGCAGGAATGTGTAGTCGTCGGTCGGGGTGCCATGGCACATCAGCACGCCCTCATCGAGCCGATGCGTTGCTGGCAAGGCGCCGAGATGCGCCCGCTGCGCCTCCGTCAGTTGACCGCGTGTGTAGACCAGCGATGCCGACATTTTCTCCACCGGCAGCGACGCAATCCAGCGATCATGATTGCCGCGCACGGTTGGCAGCCGCAGCGTTTCGAGCAGCTCGAATGTTTCGCGCGGCCAAAGTGGCGACGTACAGAGATCCCCGCAGTTGACGATGGCGTCGACGCCGCGTGTGCGGATGTCGGCTAGCACGGCCTCGAGCGCCAGCAGGTTGCCGTGGATGTCCGAGATGACTGCAAAGCGCATGAGCCTGTCCTGTGCCGTTCCAGGACAACGATTAACACAAGTGACAATCTCCATAACCCCGAGGTTTGCGGTCGTGCTAACTCAGCGAGGTGTTTGCGTTCGAGGGTTCCATGGGTCGCCTGACCGTTATGCTTTCAGCCGTCTTGATCGCAGCCTTTGCAACATCGGGCGATGCCGCCCGCAACGGCGCGCCGCTGCCCGGCAGCAAGCCCGTGACGCAGCGCGATACGGGCGGTAGACTGGAACTGCTGGTGTTTGAGGCCGACGGCTGCCCCATGTGCGATGTGTTCCGTCGCGACATCCTGCCCCAATATCAGGCGGGCGCTGCTGCAACACGGGCGCCCCTGCGCTTTATCGACATCGGCAAGACTGATCCCGATACGCTGGCGTTGCGCAGCGGCCTCTCGCAGGTGCCGACGGCCGTCCTGATGCAAGACGGCCGCGAGGTGGACCGCATCACCGGCTATGTCGGCCCGAGCAATTTTTTCCGCATGCTGGATACGCTGCTGTCGCGGGCCGATTGACACAAATGCCGAGTGACACAAACGCAAATGGCGCCCCGTTGCCGGAGCGCCACTCGAATTTACAACGCGTGTCTGGACAGCAATCAAGCGGCCTTCTTGGCCTTGCCGCGACCGATGCCGCGCTTGCCTGATTTGTTCACCGTTTCAGCCACTGCTTCAGCGCGCTGGACGTACGGCTGCGCCATCTGTTCGGCGCTGCCGCTGGTGTCACGCACCAGGCTTGCGAAGGGCGACCAGAGTGCCATCACGTTATTCTGTGCCAGCGTGTTGAGGGCTGCAACCGTATGGAAAGCTGCCGAGATGCGGCGCTCAGCAAATGCGGTCTGCAGTTCAACGACGTCCTTCACCGAGCGGGCTTCCATGGTCTTCTTGCTGACGTCGATCGCGTCGGCGAACACGTCCTTGCCATAGTCGACCATGGACTTGTTCATGGTGACCATGCCGCCAAGGGTGGTGCGACCGGCGTTGTCGACGACCGATAGAACTTCCGAGCCGAAAGCCTTCGCCTGATCCATGTTGACCTTCATGGTCGCCAGCGTGTCTTCGACGCGCTCAACGGCGGTGACGGCCACTTCCTCGACGCGGACGACGCCCTTTTGCAGGCCGTTGCTGGCGTTGTGGATCGAGGTTTTGACGGTGGTGTCGAATTCGGTTTTCATGACAGTGCTCGTTTGGGTTGATCGGTCCTTAGGACCAGTGCGTTGCATCCGATGGACCGTGATGTACCAGATTTTTTGTGCATTGCAACATAAATCGTAGCGCAGTGCAGCATTTTGGGAGCGCACAATGCCGCATCGCACCGAGTTGGCGCGTTAACCATGTCCTGAGATGGCTTGTAGCATATCCAACACGTCGTTCCAGCTGTCACCATGGCCCGATCTACAGCTGGCCGCACGTCCTGGCCATCGCGGCAATGCGCAGCGACATGGCGCTACCGGGCCGGGCAAGGTCGTCGATGACGGTGAAGTGGTTTTTGGCCGGGATGAGCACAGCCTCGGTGGCGATCCCGGCTGCGCTCCAGTGGCCGGCCATGTCGACGCTTTGGCGGATGAACTCGTCGCTCTCGTCTGCCCCGACGGCCGCTGTCAACCAGCGCGCGCCTTGCGGGATTGGCCCAAAGCGGGGGCTGACCGCTACGGCGCTGTCGGCTGTCTCACCCAGCGCCGTGCCAATCGATGTGCCGACAAGCGGCGGGATCTCAAACACCCCGCTGATGGCGTAGCCCATGCGCACCAAATCTGCCGGCACGCCCGGAAATTGCGACCAATCCGTTGCAAGCATGGCTGCCGTCAGATGTCCGCCCGCCGAGTGCCCCGTCACGACAGGACGCCGGCCAGTGCGTTGCCCCACGTGCACCAGAAACGCCTGCATATCCCGGACGATGTCGGCAATGCGTACGGCTGGGCACAGGCGATAGGACGGCATCGCCCACGCGACACCGTTGGCAAGTGCGCCGGCCGCCGTGAACGAAAAATCCTTTCTGTCGCGCCATTGCCAATAGCCGCCGTGAATGAACACCGCGATGGGCTCATGACCCGTCGCCTTCGGCGGCAGGTAGAGGTCGTAGTGCTGACGCGGATCGGGGCCGTAGGGGACATCTAAATCGGCCTTGGCCGATGCGCGTAGCGCCTCCGACGCGGCGGCCCAGCGCTTCGTAATGTCCGCGGCGTCTTTCACGCGGGCGGAGTTGTTGTACTCGGCTTCATAGTTGATGGACATATCAGCAGGTCTCATACCGGGGGCCAAAATTAGTGACGGATGCGCCTCCCCTCAACTGTCATGGCCGGCCTTGTGCCGGCCACCCATTCTGTAAAGCACGGAGCTGGTTGCCATCATGTTGAAATGGCTCAGCACCCCAGTGACCGTCGGGCTCGTTTCGCGATGGGTGGTCGGGACAAGCCCGGCCATGACAGTGGGAGGGGAGGTCGTCAGTCAGAAATTTTGCTCGCCGGTCTCAGAAGCTTTCCATCCACGGCCTTACGTCGAGTTCGTGCGTCCAGGCATCGCGTGGCTGTGTGTGCAGGTGCCAGTAGTTCTCAGCGATGTGGTCGGGTTCGAGAATGCCGCCCTTGGCCTTGAGCGCGTAGCGCTCCGGAAACGTCTCGCGAATGAAGGCCGTGTCGATGGCGCCGTCGACGATCACATGCGCGACATGGACGCCCTTGGGTCCAAGTTCGCGCGCCATGCTCTGGGCGAGCATGCGCAGCGCCGCCTTGCCGCCCGAGAAGGCCGAGAAGCCTGCCCCGCCGCGTAGGCTCGCCGTCGCCCCGGTAAACAGGATCGTACCCTGGCCTCGCGGCGCCATACGGCGCGCGGCCTCGCGCCCAGTGAGGAAGCCCGAGAAGCACGCCATCTCCCACGTCTTCATGTATTTCTGCGCGGTCATTTCAAGGATCGAGAAGCGGATGTTGCCCCCGATGTTGAAGATCACCGCATCCAGCGGCCCGCACTCTGCCTCGACCGCATCGAACAGCGCGATCATCTGATCTTCCTTGCGCGCGTCAACGGGATAGGCCTTCGCCTGTCCGCCCGCAGCCGTGATGGCCTGGACGAGTGGCGTCAGCTTGTCGGCGGTGCGCCGAGCGACGGCGACCGTATGCCCTTCGCGCGCAAAGCGCCGCGCGACGGCGCCGCCGAGCGCATCGCCCGCGCCGACAACGAGAACCGAACCTTTGGCAGCCATGATTGCGTCTCCGTTTGCGACAGGCGAGGCGGCGTCCCTACACGGTTGGACCCGCTTCTTTGACTGTGATCCGCCACAGCGTGCGTGGCCGGTTGGGATCGATCAGCGGGGCCGAGTGCAGCAGCGAACAGTTGTCCCAGATGACCACATCGCCGGCCTGATAGGTTGGCGTATAACAGTAGCGCGGGTTGGTGCTGTGGGCCTTGAGCTGATCGAGCAAAGCCACACCCTCCTCATCCTCCATGCCCTCGACGCCATAGGAGGAACCCGACACCGCATAGAGTGAGCGCGCGTCGACGTGCGGATGCTTGCGCACGAGCGGATGGCGGACCCAGCTCATGCGGGCTTTTTGATCGTCAGTCAGCTTGGAGGCGGCAATACGCTTGCTCTCATCGATGACGTCGCGATTACCGTAGTGATGGCGGCTCACCAGCCCGTCGATGCGCGCCTTGGTCTCGCCGTCGAGATCCTCGTAGGCCTTGCGCTGGTTGGCAAAGGTCGTGCCGGCGTCATCTCCCGGGATCTCGATTGCAAACAACATCGTGCAGCGCGCGGGGACCGCGAGGTACGAGTAATCGCAGTGGAAATATGTGCCGCCATCGGCGAGCCCGATCGGCTCGCCCACCGCGTTGCGCCGATTTGAGAGAATGAGGATGTTGGGGTCGGCTGAGTGATGGAACTGGTCGATCACGTGTGGCTCGGGCGGGCCAAAGCGCCGCGCGAAGGCAACAAAGCGTTCCGGCGTCACCGTCTGCTTCGGCAGCTTCACCACCAGATGCGCGTGCAGCGCATCTTCTATGGTGCGGAACTGCGCGTCGTCGATTGTGTTGAGATCGACGCCGTGGATCGTCGCGCCAAGGACAGACGACAGCGCGGTGACTTTGGCCATGACCCACCTCTCGAAATGTTGCTCAGCCGACCGAACCGCGAAAGCAGGGTAGCGGTCAAGGCCGGATCGAGCGACTTTGACGCCCCGCCCCAAACCCGACATCATGGCCGAATGGACTCGGGCTTCGCACTTTAACCGCCAAAGGACAGCGCCATGAAGAAGCTCGACGGCCGTGTCGCCATTGTTTCTGGTTCCGGCCGTGGCATCGGCCGCGAGATCGCCATGAAGCTCGCGCGCGAGGGCGCACAAGTCGTGGTCAACGATCTCGACCCTGGCCCGGCGGCGGAGACAGTTCAGGATATCATCGCCGATGGCGGCAGGGCGCTCGCGTGCGTGGGCAACGTCACGCACAAGGACTTTGCCGATAAGTTCGTCGCCGCGGCCGTCGACGGCTTCGGCGGGCTCGACATCATCGTCAACAACGCCGGCTACACCTGGGACAGCGTTATCCAGAAGATGACCGATGAGCAGTGGGACGCGATCATGGACGTGCACTTGGGCGCGCCTTTTCGCATCATGCGCGCGGCATCCGAATACATCCGCGTGAAGTCGAAGCAGGAGGCAGCGGCCGGGCAGTCGCATCACCGCAAGGTCGTCAATATCTCGTCCATCGCGGGCTTCATGGGCAACCCTGGCCAAGCCAACTACTCCGCAGCAAAGGCTGGCGTGCATGGCCTCACGCGCACCATGTGCCGCGAGTGGGGCCGCTACCTCGTCAACGTCAACACGGTTGCGTTCGGCTTGATCTCGACGCGTCTCACAGTCGGCGCAGACGGCGGCTCGACCATCAACGTCGAAGGCCGCGACATCAAGGTTGGCGTCAACCCGGATTTCCTCAAGGCTGCAGAGGCTGGCATCCCGCTGGGGCGCGCGGGCAAACCATCGGAAGCAGCAGGCGCCGTCTATTTGCTGTGCACTCCTGAGAGTGACTACGTCACGGGGCAGTTGCTGATCTGCGCGGGCGGGCTGTATTGAATCCGCGATGCTTGGGGGACGACCGTGCTGGAAGTTCTTGGTCTTGTGCGCTCGTTCGGCAGCTTCAATGCCGTCGATGGCGTCGATCTGATTGTCGAACGCGGCACCATCACAGGCGTCATCGGCCCCAACGGTGCTGGCAAGTCGACGCTGTTCAACGTGATCGCGGGATCGTTGCGGCCGACATCCGGCACCATCACGTTCGATGGCGCCGACATCACGGGCCTGCCGCCCAACCGTATTTTCGAGCGTGGCCTCGCACGCACATTCCAGATTCCGCGTCCGTTTCCGCGCATGACCGTACTTGAGAACGCGATGCTTGTGCCTGTGCAGCAGAGCGGCGAAACCTTTTGGCGCAACTGGCTCGGCGGCCAACGCATCGCCGCCGAAGAACGGCGCAATCGCGAGCGCGCCGAGGAGGTGCTGACTTTTTGCGGCCTCGGCCAGAAGTTCGACGATCTCGCCGGCACGCTCTCGGGCGGGCAGCAAAAGCTGCTGGAACTCGCACGCGTGCTGATGATTGACCCGAAGCTGATCCTGCTCGATGAACCGGCCGCGGGCGTCAATCCGACGCTCATAGAGACGCTGATCGAAAAGATCGTCGCCTTGAACGCCAAAGGTCTGACGTTCCTGGTCATCGAGCACAACATGGATCTCGTCATGCGCATCTGCCAGCCACTGATCGTGCTGGCGCAGGGCCGCGTGATCGCGCGCGGCACGGGCCACGAGATCCGGCAGAACAAATCCGTGATGGATGCCTATCTCGGGGACCTCCCCGCATGAGCGCGCCGCTCCTTGTCGCCACAGATATTGTCGCGGGTTACGTGCCGGGGTTGCCGATCGTGCAGGGCGTGTCGGCGCATGTGTCATCAGGCGAAGTCGCGACCATCATCGGGCCGAACGGGGCCGGCAAATCAACATTTCTGAAGGCGCTGATCGGCCTCGTGACCATCGAAAGCGGGCAGGTGACACTTGGGGGCAATGACGTCACGCGGCGGCCCTCGCAGGATCTGATCGCGGCCGGCCTCGCATTCGTGCCGCAGACGGGCAACATTTTTTCAACCCTCACCATCCATGAAAATCTGATTGTCGGCGGTCATACGATCCGCGGCGCGCTGAAGCAGCGTCTCGATCGCGCCTATGCAACTTTTCCCGATCTTGCAGCCAAGCGCCGGCAAAAGGCGAGCGTGCTCTCCGGCGGGCAACGGCAGATGCTCGCCATCGCGCGCGCGCTTATGACCGACCCAAAGGTGATCCTGCTCGACGAGCCAACGGCCGGCCTCGCGCCCAAAATTGTCGCCGATGTGTTCGCAGACTTGCGCCGGCTGGCTGCGAGTGGCGTGGCCGTACTGATGGTCGAGCAGAATGCGAAGGCGGCGCTGCGCATGTCGGATCGCGGCTACGTGCTCGCCGAAGGCCGCAACCGTGCCGAAGGTGCGGCTGCCGCGCTGCTCGCCGACACCGGCTTGGGTGAGGCGTTTTTGGGAGGCGAGGTGCGTGGGTGATTGTGCGGAACGAGTTGACGGTGTGGAGTTGGCGCCATGCTGACCCAATCCCTCCTTGATGGCGTGTTGACCGGCGCCATCATCGCGCTGGGCGCTATTGGCGTGTCGCTCGGCCTGCAGATCTTGCGCTTCGCCAACTTCGCGCACTCGGAATTGATCACGTGGGGTGCGTACCTGACCCTCGTGTTCGTCGGCTTCATTGGCACCGGCACGGCCATCGGCCCGCTGACGTTCGGATGGCGGTTGCTGGTGGCGATGGCGCTTGCGGCCGTGCTGACCGGCGGGCTCGCGTGGTTGGTCGACGTGCTGATCTTCCACCGCATGCGCAACAGCGGCGCGCATTCCCTCTCGATGGTATTCGCAGGCTTCGGCGCGGCCCTCATCTTGCGACACATCGTGGTGCTGATCTGGGGGCACGGCACCCACTTTTATACCCGCGAGCTGCAGATGTCCGTGGAGATCCTGCCTGGTCTTTTGCCGGGCGCGCGGCTCTTGCCGGATCAGATCTTCATCCTCGCGCTGGCCGTTGTCGTGGTCGTGGCGCTGCATCTCTATCTCACCAGAAGCCGCACCGGCATGGCCATGCGCGCCATGGCCGAGAGCCCGGCACTCGCGCGCGTGTGTGGCATCGAGGTTGAAAAGGTCATCCGCTGGACGTGGATGTTGTCGGGTGCGCTGGCGGCCATGGCGGGCGTCTTTCTCGGCTTGTCACCACAACTGCATCCCGAAATGGGTTTCTCTATTCTGCTGTCTTTGTTTGCAGCCGCCATCCTCGGCGGCGCGGGATCGCTGATCGGGGCTGTCGTGGGTGGACTGCTGGTCGGCTTGGCCGAAAACCTGTCGGTGCTCGTCGTCAGCCCCGGCTACAAGACAGCTATGCCGTTCCTGTTGCTGCTGCTCGTGCTGTTCTTCCGGCCGCAAGGGATTTTCGGGGAGAAGCAGCGGTGAAGCCCAGCAACGAAGCCCAGCAACGAAGCCCTGTGGAGCGCCGCAACGACGCATGGTACCTAAGAGCCGGAGCGGCTCAACGGTGAGGTGCGACGCCCATGGCACAAGTGACGATCCGTCGGTTGGAGGACGATGTGAAAGGGCGGCTCGAGCGGCGTGCCGACCACAACAAGCGCTCTCTCGAGGCAGAGATACGGGCGATCTTGTCAAAAACGGTTGCAGAGGAGGCGATTGTGGAGCCCGCTGGCGCGGAGAAACCAAAGACCCTTCGACAACTCTTGGATGAGACGTTCGGCGAGAGCGGCCTGACGAAGGGCGAGCACGACGCACTCCTCGCGGCATCTGCCGAGCTTCGGTCCAGACCGATGCGGACCGCGAAATGATCTTGATCGATACGAATGTTGTTGCGCAGTTCACTCTGGCCGCCGACGATCGGCATCCACGTGTGGATGCCTGGATCGACAGAGTTGATCTATTAGATCTTTTTCTCCCGGGACAGGTCGTTTTCGAAACGTCGTTTGGGATACATGCATTGCCGAATGGCCGCAGGAGGACGGATCTTGAACGTCGCTTTTCTCGATGTCTCGACCTCGGCTTCAAAGACCGCATCGTCCCGTTCGATGGCCGGGCCGCGTTGGTTGCTGCCGAGATCGAAGCCCGCCGCAAGGCCGCGGGCCGACCCGCAGGTACCATTGATGCGATGATCGCCGGCATCGCCGTCAGCCACAACGCAGCCATCGCCACGCGAAACGCCAAACACATTGCCGACCTGGCTGTCCTGGTCATCAACCCCTGGGACAAGCGCGCATGATCGGCACTTTCTCCTATCTCATTTTCTTCGCCAGCGTCGTTGCAATCCTGGCCCTCATCGCGCTTGGGCTCAATCTGCAATGGGGCTACACGGGGCTGTTCAATGCCGGCGTCGTCGGGTTCTACGCCATTGGCGGCTACACCTATGCCATCCTGACTGCGGCTCCGAAGGCCGGTCTCATCGGCAATCTCGGTTGGCCCTGGTTCGTCGGTTTTCTCGCGGCCATGCTGACGAGCGCGTTCGCCGCCTGGATCGTTGGCCTCGCGACCCTGCGATTGCGCGACGACTACCTCGCGATCGCCACCTTCGGCATTGCGACATCGATCCAGCTTGTGGCGCTGAACTGGGAGGCGCTGACCGGCGGGCCAAACGGGCTATCGCCTGTCGTCAAGCCGATGTTCGCGCTGTTTCCGACGCCGTTTGCGTTCAATGTCTTCTATCTCGCGCTGCTGCTTTCCATTGTTGGCCTCATCTACGTGGCGCTGGAGCGCATCTTGCAGTCGCCCTGGGGCCGCGTGCTGAAGGCCATCCGCGAGGACGAGACGGCGGCGATAGCACTCGGCAAAAGCGCGGTGCGATTTCGCCTGGAGGCTTTTGTGCTCGGCTCGGCTGTCATGGGGCTGGCCGGCGCCCTCTACGTCGCCATGATCGGCTTTATCAGCCCCTATGATTTCCTGCCCATCCTGACGTTTCAAGTGTGGGCCATGGTTATCATCGGTGGCAGTGGCAACAACAAGGGCGCGATGCTGGGCGCGCTGGTGGTGTGGGCGATCTGGTCTCTGTCGGGCATCGCGATCGCCAAACTCGTGCCGCCACAGTACGCGGCACAAGGCGGCGCCATCCAGGTGATCCTGATCGGCTTTCTGCTGGTGTCAGCACTGCTTTTCCGTCCGCGCGGCCTGATCGGCGACGATCCACACGTGTCGAGGCAAGCGCGATGACGGCGGTGTCGAGGCCCCGCGCATTGATCCGGTGATACCGGTTGAGCGCGTCTGCATTGTGTTCCAAAGTCGGCGCGATGTTCCACACCAAGAGCGCTCCGATGCCCTTCGATCCCAACGCCGCAGACACCACCGTCGCCGTCATCGGCACCGGCACAATGGGGCGCGGCATCATGCAGGTGTCGGCCGAGGGCGGCATGCGCGTCATCGCCTATGACGAAAAACCGGGCGCGGCCGAAGCCGCCAAGACCTACATCAAGGGCATGCTCGAAGGCCAAGTGGCGAAGGGCAAACTCGATGCGGCCAAGGCCAAGGCCGCGGTTGATCGCATCACAATAGCGGGCGATTTCGCGGCCGTGAGCACGGCGAACATTGTTGTTGAAGCCATCATCGAGCACCTTAGCATCAAGCAGGAGCTATTCGCCAAGCTCGACGCCATGTGCGGCCCCGATACGATCCTCGCCACCAACACCTCGTCACTGCTCGTGACGGCCATTGCCGCCAAATGTGCGCGCCATCCCGAGCGCGTCGGCTGTATGCACTTCTTTAATCCCGTGCCGCTGATGAGGCTCGTCGAAGTCGTGCCCGGACTAAAGACGGCGCCATGGGTGACGGACGCGATGATGACGATCGGCCGCCGCATGACGCGCGAGCCCGTGTTGTGCACGGACAGTGCGGGTTTCATCGTCAATCACGCAGGACGCGGCATTCGCGAGGCGGAGCGCGTGCTGCTCGAAAACATCGCGACTGTGCACGAGATCGACCGCATTCTGACGGGTGCGCCGGGATTGAAACTCGGGCCGTTCGCGCTGTTTGATATGGTCGGCTTGGATATCTCGCACGGTGTGCACGAGAGCTTCTTCCAGCAATACTATGCGGAGCCCGCGTTCCAGCCGTCGACGCTTGGTACACTGCGCGTGGCGGGTGGGCTGCTCGGCGCGAAGTCGGGCAGCGGTTGGTACAGCCACAAGGACGGCAAGCGTGTCGAACCGCCGCTCGCCCCCGTCCCGCCCAAGAGCGACGTCCCCGTTTGGGTGCATCCCTCGCCCTCGCACGCCGACCTGCAGGCGCCGCTGATCGAGCTGCTGAAAAAATCCGGCGCGACGGTTGAAACCGGCGATGCGCCAAGCAAACGTGCGCTGCGCCTCATCACGCCCATCGGCTACGACGTCACCACAGCGATCCACGAGCTGAAGCTTGAGCCGGAACGCACCGTCGCGGTCGACGTCCTGTTCGGCCTGAAAGGCCCGCGCACGCTGATGGTGACGCCCGCAACAACAGCTGCAATGCGAGACGCGGCCCATGCGATGCTGGCGGCCGACGGCCAGCCCGTGGTGGTGATCAACGATAGCCCCGGATTCGTCGCGCAGCGTGTCATCGCCATGATCGTCAACACCGGCTGTCAGATTGCCCAGCGCGCGGTGGCGTCGCCCGCCGATATCGATCGCGCCGTCGTGCTCGGCCTCGGCTATCCCTTCGGGCCGCTCGCCTGGGGGGACCACATCAGCGCCAAGCGCGTGTTGTTCATCCTTGAGCGCCTGCAAGCCTACTATGGCGAACCCCGCTATCGCCCCTCGCCCTGGCTGAAGCGGCGCGCGCAGCTCGGCTTGTCACTATCCGCGCCGGAGGGGAGGGAATTGCGTTGAGACGTCGTTTGTAGTAACGTTGATACATACCCGTTTTGGAGGTCCCGATGACCGTCACCACGATGTCCAGTCGAGAGTTCAATCAGGACACCAGCCGGGCCAAGAAGGCGGCGAGCGAGGGGCCTGTGTTCATCACCGATCGAGGGCGGCCGGCGCATGTGCTGATGAGTATCGAAGCTTACAACAAGCTTACGGGAAAAGGGGTGTCGCTCCTCGAAGCGGTCGCACAGGATGACGAAGGGGCGGACATCGCCGTCGAGTTCCCGCGCTTTAAGGATCTTGTCCGACCGATGGATTTCGATTGATGTTCCTTCTCGATACCAATGTCATCTCGGAGCTCAGGGTCGTCGCCAAAGCCCACCCAAAGGTGGTTGCCTGGGCTTCCACGGCGTTGGCAGACACCCTCTATCTGTCTGCGATCACGGTGTTCGAACTTGAGGTCGGGGTTGTTCGCCTGGAGCGCAAGGATGCTCGGGGTGGTGCCCTTCTGCGTGGTTGGCTGGAGAATAAGATCCTTGTCCAATTCGCGGGCCGCATCTTGCCGTTCGAACTCTTGGTCGCTCGCGCTTGCGCGCCGCTGCATGTGCCTCGCACTCGGCCCTACGCCGACGCGCTCATCGCAGCAACTGCCCTGGTGCACGGCATGACCGTCGTCACGCGCAACGTCGCTGACTTCAAGATCCCGGGCGTTCGAGTTCTCAACCCGTGGACCACATGACCCGCGCCATCCAAACCTTCGAAGTCAGCCTCAAGGCCTTCATCGTCCAGGACGGCCGCGCACTGCTCGTGCAGGAATCCGACACGGGATATTGGGAGTTGCCCGGCGGGCGCATCGATGTTGGCGAAGAACGGCTCGATCATGCAGAGATCCTGGCGCGCGAAATTGCCGAGGAACTCGGGCCGGACTTGGGAGTTACGACAAGTCTCGAAGCCGTAACGTTCGCACGTCAACGCCCGACCGACAACGTGTTCCAGTTTCTGGTCGCACGCGTCTGCCGCGTCATCAGCGGCGAAATCCGCCTCAGCGACGAACATGCGCGCGCCGAGTGGCATACGCCTGAGACGTGGGCGGCCCTGCAATTTCCACCGTTGTCAGACTATCCCCAGGCGCTCAAGCACCTTTGGGCGATCGCGCAATCACGGACCGCATCCATATGACCGCCGCCATGACCTTTGAAACGTTGCAATACGAAGCCCGTCCCGGCGGTGCCGGCATCATCACGATGAACCGGCCGGACGCGCTGAATGCCATGAACACGCAGATGATGACGGATCTGCGCGACATCTTCATGCGCTTCTATGTCGAGCCGGACATGGCGCGCTGCTTGGTCCTGACAGGCGCGGGCGAGCGTGGATTCTGCTCCGGCGCGGACCTCAAGGAGCGCAAAGGCATGAGCGACACCACCTGGCGCGCCCAGCACGCGGTGATCGAACAGGCGATCCGCGCCATGATGGATTGCCCCGTCCCGATCATCGCCGCGGTCAACGGCGCGGCGTTTGCTGGCGGCCTCGAATTGGCGCTGGCGTGTGATTTTATCTATGCGGCCGAACATGCGCGCTTCGCGCTGACGGAGGTCACGCTTGGCATCATGCCGGGCGCCTCAGGCACGCAAAACCTGCCGCGCGCTGTTGGCACACGGCGTGCCAAGGAGCTTGTGCTGTCGGGTACTGCTTTCACGTCCACCGACGCGCTTGCGTGGGGCTTGGTCAATATGGTTCTGCCGCTGCACGATCTGATGCCGGCTGTGTTGCGCGTCGCCGAGAAGATTGCCGCCAATGCGCCAGTCTCGGTGCGGCAGGCGAAAAAGTCGATGGATCGCTCGGAAGATCTTGGCCGCGCCGACGGCTACGCCTTCGAGCTTGAAGCCTACAATCGCACCATCGTGACTGAGGACCGCCAGGAAGGTATCACGGCGTTCAACGAGAAGCGCAAACCCGTTTACAAAGGGCGCTGAGCCGCCGGTGCTACCAAACCCGTCGGCCTGCCTGCCTACGGCTTGCCGCTGTCGCAGAGCGAATAGGCGTGGGCGACGGCTTCGTCTCGGCTCTTGAAGCGCGCAGCAACTCGGCCGCCGGGTGCATGCACCTTCATATAGCTCTCGGCCATGGCATCTTCCGCACCGCCCTCGACACCAAGCGCCGTAAAGTTGACCGCCTTGTCGGCGGCCTCCGAGCGAATGAGCAGCGTGACGTTGCCGCCGAAACTTGCTGCCATCACATTGCACGAGACAGCTGCTGCATTGGTGACGCCGAGGCCTGATTTGCCGGCATCTTCGGTGCGGCTGTCATCAACGGCCTTCTTGGCGAGTTCCCGGCCGCGACGGCCTTTGCGTTTTTGCCCATCGCCTTCGGCGGTATCTGCCTGGGTGGTTGGCGCAGGCGCCGCTGCCACAGGGTCTGTTGCGGGTGGCGTTACGGCTGCGACATCAACGGTGGCAGGCGCCTCATCGCGCTTGGCCGTGCCGCGGCCTTTCCGCTTGGAGGTGGCTGGCTGGGCAACAGGTTCAGGCGTCACGACGGCGCCGGCTTGATCGGCGCCGCTGCAGGCGGCAGAACGAAACCGCTCGGCTGTTGCTTCGAGATGGCGCGTGTAGCGGCTGTCCATAGCCCAACGGTTGGTCAGATCGCCAAAGCGAACGGGGCGGCCGAGCTTCTGGGATTTAGAGACGATGCCGTCTTGATGGTCACGCGTGCGCTGGGCGGCTGGGTTCTCGACCTTCTCGCCGGAGTAGGCAACCAGATGCTGCAGGTGGCCGAGGACGCCTGTCGAGACATCGGGAAAGACTTCGCCGCGCACCCCACCGCCGGTCGCGCCGAGGCCGGCGAAGTTGTTCTGGCTGGCTTTGACATCACCTGTGTATGACAGCGCGTTGGTCTCGTGGATCATCTGATAGAACGCATAGTCCCACCGCACCCGCAGCTTCTCGCCATGCTGCTTATAGAGTTGCGCGATGGTCGAGAACTTTGCTTCCAGACGCGGGTTGCGCTCTTTCAAGGTCTGCATCAGCGCCTCGGGCTTGATGCAGCTGGGCACGGTGTTGCTGGCGGAGACGCGGATCTCGGGTGAGCCCGACGGCACGTTGCGCGCATCGGGCATGCGGGCGCGGCGCGCAGCCTCGACCGACTGGACGGCCGCGGTGCCGAGGGCCGCGCCGGCAATGCCGATCAGGCACAGGCTGAGGTAGCGAAGCGTTTTGGTCGACGGCATGGGTGTCTCGCGTGTTCGCGGTTGTCGTTTCTTGTTGGCGCGTGTCGGTTCGCAGATGAGAACCGCCGGACGCGCATCCGGATTTCAGACTGCTCTCGACTCAGCCTTCCGGGCAGAGGTCGAAAGCCTTGTCGAGCGCTTGCGTCTGATTGGCGAATTCGGCCTCGATTTTGCCGCCCGGTGCATAGGCTGCGATGTAGGCTTCTGCCTCGCGCTTTTCCTGGCCTGCGTTCACGTCGAGGACGGTGAAGTTGGTCACCTCTTCCTTGTTCGACTTGATGATCAGCGCCTTGTCGCCACCGTAGCTCGCGGTCCACACGCGGCACTTCTGCGCGACGACCGGCTGTTGCGGAGCGGCTTTCTGTGCGGCAGGTGGCGGCAAACCGACCTTGCTGACCTGCGGCTGTTGCGCGGGCTGTTCGGGTTTCTGCTCGGTTGTCTGCGTGGGATCGTTGAGGATCTTGATCTGCGGCGGCCCAGCCTTGGCGAGGCCTGCGCCGAGTGCCGATCGGGTTCCGTTGCCTTCCTGACGCGCGTCCTCGATGGCCTTGCGGGCGAGATCAACACCGGACACCTTAGGGACGACATCGGCAACTTTGGCAGGCGCTTCAACGCTTGGCTCAGGCCTGGGCTCAACCTTGGCAACAGGCGCGCGCGGCGGCTCTGTTTTTTGCGCGACCGGCGCGATGCGCTCCGGCTGGGGATCAGCCTTTTTGCAAAACTCGGCGTCGAACTGTTTTGCCGCCGAGCTGATCGCATCGGCGTACGGCTTCGACTTCGGCGCCCACCGCTCGACCACGTCGGCGAACGTGGCTGGCCGCCCCTCGATCGGCTTGATGACTTTCCACTGCTGCACTTTGCGGGTGCGCTCCGCGACAGGGTTTTCGACCGGCAAACCCGCGTAAAGCATCACGTGCTCGAGGTGGGCGCGCACACCCGTCGCAACATCGGGAAACCGCTCGCCGCTCTCGCCATCCTTGGCGGCTCCAAGACCCGCGAAATTATTCTGCTCGGCTTTCACAGCCCGGCCGCCGGTTTTGAACGACAGGTCGCCGGTTTCCTGCAGCATCTGAAAGAACACATAATCCCAGCGCACGCCGAGCGCCTCGCCATGGCGCTTGTATTCAGAAGCGATCGTCTCGAAGCGCTTGTCGAGGTTCGGGTTGCGCGCCTTGACGAGGGCCATCAACCGGCCGGGCGTTGCGCATTGCGGCATCGCGCTGCGTGCGGAGAGTTTCACTTCGGGCCAGTCGGCTGCAAACGATGCAGGCGACATCGCGAAGGACGCGATCAGGGACATCGAAACAAGGGCAAACCGGGTTTGCATGAGCACTCATCCCTCACACGATGCCCGCTTTCGCCCTGGACCGTTGGCCGAACACGTGCACCGGCGGCGTGTCGTTACTGCAGTGACACGCCAACATGGCTTTCAGATGTAGCCGGAGGATGGTTAACGCGGCGTTTACGCTTCGATTCGCATCCCCCGATGACAGATACGAGAGAGCACTGTGTTTGCGGCGCCAGTTGGGGCCACATGTGGCAGACCAGTGGCAGGGGGTGCGACGAAGGTCGCGGGCGAGCACCTGCCGCTGTGATCACGCGACCAGTGTCGTCACGGTTGGCGCTTCTGGCGGAAAGCTGCCAGTTGGATCACGGCTGCGGGCTCTTGAGGCAGTGCCTCAGCTGCGCCCGCTGGGCCGGGTGGTTCGGTGTCGATGCAAAGCGCCGAGGGCTGTAACCCGAACAATTGTGCGGCCTGGATCACATGCCCGGGGCTGAGTTGCGCCGTCCCTGCCTCAACGCGACGATAGGCTTCAGTGCTGAGGCCGAGTGCCGCCGCAACAAAATCTTCGGTGGCTTGAAGTTCCGTGCGCGCCACTTTCAGCTTTCTGCCAACCGTGCTGCCGGTCGTCAGGCGAGGAGCGAAGCGGGAACGCGGGGGTATGTCGCCATCCATGGGGTACATGCTCGTCCGAATCGGTTGCGTGCGCTCACAACCTAGAGGTCGCGCCTTAACGAATCGCGATGCAATTGAGTTTGCACACAGTTACGAGCGGGTCGTAAAGAGACGCTGTGCATGCATCGAGGTGTCACCGCCATGTCTGACGCGCAGAAGACCACACCCGACATCTTGAGCACGGCTGCCGACTGGCTGGCGCGCGATGGCCGCGTGGCTGTTGCAACCATCATCGACACCTGGGGTTCGGCTCCAGTTCCCACCGGCGGCCTGATGGTGATCGCGGCCGACAGCCAGTTCGAAGGTTCGGTGTCAGGCGGGTGTGTCGAGGGCGAGGTCATCACCGAGGCGATGGAGTTGCTCGAGGACGGCGGCGCGCCGAAGGCGTTGGCATACGGCGTCGAGGATGAGACGGCATGGCGCGTCGGCCTACCATGCGGTGGGCGCATCCGCGTGCATGTTCAAAAGTTCGAAGGCGAAGCCGACGCGGCATTCCTCAAGGCTGCAACGGCGGCGCGCGCAAAGCGCGAGGCTCTGGTCGTTGAGACCGATCTCGCCAGCGGCGCGCGCAAGGTCTTTGCACGCGATCACTCGGGCATTAGTGATGATGTGTCGGAGCGCTTCCTCTCTGGCCAGAGCAGCATCGTGGCCGGCGACGGATCTGAGCGTTTCCTCCACGCCCTGTTGCCGCCCGCGCGCGTTCTCATTGTCGGCGCCACGCACATGGCGCAGTCGCTCGCCGTCTTCATTCGGGAGGTCGGCTACGATGTCACCGTCATCGATCCACGCACGGCCTTTGCGGCGGCCGCCCGCTTTCCCGGCGTCACCCTGGTCACCGATTGGCCGCAAGATGCCCTGCCGAAACTCGGTCTCGATCCTTATACGGCCATGGCCGCCCTATCGCACGTCGGCCACATCGACGACGAAGCCCTGAAGCTGGCGGTGAAATCCGAGTGCTTCTACATCGGTGCGCTCGGCTCGCGGAAGAACCACGCCAAGCGCACGGAACGTCTGACAGCTGCCGGTCTGACGGAGGCCGAGATCGCCCGCATCCGCTGCCCCATCGGCCTCGACATCGGCGCCTCGACCCCGCCGGAGATCGCCGCGTCGGTTCTGGCCGAGATCATCCGCCACCTGCGCGGCGCGAAGGGAAAGGGCGCTGCGGGCTGATGTGCGATCGGTTGCCGTGCGCCGCGTCGGTCGTGCGATGACGTGTCGGAGATGCGCTCATCGTGCATGGGCGCCAGTGGGGTCATTGCGGTTCACGACTCGAAAGTTTTGGCCGTTGCTCCTTCTGTTATGTTGTTGATCGTGAAATCGGAGGTTTCACGCCGATCCATCAGAGTTGGACAGCCCGTACGCTGCGCGCCGTTTGTGCATTAGATCAAATTATAGGCATTAACTGCCCCTCAAGCCCTCTTTATGAGTGCGTCGTGCGTGCATCCGAATTGCGCAGTGTGGCGCCGAAATCGGCGATGCCACATTTATTTCCATGCAAAATCATATGTTTGATTGAAGGGCGGCCGCGCACGTCTACACTTGGCACGGAGCTTGCTAAGCGCCTTGGACGGTTAACACATCGTTACCGATGGCTTGGAGACTTGCATGTCGTTTACCAGACGCGTTGTGATGACGGGGGCCGCTGCGCTCACCGCGTCGTCCATTCTGACATCTGCCGCATTCGCACAAGACACCATCAAGGTTGGCGTCCTGCACTCTCTCTCGGGCACCATGGCGATCAGCGAGACCACGCTGAAAGACGTCATGCTGATGCTGATCGAACAGCAGAACGCCAAGGGCGGCCTTCTCGGCAAAAAGCTCGAAGCCGTCGTCGTCGATCCCGCTTCGAACTGGCCATTGTTTGCTGAAAAAGCCCGTGAATTGATCGCCCAGCGCAAAGTTTCGGCTGTCTTCGGCTGCTGGACCTCGGTCTCGCGCAAGTCGGTTCTGCCGGTGTTCAAGGAACTGAACTCGGTGCTGTTCTACCCGGTCCAGTACGAAGGCGAAGAATCCGAGCGCAATGTGTTCTACACGGGTGCGGCACCGAACCAGCAGGCCATCCCGGCTGTTGACTATCTGATGAGCAAAGACGGTGGCGAAGCCAAACGCTGGGTGCTCGCTGGCACGGACTACGTCTATCCACGCACGACCAACAAGATCCTCGAAGCGTACCTTCTGTCGAAGGGCGTCGCCAAAGAAGATATCATGATCAACTACACGCCGTTCGGTCACACGGATTGGCAGACGATTGTCGCTGACATCAAGAAGTTTGGGTCAAGCGGCAAGAAGACTGCCGTCGTCTCGACCATCAACGGCGACGCCAACGTGCCCTTCTATAAGGAACTCGCCAACGCCGGCATCAAGGCAACCGACATTCCGGTTGTTGCCTTCTCGGTCGGTGAAGAAGAACTCGCCGGCATCGACACCAAGAACCTCGTCGGCCACTTGACCGCCTGGAACTACTTCCAGAGCGTGAAGTCGCCGATCAACGACAAGTTCATCGCCGACTGGAAAGCCTTCACCAAGAACCCGAAGCGCGTCACCAACGATCCCATGGAAGCGCACGTGATCGGCTTCGAAATGTGGGTCAAGGCTGTCCAGAAGGCTGGCTCGGTTGATGCCGACAAAGTCATCGACGCCATCGTTGGCATCGAAGTGCCGAACCTGACGGGCGGCGTGTCGAAGATGCTGCCGAACCACCACATCACCAAGCCTGTCCTGATCGGTGAAATCAAGGCCGACGGCCAGATGGAAACCGTCTGGAAGACCAAAGATCTCGTCGCTGGCGATGCCTGGTCCAAGCACCTCGATGGTTCGAAGGATCTGGAAGCTGACTGGGTTGGCAAGAAGTGCGGTAACTTCAACACCAAGACCGGTAAGTGCGGCGGTTGACACGACTAGCGGTGCCCGACCCAATGGCGGGTACCAGTCTTTGAGGTCAGACTGTCTCCTCCCAGGCTGATCTCTTCCCTGCGATGCGATGCGCGTTTCCTCCCGCGTGTCGCATCGCTCTGTTTCAGAAGTTCACATGCTCCGCTGTCTGCTGATCGTCTTGATGTTCTTGGGACTGACAACGCCATTGCGCGCGCAAGGCTTGGATGCGGCCCTCAGCAAGTTCACCACCGACGATTTCTCCGATACCGCTGAGGGCATCACGGCCATTGCCGCGTCAGGCGCGCCTCAAGGGCTTGCGATCCTGGAAGCGCTGCAGAACCGGCGCCTGTTCGCATCGGGCAAGATGGTCTTTTACAAAGATGCGGCCGACAGGGCCTTTGATGCTGCCACCGGCAAACCTGTCGCCGCTCTTCCGGCCGACGCTCAAGGCGTGCGCATCAACAACCGCCTCCGCGGCGTGATCGACAGCGCGTTGGGGTCGATGACATTGCTTGCCGCCGATCCGGCGAAGCGCATTGCGGCGGCAGACGCCCTCTTCAAATCGCGCGACGAGAAATCCTTGCCCGCGCTGGACGCAGCGATCAGCAAAGAGCCGGATCCACGGGTCAAGGCCGCGTTCGAGCAGGCGCGTGCCGCACTGCTGATCGTGAAAGGCGGCGCAACGCCGGCCGAAATCGTCAAGGCTGTCGCGCGGCTGGAAGAGCGCGGCGACCAGGACGCCATGGCGCTGTTGCGTGGCGCTGCCGCCAACTCGACCGTGCCCGAAGTGAAGCAGGCTGCGCAAATCGCGACGGCCGCCGTCGAGCGCAAGTTGCGCGTGCTCGGGATCGTACAGGATCTCTACTACGGCCTCTCGCTCGGCTCGGTGCTGCTGCTGGCGGCCATCGGCCTCGCCATCACCTTCGGCGTCATGGGCGTGATCAACATGGCCCACGGCGAAATGGTCATGATCGGCGCCTACACAACCTTTGTTGTTCAGGAAGGGTTCCGCGCATACGCGCCGGGCGCGTTTGGCTGGTCGTTGCCGGTCGCCATACCCCTGGCGTTTCTTGTCGCGGGCTTTGTCGGGCTGATTATAGAGCGCGGCGTGATCCGCTTTCTCTATGGCCGTCCGCTTGAAACGCTGCTCGCCACCTGGGGCGTCTCGCTGATCCTGCAGCAGGCTGTGCGCACCATCTTCGGCCCGACCAACCGTGATGTGAGCGCGCCGTCCTACATGTCCGGCGCGTTCGAGATCGGCGGCATCTCCATCACTTATGGACGCATGTGGATCATCCTGTTCACGTTGGTCGTGTTTGCCTGTCTGCTCGCGATGTTGAAGCTGACGCCGCTCGGCCTGCAGATGCGCGCCGTCACACAGAACCGGCGCATGGCCGGATCCATGGGCATCCACACCGGCCGCATAGACGCGATGACGTTCGCGCTCGGCTCCGGCATTGCGGGCATCGCAGGCGTTGCGCTGTCGCAGATCGACAACGTGTCGCCGAACCTCGGCCAGACCTACATCATCGACAGCTTCATGGTCGTCGTGTTCGGCGGGGTCGGCAATCTGTGGGGCACACTTGTGTCGGCGTTTGCGCTCGGCATCGCCAACAAGTTCCTGGAGCCGGTGGCCGGTGCGGTGCTGGCGAAGATCTTCATACTGGTGCTGCTTATCCTGTTCATCCAGAAGCGCCCGCGCGGCCTGTTCGCACTCAAGGGCCGGGCGGTGGAGGCATGAGAAATTGTACGGGTGAGGGGCGGCTGCTTGCTCCGACGATGCGCTACCCGCTTGCTCCGTCCAAGAACGCAGAGCAGCAGTGCAAGCGGCTGCCCCTCACCCACCATGCAGAAGTCGCACGTGACTTCTGCATGGTCTCCCTCTCCCCCCGAAATGGGGGGAGAGGGAAGCGGAGTGCGACTGCCAACGGATGCGCGTTGAGGGCGGCCACGCGATGAAAGCCCAATCGCTCACACAGCGCGCGGCGCAGACGGGGCTGCTCGACACGGGAGGGCGGATCTTCCTCGTCGTGCTCGCGGCGCTCGGCATCCTGGTGCCGCTGCTCAATCTGTACACGGCGCCCGGTTCGTTCTTTCATGTTCCGACGTTCATGATCGCGTTGCTCGGTAAATACGTCTGCTACGCCATTCTCGCGCTCGCGCTCGATTTGGTGTGGGGTTATTGCGGCATTCTCTCGCTGGGCCACGGCGCGTTCTTCGCGCTCGGTGGCTATGCCATGGGCATGTACCTGATGCGCCAGATCGGCACGCGCGGGGTGTATGCGAACCCGATCCTGCCGGACTTCATGGTGTTCCTGAACTACAAGGAACTGCCGTGGTTCTGGTACGGCTTCAACAATTTCCCCTTTGCGCTGGTCATGATCGTGATGGTCCCGGGGCTGCTCGCCTTCGTGTTCGGCTGGTTGGCGTTCCGCTCGCGCGTGACCGGCGTGTATCTGTCTATCATCACGCAGGCGCTGACCTACGCGCTGCTGTTGGCCTTCTTCCGCAATGACATGGGCTTTGGCGGCAACAACGGATTGACCGATTTCAAGGATATCGTTGGCTTCAATGTGCAGGCGCAGGGGACACGGCTGACGTTGTTCTCGTTGTCAGTCCTCGCGCTGGCCGTGTTCTTCCTCATCGCGCGCCGCATCGTGACGTCGACGTTCGGCAAGGTGCTGGTCTCGATCCGCGATGCCGAGAGCCGCACACGTTTCGTCGGCTATCGCGTCGAGCACTACAAGCTCGCCGTGTTCGTCATATCCGCGATGATGTCGGGTATCGCGGGCGCGCTGTATGTGCCGCAGGTCGGCATCATCAACCCGTCAGAGTTCGCGCCGGCCAACTCGATCGAGGCCGTCATCTGGGTGGCGGTCGGCGGTCGCGGCACGTTGACGGGCGCGGCGCTCGGCGCGGTACTGATCAACTTCCTCAAGACCACATTCACCACCGGTTTCCTTGCGCCCTACTGGCTGTTTGCGCTGGGTGCCATCTTCATTGCCGTGACGCTGCTGCTGCCGAAGGGCATCGTTGGTTCACTGCAGGAGTTGGTGGGGTCACGTCGCTCGGCCTTGTCCGCGGCTGTGCCTGTAACAAAGTCTGCGGAGTGATGGGCATGAGCACCGTCCTCCATCCCATCGACGAAACGGATCGCCCGTCGGTCTCGTCCGCACTGCTCTATCTCGACGGCGTCAGCGTCGCCTTTGATGGCTTCAAGGCCATCAACAATCTCTCGCTGTTCATCCAGCCGGGCGAGATGCGCGCCATCATCGGCCCGAACGGCGCCGGCAAGACCACCATGATGGACATCGTCACCGGCAAGACGCGGCCGGACGACGGCATCGTCATGTTCGACGGCAAGCATGATCTCACCAAGCTCGACGAAGCCAACATCGCCAACCTCGGCATCGGCCGCAAATTCCAGAAGCCGACCGTGTTTGAAAACCACACGCTGGCCGACAATATCCTGCTCGCTCTCTCAGGCCCGCGCGATCCCCGGTCGGCGTTGTTCGGCGTGCGCAACACCGTGCCGCGCGACCGTATCGACGAGATCCTGGAGAAGGTGAAACTGCTGCAGCATCGCGACCGTGACGCGGGCGATCTCTCGCATGGCCAGAAGCAGTGGCTCGAGATCGGCATGCTGCTCGCCCAAGATCCTAAGCTGCTGCTGGTCGACGAACCCGTCGCCGGTATGACGGATGCGGAGACAGAGCGGACGGCCGAACTGCTCAAGGAGATCGCGCGCGATCATTCCGTGGTCGTCGTCGAGCACGATATGACCTTCGTGCGCGCACTTGGCGTGAAAGTGACGTGCCTGCATGAGGGCTCGGTGCTTGCTGAAGGCAGCATCGACGATGTGTCTCGGAATGATCGGGTTGTTGAGGTGTACCTTGGGCGCTGAACCGCAGTTTGATGCCGAGGCTCCATGCTGAACATCTCCAAAATCGACCTGCACTACGGCGCGGCCCAAGCGCTGCGCTCCGTCACGCTGACGGCGACGCCCGGGCAGATCACAACCGTGCTCGGCCGCAACGGTGTCGGCAAATCGACGCTGCTGCGGGCGGTGACAGGGCATCAGGCCATTTCGGCAGGAGACATAAACTGGGGCGGCGAAAGCATCGCCAAATTGAAACCGCATGAGCGCTGCCGCCGCGGCATCGCCTACGTGCCACAGGGCCGCGAGATCTTTCCGCTGCTGTCCGTCAAAGAAAACCTTGAGACCGGCTATGCGCCGCTGAGCCGCGCCGACCGCACGATCCCCGAGTACATCTTCGAGCTGTTTCCCGTGCTGAAATCGATGCTCCGTCGTCGCGGCGGCGATCTCTCCGGCGGCCAGCAGCAGCAGTTGGCCATTGGCCGCGCGTTGGTCACGCGTCCGAAGTTGCTCGTCCTCGATGAACCGACCGAGGGCATTCAGCCGTCTGTCATCAAGGATATCGGTCGGGCGCTCTCAACGCTGCGCGCGCGCGGCGACATGGCGATTCTGCTGGTCGAGCAATATTTCGAATTCGCGCGTGATCTTGCTGATACGTACGCCGTGATGGATCGCGGGCAGATCGTGCTGGCGGGCCGCCGCGCTGATATGGTGGAGGCGGATGTCCGTCGCAAGCTTGCTGTCTGATGCCAATATGGCGGCGATCGCCTCCGTGCGTGCTCGGGCCGGTGTCTCGCTCGCATTTGCAGCGGCGGCAGACTCGGGCATCACCCGGCTTCAACACCTCGAAGAATACGGCGGTTTTCGCGCCAAATTTCCGCGCCCAGAACACGGTTGCGAAGCGGTGACGATCAACACCGGTGGCGGCATGCTGGGCGGCGACCATTACCGCTTTGACGTGGCGCTCGGTCCAGGGGCGACGGCGCTGATATCATCCCAATCGGCAGAGCGGGTCTATCGCGCCCTCGACGAGCCAACGTTGGTCGATGTGTCGCTCCGCGCCGCGGCTGGTGCGACGGTGCATTGGGTACCCCAGGAGACGATCCTGTTTTCCGGCGCGGGACTGACTCGGCGGATCGAGGCGGACATCGCTGCTGATGCAACTTTGTTGATCGTCGAGAGCATGGTGTTTGGCCGGGAGGCGCACGGGGAAAATGTGCGCACCGGCACGCTGCGCGACACATGGCGGATACGGCGTGCGGGCGAACTCATTTATGCCGATGCTGTGCGGCTCGATGGCGATATGCACGCAATCCTGCAAACGAAAGCCATCGCCAACGGCGCGCGTGCGAGCGCGACCGTGCTGTATATCGCGCCGGACGCCGAGGATCGCCGCGACGCTGCGCGTGACGCCCTCGGCGAGCCCAGAGGCCGTGCCGCGCTGTCCGCCTGGAACGGCATGCTTGCCGCCCGCTTCCTCGCACCCGACAGCGCGACGTTACGCGCCGACATCTATCGCTTGACGGAAGTCCTGATGCATCGCCCTATGCCCCGCGTGTGGGCGATCGAGAGAAGCTGACCTATGAACCTGACACCGCGCGAAAAAGACAAGTTGCTCATTTCCATGGCCGCCATCGTCGCGCGCCGGCGCCTTGAACGCGGCGTGAAGCTCAATCATCCCGAAGCCATCGCGCTGATCACGGATTATGTCATCGAGGGCGCGCGCGATGGCCGCTCCGTGTCCGAACTGATGCGTGATGGCGCGACCGTCATCACGCGTGCCCAAGTGATGCCTGGAATCGCTGAGATGATCCACGACGTGCAAGTCGAAGCAACATTCCCCGACGGCACCAAGCTCGTCACCGTCCACGAACCGATCCGTTGAGGAGACTACAGATGAAACGTGTTGCCCTCGTCGCCGTTGCGACAGTGTCAGCCGCGCCGGCATTCGCCCATCATCCCAATTTCTCCTGGGGCATGATTGGAGAGCATCTTCTGGAATGGGATCATCTCGCGTTTATTCTCGCGACTCTTGCCGTCGCTGCCCTTGGCTACCGCGTCGTTTCCAATCGCAGCCGTCGTCGCACCGAAGCCCGCGTCACTGCCAAGCCGGAGCGCCGCCATGATCCCCGGTGAAGTCATCACGGCCAAGGGCGACATCGAGTTGAACGCGGGCCGCAAGGCCATTTCGCTCGAGGTCTCGAACACAGGCGACCGGCCGATCCAGGTCGGCAGCCACTATCATTTCTTCGAGACCAACCCAGCACTGAAATTCGATCGCGCCAAGGCCAAGGGGATGCGGCTAGACATCGCCGCCGGTACGGCCGTGCGTTTCGAGCCGGGGCAGTCGCGCAAGGTGCAGCTCATCCCGGTCGCGGGCAAACGCACCATCTACGGTTTCCGCCAGGACGTGATGGGGAAGCTGAAATGAGGTTTAAAGCCATGGGGCTGCGATCTCGGTTGGTGTCTGACCTCGGTCAGACACCGGTTCGCAGGTGCTGCCGTAACAAGATGCGCTCGCTATTGACCTTGGTTTCCAGGTGTTTGACCGAGGTCAGACACCATGCGCTAGCACTTCTCCTCCTCCTCGCGGTTTTGGGTGGTCCTGCCCCTACCCACGCCCACCCGCCGACCATCGTCGACGGCGCGGCGGAAAAGGCCACAGCGGAGGAAGTTGTCGATTTCCGCAAGCGCCTTGCCGACGCGGTGAAGGCCAAAGACGCTGCCAAGCTGCGCGAGATGTACGCGACCACGTTCCAGCACACGCACACCAGCGGCAACACGGACGGCCGTGACGCCCGCATCGTCGCGCTGCTTGCCGGCGATCCCGTCATTGAGACGGCGGCGGCGGATGATCTCGTCGTCCGCGTGCATGCGGGCGGATGGGTTGCCATCGCCTCGGGCACAAGTCCAATTGTCTCGCTCGCAGACGGCAAGACGTATGCGGTCAAATGGACGGTCGTGTACGTGCGCGCCGAGCAAAGCTGGCAGATCGTCGCCAGCCAGGCGACGCGCAATGGTGAAATCAAGAAGTGATGGCCTGTGAGTGATGCTTCACCCTGCCCACACCATGCCGTTCGACGCGTTGGCCGCGGGTCTGAAAGCGGCGCGTGAGCAAAGGCTCGTCTATGAGCGGGCCGGGCCTGATGACCTCGTCCTCTATGTCTACTCCGAGCATTGCGTGTTCGAGGGGGCCTGGGACCCGGTGACGACTGCCGCACGTGGCCTCATTCTCGATCCTGGCGCCCGCCGGATCGTTGCTACGCCGTTTCCGAAGTTCTTCAATGCTGGTGAGCGCGGCGAGCCGATTCCGGATTTGCCGTTTGAGGTATTCGAAAAACTGGACGGCAGTCTGATCATCTTGTTCCATCATCGGGGACGTTGGCGGACGACCACCAAAGGCGCATTTGACTCGGCCCAAGCCAAGTGGGCGCAGGCGCGCGTCGACAGGCTCGATCTGTCGCAATTGACACCAGGCGTCACCTATTTGGCCGAGGCCACGTATCCCGAAAACCGCATCGTCGTGCAACACGACGCGGAAGCGCTGCGCTTTCTCGGTGCCTACGACGACAGGGGCGTTGAACTCGCGTGGGACGCTGTTGTCGCGACAGCGACACGCCTCGGCCTCGGCACACCCGCGCGGACGCGCCACGCCAGCGTGGCCGAACTGCTCATATTGGCCAAGTCACTGCCGCAAAATGACGAAGGCTTCGTGGTCCGCTTCGAGAACGGCGTGCGGCTCAAGATCAAGGGCGCCGAATACAAGCGCATTCATGCCTTGATCTCCGGACTGACGCCGCTCAACATGTGGGAGGCCATGGCCAATAGCATGGACATGCAGCAGATCCGCCGCGATCTGCCGGAGGAGTTCTGGGGCGATTTCGATCGCATCTGCGCGCTGATCCAGGCGCGCGTCGATGGCATCGTTTCGCAAGTCGAGGCTGCAGCAGAAGCACTTGGCAGCCTCTCCGACAAGGACGTCGGCCTGCGCCTCGGAACGCTCCGGCGGGAGGTGAAGCCCTTGATCTTCGACTATCGAAAATCCGGCGGCAAATTGCTCGAAGGGCGATCGCGCGAGAAGGTGTTCCGGCTCGTGCGCCCGACGGCCAACGTGCTGCCGGGCTACGTTCCCTCCCACGCCATCAATCGCGTCGCCGACGACAGCGGTTGAGTAAGGCAGCGACTATTGCCTTACGTTTTGCAACGCCTTACATGTTCCATTGCCTGCCAAGGAGAGTGCAATGGCCGCGCGCGACGACGAAATCGGAGAAGCGACCGTCACCAGTAAGGGGCAGGTGACCGTTCCAGGACAGGTGCGCCAAATTTTAAAGCTCGAACCGGGCGATAAGATCAAGTTCGTCCGATCTGCATCGGGCCGCGTGACGATCGAAACGCGCAAGTACAGGAGCATCTTGTCCATCGCGCGCGAGAACACGCTGCCGACGCTACCTCAGGGCTTGGACCTGAACGCGGCGATCGAGCGCTCGGTCGCGGGCGCCGCCGACGACCGCGAGCGCCGGTCCGGAGCGCGTAAGAGAAAATGATCGGCCTCGACACGAACGTTCTGCTTCGCTTGTTCATGGCCGACGACGAAGAACAGCGGGATCGGGCGGAGCGTGCCGTCGCTACTGCGATTTCGTCCGGCAGCCTGCGGATCAATGCGATCGTCCTCATCAATGCGATCGTCCTCGTGGAGTTCGCGTGGACACTAGCTCGCGCCTTCAAGTTACCGCGCGACCGGGTTGCGGATCTTGTCGAAGCCGTGCTCTCGGCCGACGACCTCGACGTCGAGCATACCCGGTCAGCCCGCAATGCCCTCGTGACGTATCGGCGGAGCCGAGCAGATTTTCCTGATTACTTTCTGGCCGAGATTAATCGAGCGGCCGGATGTGAAACCACGCTGACCTTCGACCGAAAAGCGACCGACTCAGACACGTTCACCGCCGTCCCGTGAGCCCGATCCCATGCCCCTGAAAATCTCCCGCGCCGCCTATGCCGGCATGTTCGGCCCGACGGTAGGTGACAGAGTTCGACTAGCTGACACCGAACTGATCATCGAGGTCGAGAAGGATTTCACCACCTATGGCGAGGAGGTGAAGTTCGGCGGCGGCAAGGTCATCCGTGACGGCATGGGCCAGAGCCAGATGACCAACAAGAAGGGGGCCGTCGATACCGTCATCACCAACGCGCTCATTCTCGACGCCGTCACCGGCATCGTGAAGGCCGACATCGGCATTGTGCGCGGTCGCATCTTCAAGATCGGCAAAGCCGGCAATCCCGATATCCAGCCCGATGTCGACATCATCGTTGGTCCGGGTACAGACGTGATCGCGGGTGAGGGCAAGATCATCACAGCCGGTGGCTTTGACAGCCACATCCACTTCATCTGCCCCCAGCAGATCGACGACGCGCTGATGGCTGGCATGACGACATTGCTCGGCGGCGGCACCGGCCCCTCGCACGGCACGTTCGCAACCACGTGCACGCCCGGGCCGTGGCACATGGAGATGATGCTGCGCGCGTTTGACGAATTTCCCATCAACGTCGGCATCGCCTGCAAGGGCAACGCCTCGTTGCCGGCACCGCTGGTCGAGATGCTCGAGGCTGGTGCGTGCGCGATGAAGCTGCACGAGGACTGGGGCACGACGCCGGCTGCTATCGATAACTGTCTCAGTGTCGCCGACGACTACGATGTGCAGGTCATGCTGCACTCCGATACGCTGAACGAGTCGGGCTTTGTCGAAGATACCATCAAGGCCTTCAAGGGCCGCACGATCCACGCCTTTCACACGGAAGGCGCGGGCGGTGGGCACGCGCCCGACATCATGAAAGTGGCGAGCCTGCCGAACGTGCTGCCGTCATCGACCAACCCAACGCGGCCGTTCACGGTCAACACGCTGGATGAGCATCTGGACATGCTCATGGTCTGCCACCACTTGGACAGTTCGATTCCCGAGGATCTCGCGTTTGCCGAGAGTCGCATCCGCAAGGAGACCATTGCGGCAGAAGACATCCTGCACGATCTCGGCGCGCTCTCGATGATGTCGTCGGACAGCCAGGCCATGGGCCGGATCGGCGAGGTGGTCATCCGCACCTGGCAGACGGCGCACAAGATGAAAGTGCAGCGCGGCGCGCTGCCGGAGGACAAAGGCACGGGCAACGACAACTTCCGCGCCAAACGCTACATCGCGAAGTACACGATCAACCCCGCGATTGCGCACGGCGTATCAAAACACATCGGCTCGGTCGAAGCGGGCAAGCTCGCCGATCTCGTCGTGTGGTCGCCGGCGTTCTTCGGCGTGAAACCGGATTGCGTGATCAAGGGCGGCATGATCGTGGCAGCCCCCATGGGCGATCCGAACGCATCGATCCCGACGCCGCAGCCGGTGCATTATCGCCCGATGTTCGGCGCCTATGGGTCTGCGCGCACGCAGACCTCGCTGACGTTCACCTCTACGGCGTTTGCGACAGGCAAGAACGCAAAGGCCTGGGGATTGCAGAAGCAGATTGTTGCGGTCGAGAATGTGCGTGGCGGCATCAGCAAGAAGGACATGGTGCTGAACGACGCCACGCCCAACATCGAGATCGATCCGGAGACGTACGAAGTGCGCGCGGACGGTGAGCTGCTCGTGTGCGAACCGGCCAAGGTGTTGCCCATGGCGCAGAGGTACTTCATGTTTTGAAGGCAGTCTTGGGGACGGCCGGCCGTGAAGACAATCGTGTTCGAACCAAAAGCCGCGCGGCAGTTCGACAAACTGCCAGCGGCCGCGCGCGAGCAGATCCTGGACGGCTTGACCAAGTACGCCATCAGCGGCGTCGGAGATGTGAAGAAACTGAAAGGTCAGGAAGAATCACGTTTGCGGATTGGGCGCTTCAGGGTGATCTTTTGGGAAGATCGCGTTAGAGTGATAACCACTGAGATCGCACGCCGGAACGAAAAGACTTATGGTTGAGCACAAGAGACTGCTGCCATGGATGAACAGCATCGGATCGAGACGCAGACATTGAAGACGCCAGCTGGAGATGAGCTGGTTGTCATCTCGCGGCGTGACTACGAGGCTCTATTGGTGCGTCTTGCAGACGCCGAAGAGGAGTTGGAGGACATCGCCGCCGCGAGTGAGGCCCGTGCCGAAGCCGCGGCAACACGCCTGCCACCGTTCCCGCCCGAGGTGAATGCCGCGCTGTTTCGTGGTGATCGGCGGTTGGCCGCCATTCGCAAGTGGCGCGGGTTTGCGGTCGCGGACCTCGCGGCCAAGGCCGGCGTCGGCGCGGGCGATATCGAGGCCTTCGAACGTGGCGAACGAGAGCAGACGGTCGATCAGGCACGGCTGCTGGCTGTCGCGCTAGACGTACATCCCGGCTGGCTGGAGCCGTGACGACCACCACCCGGACCTATTGGATCGGCACGGCTGCCCGCGAGCATGTCCGCCGTGGCGTGGCGGGCGGTTTCTGCCAGCTTGGTCATGGCAAGCATGCGCCGGTGAAGCGGTTACGGCTGGGTGATCTCATTGCCTACTATTCGCCGCGGGAGGCGATGGATCCGAAATCGGAAGCGGTGCAAGCTTTCACGGCGCTGGGTGAAGTGGCGGACCGCGAGCCTTATCTGGGGCAGATGACGGCTGAGTTTGAGGCTGAGTTTCGGGCCTACCGGCGGGATGTGACGTGGTGACACTCTGGCGAGGCGGAAGTGCGGCCTCTGATCGGTGATTTGTCCTTCATCAAGGACCCGCAACGCTGGGCCTATCCGTTTCACCGCGGCGTGTTCAAGATCTCGCGTGAGGATTTTGCTGTGATCGCCCGCGCCATGGGTGTGACCACGTCGATCTGAGAGAGGCCTGCATGTCTGCTTCCGCCCGCGGCGCCAAGACGCAAACGCTGGACAGCCGCTTTTTGGATGAGCGCTTTTCGGCTTATGGAGTTGCCGTACTCGATCGGCCATTGAGCGAGGCTGATCTGGCGATCATGGATGGTTCGTTTCCGGTGCTTGGCCAGAAAACTGCGGGCGCACGCGCCGATGCGTTTTCGACGGAGGCGCGCGCATGGTTTGCAACGCACAAGGGCTTGCTGGACCTTGCGAGCCGTCTTCTGCGCGAGGATGCGCGCCTGTCGGGACTGCAGGCCTTCGACAAATCGGCGACGGCGAACTGGTTCGTGCCGTGGCATCAGGATCGCGCCGAGGACGGGCGCGAGCGAGATGTGGCGGCATTGGAGCACACGCTGGCGCTGCGCATTCACCTCGACGACTGCGACGAGACCAACGGCCCGCTGGAGGTTGTTCCGGGCTCGCACGTGCATGGCCGGCTCGAGGCGTCAGCGATTGCTGGCATCGTCGCGACGACGCCGACACTTGTGTGCTTGGCGGCGCGTGGTGATATTGTTGCCATCCGGCCTTTGCTTCTGCATCGCTCGCAGCGGGCACAGCGCCCTGCGGCACGCCGCGTGGTGCACATCGAGTATGCTGCCCTATCGTGAGCCAAATTCGTTGAACAGGTCAGAGCCATGCTGCGCGCTACAACCGTCATTCGTCGCTCGGATATGACCGGCAAGATCGCCGTCGATACGATCACACTTGATCGCGCGTCGCGTTGGCGGCGACGCGTGACGCTCAAGACCGATCGTGGGGCCGATATGCTGCTCGATCTCGCAGATGCAACCTATCTTGCCGATGGCGATGGGTTGTTGCTTGAGACCATGGGTGTCGTGAAGGTGATCGCGGCGGCCGAGTCGTTGCTTGAGATCCACGCCCATAGTGCCCCACAATTGGCACGCATCGCCTGGCACATCGGCAACCGGCATACGGCGTGCGAGATCACGAACGCGGCCCTCTATATACAACCTGATCACGTGCTCGAAGTGATGGTCATCGGGCTTGGCGCGCATGTGCATCATGTGACGCGACCGTTCGAGCCGGAAGGCGGCGCCTATGGCAGCAAGGGACCGCTGCAGGAGAGCCATCACGGTCATTCACACGGTGATGGACACCGGCATGCTCATGATGGGCATACACATGATCACGGTCATGACCACGGGGGCGAGGTATGAACGCGCTCATGGGCGGCGAACATGCTGCTGGTGCGCATGTCAAGTTGGCCGCGATCTGGACAGCGCGCGATCAGCGGTGGTCTGCGGCATTCCTGACGCGCGTTTCGGCTTGCGCCGCTTGGCTGATGTTCGCCGGATTTCAGGCGGGCGCTCAGGAAAAGCCGCAAGACGCGGTTACAACTCTTGTGGGCACTTGGACCGGCACCTACACCTGCCCTCAGGGGCTGACAGGGTTGACCCTGTCGATCACGGCGCAGACTGCCGAGACTTTCACGGGGTTTTTCCACTTCTACCCGCCAGCCGCCAACTCCGCCGCGCGAGAAGGTTGCTTCAGCGTGCGCGGTCGCATCGAGCGGCGACGGGTCAGCTTGGAAGCCGGACGCTGGATCACCCAGCCCGAAGGATACGTGACCGTCGACCTTGTGGGCGAACTCAATGCTGCAACGAGCGAGATGATAGGCAGCGTGGTTGTCCCCGCGCAGGTTGGCGCGGCGTGCTCGACGTTCGAGCTTAAGGCGGTCGTTCCTGCCCAGCGCGTGGCTGGCATCTGTCACGCCGGCGTGGCGTGGAATTCAAGTCGCTGACAGGGCAATCGCAGGAACCGTGATCCCGCACAAACGCGGCCACTTCGGTCGCGTGCTGATGCGGGATCCAGCGCAAGATGGCCGCGAAGCGGTCCGCGTTGGCTGGTCTATCATGTGCGCGATGCGCGCTCATTTTCTGGATCCCGCATCTGCGCGCGGCCTGAAGGGGCCGCACTTGTGCGGGATGACGAGATTCTTTTGTTCACACGAATGCCCGTGCGATCGCTGACAGCTGAGCCGTTGTCGCGAACAATTTGACACAAATGCCCGTTTTTCCCGGAGGCGTTTGATCAGAACTGCCTGTCATACCTGATGTCTGGTGGAGCCGGTATCGCAATGCGACGCCGCGATTTGAACAGCGCAGGGGCAACATGTCTAAGAACGAAAAGAAAATTGCGGGTGAGAGCGAGCCCGTCAAGGCCGCATTTCAGGTTAAGGAATTGCTGGTCGACGGCAGCTTCGAGCAGTCGGTCGTCGGTGCCAACACGTGGACGCATTCGAAGACGGTTGGCGGCTGGAAATCAGATTCCGAAATCGAGACCTGGGGCAAAGGCTTCTACGGCCTCAAGGCCGCAGATGGCGACAAGATCGCCGAGCTGGATTTCGACAAGAAGGCCTCCAACATCTTTCAGGACGTGAAGACGGAAGCCGGCGCGGAGTACACGTTCGCGTTCGACTATATGAAGCGGCCCGATAGCGCGAAGGGTTCCGACACGATCAACGTGTTCTGGAACGGCAAGCTTGTCGGCACGGTTGATCCGACCAAGTCCGAGTGGTCGAAGGCCGAGTTTAAAGTGACCGGCACCGGCGAAAGCGATCGCATTGAGTTTCGCGAGGCGAGCGATGACAACGACAGCTACGGCGGTTTGCTCGACAATGCCTCGTTGAAGCAGTCGGGTCCGTCGACAGCGCAGAAGGAAGCGGCTGAGAAGGCGCACGAAACCACCGATAGCGATAGCAAAGGCAAAGACGCCAACAACGACGACGACAAGCACGACGGTCGCGAGCACGGCGACGGCGATCACAACGACGATGGCCACACGGACAACGGCAAGGACGTCACGGCCAAGAAGGCTGCCGCCAAGGAAGCCGCAGCCAAGGAAGCCGCAGCCAAGGAAGCTGCTGCTAAGGAAGCCGCAGCCAAGGAAGCTGCTGCTAAGGAAGCCGCAGCCAAGGAAGCCGCTGCTAAGGAAGCTGCCGCCAAGGAAGCTGCCGCCAAGGAAGCTGCTGCCAAGGAAGCCGCTGCTAAGGAAGCCGCTGCTAAGGAAGCCGCTGCCAAGGAAGCTGCCGCCAAGGAAGCTGCCGCCAAGGAAGCTGCCGCCAAGGAAGCTGCTGCCAAGGAAGCCGCTGCTAAGGAAGCCGCTGCCAAGGAAGCTGCTGCCAAGGAAGCGGCTGACAAGGCCGCTGCTGACGCTGCCGCTAAGGAAGCTGCTGACAAGGCCGCTGCTGACGCTGCTGCTAAGGAAGCGGCTGACAAGGCTGCCTACGACGCCGCACATAAGGAAGGCATCGTCCTCACAGCCGCTGATGCGAGCGATGTGGTCACCGGCGTCACGCTGCATGGCAAGGGCCAAGACGACATCATCAGCGGTGGCAAGGGCAATGACACCGTTGTCGGCCACAACGGCGACGATATTCTGTTTGGCGACGAGACCGGCGCTGTGACGTTCGGCTTGAACATCGACGCGTCGCTCACCAATGCCGCAGACCCGAATGCCGTCAGCATCACGCTCGGCAATCTGCCTGATGGTGCTGTGCTGTCAGCTGGCGTGCAAAACCAGGACGGCACCTGGACCCTGACGCACGATCAACTTGCCGGCCTGAAGATCACGGCATTCGACGCCAAGGACTTCGACCTCTCGGTTCGTGCCACGGCGACGGATGGCAGCGGCCTCTCAGCCAGCTCGGTCATTCACGTGACCCTGCAAACCGGCACTGACGACCTGTTGGTCGGCGGCAACGGCAGCGACGTCATCTTCGGCAACGCCGGCGACGACGTCATCTACGGCGGCAGCATCCCGACCGGCGTGGCCCATGTGAACACCGCAGCCGATGACGACGTCATCCTCGGTGGCGACGGCAACGACCGCATCTGGGGCAACAGTGGTCAGGACGCCATCGACGGTGGTGCCGACAACGACTGGATCTCCGGCGGCAAGGGCAACGACGTCATCACAGGCGGCGCAGGCGACAACACGCTCTATGGCAACTCTGGCGACGACGTGTTCGTGGCGCAGGGCGGCAACGACAAGATCGTCGGCGGCTCGGGCTTCGACACCATCGACTTCTCCGGTGCCACCGGCGGCGTCAACGTCAACCTGCATGCACACACGACGAGCGGCTTTGGCACGGGCAGCGTCTCGGGGGTCGAGGCTGTTATCGGCTCCGCATTTGACGACGTGTTCACCGCCGATGGTAAGATGAACGTGTTCGTGGGTGGCGAAGGCAACGACACATTCGTGTGGGGCTATGGCGATGCCAAGCGCGGCGCTGACGTGGTCACGGACTTCGAGATCGGCGATCGCATCGATCTGCATGCCGTGACCAAGGGCGATGCGTCGAAGCTGCAGATCAAGGACGACGGTGTCGACACACACGTCATGGCCTTCGTCGGCAAAACCTGGGTCGAAGTCGCGACGCTGAAAGGCTTCAGCGGTCATGGTCAGGACGAGATGATCAAGGACGGGTCGATCCTGGTTTAACGCCTGCGATAACATCAGCGGTCAGAAGTATTGACGGATGTGTCTCTCTTCAAACTGTCATGGCCGGCGTGAGGCGCACAAGGCCGGCCATGACAGTTTTGGATGTCTCAAGCCGCCCGCTTCGGCATCCACCGCTTGTTGATGAGCGTCTCCGCGATCTGGATCGCGTTCAGCGCCGCGCCCTTGCGCAGGTTATCCGATACGACCCACATGTTAAGGCCGTTCTCAACGGTCGAATCCTCGCGGATGCGCGAGATGTAGGTGGCGTCTTCGCCCGCGCATTCCTGCGGGGTGATGTAGCCGCCGTTTTCGCGCCGGTCGACGACCATGCAGCCCGGTGCCTTGCGCAGGATTTCCATGGCTTCCTGGGCCGAGATCGGGTTTTCGAACTCGATGTTGATCGCCTCGGAATGGCCGACGAACACAGGCACGCGCACGCAGGTGGCCGTGACTTTGATCTTGGGATCCAAGATCTTCATTGTCTCGGCCTTCATCTTCCATTCCTCTTTCGTGTAGCCGTCGTCCATGAAGACGTCGATGTGAGGAATGACGTTGAAGGCGATGTCTTTGGTGAACTTCCGCGACTGCACTTCCTGGCCGGGCACATACTTGCCCTTGGTCTGGTGCCAGAGTTCGTCCATGCCTTCTTTGCCCGCGCCAGACACGGACTGATAGGTGGCGACGACGACGCGCTTGATCTTGGCATGATCATGCAGCGGCTTCAGCGCGACAACCATCTGCGCCGTCGAGCAGTTCGGGTTGGCGATGATGTTCTTGCGGTTGGCCTTCTTCATATAGGCCTCAAGTACGTGGCCGTTCACCTCAGGCACCACCAACGGGCAATCCGGGTCATAGCGCCAGGCGGACGAGTTATCGATCACCAGCGCGCCAGCGCGGCCGATCTTGGGCGACCATTCCTTCGAGACCGTGCCGCCCGCCGACATGATGACGAAGTCGATCTTGGAGAAATCGAATTGTTCCAGGTCCTTGCAGCGCAACGTCTTGTCGCCGAACGACACCTCTGTGCCGACCGATTTTCGCGATGCGATGGCGTGCACTTCGGAGACGGGAAAGCCCCGTTCTTCGATGATTTTCAGCATTTCGCGGCCAACGTTTCCGGTGGCACCGACGACGGCGACGGAATAGGTCATGTCTCCCAGGCCCTTTCAGGCTTGCCCAATCCGGGCTGTCAGATGCACGTGCGCCGCCAGCGGGAATCGCCGGATCTTGGCCGCATGGTGCACTGCGCCAGATAGGCGGCAGGCCGCAATCGGGCAAGGGCTAAATCTAAAGGCAGTCGCTTGAACAGTAACCCCGTCATCCCGCACAGGCGCGGCCCCTTCAGGCCGCGCGCAGATGCGGGATCCAGCGAGTGAACGCGCGTCGCGCACGTTATTGAGGAGCCAACGCGGACCGCTTCGCGGGCTGTTGTGCGGGATGACGATTCATGTAAGCGCCCCGGGGCCAGGGCCTAGCGGTCGGGTTTGAAGCCGTCAACTTTACCGTTGGGTAGTTCCGCGGCGTCCTTTGACAGCCCGATGAAAGCTGCTACACGGGGCCGCACGTTGAGTACAGTTGGCGGCGCAACCTGCGTTGACCAAGTGCCGCATTGGTCACGAGACCGCGTTTCAGAAGCAGCGCTTCTGCTGGTCCGAACACATCGCGGAATGGTCTGAGCCGATGCTCGGGCCGACAACTGAAACCGATCGCGTGCCGCCATCGCTGTGGCTAAGGACACGCCTGACCGGTGTGAGACGAGAGAATACTGGGGGATTTTCACGGGCATGGCGAAAGACACCCGAGACAAAGACGCTCGCAACGTCGAGACAAGCCTCATTCGTGACCTCGCCGAGGTGCTGAATGACACCGGGCTGACGGAGATCGAGTTGGAGCGCGAGGGCTTACGGGTGCGCGTCGCGCGACAGGTGACTGTGTCGGCCGCTATTGCGCCACCGATGGTCACATCGCAGCCGATGGCGCTGTCGTCCTCGGGCACGCCAGCGCCGGCATCTGCTGCCGAGGTTGCGAGCCATCCTGGCACCGTGAAATCTCCCATGGTCGGGACAGCGTATCGCGCGCCGGAACCGGGCGCCGCCAACTTTGTCGAAGTGGGCGCCAGCGTGACCGCGGGGCAAACCGTGTTGATCATCGAAGCCATGAAGACCATGAACCACATCCCTGCGCCGCGCGCGGGCAAAGTGAAGGCCATCCTGGTTGAAAATGGCAAGCCGGTCGAATTCGGCGAACCGCTCATCGTTATCGAATGAAGGGAGCGAGTTGCGAGTTGCAAGTTGCGAGTGGGGCTCTTCCCAACTCTCAACTCTCAACTCTCAACTCGCAGCGAAGCCATGTTCGACAAAGTCCTCATTGCCAACCGCGGCGAGATCGCGCTCCGTGTGCTGCGCGCCTGCAAGGAGCTGGGCATCGGCACCGTTGCCGTGCACTCGACCGCCGACGCCGACTCGATGCACGTGAAACTCGCCGACGAGAGCGTGTGCATTGGACCGCCAGCGGCACGCGATAGCTATCTCAATATCCCGAACCTGCTCGCCGCCTGCGAGATCACCGGCGCCGACGCGATCCATCCCGGCTACGGCTTCCTGTCCGAGAATGCCCGCTTCGCCGAGATCCTGGAAAAGCACGACATCACCTTTATCGGCCCGACGTCGGAACATATCCGCACCATGGGCGACAAGATCCAAGCCAAGGACACCGCCAAGAAACTCGGTATTCCCTGCGTGCCGGGCTCCGATGGCGCCGTCACCAGCGAACCTCAGGCGCAAAAGATCGCGCGCGAGATGGGGTTCCCGGTGCTGATCAAGGCGGCCGCCGGTGGTGGCGGACGCGGCATGAAGGTCGCGAACAACGCCGAAGAACTGGATATGGCGCTGAAAACTGCGCGCAGCGAAGCCAAGGCCGCGTTCGGTGACGACGCCGTTTACATGGAGAAATACCTCCAAAAGCCACGCCACATCGAAATCCAGGTGTTCGGCGACGGCAAGGGCAACGCCGTACATATGGGCGAGCGCGATTGCTCGCTGCAACGCCGCCACCAGAAGGTCTGGGAAGAGGCCAAGAGCCCAGCAATCACGTCCGCCCAGCGCGAACAGATCGGCGGCGTCGTTTCCCGCGCGATGCAGAAGCTGCACTATCGCGGCGCCGGCACGGTCGAGTTCCTCTACGAAGACGGCGAGTTCTACTTCATCGAGATGAACACGCGCCTGCAGGTCGAGCATCCCGTTACCGAAGCCGTCACCGGCATCGATCTCGTGCTGGAGCAGTTGCGCGTGGCCGCGGGTCAAGGCCTGTCCGTCAAGCAGGAAGACATTGAGCTGACCGGCCACGCCATCGAGTGCCGCATCTGCGCCGAGAACCCGAAGACCTTCCGCCCCTCGCCGGGCTTGATCACCAACTGGCATCCGCCGGGCGGTCTCGGCGTGCGCGTCGACAGTCATGCCTACCACGGCTATCGCGTGCCGCCGTTCTACGACAGCTTGATCGCCAAGCTGATCGTAACCGGCAAGACGCGCGAAGAAGCCATGAACCGCTTGCGCCGCACGCTGTCCGAGTTCGTCATCGACGGCATTGAGACCACGATCCCGCTGTTCATGGACCTCGTCGAGCAACCCGACATCCAGAAGGGCACTTACGACATCCACTGGCTGGAGAAGCATCTCGGGTTGAAGTGAGGCCGCCAGCGATTGCCGTGGGATCCGCCAGCGGCCGGCCATGACTAGGGCCGACATCGATCTGGCCGCATGGCTCAACTTCACCCCCCGGCCAATCGCATGAACAGAAAACGCGTCATCCCGCACAAGTGCGGCCCCTTCAGGCCGCGCGCAGATGCGGGATCCAGCAGGTGAGCGCGCGTCGCGCACATGATAGACCAGACAAAAGGGCCCGCTCCGCGGACGTCTTGCGCTGGATCCCGCATCAGCACGCGGCCGAAAGAGGCCGCGTTTGTGCGGGATGAGGGTTCATGCGATTGCCCAACCTCAACCCTTGGCCGTCTCGCCTTTTGCGGCGATGGCGTCAATCTTGCCGTGGAAGGCCTGCAGGTCCGAGCCCAGGCGCGTGACAATGCCGCTGCGCGCCATCTGATACCCGACCTCGATGGCGCTGGCAAAACCAAGCGCATCCGTGCCGCCGTGGCTCTTGATCGAGATGCCGTTGAGACCGAGGAAGGTGGCGCCGTTGATGCGGCGCGGATCGATGCGGTCCTTGAGCACCATGAAGCCCGCCTTGGCTATCAGCGCGCCGATTTTTGTGATCAGCGAGGAAGTCATGGCCTCCTTGAGGTAGACGGCAATTTGCTTGGCCGTGCCTTCGGCAGTCTTAAGAGCAATGTTACCAGCGAAACCTTCGACCACGACCACATCGACGACGGCATGGCCGATCTGGTCGCCTTCGACAAAACCCTTGTAGTCGATTGAGCCCTGGTCGGCTGAGAGTTCCTTGAGCCAGGCGTGTGCGGTTTTCACCTCCTCGACCCCCTTCACCTCCTCGACGCCGACATTGAGCAACCCGACCGTCGGACGCTCGATGGCAAACAGCGCGCGACACATGGCGGCGCCCATCAGGGCGAAGTCGCAGAGCTCGCGGGCGTTTGCGCCAACGTTGGCACCGACATCGAGCACGATCGCAGGCCGGTTGATGGTCGGCCACTGGGCAACGAGCGCAGGCCGATCAATGCCGGGTATCGGCCGCAGCATCAGCATCGACAGTGCCATCAACGCGCCTGTGTTGCCGGCGGAGACGGCGAAATCGGCTTGGCGCTCGCGCACAGCCTCCAATGCCAAACCCATTGACGAGTTACGACCACGCCGCAGCGCCTGGCTGGGTTTTGCGTCCATGGCGACGACCTGGTCGGTATGTTTGATGGTCGCGCGGCCGGCCAGCGCTGGCACCTTGGCAAGTTCGGGTCCAATCCTGGCTTCGTCGCCGACAAGCAGAAACGACACGTGCGCGTGTCGAGCCGCGGCTATACCGGCGCCAGCGACCGTCACGGACGGCCCATGATCGCCGCCCATGGCGTCGAGCGCTATGATTTTAGGCTCAGCCATCGTATACGTAATGTCCATGCTCCCGCTTGCCCCGATCTAGGACGAGCGAGACCCCCTTTGCCACACCCCTGCGTGAACGTGGCTCACTGGCGTCCATAGCGCGTCACAGCCCCACAACAAAGGGGCAGCCCGCCGATTTGTGCCACCACGTCCAGCGACGCGTTTGATGCGCAATCGCAACGATAAACAGTTTCTCATCGCCACCAGCGATCGGGGTATGGCGCGATGCGGATCGACGCGGCAAGACGCTCCGCAGGGGAACGATCATGCGACCAAAGCATCTCATGCTCAGCCGGACGACGCCGGCTCGAATGGTGCTTGCCGGCACAGCCGTGCTGCTGGCCGCCTGCGGCGGATCGACGGCGCCTGACCCGAAGGCCATGGCTGCTCTTGAGGCTCGCCCGCTTGGAGAGCGCATGGTCTCGAAAATCGAGGACATCAAGCTCGAGACGCCGCAATCGCTGAGAATCCAGGACGCGGCCTTGCTGCTTGGGCGCGCTGCCTCTGAGACATCGCGGACGAGCAACGGCTTTTTCGGCATTGGTGCCAGTGCGACGACATCAAACAGCGGCGCGCTGATTATGCTCAACACCGCCGACGGCAGACCCAAGACCTCGACCATGCTATTTGGCGTCGACGCCAAAGACCCGAGCGCACAGGGCTGGGCCACCACCATCGTCTCGCCGGGGCACTATTTCCTGAGCAGCATGGGCGCGGGACCTGGCCATCCCATGTTGATGCGACAAAATCTGACAGGCGAGATCGCCAAACTCTCCGGACAGACCGTGGAACTGAAAGCCGGCGATGTCGTCTACATCGGCAGCCTGACGACGGTGCAACGGGACAAAGAGGTCAGTCTCAAAGTACGCGACGAGAGCGCCGAAGCCCGCGCCTTCCTGCAGACGAAACTGCCGGCTTTTGCACCGGCGATGACAACACGCCTGCTCGATTGCGGCTGTGATCCCCACAAGGGCGCCGGAATGCTTATGAAAAATCTGCGCGCTGCTCAAAACTCTGCAAAGGCAACATCCGCAACCGGTATTGCAGCAACGAAGCCCTAAACCACGGCATACGGCATCGGCGCCAGCCGCGCTGCGCCAACCAACACCTCGGCTGCAAGCGTCGCGAGGATGGCCGGCTGCTCTTCCGTGCGTATCACCTGCGCGATCGCGGCCCCCAGCGCCAACGCCTGCTCGTGGGCCGTGCACAAACCCTCATCCGCGCAGAATGCGTGGATGGCATGGCGATGACGGGCCGCTGCAGCACGCAGGACGGCGCGCGGACGATGTGCCGGCGGCACGGTCAACACGGGATAAGGCTTTTCGCCCATATGCGCCTCGGCCCGGCCGAGCACGACATCAAGATCTGGAAAAGCAGCCTCGGGCACGCCCACTTCGACGGCTGCCGCGGCAACGAAATCCCACACCGTCGTCACGCCGCCCTGGGTCATACCCTTGAACAGAATCGCATCGGCAACGCCGCCATAGATCCAACCGCCGACGGCTGTCGGCACAGCTTCCCGCCGATTGACACTTGCGGCTTGCAGGCCCGCTTCAGCCGCAAGTGTCGCAAGAATGCCGACGACAGTGCCCGTGTGCACACTGGCGCCGTCAGGCGACGTGCCGGCGTTCGCCTCAATGACGTGCGCCGCAATGGCCAGGCCAGCGCGCGCCAAACGATGCTCGAAGGGCTGACGCGGCGGTGTTGAACGGCCTCGCACAGCGCGAAAGGAGACAATCTGTCCCGTTTCGCGGACCAGTCCAGCGGCAACGTCGAAGGCGGGCTTGGTAGCCATGGGCGCGAGCTCAGCAAAGACCAAGTGTAGCCGCGACCTTAGCTGCACAATCGTGAAAAAAAGGTTGTTGAGGGCACCTGAATGGGACAACGGCGCGCCAAACCGGGCGACGACGCTCATGTCACAAGCCCTTTTGCCGTCGTGTTGTGGCGGCCTCGGAACGGGTAGTGACTGGGCGCACTTGAGATCGAAGCGAATGCCGTCGAGCTGGCCTACCTCGGGCTGATCGAGCGGGAGCCGGACCGCGCCCGTCGGGGCGTGGCTGTTGCGGCGGCGGTGTGATCGTTCGTTCGACAGAAACCGAATGGCGAACGCTGGCGGCGCCCAGGAAGCCGATTGCCGCGAAGTTGCTTGATTGCGTCGCTAGGGGTAGTGCACAGCCTTGATGTGAGGCTGTGCTTCGATGGAGCGTGTCGCCATGACGGTTAACATGATGGTTAATCCCAGGTGGGCTGGCCTTGGGCGACTGGCCGCGGCGGGCGCGTTCGCGTTCGGCGCCCTTGCCCCAACCGCGGCGACGGCACACCCGCACGTGTTCGTGACCCACAAGGCTGCGATCGTGTTTGACAAGGGCGCCATCGCGGGCGTCGACCACATCTGGTTCTTTGACGAATTCTACACGGCCATGGCGGTCGAGGGACTGGACACCAACAAGGACGGCAAATTCAGCCGCGAAGAACTTCACGAGCTCGCCAAGACCAACATCGAGGGCCTGAAGGAATTCGGCTACTTCATGACTGCGACGCTGAAGGGCAAGGAGATCAAGGTGGGCGATCCCGCCGACTTCTGGCTTGAGCATAAAGACGGCATTCTCTCGCTGCATTTCCGCACGCCGTTGGCGGCGCCCGTGCCTGCAACCGACAAGAGCTTCGCCTTCTCGGTCTATGACCCGAGCTTCTTCATCGCGTTCGATCTGGTCGAGAAAGATCCCGTCAGGCTTGGCGATGGCGCACCGAAGGCGTGTAAGTTCACAGTTGGCGTGCCCGAAGCCGAAGCGGCGCAGAACAAGCAGTTGGGCGGCGCGTTCGGGAGCCAGTTGGGCGGCGGCGGGCTCGGCATGGGCGGTACGGTGAAGACCGTCGGCGTCGATTGCAGTGGATCATGAGGGTTGAAGTGAGCGCGTTCTTGCGTCGTGTCTTGGTGGCGCTGTTGTTGGCTGTCATCCCAGCCTGTGTGTCCTCCGTTTTTGCCCAGCAACCGGCGCCATCGACCCAACCGGGCGTGCAACCCCAGCAACCCGCCGCGCCAAAATCGTTCCTGCCGCCGCGGCCTGGTAGTCAGCCCGCGGTTGCGCCAGTTGCCGAACCGGCGACAGGGATGCTGGGACGCTTCTATTTCTGGGTGGCGCAACAGCAGCAGCGGTTTCTGCGCACGCTCGCGGAGTCGCTGCGCAACATCAAGGCCGGCAACACGTTCGGTGCCGGCCTGGTGCTGATGGCGTTCTCGTTTGCCTATGGTGTTTTGCACGCGGCTGGGCCCGGCCACGGCAAGGCGATCGTGTCATCGTACATGCTGGCCGACGGGCAAACCGTGCGGCGTGGTGTGCAGTTGGCGTTTCTTTCAGGCGTGGTGCAGGCGTTTTCGGCCCTGACGCTGTTCGGCATCGTCGTGCTGCTGCTGCAGGGGGCGCGCACGCAGATTGTGACCACGGAAGCGTGGCTGGAACGGGCGAGCTGGGCCATTGTCGCGCTGTTTGGCTTGTGGCTTCTGGTGCGCCAGTTGCGTACGTTGTTTGGCGGCGCCACAGCGCATGCGCACGTCGTTCACAAACACGATCATGCAGCGCATGGGCATAAGCACGATCATCATAGCCACGCCGCGCAGGCGCATCATGGGCATGATCACAAACAAGGGCACGGGCATGCGCACGATCACGGGCATGACCATAAGCACGATCATGCGCACGATCACGGGCATCATGGACATGATCACCAGGCCTGCGGCCACGGGGATCACCACGGTCACGTGCATCTGCCGGGGCCGGATCAGGTCGCAGGTCCCTGGTCGTGGCGGCGCGCGATGACGCTGGCCGTCGCGGTCGGCATCCGGCCGTGTACGGGGGCGATCGGCGTGTTGTTCGTCGCCAACGGCCTTGGACTGTTGTGGGCCGGTGTGATCTCAACCTTTGTCATGGCGCTCGGCACGGCCATCACCGTCTCGGCTCTGGCAGCGCTGGCGGCGACATCGCGCGACGCCGCGACGCGTCTGGCCGGCACAGCGGACAACCGATGGGCCGCACGCGCCCAGACGGCCATCGGCCTCATTGGCGCGCTGCTCGTGTTCGTGCTCGGCGCGACGTTCTTCTACTACTCGCTGACGACCTCAGCGCCGGTCTGAGCGCCGCAGGTTTGTGCAGGCGTCAAGCTAGGTACTTACCCAGTCGACGGATCGCGGCGCACACGGCACTTTCGCGCCCATACAAGACCCGAGCCCCGGGTTGGACGGAAACGTCTCGCAAGCGGGGCACATGGTCGGAGCGCAAGTTTCGACCTCGGAGGGGAGCGCGTTCGGAGTAGCTGCCAACCTTAGTCAAGACCGAGCTTCCCAGGGTCTGTTGTCAGTGAAGCGTGTGGCGGAGTCAGCTCGGCCATAGCCCGGACCCGTGAAGAAAATGACAGGACGCTATCGGGTCGTGCCTGCGGTGGAACTGATGGTCCCACTGTCACCGGGTGATCTTCGC